>JAZNQF010000001.1:0-7819 GCA_045590055.1 Acutalibacteraceae bacterium
GAACAAATATCGCAATACGAAGAAAAACTGACAGCTACAAAGACTACAGAGAAAAATGTGCGCAAGTGGATTGACTTAATCAGCAAATATTCAGAAATCAATGAGCTTACTGCACCGCTTCTTAATGAACTGATAGAAAAATAGTTGTTCACGAGAAAAGAATTGATACCGACGGAAAAACAACGAGGGATATTGAAATCTATTACCGTTTTGTCGGCAGAATTGATTAACACACATTGAAATGAGCCTGTCATTGCAGGCAGGCTCGGATTTATGAATGATAATATCCTTAAGTGATGTAAGGCGGGCTTTGTGCGATGGTCAATAGTTGATAAGCAGGTGGACGAAGTTGTGGGCACAATCGAGCTGTTTCACAGAGATTCAAACGATTATTTTACGAACTGCGGTTTGTTAAGATTGGATTTGAGAAGTGATAGAGAAAAGTTTTTTGAGATTAAAGATATTTTATCCTTGATTCTTTTGCAGGCTTTTGGCTTGTTTAACTGTGATAAAATAGCAACTAAGGCTATATCTCAAGCTAATGAACGGATAGAGGCTTTGATTTCCTTAGGCTTTTGTGCAATTGAAGAAAACTTAGTCGGGCACAATGGTGAGATTTACCGTGATTATTACGCTTTGGATATAAACAACATGCCGTAACCCAGTTTATTTGCCTGTTATTTCTTCTTGCTTTATCTTCACAATCTTCGTGCAGTTAAGGCACACACCCGTGCCGTTGCTGTGATAGTATGCCACAAGTAAACCGCCCTCACACTCAATTATCGCAGGGTAGCAGTAGCCGTTATTCAGGTTGTCTTCAAGATAAAAAACGTTTTCTTTTTTAAAGTTTGCGGCGCGGTCCGTACTGACGGCAAGCACGTAAGGGGTTCTGCCCCACGGCTCGCTTTCTTTTCTGAGAAGATGCTCGGGTACGGGATTGAACACCGCGAGGGTAAGCTCGCCGCAATCCTTGACGAGCATGGGGGAGCAGGCTGATGAGAAAAACATGTTCGGCTCGGGTTGAGTCCATGTTATGCCCTCGTCGGACGAAAAGCACTCATACTGAAAGCCGAGGCTTGTTCTGATGTAACACCACAGTCTGCCGTCGGGCAACTCATATAACCCCGGCTCCTCATATCCGTCGGGGTTGTTTTTGTGTGGGCAGGGGAGCTCCGTGTCGGTTTTCTGCCACGTTTTGCCGTCATCATCGGAGTAGAAAAAGCAGATAACACCCGGTGTGAAATCCTCAGCACCCGAAAGCACCGTATGCCGTGCAACCGCAAAAATAATTCTGCCGCTTTTCAGCCTGATTACGCGGTCGTTGTTGATAACGTAGTAGTCCTGCACTTCAAGGCAGTCAAAGCAATTCACGGCATCGCCCCAGCTTTCGCCCTCGTCAGCAGAGCGGCGGAGTACGATTTTATCCGTTCCGTCGGTGTTTTTGACAATGTAAAACGCGCCGACATCACCGTTGTTCATACGCAGAAAAGAAAGACTCATGATGTTAAGTGAGTTGTCGGGTTTTGCAAAAAGAACACGGCGTTTGCTCCATGTTTCACCCTCGTCGTCGGAATAAACCGCGGATATCTGCGCCGTGGCATCGTCATCCCAATCGTTGCCGAGAAACTCGGTGAAACCGAACACTATTCTGCCGCTGTTGAGCCTGATAAACGAGCCTTCGCCGTTTCGCATATTGGTTTCGTCTGTGCCGAGGAAAAGCACTTGTCTGCCGAATTTTTTCATATCAGTGCTCCTTTTTGTTTACTGACGAAAGAATACCATTGAGCAGCCTAAATGTCAACTGTATAGTCGTTGCCTGTTTCGTTCTATGTAATGAATGTATCGGTTTGAAAATAGAGTTTTCTTTTTATATCTTCTTGACATTTTTTGTTAATTATGTTAACATCCACAAGTATTCCGTGTTAATACAAAAATTTATTACAGAAAGGAGTTGGACATAATGATGAACATTTGCTTTGCAACAACAAAAAACTATCCGGTTATTGTGTCCGCTTCTTGCTGACAAGTTTTATTATGGTTTACTGACTCCGGAAAGTTTTGTCTTTCCGGAGTTTTTTGTGCTGTAAAACTTGTTGTGGCAAGAGTAAACAATCGCTTTTTCAGGCCCTCTCACTGAAGGTGCGGTTTAGTTGACACACGGAAGGAGGTAAATTTTGAAAGAAAAGAAAACAAACAAAAAACGTTTTGAAACTTTAAAAAACGTATTCTTTGCCCTGAAAATCATAAATGAGTGTGCGCCGGGGTTACTCACGTCGCGTATTCTTGCTGTTATCGGTTTTTGGTTTTTTACGGGCTTTGTTCAGGAAATCTATTTTTTAAAAACAATACTTGCAATTTTTGAAAACCGTGGCACATTCAAAGAACTTTTACTTGTAACCGTTTTTTTTACGCTTGCCGGCATATTCAGTAAGTTTATCAATAACTATTTTGATTATGTTACCAGCGTAAAAAGCAAGGTGTTCTATAAGAATCTTAACGCAAAAATATTCAAAAAAGCTGTCAGTGTTGATATGTGTTGCTTCGATAACCCTGAGTTTTTTAACAAGTATAAGCGCGCCACAGAGATTATAACCGATAACCATTTTGATAACTTTGCATATTGTGTTGCAGTTTTCGTTGGTGGTGCTTTGACGGGCGTATTTCTCATCGGATATGTTGTTTCAATTGATGTGCGCTTGCTTGCAATTCTGCTTTGTGTTTTGCCTATTGTAGTTCTTGAGGCAATTAAAAGCAAAATTCAGGTAAAAAAAGACAAAGAAATGACAATTCATAAGCGTGCCAAGGCTTATGTAAAAAGAACGGTATATCTTCGTGATTATGCCAAGGATATGCGTACGTCGGGAGTTTTTGCTGTTCTTCACAGTCAGTTTGAAAATGCCGTTGAAAATAACCGCGCAATAATTAAAAAGTACGGCAAAAAAATTGCGGTGCTTGAAACTCTCGGCGGTTTCTTTGGTCAGGCATTACCGGTTATTTCGGCTTATGGATACGCAACTTATAGGTATGCGATAAAAAAGAATTTAGCGCTTTCCGATTTTTCCGTTATTATGACAGCGGTGAGCAATCTCAAAGATGTTGTGAGTGATTTAAGTGATGCTGTATCTACAATTAAACGTGAATCACTTTATTTTGGCAATCTTAAAGGTTTTTTTGAGTATGAGTCATTGGTTGTCGGTGGTGAAAGACAGGCAGATGAACTGAGAACGCTGGAGTTTAGGAATGTGAGCTTTACATATCCCGGTGAAGAAAAAGCCACATTGAAAAATCTTAATGTATGTTTCAGCAAAGGCGAAACAACAGCAATTGTTGGTCAAAACGGAGCAGGTAAAACTACGTTTGTTAAGCTATTGCTACGCTTTTATGATGCTCAGGAGGGTGTTATCCTTTATAATGGCACAGATATCAGGGAATACAGCATTGACTCTCTTCGGGAGCGCTTTGCATGTGTTTTTCAGGATTTCAAGGTGTTTGCTTTGAGCGTTGCAGAAAATGTGTTATGCTGTGAGGCTGAAACTCAAGTGCAGCACGACAATGTTGTTGATTCGCTCAAAAAAAGTGGTGCTTTTGATTTTGTTGGCAGACTTGGAGAGAAAGAAAACACTGTGCTCACACGTGAGTTTGATGAAAAAGGCGTTGGACTTTCAGGTGGTGAACAACAAAAAATTGCAACAGCAAGGATGTTTGCTAAGAATTATGATATTGCAATTCTTGATGAGCCGTCCTCTGCGCTTGACCCGATTGCAGAATACAAAATGTATGAAAGTCTTATTCGTGAAACGGCAGATAAAACTGTTATCTATATTTCGCACAGGCTTTCAAGCGCCGTGCTGTCTGACAAAATCTATGTTTTTGTTGACGGTACGGTTGGTGAGCAGGGTACACACGAACAACTTATGCAACAAAACGGTGTATATGCTGAAATGTTTACACTTCAGGCGTCAAATTACAAAAATGATGAAAGGGGTGTAGATGAGATATGAAAAAAGAAAAGAAAAAAACAGAACACAGCACGTTTTCCAATGTGTTTTATATGCTACGTGTGATGTTCAAAATTTCCCCTTTCCTTGTTACTTGTGATATTCTGATGCATATTCTCTGCTCATTACCGGGAAGACTTGTTGCTGTTATAGGCATAAAGTTTGTAATTGACGAAGTCAGCACAGGTGGAGATACGCGAAAAATTGTTTTCGGTATTTCGCTTATGCTTGGTGTAATGCTTTTAGGTGTTCTGATAAATGCGTTATATTTTGAATTGTTTGTTCACCGTGAACGAGAACGTCTGGATATCGGTATTCAGTCAATTCTCTATAAAAAAGCAGCTTCGCTTGACCTGGCGAAATATGATAATCCTGAGTTTTATGCTGACTTTATCCTTGCTGTTGAAAACTCTTCGGATAACATCCGTTTCATTTTGAATATTGTGAAGCACTATGTTATGGAAATTGTGTCTTTCATCACAATCGGCTCGGTTTTATTAACCATTGACCCTGTAGTGTTGCTCATTGTTGTGGCTTTTTCAGTCATGTTTATACCTCTTGGTAAATACACGGGTAGTTTGATGACGAAACGCCGCGAAAAAATCACAGAGCTTCACCGTGTCAGCGACTATTTTGCAAGGGTGTTTTATCTGCCTGATTATGCGGGAGAAATACGAACAAGCGGTGTTTATCCGCTTTTGAACAGACGCTTTCAGAAAAGTGCAGATGATGTTGTTGACACACAAAAAAAGTTTATAAAAAAGCTGAACTGGTTGTTTTTTACGCAGGAATCCGTTGTGCATATTATAGGCTATATGCTTGTGCTTACCGTATATATCGGTTACAGAACACTTGTAAAAAACGATATGTCTGCAGGTGACTTTGTTGCAACCTTTAACGGTGCAGTGCAAATCGGCGGGGGTATTCTTTTTCTCACGGTTTATGCCATCAGGAACTTTACGGAACGATCTGAAATGATTGAAAAATACCGTAAATTCCTCAAGGTTGAATCAAACCTTAAAGACGGTGAGCATATTGCCGAGTGCGCTTCGCCTGAAACAATTACGGTCGAAAATATTACGTTTTCATACGAGGGCAACGGTCATGATTCGCTTAACGGAATTTCATTTGAAATTAAGCCGCATGAAAAAATTGCGTTGGTAGGCTATAACGGCGCAGGAAAAACCACACTTACCAATCTGCTTTTAAGGTTGTATGATGTAAAAAGCGGTAGTATAAAAATCGGCGGTAGAGACATACGCGAAGAAACGGTTGAATCTCACCGCAACCGATTTGCAGCAGTATTTCAGGATTTTCAGATTTTTTCTGCAAGCGTGGGTGAAAATGTTGCACTTTCCACAGAATATGATGAGGGAAGGGTATGGCGTGCTCTCAAAACTGCAGGGTTTGATAAAGAGTTGCCGAACGGATTGAAGACAATTCTTCTTAAAGAATTTGACGAAAACGGATTGATGCTTTCTGGTGGTGAACAACAAAAAATTGCGGTAGCGAGAGCGTTCTATAAGCAATGTCCTTATGTAATACTTGATGAGCCTTCGGCAAATCTTGACCCTGTATCTGAATATGAGCTGAATCGTGCTATGATGACAGGAGCACAAGATAAAACAGTGATATTCATCTCGCACCGCCTTTCCACAACAAGAAGCGCAGACCGAATTTTTATGATGGAAAAAGGCCGAATTATTGAAAGTGGTAGCCACGAGGAGCTGATGAAGCTTGGTGGAAAATATGCGCAGATGTTTGCTTTGCAAGCCGAAAAATATAACAATTAACAGTTGCTTTATTTGCCAAAAAGTATTATAATTAAATAAATGTAAATAAAATCAATTTCTCGGAGGGAAAATATGAAGCACGCAGATCTTATCAAGCAAATGACACTTGAAGAAAAAGCCGCGTTTTGTTCCGGTTTGGATTTCTGGCACACCACGGGTATTGAAAGGCTCGGTATCCCCGTTGTTATGTGGACAGATGGCCCTCACGGTATCAGAAAGCGCCCCGAAAAGAAAGACAAGGAACAGGCAATGGGCCTTAAGGGTGTACCTGCAATCTGCTATCCTACTGCGGCAACCACGGCTTGTTCGTGGGACCCCGATCTCATCTATGAAATGGGCGTTCTTCTCGGTGAGGAGTGCCTTAAAGAGCAGGTCAGCGTTCTTCTCGGCCCAGGCACAAACATCAAGCGTTCACCCCTTTGCGGCAGAAATTTTGAGTATTTCTCCGAAGATCCGTATCTTGCAGGCGAAATCTCTGCTGCATTCGTAAACGGCGTTCAGTCCAAGGGTATCGGTACTTCTCTTAAGCACTATGCCGGTAACAACCAGGAAACTCGCCGTATGACCGTAGACAGTGTTATTGACGAAAGAACACTGCGTGAGATTTATCTTACCTCATTTGAAAAGACCGTCAAGCAGGCTCAACCGTGGACGATTATGTGCGCATATAACCGCCTCAACGGTACGTACTGCGCTGAGAATAAGTGGCTGCTCACAGACGTACTGCGTGACGAGTGGGGCTATGAAGGCATGATTGTAACAGACTGGGGCGCAGAAAATGAGCGCGTTGCAGGTCTGCTTGCAGGTCAGGAGCTTGAAATGCCCACCTCACACGGCGACGGCACAAAGAAAATCGTCGAAGCCGTTAAAGACGGCAGAATCGCTGAAGAATTCCTTGACAAAATGGTTGATAACATCCTCAAGGTCATCATGAAGTCAAAAGAAGTCCTCGGTGAATATACATACGACGAAGCGGCACACCACGAAAGAGCACGCGAAATTGCCGCTCAGTGCATGGTGCTTCTCAAAAATGAAAACGGCGTGCTTCCGCTTAAAAAGAATGCAAAGGTTGCCGTTATTGGTGAAATGGCAAAGAAGCCGCGTTATCAGGGCGCAGGCTCATCAATTGTCAACTCAAAGCGCATTGATGCTGCCTTTGATGCAATCAAAGCAAAGGGTGCAGACGTGACCTATGCTGCCGGCTATTCAACCGACAAGAAAAATAAGATCAAGGACGAGCAGTTTATTGCCGAGGCTGTTGAAGCCGCAAAGGGCAAGGATGCAGTGCTTGTTTTCATCGGTCTTACGGAAGACTTTGAATCAGAAGGCTTCGACCGTTCACACATCGAAATTCCGCCTCTGCACAACAAGCTTGTTGATGCTCTCACCGCAGTTAACAGCAACGTTATTGTTGCTCTTTCAGGCGGCGCAGTTGTTGAAATGCCGTGGGCAGACAAGGTTGCAGGTATTCTCAATTGCTTCCTCGGCGGTGAAAGCTCAGGCTCAGCCGCAGCAGACCTTCTTTTCGGTGACGTTAACCTTTCAGGTAAGCTTGCTGAAACTTATCCCGTATCCCTTGCGGACACACCCTGCTACAAGTATTTCCCCGGTGACGTTTCCACCGTTGAATACAGAGAAGGTATCTACGTTGGTTACAGATACTATGACACTGCCAAGAAGAACGTCCGTTTCCCGTTCGGTTTCGGTCTTTCATACACCAACTTTGAATACAGCGACCTCAAGCTTTCCGCTGATTCAATCAAGGATACAGACACCGTCACGGTTACCTTCAAGGTTAAAAACGCAGGCAAGGTTGACGGCGCAGAAATTGCACAGGTTTACGTCAAGGATGATGAGAGCACAATCTACAGACCTGAAAAAGAGCTCAAGGGCTTCAAAAAGGTATTCCTTAAGGCAGGCGAGGAAAAGGAAGTTTCCATCACTCTTTGCAAGCGCGCCTTTGCTTATTACAACGTAAACATCCACGATTGGCACGTTGAAACAGGCTCATTCACCGTTTGTGTCGGT
>JAZNQF010000002.1:0-21141 GCA_045590055.1 Acutalibacteraceae bacterium
TGTTTTTTCAAAGCCTTTCTGCATAAACATTGCAGTTGCCGCCGTAAGAATCTTTCTGTAGAGTTCTTTTGTTTCGGCTTCACTTCTTATATTCGCCTTTTAACTGCCTGAAGGGCAATATCACTCGGCTTTTGCCGAATAACACTGCGTAGCAATATAACTCGCCGCAAGGCGAATATAACAGAAAAGATATTTAAAGCAATTTGTAGTATAGATTTGAACTACCGTGATTAAATCCGGTCACTATATGGCAACGATTTGATATAGTTATCGATCCAGGCCCAGTTAGGAGTTCCGTCACTTGTTACGGGTAATTTAATCGAAAACTCTCTATCAATGTGAGTATCCAACTCCCTACCAAAAGCACAGTATTTTATTTTGGATTCAAAGCGAATCAAAGTGCAAATAAAAAGTTTTGAGAACAGGGTCATTTTTTTATCTTTTGGAGTCAACACAGCCATATGGGCACCCGTGTAGAATGGTTTTAATTGAACAAAAGATGAGCCTAAGTATTCCCCTCCCAAAGCTACGGTTATGCACCCACTTTCAAAAGGTTTGATATCTTCAAGTTGTTCAACATTGGAGTTTACCCCGTTATTGTAACTTTGCCTTGAAATGAAATTAATTCCATTATCGTTCCCTTCATCCAAATTTACGCGGGACAATCCGTTTCCTCGACAAATATCAAATAATTCAGTGAGCTTAAATGTTTTCCATTCGTCTGTATTCATTTCGCTGTGTTGGTTTTTGACGGATGTAGAAATCCTTTTATAATGCAAACGCTTAATGCATTCCTCCATATATTCCCAATCAGGAATATATCCACCGCAAGAATATTTGTGTTCTTCGTCAATAATAGCGTCGCCGTTTACATCTTGCTTAATTGGTAGTTTGATTTCTGAATGAACCATTCGTTTGGGGCGCCATTTTCTTCCATAATCCCAACGGTATCTGTCGTGCATTATAACAGTTGCGACAAACAAGCCAGTGTGCTCATTGAACTCATTGTCTTTCAAATATAGTGCGTTTACATCGTGACTACATGTGAATTCTTTGCCTTGATAATATGCATATCCGACGGAACCATTGTTTGTAACACATACAGCCTTTGGCGGAAACAATTTCTTATCAAGCGGTGCATTTGGCAATTCTCCTGTTTTGGATGCAGACTCTATTTCGTCAATAGTATAATATTCTGTCACACCATTGTTACTATCAACGGCACCCAAAAATGGGATTGTTCCATTGCCAGAGCTTTCGGGCTTTTTATTGTAAAATCCATTTTTAATTATGAAAATATCAGAAAAGCAAAACATTTCCCAACGTCTGTCATCAAGACTCATAAACTTCTCCCTCCTTTACCAAATACGAGAGATAGGAATTAATTGTAGTTTGAAAGTCATTTTCTTCTAAAGTATCATAATCAGTTTCCATATAAGCCTCTGCCAACCACTCATCTTCACAGGTAACTTTAAATTTAACAGAAAGCCCCGGAACCTCTTTTCTGTTTCTATACAAATCAAGCCATAACTTTTCCGTTTTAATCCACAGACTATTTCCTTCGCTGTCTGTCATTTCAATTCGGCCGAGACCCTTTCTTTTAATAAACTTGTCATCCTTGAAATATCCAAAGAAAGTTTCTTTGTCAGCACGCGCATGTTTCTGTGATAAATCAAAAATCATACAGCAAGCGACCGCTGATGCACCAGGATAAAACATTTCTTTAGGCAATGAAAAAACGGCATCTAAAGTGTAATTATCCAGCATTTTCTTTTTGAACGCTTTTATATCTTCTGAATTACCTATTGCCGCTTGCATAGGCAACAATACTGCCATTTTGCAAGTGGAGGGTACATGGCGAGCTACCCATTCGACGAAGTGTAGACCTTTAGATGGATCTTCTTTTTTCTTAGAATCCCAAGATTTGGTGTAGTCGGGATCGCAGCACTTTTTAGTTGCATTATACGGAGGGTTCATCAAGACAATATTGATATTGTTCTCAGCAATCCATTTAGCGCGCTTAAACATTGAATCCTGAACGACATTAGAGTTACCGTCACCATGTATCAGCATATTTGTAGAAGAAAGGCCAAACGCCCCCTCCTCATATTCGATTCCAAAAATTTGATTTTTCTTGACTTCTTCACGTTCTTCCTCAGTATTGCAATCATCCATTGCATCGGTCATTGCTCTAACAAGAAAAGCGCCACTTCCACAGCATGGATCCAACACACGTGAATTCTTGTTTACGCCAACTGCTTTACTCATAAAGTCGCAGATATGGTCAGGAGTAAACGCCTGGTTCTTATCGGACTTTCCGACATATTTATTGAATGTAGTGAAGAACAGATTTAACAAGTCTTGTCCGGCGGTGCTCTTGTCATTGATATAAGGAACTACATTATCATCGATGAATTGCAAAATATCTTCAAGTTCTTTGTAGGTCAAACTTGTAACATCCTGATCGTCAAGAACTTTACTGTTCAGAACAGCAAGCTTTCCTGCCTTATTCAGACTGCCACTACGGGTGAGGAGCCCCTCCAAAATATCTTTAATGCTCTTCAAAACAACTCGTTCGGGGGCAAGCTTCTTTCCGGTTTTTGGGTCGAGAGTTTCTTTTACATTCTTATAAACAAGGCCGTTTTTGAGGGCAAGAAGACAAGTTCCAACAAACTGACTACGCAGCTTTTCATTAATGCCATCCGAATGAAGTTTTTCGTTAAGCGTTTTAATAGAATCAACAACTTTGATTTTATCGTTCACTCTACCAAAACATAAGTTTTCGTATTCTTCAAATGTGCGAAGAACGGTTTCTTCTTCTATGCGATGTTCGTCATCAATAATGACAGATTGACCATACCAAACCCACACTTCATCGCCATCAGTTTCTGCAAGAATAGCAACGATTTTTTTGTCCGAGTATGCTTTCTCGAAACGAACATAGTCTTGTAACTGACCTTGGATTTTGGCTTTATCCCAACGACTGAATTTGTTTTTGCATTCCACAAGAATCGCCAGTCGCTCATTCTCAAAACGAAGGTCAAGGAATTTGTGCTGTGCTCCGGTTGTAGCCTTTTGATAATCCTTAATGTCTTTACCTACAGTTTTCAGTGCTTGAGCGTAGCTAAACTCGCCTGTTTCGGTGTTGCCAATGCGATACTTGTCGCCGATTCTATTTATTATATCAAATCTGTTCATTTTCTTTTACCCTCCAAATCTTTTGTCAGTATTTCGGTTAAATACTGGTTGACACTATATCCTCGCTCGTCCTTTTTCTTTTTTTGCACTTCGTCCATCATTCGGTTGTAAATCTCCGGTGGTAGGCGCAGAGGGATCATTATTTTTTCATATGTCGGGATGTTCGTTTTGTTCACAATCCCACCTCCATTTTGATATCATAATATCTTGATATAATGATATCAAATATTAGAAGGAAAGTCAATAATTTTCGAAAAGAAAAAGGAGCATAGGTAGTTCTATGCTCCTTAAATATGACGACTTTGCGAGAGTTCGAGTCTGTGTTGAGAAAAATATCTTTTTTGTACGCGCAAACTGAAAACTAAAATTTCACCCATAAAAACAGAAAAAACCCTGATAAAATCAGAGTTTTTCTGTGGCTATATCTTTTTTGTAGCCCTTTGATGGTGCGGACGAAGGGATTTGAACCCTCACTCGTAAAGAACCGGATTCTAAGTCCGGCACGTCTGCCAGTTCCGTCACATCCGCATATATTTAATCATCATATAAACTCAACCGTGCACGTGACTCTTGCGGTGCCCAAAATTTTACGGTGCCTCAATCGTCACCGAAATTTTGACCGCTGCGCCATTTCGCACTCCCTTTATCCGCCACCGGCGGCGGTCGCGCTCAATGCTGCCAATTCCGTCACATCCGCATGTTATTTAAGTCTCGTCTCGGCGTCCGGGGCATTTGCGGCAACCGATTCAATGCCCTTGCAACAGCTTGCTTTGCTGGTGTAAGCCTGGCTTACTGCAATAATCTGCCCGTTTGTTGCCTTGAGCCTGAAACAGAACTGCGAATCTCTGTTTTTGTATATCTCATACTTGGGGCAACGCATTGTGTGTGAACCGTCAACGGTTGTGTCCTCAACCTCAGCGTTGCAGTGTCGGCGCACAGAATCAATGCCGTTTTCGCAGCTCTCAAGCGTGGGAAAATAAGGGCCGCTGATAATCGACTCCCAGTTGAGCGCGATAAGTTCGAACGTGTATTCCTCGGATTTGCTTTTTGTTATCACAAACCGACCCACACCGAGCCCTCCGTTTCCGAATATACATTAATTGTATTATACAACCGCAGACGCCAAAATTCAACACTTTAACAAAAAATGAAAAAAATTGGTTTTCTCATGAAGCTTTAATAAAAGCAGGATAACATGAAATCGTCAAAGGGACAGAGAAAAATCTCAAAAAACTTTCAAGTTCTCATGAAGCTTTAATAAAAGCAGGATAACATGAAGTCGTCAAAGGGACAGAGAAAAAATCTCAAAAAACTTTCAAGTTCTCATGAAGCTTTAATAAAAGCAGGATAACATGAAATCGTCAAAGGGACAGAGAAAAAATCTCAAAAAACTTTCAAGTTCTCATGAAGCTTTAATAAAAGCAGAGTAACATGAAGATGTCAAAAGGAAATACCCGAAGACAAAACAAACAATCCTTACAAAATATAATTTCAACTAAAGGAGATGAACAAAATGAAGTCAGCAAGAAATTTAGTCGCAGGTGTTGTGTCAGTATTGGCAGCAACCGCAGTACTCGCAGGAAGCCTCGTTTTTGGATCAGGCGTTGTGGGTGAAAACAGAGAAAAAAGAGAAGAAGCTTCGGTTTCTCAATCACAGTACGTTGGCAAGAAGGCAGCAAAATCAAGTGCTCTGAAGCACGCAGGTGTTAAGTCGGGCGATGCAGAATTCACCAAAGTCAAAAGAGACAAAGAAGACGGCGTATACGACGTTGAATTCCTTGCAGGCGGCTTTGAATACGATTATGATATAGATGCCTTCACCGGCAAGGTTGTAAAGCACGACAAAGATAAGGCCGATAAGGAAGATTATGCAAAAGCTCAGGCACAGCAGACAACTAAGCCCCAGGTGTCCGAATCCAAAGCTCCCGAAACAACCAAGGCTCCCGAATCAACAACAGCAGCTCAGCCCTCATACGTAGGTGTTGAAAAGGCAAAGCAGGCGGCTCTCAGCCATGCAGGCGTTTCTGCTTCATCAGCAAGATTCGAAAAAGCTGAGTTTGATTACGATGACGGCAGAGCAGTTTACGAAGTGGACTTCCGTGCAGGTTCATGGGAATATGATTACGAAGTCGATGCACTCAGCGGAAAGGTCCTCAAGGCAGACAAAGAGTATGATGCTCCCAAGACCACGCAGGCTCCGCAGACAACAAGACCTGCACCGCAGACTCAGGCTCCGCAGACAACTCAGGCTCCGCAGACAACAAGACCTGCTCCGCAGACCACGCAGGCTCCGCAGACCACGCAGGCTTCCACAGCTCCGCAGACAACCGCTGCACCGTCCTACATCGGTGTTGAAAGAGCAAAGCAGGCAGCTCTCAGCTATGCAGGCGTATCCGCTTCAAGCGCAACCTTTGTCAAGGCTCAGCTCGATTTTGACGACGGCAGAGCAGTTTACGAAGTAGAATTCTATGCAGGCTCATGGGAATACAGCTGTGACGTTGATGCATACAGCGGCAAGGTGTTCGATTTCGATAAGGAATACGAAGCTCCCGCAACCACAAGAGCTCCCGAGACCACAAGAGCACCCGAAACCACAAAGGCTCCCCAGCCCACCGCTCCTTCAAGAATCAGCGTGAGCGAAGCGAAGAGCAAGGCTCTCAGCCATGCAGGTGTAAGAGCAGATGCGGCAGTTTTCACTGAAGTTGAATATGATGACGGTTGCTATGATCTCGATTTCCGTGCAAACGGCAGAGAGTATGAATACAAAATCAACGCTTTCACCGGTGCTGTTGTAAAGAGCCACTCAGAACCTCTTGAGCATTACGATGATGACGATGACGATGTACCTGTAACGGATAACTACTCATACGTCGGCACAGAAAAAGCAAAGAAGGCAGCTCTCGCACACGCAGGTCTCTCAACTGCAAGATTTGAAAAAGTCAACCTTGATGTTGACGACGGCAGAGCAGTTTACGAAGTTGAATTCTCCGCAAACGGCTATGATTACGAATACGAAATCGACGCCCTGTCAGGCAAGGTTCTCTCCGGTGAGCGTGAAAGAGACGACTGATAAGCAGTAAAACAGAACAGATTACGGTGAGGGAAACCTCACCGTGTACATAAAAAACATTCCAAAAACAACTATTCTGAGGAGGAAAAAACTATGAAAAACTTTAACAAGATTCTGGCGGCAGTTCTCGCACTGGCAATGATTGTTGTTTTCGCAGGCGCAGCCTCTGCGGCAAACATCTCAAAGGACGACGCGAAAGCGGCGGCACTCGAAGCGGTCAACGCGGCATACGGTACAAATTATACGGTTGACGATGTGGTTTTCGAATATGTACCCAGAGCCGAATATGAAGACGATTACCGCAAGACAATTTACGAAGTCAACTTCTACGTTGAAAGAGAAGACGGTTTCTATGATGAGTATGACTGTGACATAGATGCTGAGACAGGCGAACTCGTGGGAAGAATTGAGTACGACGTTGAAAGAAATCCCGATGATGTGCCCGGACAAAGCGGAAATGTTCTCAGCGGTTTCAGGCAGATTATTGAGTTCTTCATCAATCTCATCAAATCACTTTTCGGCCTTGCATAAGTCGGGTTGAAAAGGCCGTGACTTCCATATATATAAAGCAGAGACCGAGGGGCAGAACAGCTCTTCGGTTTCAGCTTGTGAAAAGGCTGAAAAACCAACAAAAATGTGGGCATGTATTGTATGCAGTAATCATTGACAAAGAAGAAAAATCATTATATAATGTAATCTAATATACTATGCATATATGGGAGGAACGGCAATAAAATGGTTAGAAGCATGACAGGCTTCGGTCGCGCCCAGGACGTTATTGACGGTATCAGCGTTACCGTGGAAATAAAAAGTGTTAATCACAGATATTTTGAGTTTTCTTCAAGAGTGCCGAGGTCATACGGTTTCCTTGACGAAAAGCTGAAAAATTTTGTTCAGAGCCTTGTTGCAAGGGGTAAAATTGAGTGCTATGTGCAGATTGCAGAGCTTGAGGATGCCGAATGTGTGGTTGAAGTTAACCATTCACTCGCCGCAGGCTACGTTAAGGCTCTCAGGGAGCTTGCTGAAAAATATGAGCTTCGCAACGACGTTTCCGTATCCACGGTTTCAAGATACAGCGATATCTTCACCGTAACCAAGGTTGACACGGACGAAGAAAAAATCTGGAATTCCGTGATGCCCGTTGCACAAAGGGCGGTTGACGCTTTCATTGCCATGCGCGAGCGCGAGGGAGAAAAGCTCAAAAACGACTTGCTTTCACGTTCTCAGACAATACTTGAACAGGTTGCTTTTGTTGAAGAGCGCTCACCGCAGACTGTAGCTGAGCACAACGCAAAGCTTGTTGCACGTATGCAGGAATTGCTCGGTGACGTTCATATTGACGAGCAGAGACTTCTCACGGAAGCCGCAATTTTTGCAGATAAAATCGCAGTTGCGGAAGAAACCGTAAGGCTGCGCAGCCACATCGCTCAGCTGCATGAAATGCTTGAATCAAAGCAGGCGGTCGGCAGAAAAATGGACTTTTTGATTCAGGAAATCAACCGCGAAGCAAACACCATCGGCTCAAAAGCGCAGGACGTTGACATTGCAAAAGCAGTTATTGCAATCAAGGCAGAAGTTGAAAAAATACGCGAGCAGGTTCAAAACATTGAATAAGCCGTAAAAGAGGTCAAAATAAAATGAAGCTTATAAACATAGGATTCGGCAACATGATTAACGCCTCAAGGCTTGTTGCAATTGTAAGCCCCGATTCAGCGCCCATCAAGCGAATCATTCAGGAGTGCCGCGAAAGGGGTACACTCATTGATGCCACGCAGGGCAGGCGCACAAGGGCGGTTATAATTATGGACAGCGACCATGTTGTGCTCACATATCTGCAATCAGAAACGGTTGCAAACAGGCTCAACGATGAAGCTGCTGAGGAGCTTGAGGGGGATGATGACGATGAATAAACAGAACGCAGGCATGCTTTTTGTAATTTCAGGTCCCTCCGCAAGCGGTAAGGATACAATCATCAGCAAAGTCAGTGAGATTATCGGAAGCAACGTGCGCATTTCAATCTCCATGACCACAAGGGCACCAAGAGGTCAGGAGCAGGAGGGCGTTAACTACTACTACGTTTCCGAAGAAGAGTTTTTGAAAAACATTGAAACGGGCAACATGCTCGAATATGCAAAATACGGTGACTACTATTACGGCACACCGCTGGCGCCCGTTAAAAAATGGCTTGACGAGGGCAGAATTGTTTTTCTCGTAATTGAAGTTCAGGGCGGCGAAAAAATCCGCTCAATCTTCCCCGATTCACGCAAGGTGTTCATCATTCCACCCTCACTTGTTGAGCTTGAAAAGAGGCTCAGAGGCAGAGGCACCGAAACCGAGGAAGCCATCACCAAGCGCCTTACAATCGCACGCGGTGAAATCATGCGCGCGGTTGAATATGACTACATTGTTGAAAACGACGTGCTCGACAATGCAGTGAACGACGTTTTGTCAATCATCAGAGCTGAACAGCTCCTGACAGAAAATATGAAAAGAAAAATCAGAGAGGTAATTGATAATGCTTAATCCTGATCTCAGACCCGTACTTAAAGGCCACATCAGCCGCTATTCACTTGTTACCGCCGTTGCAAAAAGAGCAAGGGCAATTGCAGACGATCCCGTACTTTCCGAAAAATGCGGAATCGAAAAGCCCGTAACCTATGCACTCAACGAGTTCGTTTCAGGCAAGCTCAAGATTTCTGAGCCCTTTGAAATCAGATATCTTTGATTTTTAATTAAAAGAAATTGGAGGGAGCCCTATGGCAGAGGTTTTGCTTGCGCACGTCGGTGTGGAGAACACCGCCTATCATTTTGACGCGGCATACAGCTACAGGGTTCCCGACTTGCTTGTTGAAAAGGTGAAGCCCGGCTGCCGCGTTATGGTTAACTTCGGCTTCGGAAGCAGGAAGCGTCAGGGCATAGTGCTTGATATCGAGTATGCCGCAGATAGTGAAAAATATAAACCTATTGCGGCGGTGCTGGATGAAGCGCCGCTTCTTAACTCTGAGATGCTGAAGCTTGCTCATTGGCTCAGAGAGCGCACATTCTGCACTTATTTTGAGGCGGCAAAGGTTCAGCTTCCCGCAGGCATTAACCTCAAAACAAAGGTTGCCTACGTGTCTGTTACCGCCGATGAAGCCGCACTTGAGGATTTATCCGAGGATGAGCTTGCTTTGTACAAGTATCTTGACTCAAAACCGGGATATATTGAAAAGGACAAGCTCTTTAAATCAATGGGCTACAGTGAAGACTGTGACCTGCCCGACCGCCTTTGCGAAAAGGGTCTTGCCGTCAGGAATTATGAAGCAGTGCGCAAAATCGGTGATGCCACCGTTAAAAACGTGCGCTTGCTTGTGACGGGGCAGGAGCTTGAGCAAATTAAAGATACGCTCACACAAAAGCAGCTGAGCGTTGTTGATTTGCTGAGTGAAACGGGCGGCGGTTGTGTGAGGGAAGTCTGCTATTTCACAGGCGTTACCCCTGCAGTTGTTTCAACGCTTGAAAAACGCGGCATAGTTGAAGTGTTTGACAGTACGGTATACCGCACCCCTGCAGTTAAAATGCAGGCAAATCCGTCAGCAAAGGCGGAGATTGTGCTCACACCTCAGCAGCAGATCGCATACGAAAACATGCTTTCGCGCTATAAAAGCGGTGACGGCGGCACGTCTTTGCTTTACGGCATCACGGGCAGCGGCAAAACAAGCGTTTTTATGCGCTTGATTGACGAGGTTGTTGCAGACGGCAAGGGTGTTATTGTTATGGTGCCCGAAATCTCACTCACTCCGCAGGTGCTTGCAACCTTCAAAAGCAGATACGGCAAAAAGGTTGCCCTTTTCCACAGTGCGCTGTCCATGGGAGAGAGGAATGACGAGTGGAAGCGCGTGAAAAACGGCGATGCGCAGATTGCCGTCGGCACAAGGAGCGCAGTTTTTGCTCCGTTTGAAAACCTTGGGCTGATTGTTGTTGACGAGGAGCAGGAGCATACCTATAAATCCGAATCCTCGCCGCGTTACGACGCGCGTGAGGTGGCACGCTTCAGGTGCAAGTATCACAACGCGCACCTCGTGTTGTCCTCAGCAACACCGAGCGTTGAAAGCTACACCTATGCCGTTATGGGCCGATACGCGCTTGAAAAGCTCGACCAAAGATACGGCGAAGCCCACCTTCCAAACGTTATCACCGTTGATTTGAAGCGAGACAGAAAAGAGGGCAACAAGTATTCCGTCAGCAGTGTTTTGCTTGAGGAGCTTGAAAAGAATCTCGACGAGGGCAGGCAGTCAATTCTGCTCATCAACCGCAGAGGGTACAACACCTTTGTTGCGTGTGACAGTTGCGGACACGTGCTCACGTGTCCGTCGTGCAGCATCTCGCTGACGTATCACGCCGCAAACGGAAGAATGATGTGCCATTATTGCGGATATTCGGCACCGTTTGCGCAGACGTGTCCCGAGTGCTCCAAAAAAGACGTCAGGTATTCAGGCTTCGGCACGCAGAGAATTGAGGACGAGCTGAAAATTCTTCTGCCCGAAGCGCGTGTTATGCGTATGGATACAGATTCAACGATGTCACGCTTCTCACATGAGACAAAGCTCAATGCTTTCGGCGCGGGTGAGTATGATATTCTCCTTGGAACACAGATGGTTGCAAAGGGGCTCGACTTTGAAAATGTGACCCTCGTCGGTGTTATCTGCGCCGACCAACAGCTCAATAATGACGACTTCAGGAGCATGGAGCAGACCTTCGCTCTGCTGACGCAGGTTGTGGGTCGCTCGGGTAGAGGAAGCGCACCCGGCAGGGCGATAATACAGACACTGACCCCCGAAAACAACATCATACGCCTTGCCGCAAAGCAGGACTATGAGGCGTTTTATAAAAACGAGATACTTATACGTAAATACATGAAGTATCCGCCGTACTGCGATATCTGCTGTGTATCGTTCATCTGCGAAAAAGAGGAAAAGGCAATTGCCTGTTCAAGGGCGTTCCTCGACGATATCAGGGAATTGGCAGGCACGGATTACGCCGACGTAAAAATGATAATTCTCGGGCCGATGCCCGCACGTGTTGCAAAAATCAGCAACAAATACAGATACAAACTGCTTATAAAATGCAAAAATACTCAGCGCTTCAGGGCGATGATTTCATCGCTGCTTGTCAGCTACGGCAAAAACAAGAACTGCGCTGATGTAACCGTGACTGCAGATATAAATCCGACAAATCTTTCATAAGGAATGAATATATATGGCTATAAGAAACATTGTAACAGTAGGAGACAGCGTTCTCAGCAAGGTGTCGAGACCCGTTGTTAAATTTGACGACAGACTTTTTGCTCTGCTTGACGATATGAAAGACACTCTCAAGAAAGCCGAGGGTGTCGGTCTTGCCGCCGTTCAGGTAGGTGTACTCAGGAGAGTTGTTATTGTTGACGTGGGCGACGGCCTGCTTGAACTCATCAACCCGGAAATCGTCTACACGGAAGGCGAGCAGGAGGGTGAGGAAGGTTGCCTTTCCGTACCCGGTGAGACGGGCGTTGTTGTGCGTCCGCAGAAGGTTAAGGTACGCGCCCAGAACCGTCACGGTCAGTGGTGTCTTTATCAGGGCGAGGATCTCAAAGCGCGTTGCTTCTGCCACGAGCTTGACCACCTTGACGGAATACTTTACACAAGCAAGGTAAAAAAGCGTTTTGAATAAGAGGGGGCAATACCTATGAGAATTGTATTTATGGGCACACCTGATTTTTCCGTCGGTTGCCTTGAAGCATTGCTCAATTCCGAGCACGAGGTTGTGGGCGTATTCTGCCAACCCGATAAGCCGGTAGGCAGGAGTCAGACGCTGACTGCACCGCCCGTGAAGGAACTTGCCGTTAAAGCGGGGCTTGAGGTTTTTCAGCCCGTCAGCCTCAAAGACGGTAAAGGGCTTGAAATCATCAGCCAACTTGAGCCTGACGTTATCATCGTTGTTGCTTACGGCAAAATTCTGCCCAAGGACGTGCTTGATTATCCCAAGTACGGTTGCATCAACATCCACGCTTCAATTCTGCCCATGTACAGAGGTGCTTCTCCGATTCAGTGGTCGGTAATCAACGGGGACAAGGTGACGGGTGTTACCGCTCAGCAGATGGACGAGGGCGTTGACACGGGCGACATCCTCATGTGTGAGAAAACTGAAATCGGCATAAATGAAACCGCAGGTGAGCTTTTTGACCGCCTTGCAGTGCTCGGCGCCGAGGTGTTAATGAAAACAATGGAAAAACTTGTCAACGGTGAGCTTAATCCCGTTAAACAAGAACACGAAAAAGCAACTCACGTGGGTTTACTTTCCAAGAAAGACAGCCCGATTGATTGGAGTTTATCTGCTTTTGAGGTGCACAATAAAATAAGAGGTCTCAATCCGTGGCCGTCTGCAAGCACAACTCTCGGCGGCAAAACGCTCAAAGTTCATGAGTCAAGGCTCACGGGCGAAAAGCGAAGCGGCGAAAGCGGCTCAATCATTGCCAAAAACGGAAAAATGCTTGTTTGCTGCGGTGACGGTGAAGTTCTCGAAATAACGTCAATTCAGCCCGAAGGCAAAAAACGTATGCCTGCCGCATCGTTTCTCAACGGCAGAAGCATAGCCGAAGGCGAAAAATTCATTTGACAAATAAACAACGGTAACATGAGGTGAAGATATGTATTATCCTTATTTTGATTCATACTATATTCTGCTCGTATTGCCTGCAGTGCTTATTTCACTTATTGCGCAGTTTAAGGTCAAGTCAACCTACGGCAGAATGTCAAAGATTGCATCTGCAAGGCATATTACGGGTGCTCAGGCGGCACAGAACGTGCTGCGCTATTACGGCATCACAAACGTCACTGTAACAGGTGTTTCCGGCAAGCTGACAGACCATTATGACCCGAGGAGCAATACAATCCGTCTTTCCGAGGGTGTATACGGCAGCACATCGCTTGCGGCAATCGGTATTGCCTGCCATGAGGCAGGTCACGCCGCTCAGCATGCGCAGGCATATAAGCCAATTATAATCCGCAACAAGCTTGTGCCGCTTGCTAACATCGGCTCGTCTGCAGGTATCACCATTGCGGTTATTGGCTTTTTCATGGGTTTTGAACCGCTTGTGCTCGCAGGTATAATTCTGTTTTCATTTGTGGTTGCATTTCAGCTTGCAACTCTTCCCGTTGAATTCAACGCAAGCCGCAGAGCGCTGAGCGTAATTGAAGAAACACACATGCTTGAAAGCGGCGCAGAGCTCAACGGAGCAAAAAAGGTGCTTACCGCCGCGGCAATGACTTATGTTGCCGCTGTGCTGGTTTCAATTGCAAACCTTCTTAGGCTTGTGTTGCGCTTCAGCAACAGAAGACGATAAACACGGGACGTATTTTGAACATTTTTTGGAGGAAGTTATGGCAACTGCAAGACAAGCGGCGTTTGACGTGCTGCTGAAAATGAATAAGGGTGCTTTTTCAAACGTTTCACTTGATGCGGCGCTTTCTTCGGGCATCAAAGATGCAAGAGAGCGCGCCCTTGCTTCCATGTTGGTTTACGGGGTGACGGAAAGAAGGCTTACGCTTGATGCTTTGATTAAACCGTGCCTTGACAGACCGATGAAAAAAATGAAAGCCGATGTGCTCACAGTTTTGCGCATGGGCGTTTATCAGCTTTTTTACACAGATAGGATACCCGTTTCCGCCGCCGTTAATGAAAGTGTCAACCTCGCAAAGAAAAACGGCTGCGCCTATGCGGCAGGTCTTGTCAACGCCGTGCTCAGAAAGGTGCACTCAAGGGGGCTTGTGCTTCCGGAATGCGAAAATGAAATTGAAAGAATGAGCATTGAGTTTTCCTGCGAGGAATGGATTGTGAAAATGCTTGCAGAGCGTTACGGCGAAGAAAACACCCGCGGTATTCTCAGCTCATCGCTTGAGGCAAGACCAATTACCCTTCGTGTGAACACCGTGAAAACAAACACGAAAGCCTTGCTTGAACAGCTTGATAAAGAGGGCATAAAAGCAGTGGCTATCGGCAAAAATGCCGTAAGAATTGAAAAAACGGGCGCTCCCATGGAAAAACTGCCGTCTTTCAGGAAGGGCATGTTTCACGTGCAGGACAAGGCGTGCCAGCTTTGCTGTGCGGCGCTTGACGTCAAAAGCGGGAACACCGTGTTTGATTTGTGCGCCGCACCCGGCGGCAAATCTTTCACCATTGCGCAGATGATGGGCAACTACGGTACGGTTAAATCGTTTGACATATATCCGCACAAAACCGAGCTGATTGACGAGGGTGCACACAGGCTCGGTCTCAACATAATCCAAAGCTGTGTTGCTGATGCAACCGTATACCGCGCAAGTCTCAGAAAGGCAGACAGAGTGCTTTGTGATGTGCCGTGCTCAGGTTTCGGTATCATCGGTGCAAAGCCCGAAATCAAATATAAAAAAGAGCAGGAAGTGGCAGAGCTTCCCGATATTCAGTACAGAATACTTGAAAATGCGGCCTCTTACCTTGCAGACGGGGGCAGGCTGGTTTATTCAACGTGTACGCTCAATCCTGCGGAAAACGAGGAAGTGTGCAACCGCTTTTTAAAAGAACACACCGACTTTATCTGTGTTGACCCTTCATCGTCGGCAGGTGAAAATAAGTCTGGTGAATACGTTACTCTGCTTCCTCACAAGGACGGATGCGACGGCTTTTTCTTCGCCGCGTTTGAAAGGAAGGAAGCGTAATTATGAAGCAAGACCTTGTTTCCTTGTCACTGCCTAAGCTCACTGCTGTGCTTAAAAGCATGGGTGAGCCTGCTTTCCGTGCAGGGCAGATTTATTCGTGGCTTCATAAGCACTGTGTGCCCGATTTTGACTCAATGACCAACGTGTCAAAGGCACTGAGGGCAAAATTGGCGGATAACTTTGATATTTATACATGCTCTATTGAAAAAAAGCTCGTTTCGGTGTATGATGAAACGGTTAAGTACCTTTTCAAACTGCACGATGGCGAGTTTATTGAATCCGTTGTGATGAAATACAAATACGGCTACACAATCTGCGTGTCTACCCAGGTTGGTTGCAAAATGGGCTGTACCTTCTGCGCGAGCGGTATTGCAGGTTTCGTCAGGAATCTTATGCCGTCCGAGATTCTCGGGCAGATTTATGCAGCTCACCGTGATTTGAACGTGCGCATATCTCACATCGTGCTCATGGGTGTAGGCGAGCCGCTTGATAATTTTGACAACGTAATGCGCTTTCTTGATCTCATCAGCGATGAAAACGGACTTAACATCGGTATGAGGAACATCTCACTTTCAACGTGCGGTGTTGTCGACGGAATATACAAACTGATGGAGAGAAAGCTGCAGCTCACGCTGTCAATTTCGCTCCACGCGCCAAACGACGAGATACGCTCTCGTACAATGCCCGTTAACCGCCGTTGGAATATTGACGAGTTGCTTCGCGCCTGCCGTGAATACGCAAAGGTAACCTCGCGGCGAATCTCTTTTGAATATGCAATGATAAGCGGCGTGAACGACAGTGAGGCGTGCGCGGCTGAGTTGGCTTCAAGGCTCAAAGGCATGCTTTGCCACGTCAATCTCATACCTGTCAACACCGTGAGTGAAACCAATTACAAGCGCAGTAACAATGAGAGCATTGAAGCTTTCATCCGTGTGCTTGAAAAGCACGGCATTACCGCTACGGTCAGACGTACACTCGGCTCAGACATCAACGCTTCCTGCGGTCAGTTGCGCAGGGGTGTAAAATAAAAGACACTTTATTCAGCAAAGAAGGCAAGACTATGAAATTATCTGCAAAAACCGATGTGGGTGCGGTTCGCCCTCACAATGAAGACTCGGTCAACTCAGGCTCATTTCCCGACGGCTCTGCTTGGGCAGTTGTCTGTGACGGTATGGGCGGTGCTGTAGGCGGCAAAATTGCAAGCAGCATGGCGGTTGACCTCATCACAAGTAAGCTCAGCGGCTGTTACCGCAGCGGAATGCAGATGAGCTCTGTGAAAAACATGCTTCTTTCTGCAATCACAACTGCCAATGTGGTTGTGTTTGACAAGTCACGGGCAGAGTTTTCGCTCAAAGGCATGGGAACAACGGTTGTTGCGGCAGTTGTGCTTAGTGACGGTAGCTTCTGTGTTGCCCACGCAGGCGACAGCCGTGCATATCTCTTGTCACAAACTGAAATAAAACAACTCACAAAAGATCACTCCATGGTGCAGGAGCTGTACGATAAAGGCAATCTTTCCGAAGAGCAGATGAAGCACCATCCCAACAAAAATATCATCACTCGCGCTCTCGGTGTTGAGGAAGACATTGAAATTGACTTCAAAACGGGTGACCTCTCAAGCCCTCAGCGCATCTTGCTTTGCTCGGACGGATTGAGCAACTTTGTTGAAGAAGAAACAATGCTCAGCCTTTCAAACGGGCTGGATGCTGAAGAATATGTAAACCAACTCATAAAAACGGCAAACGAAAACGGCGGAACGGACAATATCACCGCCGCAGTTATTGAGTTTTAAGGAGCATAGATATGGAAAACTACGTTGGAAAAAGACTTGACGGAAGATATGAGATTCTTGAAATAATCGGCGTGGGCGGCATGGCTGTCGTCTATAAAGCGTTTGACAATATCGACGAAAGAATTGTTGCGGTTAAAATTCTCAAGGATGAGTTCCTTGAAAATGATGAGTTCCGCCGCAGATTCAAAAATGAATCAAAGGCGATTGCCGTGCTGTCACACCCCAACATTGTGAAGGTGTTCGATGTCAGCTTCGGCAACATGATTCAGTATATCGTAATGGAATACGTTGAGGGTATCACACTCAAGGAGTATATCCAGCAGCAGAAGGTTGTCAATCAGCGCGAAGCCGTGCATTTTATCACACAGATTCTGCGCGCACTTCAGCACGCTCACGATAAAGGCATTGTTCACCGCGACGTCAAGCCGCAGAATATCATGCTCATTTCTGACGGCACAATCAAGGTTACGGACTTCGGCATTGCCCATTTCAGCAGGGGCGAAACAAGAACAATGTCCGATCAGGCAATCGGCTCTGTGCATTACATAAGCCCGGAGCAGGCCCGCGGAAGTGTTACAGACGCCAAGGCGGACATCTATTCCGCAGGTGTTGTGCTTTACGAGATGCTGACGGGTACTCTGCCTTTCCAGTCGGAAAACGCGGTTTCTGTTGCCCTCATGCAGCTCAATCAGGAGCCTAAGGCTCCCAGAAGCATCAACCCCGATATTGCAATCGGACTTGAACAAATCACAATCAGGTCAATGCAGAAAAATCCGTTTGACAGATATCAGTCATCTGCGGAAATGCTCGTTGATATCGAGGCGTTCAAAAAAGACCCCACAATCAAGTTTGATTACTCACATCTTGTTGACAAGCATTTTGTTGACGAGCAGCCCACTAAGTTTGTGCCTGCTGTTGTTGCCGGTGCTGCTGAGGTTGAGCCGCCTCACATCGACCCCATTGAAGACGATGACGCTGACATCGCGGTGACAGAAGCTGAGGTTCACTCAAAGAAAAAGACGGTTGCCGTGCTTTGCGGTCTTCTTGCCGTGCTTGTTATTTTTGCAGTTATTCTTATCTCTGCTTTCTTGCCTGACAATAACTCAGGCAAGGTTACAGTTCCCAACTTTATGGGAAAGAATTATGTTGCTGATATTTACAACAACAGCGAATATGCAGAAAACTTTGTTTTCCAGATTGAAGAAGTTTTCGACAGTAATAAAGACAACGGTACGGTTGTCGGTCAGGAGCCCTCAGCCAACAAAAAGGTGGAACGCGGTGCAACAATCATTCTTAACGTTGTTTCCGATGGCTCACAGTTCACTCTTCCCGATGTTTACGGCGACCAGATTTCTGCCGCAAGAGAAACCCTTCTCGGCCTCGGTCTTGTTGTGGTTGTTGAACCGCAGTATAACCTTGAGCACGAAGTGGGTACGGTTCTGCAGACTTCACCTGCAAAGGGCGACATGGTCAGCACAGGTGACACAATCACTGTGTTTGTTGCAACTGATGAGGACACAAAAACAGTACCCGTACCTATGCTCATCGGTCTCACAATCGGTCAGGCTAAGTCAAGGCTTGAAGCTCTCGGTCTCAAACTTGACATGAGCAGAACAGAATATATTAACAGCAATGAAAAATCGGGCATCGTTGTCGGCAACGAGCGCGTGGGCGAAGAAGTACCGCTGGGTACTGCAATCTCCGTGTTTGTCAGCAACGGCTACGTGGGTGAGGTTGAAATCACCTTTGTGTTGCCTGCAACTAACACAACGGGTAAGGTTGTGGTTATGCTTAACGATGAAGTTTATGAGCAGAAAGACCAGCTTCTCAACGGCGGTACGTTCAAATCTGCAGTGCGCGGCAACGGCTCAAAAGACGTTGTAAGTGTAACGATTGACGGTCAGCTTGTGTATAAAACAACGGCTAACTTTGTTGAGGGTAAGCTCGGTGAAGATACATCAACACTTCTTTACACCACAACAACCGAAAGCACAACCCAGACCACAACAAAACCCACCACAACCGAAGAATCAACCACCACGAAGCCCACCACAACAAAACCCACCACAACCGAAGAATCAACCACAAAAGAGAAAACAACAAAGGAAACAACTGAGTCCACCACCAAGGAAACAACTCAGGAGTCAACAAAGCCCAAAACCACACTTCCCATTGAAACTGAGGAGCCTGAAACAACTGAAGCGGAAGTGCCCAATTTAAC
This sequence comes from Acutalibacteraceae bacterium, assembly GCA_045590055.1. Taxonomy (GTDB): domain Bacteria; phylum Bacillota; class Clostridia; order Oscillospirales; family Acutalibacteraceae; genus UBA6857. Next base: position 18,993 of record JAZNQF010000002.1, read on the forward strand.
GGTTGAAGTCGGAGATGACGATTGATTATGCTTAAGCAGGGAATTATACTTAAAGGAATCGGCGGCTTCTATTATGTGGAAACCGCCGATGCGGTATATGAATGTAAAGCCAAGGGCAAGTTCCGAAAGCAAGGAATTTCGCCTATGGCAGGGGACAACGTAACCATTTGTGTTGCCCAAAACAGCGAAAACACAATTGAAGAAATTTTGCCGAGAAAGAACTATCTTGTGAGGCCACCCGTTGCAAACATTGATTTTCTTGCAATTGTTTCATCTGTGGCGCACCCTCAGCCGAGCACGCTGATTATTGACAAGCTCACCGCCATGGCGGAAAAACGCGGAATTGAACCTGTTATTATTTTTACCAAGGCAGACCTCGGTGACACACGTGAGCTTGCTCAGATTTACCGTCTTGCGGGTTTTAACACGTTCACATTTTCAAAGCAGGAAAAAAGTGATGACGCAAAGCTTCTCAGCTTGTTGAGCGGCAAGGTGACCGCTCTTTGCGGTAACACGGGCGTCGGCAAATCCACACTGCTGAATATGCTCAAGCCTGACCTTGAGCTTGCTACGGGCGAAATAAGCATGAAGCTTGGCAGAGGCAGGCACACCACAAGGGAAGCCCAGCTTCTCAGGGTGGGTGACTGCCTGATTGCAGACACTGCAGGCTTTTCCACCGTCAATATTCTTGAGGGTGAAACCTTCCTTGCCGAAGATCTGCCGTTTTATTTCAGGGACTTTGAGCAATATATGGGCAAGTGCAGATTCACGACCTGTGCTCATGTTAACGACAGCGGATGTGCCGTCAGGCAGGCCGTTGAAAGCGGTGAAGTCGGCAAAACACGCCACGAAAGCTACGTTGCGATGTATAATGAGATAAAGGACTTGAAGAAATGGCAGCTTTAAAAAACGGTGTTTGTGCGGTCTTGTGCGCAGGTAAGGTTGAAGATTACGCCTTGCTGAAAACGAGACTTGAACAGTGCGAATTTCTCATTTGTGCTGATGCGGGCTATCTTCACGCGCAAAAGTGCGGTATAAAACCCGATGTGATAATGGGTGACTTTGACTCTGCTGAGCAGCCTGAGGCTGACAATGTGCTGACATTTCCAATCAGGAAAGACGAAACAGATGCGTGGCTTGCTTGCGAGCATGCTCACAGTCTCGGTTTCACAAAAATACGTTTGCTTGCGGCAACGGGCGGCAGGCTTGACCATACCTATGCCAATGCGGTGCTTTGCTCTGCCATGGCGGCAAAAGGCATTGAGGTGGTTTTGCTTGATGAGAAAAACAAGCTTTTCTGCCTCACACACGGCAAGCATACGTTGGAGGCAGAAGGGTACACAAAGCTTTCAATGTTTGCTTTCGGCGGTGACGTTTGCGGACTTTGCACAAGCGGTGTGAGTTATCCGCTGAAGGACTACACGCTTTCTTCACACAGCGCACTTGGAGTAAGCAACTTTTTTGTTGAAGAAACCGCCGCGGTTTCTTTTAAAAACGGCACTTTGATGATAATTCAGGCTAATGATTAACACGTTTTACGTTTGCACATATAATGCTGTTGTAGGGAATGTTGAAATATTCATCCCAAGGAAAGACGGTGTTATATGTGCGTTTTCATCACAGAAACAGGGGCTTGATTTTCGCCGCTTTCGGTGCCGGGCTGATTATTTCAATGTGTTTTCCAACGAAAATTATGGTTGTCACCCTCGCAGTGCTGCTTGTTTGTCTCGGACTTAACACGCACTGAAAAATTACAACGGAGGCGATATGCGGTGAAGGTTGTTGTTATCAAAAGCCCGAAAGCTCTCAGAGGTATTCTCAAGCTGATTTTTAAAATCAAGGATGATGAAGAATAGAGTACAGAAAAGGTTCGTCAAGAGGACAAAAACATCAACTGCAAAAGTTTCAGCGGTACAACTCGATGTTGTACCGCTCAGACTGTCGATAAAAGCACAAGAACAACAATTCTGTTTTTTTAAATAAGAAAACGAAAATGGTAAGACTTATACACACATAAAAAATCGTACAAAGCATCGAACTTTGTACGATTTTCGCATTGTTTTGACCTTTTTTTGCCCTCTCGGAGTACCTTTGTACACCTTCGGGGCAAAGAAAAGGTCATCTTGCACCTTTCTCGGCAGTCTGACAG
>JAZNQF010000003.1:0-40579 GCA_045590055.1 Acutalibacteraceae bacterium
AGATTTTTTACAGAGGAGATTTTCGGCGAGCCAAGGCACAAAACGCAGCAAATCCTTGACGGATTTGCGAGTATTTTAACGAAGGATTGACGGAAATCCACCTGTAAAAAACGGGTTCGGATTATACCCGTCACCCTAAGCACATCGGTTTAATTTAAGTCAACTATAACAACACTTACAAAAAACAGAAGGGACGAAATAAAATGCTTGATATCAGAGTTATCAGAGAAAATCCGGACATGGTCAAAGCCGCCATGAAAACCCGCAATAAAGACATGGATGCAGTTGTTGATGAGGTGCTTGCAATTGACGTTGAGCGCCGCGCACTTATGGCTGAAACAGACGCCATGAAGGCTCAGCAGAACGCCGCAAGCAAAGAGATTCCGCGCATCAAAAAAGAGGGCGGCGACATCTCCGAAATCATGGCAAAAATGAACGCAATCAAAGAGAGCATCAAAAAGAACGATGCCGCACTTTCTGAGCTTGAAGCAAGGCAGAAGGCTCTTATGTATGAATTCCCCAACATCCCCGATGCAAGTGTACCCGTCGGTAAGGACGACAGCGAAAACGTTGAAATCCGCCGCTGGGGCGAGCCCAGACAGTTCACCTTTGAGCCCAAGGCTCACTGGGACCTTGGCGCTCAGCTCGGCATCCTTGACCCCGAAACCGCCGCAAAGGTTACGGGCGCACGCTTCCACTTTTATAAAGGCCTCGGCGCAAGACTTGAGCGCTCAATCTATAACTTCTTCCTCAACACCCACACCGAAAACGGTTATACCGAGGTTTTCCCGCCTTACATGGTCAACCGTGCTTCAATGACAGGTACGGGTCAGCTTCCCAAGTTTGAAGAAGACGCGTTCAAAACCGGTGACGATTATTTCCTTGTACCCACCGCTGAAGTGCCCGTCACAAACATGCACCGTGACGAAATTCTCGACGGCAGCAAGCTTCCCATCAGCTACTGCGCATATTCCGCATGCTTCCGTGCAGAAGCAGGCAGCGCAGGCAGAGACACAAGAGGTCTCATCCGTCAGCATCAGTTCAACAAGGTTGAGCTTGTTAAGTTCACCAAGCCCGAAGATTCCTTTGCAGAGCTTGAAAAGCTGACAAACGATGCAGAAAGAGTGCTTCAGCTCCTCGGTCTGCCTTACAGAGTTGTTGCTCTCAGCACGGGCGACATGGGCTTCTCCTCAGCAAAAACCTATGATATCGAAGTATGGCTTCCCTCATACAACAGATACGTTGAAATTTCTTCCTGCTCCAACTTCGTTGATTTCCAGGCACGCAGAGCCGCAATCAGATACAAAGAGGATGCAAAATCAAAGGCTCAGCTTGTTCACACACTCAACGGCTCAGGTGTTGCAGTTGGCAGAACAACCGCCGCAATCCTCGCAAACTATCAGAACGAAGACGGCAGCGTAACAATCCCCGAAGCACTTGTTGCTTACATGGGCACAGATATCATCAGATAAATGAAAATAAGCAAATCATCAATTAAACATTTTGTTGGTGAACGGCGTTTTTGGCATGAGGCATTGCGGCTTGCAATGCCCATTGCTTTGCAGAATCTTCTTGTCAGCTCCTTCACCCTTGTGGACACGCTGATGGTCGGTCAGCTCGGTGACCTTTCGCTTTCCGCTGTCGGTATGGCAGGTCAGTGGGCGTGGTTGTTCAATATGTTCCTTTTCGGTCTGTGCTCGGGCGGTTCGGTTATTTTCGCTCAGCTCTGGGGTATTAAAGACCGCGACGGTATCAGGCGCACCGCAAGCATCGTCACAGTTCTTGCATCCTGCTTCTGTGCGGTGTTCTTCCTCTCGGCACTGCTTTTGCCCGAGGGTGTTATGCGCATCTTCAACAAGAACCCGGACGTCATAAAAGCGGGCACGGAGTATCTCAAAATCGCCCTCTTTTCCTACCCTGCGGTAATGGCAAGCAACATCTTTTCCGCGCTTCTCAGGTCAACTGAAAACGTGAAGCTGCCCCTTATCACCTCAGCGTTTTCCACGGTGTTCAACGCCGTTTTCAACTACGGCCTTATCTTCGGCCGCTTCGGCATGCCCGAAATGGGTATACGCGGCGCGGCGCTCGCAACGGTGATATCGGCGTGGGCAGGCTTCATACTGCTTGTGTTGCTCTCCGTTTTTCAGAAAAACATACTTGTTGAGCACGTGTCAAGCTATCTGCACGTTACCCGTGAGGACTTCAAGGTTTTTGTTAAAACCGCGATGCCCGTTGTTTTCAATGAGGGTGCGTGGGGTTTGGGTACAATGCTGTACAACATCATTTTTTCAAACCTCGGCTATGAATATTACGCGGCGGTAACAATCAACAAGACGTTTGAAAACATCGCATTCGTGTTCTTTGTAGGCTTCTGTAACGCCTGCTGTGTTATGGTAGGTAAAAGAGTGGGCGCAGGTGAAATTGAACGCGCCAAGCTTGACGCGCGCAGGTTTGCCGTGATTGAACCGTTGATGGCGGTGCTCGTCGGTATTTTCATCATTATTTTCAGAAGCAATCTTGTTCAGATTTTCAACATGGGCAACGCAATTTCCGATTTGACACTTAAAACCGCAACGGGAATTATGCTTATTTACGGTTTGCATCTGCCAATGCGCATGTTGCCTTACATACAAATTGTCGGAATTTTCCGCTCGGGCGGAGACACGGTCAACGGCGCAAAGTTTGACATGCTCACCCTCTGGCTTATTGCCTTGCCTGTTACATACATCACCGCATACGTAATCAAGCTGCCGTTTGTTGCGGTTTATGCACTGATGTTTGTGTGTGAGGATTACCCGAAAAACGTAATGTGTCTCAGGCATCTTCTGTCGGACAAATGGCTCAAGCCCATCACCAAAGAGGGTCAGGCAACCATGACGGCAGAAGCAGAATAATCATAGTTGATAAAAGCAAAAGAACAAAGCGTAGCATTGAGCAGCTTTGTTCTTTTTTGTCTGGCGGTGTACGCTTTTGCGGCAATAACATGGTGCTTTTTTGTCAACACGGGATGTGCAAGCCGCCATTGTTTTATCCTTGGGTATATTTTTTGCAAAAAGGTCTTGCAAAACGGTTGAGAATTATATATAATAATTGAGCTGTCAACTTAATATGCTGGTGTGGCTCAATGGCAGAGCAGCTCATTCGTAATGAGCAGGTTGTCGGTTCGATTCCGACCACCAGCTCCATCAAAAAGCCGAGTAAATTCAAGTTTACTCGGCTTTTTAATTATTTCTTTTCTTGTGTTGGCTTACTATCGCATCTTATAAACTCTGCATCAACAACCACGAATTCGGATTTCTCTTCATCATATTTCAAAACAGTTTTTGCACTACCCATGTAATCGGTATGTCCGTTCAAAGATGTATACTGATATCCTATTATTTCGTAAACTCCATCTTCATCCACATCCATTGGCTCAAAACTATAAAAACTGTCAACATACAGTTCGGTGTCAAAGTGTGTACAATCTTTTTCACCATACCAAGTTTTTCTCGCATCCCGATAATTAAATATTTCTTCATAGCCTGTATATTCATTTTGTATTTTCAGATTATAGTCTTCTAAAACAGTACATGAAAACCCAGTATCAAATCTATGTTCATAATCTGTAAAAGCCGAAAATATGGTTTTAATCTGTCCATTATCATATTTATACACACGAGAAATATGCTGTCCATAGCCACCAAACATATCAGCTACTTCTTGAACTAAAATTTCCTTGTAGCCATCACCATCAAAATCCTTTACCTCAACTGTTCCGCCTAAACGAGCATTATATTCACCTGTTTTTAAGTCTTCAAGAATTATCTTATCTTCTGTTATAAGCATAAGATAGTGGTCAGATATACTCATATCGCCTCTATACCTGTCATCACCTATAAGATAAACACGAGCATACAAATCATCACCTATTAAAGCACCTGATGGAGACATATCTCTTATGTAAACATTTTCCAAACCTGCTTCCTTTAAATCAAAATAAAGCGCATCTTCGGAAAATGATATTTCATTTTTCTTTAAATCCTGATGCTCTGAGTAATCATCATTATAAAGCGCATCTTCGGAAAGTGATATTTCATTTTCCTTTAAATCCTGATGTTCTGAGTAATCATCATTTTTATCAGTGCATCCGACAAAAGAAAAAAGAAACATTATACAACATAATACAGAAATTAATTTTTTCATATCATACACTCCTTATTAACAGCTTAAATGTTTAATATAATTACATATTATGTCTGAACCATTATAACGTTCTTTACTTTCTAAAGTCAAGTTATTCTTAACGACAACCATAGTTTGTCGGTTCGATTCCGACCACCAGCTCCAAAAAATAAAGTACTTGCACGCGCAAGTGTTTTATTTTTTCAGCTGTATTCGGCAATGTCACTGATACTTGTACAGTTACATTTGATATGGTATAATCCACATAGGTGACATAAACAAGCGATTATTTTGTCAACAAGGAGACGGTTGTTGTGAAAATAAACGAAAAGATAATTGATTTCAGAATAGAGCCGTACATTGAGGAAGCTACTATGCAATTAATGCTTGAAATTATTATCGTGCCTCTGGTAGCGACATTAATGGTTATTGCTCAATTTCCATTGATTTACCTTGCTTGTTTTGCTATAGTCTATTCTGTTTTGTCACTTGTTTTTAATTACAGAGTGGTAATTCAGGCAATAACAGATAAACGAAAAAAAGAATGCGTAACAGAAATAGTAAGTGTGAAGTGCTTTCGTGAAGAATATTCATTCGTATATGCAGACAGTCTCGGACATAGCTATCTCCATCGCAAGTATCCAAAAGATATGAATGTTCAAAAGTATAAAATAAAGGTAATTGACAGCAATGGAGAGGAAAAGAAATTGCGGTCAGTAATGTCATTCAGGCGTATGACTGATTTTGTTTTTTTTGATGATTTTGAATATCTGAAAGTCGCTTACCTGAAAAGGTCAAGAATACTTATTAATGTTGAGTTAGTTGAAGAGCTGGATAAAAAAACAAGTAAAAAAGATAAACGTAATATTGAAAAAGCTCTCCATTTTATAAATACATCGGTTTGATTAACAAGAACAATTAAACAAAAAGATAGAATTTGCGAATTGCTGAAATTTCAGGATAAACTATTCAAACAACAAAAACTTTTGTTTTTGCAAACGGCGCAAATTTTTCATGTTTATTTTCATCATTCTGTGAAACAATAGTAAAGGATTTTTATTAATCCACCGCTTTTGCGGAAAATTTTACTCATTTGAAAAGAGGAACTCATAATGGAAATCTACAGAAACGAGAACCGTCAGGAAAACAACCAGAACAAGAACCAGCAGAATCAGCAGAACAAGAACCAGAACAAGAACCAGCAGAACAACCAGAACAAAAATAAGAATCAGCAGAACAACAACTATTGATTCGTGCATAGTTGAAAACGGTGCTCCCGAAACTTCACGTCTCGGGAGCACCGTTATTCTTCAACTCAATGTTTTTCGGTGTGCGATTAACCTCTGATGCTGTCGATAACTGACATAATCACGTCGATAACGTAACCGAAGATGCCTTCAATAACGCTTGTTGCGGCAAGCTGTTCGTTTTCGGTGCGGTAGCCTTCATCAATGAGGATGTCGTATGCGCGAACTTCAACAATTGCCTTCCAAACATAATTTGAACGGAGAGTAACGATGTAATATGTCTTTCCGTCTTCGTCTACGGCTGTCTGTGTTCTTGTTACCTTAAAGCCGGTGTAATCCTCGTCAACGTCTGTGTGACCGTCAATTGCGAGATACTCAGCGCGGGCGGCTTTGATTGCGGCAGCTTCAACAGTGTCGGCAACAGCAGCAAAGGCGGGCATTGCACATGCAAACATCATAACAAGGGCAAGTGCGATTGAAACGATTCTTTTGGTCATTGTAATGTCCTTCTTTCTTTTTTGAATTATGTACCACCTTGTTGATACAACTGCATTATACATAATTTTTTCGCCTTTGGCAATATGAATTATTAAAAAAGTGTGAATTTTATAGATTATTCATAAACTCGGCAAAATTATTGCAAAAATGTTGCGGGGAGTTTGTGTGCGTATGGTGATACAAAAACGCCCGAAGCATCAACTTCAGGCGCTGTTATTTGCTGTCAGTTTCAATGGTGAAAAGGTCGCCAGGTGAGCATTCAAGGATTCTGCAGAGCTTTTCAATGGTTTCAAGTTGGATGCCTGTAAGGGTGTTGTCACAAAGGTGGTTTACTGTTTTATAGGTAGTTTGCATCTGTTTTACAAGCCAATAGCGTGTTTTGTTTTTGCTGTCAAGCAACTGTTGTACGTTCATTTTTATCATACCTATCACCGATATTATATTACCACTAATTCACCAATAATATAACTAACCAACAGGTAGTGTACCAAGGGGTTGACTATTCAGGAAAAGAGAGTATAATAAAAATCGCAACATTATAAAACGGAGGTTATTGTATGAAAAGATTATCAAAGAAAATTATCGCACTTTTGCTTGTGGTTGCCATGCTTGTGCCCACGGGGGCATTAGGCATTACGACGAGTGCACAAGAAGGGATAGCTGTAGGTGACACAATCAATCTTGGTACATACAACGGTGAGCCTATCACATGGGTTTGCGTTGACATTGATGAAAATGGACCGTTAATGATGTCGGAAGATGTTTTGTGCGAAAAAGAATACGATGCGGCTGGTACGGACTCTAAATATCATACAGACGGCTGGGGTTATATACGTAAAACTTATGGCTCAAACTGTTGGTACGATTCTAATATTCGTCAATGGCTTAATTCTAATGAAAATTCTGTTTCATGGACGCATTGTCCTCCGAGTTATAAGGATGAGGCGGGCTTCATGACAAATTTCACCGTAAATGAGTTGAGCTACATAAAAACTGTAACGAGGTTAGTTAATGTCATTACTTACGAAAGCAAAAGAGCAGGATATTGTGAGGGTGGCAGTAAAGATGCTGTATTATATGAAATATACAGCGCTTCATTTCTTGCAAAAAACTATTATTATGACTATATTGAAGATAATTTTTTCTTATTGAGCGCTGAACAGTTTAATAATATTTACAGAAAAAATACAGATGTGTTGACACTTTCATCGTCATATTATACATGTGTAGTTAGTGGTAATAACGCTAATTTTTTTGAAGTATGTACTGAGGTTAAAGCGGATAGTGCTTCATTGAATAATAGGCTTGCAAAGGAATATTCTGGCATCCGCCCCGCATTTTATTTAAATGAGGATGCGTATTCTCCAAACATATATAATATGGGCGAAGAAACCTATAGCTTTGGAAATTATGGTGACAGTGATTCCAAAGGTGGCCACTGCTTTGGTATGTCTGTGACAAGTTCTGGATATTATTTGGATATATTAGATGAAACTGCTGTTGGTGCTAATAACAGCAGAAATGTATATAGTCTTAGTGATAGTACAATTGTGAGGGAACCGATTTGTTATTATCAGGGAATACAAGGTAGTATCAGGGATCAAAGTATGGTTGCAGGTGGTACAAACTACAAAAACGAAGAAGAGTTCGATATTGCAACTGATTGGAATGAAGTTGTAAGTTATGTTAGAGGGCACGAGTTTGATAATAGAGGTTCTTTGCAAATAGGCTACAGAAAATCTGGAGAAGGTGGACATGCAATTAACTTTTTAAGGTATGAAGTTGTTGATGGGCAAGAAAGAATTTATGCTTATGATAATAATTGCCCTGAAAAAGAAACCTATTTTTATCAGGATGCAAATGGAAATGTAATGCAAGCAGTTTACTCAACTTTTTCAGGTTCTATTGATTGCATAACTCTCAGAAATGTAAGCACATATTTGTTTTCGGTTTCTGCGATGGAAAATGTAGAAAAATACAAGCGAATAGCCATTTACGCTGACGATACAATTAAAATCGATAATGCAGAAAGATTTTTGATGGATGGGAAAACAAGCTCGGGAGAACAATATGTCTACGAAATTTCTGAAGACATTACAACTGTTAGAATAATTCCCTTGGAAGAAAATGCATCATTTACATATATGGGGCAAGAATATACATTTGATGAAATTTCGGAAGATACTTACGCAGAACTCACATTATCATCACCAGAAGAAGATACACCCGTTTTTACTATTATTAACGCTCCTGAAAAAGAACCTGCCGAGCCCGAAGGCACCACCAAAACCTGCTCCTGCATGTGCCACCAGACCGGCTTCATGGAATTTATCTGGAAGATTTTCAGCTTTCTTTTCAAAATCTTCGGCATGAACCAGTATCAGTTCTGCGACTGCGGAAAAGTGCACTGGTAAAATGACAACATAATCGTTCACCCGGGACTTCTTGCATGCAGTCTCGGGTGAATTTTTGCGGCTTAGTATTAAAGAAGGATATATGCTTTTCCCTCTCCGTCACGCTCTGCGTGCCACCTCTCCCAAAGGGCGAGGCTAATTAAAGGCTCTCCCTCAGGGAGAGCTGTCGCAAAGCGACTGAGAGGGCAAAAGGCTCTTCCCCCGGAGAGCTGTCAGCTCTGCTTACTGATAGACAAAGAAACAACCCCGACACCGTCGGGGTTGTTTCTGTATATGCAGTTCTTACTTCGTACCGAAAATTCTGTCGCCGGCATCGCCGAGACCGGGTACGATGTAGCCGATTTCGTTGAGCTTTTCATCAAGTGCGGCGCAGTAAACGTGCACGTCGGGGTGAGCCTTTGTGAAAGCCTCAATTCCCTCGGGTGCGGCAATGAGACCCATGAACTTGATTGACTTCGGGTTTCTCTTTTTAATCTGAGTTACCGCATCAATTGCAGAGCCACCCGTTGCAATCATCGGGTCAACAACAATAACGTCTCTTTCCTCAATATCCTTGGGGAGCTTGCAGTAATATTCAACGGGCTGAAGAGTCTCCTCGTTTCTGTAAAGACCGATGTGACCTACTCTTGCCGCGGGGATGAGGCTGCGAATGCCGTCAACCATGCCAAGACCTGCACGAAGGATAGGAACGATGGCGAGCTTTTTGCCCGCAAGCTTGTTTGCTTTTGCAATGCCCATGGGTGTTTCCACGTCAACCTCAACTGTCGGCAGGTCGCGTGTGGCTTCATAGCACATGAGCATGGCAATTTCACTCACAAGGTCGCAGAAATCCTTGGAGCTTGTGTTCTTGTCCCTGAGGATAGCGAGCTTGTGCTGAATCAGCGGATGGTTATATATGGTTACGTTTTCAAACATATCTGTTACCTCATCCTTTTTATTTAAGTTTTTCAATGCTTTCCTTGAGCATTCTTACCTTGTCGCCGAGCTTTTCGGCTTCTGCGCGCTGAGCTTCAACAACCTGTGCAGGAGCTTTTGCAAGGAAACCTTCATTTGAAAGCTTGCTGTTGATCTGGTCAAGCTTCTTTTCGGCTACGCCGAGTTCTTTTTCAAGTCTCTTGCGCTCGGCCTCAAAGTCAACAAGCTCACCCATGGGGATGTAGATTCTTGCATCGGCAGTGACGATGCTTACCGCGCCGTCGATTTCAAAGCTTGCACCGATTTCTACCTCACTTGCAGAGGCAAGGCGCTGCATGAAGATTTCGGCGCCTTCAAAGATTTCGGGCTTGTCCGTTGCAATGTAAACCTTTGCCTTCTTTGAGGGCGGCACGTTCATTTCTGCACGGCGGTTTCTGATTGCACGGATGGCTGCCATAAGGCTTTCCATTCTTGCCTCATCAGCGGAGAAAACAAGCTCGTCTTTGAATACGGGCCAGTCGGAAATCATGATGGACTCACCGACGTGAGGCAGAGTCTGCCAGATTTCTTCAGTGATGAAGGGCATGAACGGGTGAAGCAGCTTGAGAGTTTCGCTCATTACGTAAACGAGAACTGCCTTTGCAGGCTTTGCAATTTCGCCGCCCTGCTGAAGACGGATTTTTGCAAGCTCAATGTACCAGTCGCAGAAAATATCCCAGATGAAATCATAAAGCTTTGAAACTGCCATACCAAGCTCGAACTTGTCAAGGTTGTCTGTAACTTCGCCTACAAGGCGGTTGAACAGTGACAGTACCCACTTGTCCTCAACCGCAAGGTTTTCGGGGATGTAGGGTGTAGGCTCGTTTTCATCAAGATTCATGAGGATGAATCTCGCGGCGTTCCACAGCTTGTTTGCAAAGTTGCGGCTTGATTCAACCTTTTCGTCGGAGAAGCGCATGTCGTTTCCGGGGCTGTTGCCGGTTGCAAGGGTGAAGCGCAGAGCGTCTGCACCGTACTTGTCAATAACAATCAGCGGGTCAATGCCGTTGCCAAGGGATTTGGACATCTTTCTGCCCAGAGCGTCTCTTACAATACCGTGGATAAATACGGTGTCAAACGGAGCCTTGCCCATGTGCTCACAGCCTGAGAAAATCATACGGGCAACCCAGAAGAAGATGATATCGTAGCCGGTGACGAGCGTGCTTGTGGGATAATAATGCTGAAGCTCGGAGGTGTTTTCGGGCCAGCCGAGGGTTGAAAACGGCCACAGAGCTGATGAGAACCATGTGTCAAGTGTGTCGGAATCCTGCGTGAGGTTGGTGCCTGAGCACTTGCAGCACTTGTCGGGTGCGGTTTTGGCAACGGTGATTTCGCCGCAGTCTGCGCAGTACCATGCAGGGATGCGGTGACCCCACCAGAGCTGACGGGAAATACACCAGTCGCGGATATTTTCCATCCAGTTGTAGTAGGTCTTGTTGAATCGCTCGGGTACAAACTTAACCGTGCCGTCCTTAACAACGTTGATGGCAGGCTCAGCAAGGGGAGCCATCTTAACAAACCACTGGTCTGAAACTCTGGGCTCAACAACGGTGTGGCAACGGTAGCATGAGCCAACGTTGTGCTTCATTGGTTCAACTCTGATGAGCTGACCGGCTTCTTCAAAGTCGGCAACAATTGCCTTGCGGCATTCGTAGCGGTCCATGCCTGCATACTTGCCTGCGTTTTCGTTCATGTAACCGTCGTCGGTCATAACGTTGAGGATGGGCAGGTTGTTTCTCAAACCGACCTCGTAGTCGTTGGGGTCGTGTGCGGGGGTGATTTTAACAACGCCCGTGCCGAAATCCATTTCAACGTAAGTATCTGCAACAACGGGAATTTCTCTGCCGATAACGGGAATGATAACCGTTTTGCCAACTGCGTCCTTGTATCTTTCGTCATCGGGGTGTACGGCAAGTGCGGTGTCGCCGGGGATTGTTTCGGGTCTTGTTGTGGCAATGCTGAGGTAACCGCTGCCGTCAGCAAACGGATAACGCATGTGCCAGAATGAGCCGTCCTTCTCCTCATATTCAACCTCAGCGTCAGAAATTGACGTGCGGCAATGTGAGCACCAGTTGATGATGCGGTTGCCTCTGTAAATGAGACCTTTGTTGTAGAGGTTTACGAATACCTCGGCAACGGCTTTTGAGCAACCCTCGTCAAGTGTGAAGCGCTCGCGTTCCCAGTCACATGATGAGCCGAGCTTTTTGAGCTGCTCAATAATTCTGCCGCCGTAGAGTCTTTTCCATTCCCATGCACGTTCAAGGAATTTTTCTCTGCCGATTTCTTCCTTGGTAATGCCTTCCTTAGCCATTGCTTCAACAATTTTTGCTTCGGTGGCAATTGAGGCATGGTCTGTGCCGGGCAGCCAAAGGGTATCATAGCCTTGCATACGTCTGAAACGGATGAGAATATCCTGCAGAGTATTGTCAAGTGCGTGGCCCATGTGAAGCTGACCCGTGATGTTCGGGGGCGGAATCACAATTGTGTAGGGCTTTTTGTCAGGGTCATTTTTGGCGTGGAAATAGTTTCCGTCAAGCCATGTCTTATATATACGGTCCTCAACGTTTTTCGGATCGTACTGTTTGGCAAGTTCTTTTGCCATGGGTATCACACCTTTCGGTTAAATTTATAAAAATAACGCCCCGAGATAATTCCCGGGGCGCAAATTATGCGCGGTACCACCCGAGTTCCGACAAGAAGCCGGCACTCTGATGCCGTTTAAGGCAAGCTCTTTAACGCAGAGATACGGCGGATTCTAACGGGCAAAAGCCTTTCTTTCCGCGGCCGTGAGACGACGCCGCGCTTTTGCTTCACGGAAGCTTGCACCAACCGCTCCCTCTCTGCGCATCTGCAAAAGACGATTCCTCACGATAGCCTTGTGATATTCAACTGCATTGATGATATCACACGCGCTGCAATTAGTCAAGGGTGAAGCTACACAATAACACCGTGTATCCTGCGCTTTTTTTGTAAGTATTTTTTACCGTTGCCTGACTTTTGCATTTACAAAACCGATACAAAGAGTTATAATATATTAAATATAGTTAAAGAGGTGAGTTGCGTGGGCACAGAGTTTGAGTTGCGCATTTTCCAAAAAGGCTTCAATTTCTCGCAGGATGGGCCTGGCAATCGCCTTGTCTATCATCTGCAAGGGTGCAACTTTTCCTGCCCGTGGTGCTCAAACCCCGAGGGAATGTCACGTTCCTGTGCTTCAACAAAGGTTGTCACCGTGCAGGAGCTTGTTGACGAAGCACTCAGGTGCCGCCCCATGTTTTTCTCCTCAGGCGGTGTAACCTTCACAGGTGGTGAATGTACCCTGCAGTTTGCAGCCTTGCTTGAAGCTTTGCGGCGGCTTAAAGAGGCAGGCATACACACCTGCATTGAAACCAACGCCTCGCACAAAAGCTTCGGTGAGCTTCTGCCCTTTGTGGATTTTCTTATTGCAGATTTAAAGCATACCGATTGCGACCTTCACACTCGTTTTACGGGGGTCAGCAACTCCACTGTGCTTTCAAATCTTGCCGACGTGCTTGATTCGGGCAGACAGGTGCTCATCCGCATACCGCTCATCAACGGCGTCAACACCGACCCCGAGGGCTTTGTTGAATTCTTTAAAGCGCACCCGAGCGAAAACGCGCGCGTGGAGCTTCTTTCATACCACGAATTCGGCAAGGATAAGTGGACAACACCCTACACCGTAACAAACGGCTTTGTGAGTGAAGAAACTCTTGCTCGTTTTGAAAATGAGCTTAACAAAAATTCAATCAAAACAGTCAGAACATGACTTTTGCAAAGGAGAGTTGTTATGAATTCAGTTTATACCGCAGCGCAGCTTACTCAGATGGCGAAGGATCTTTTCAAAGCCAACCGCGCCAACATGCGCCTTGACGGATGGTTTATTGCAAAACGCGAAGAGCTCAGGCTCGAAAGTGAAATTGACGAAAAGAGTCTCGAAATCAAAAAAGCAAAAATTCTGCGCGAAATCGTGCGCATGATTCCTTTGAAGATTGAAGAAAACCGCATTTTTGCCGGTACTCAGGACGATGCATTTGCAAGAAGCTATGCGCTCATAAATCCGTCCTTCCGTGTGGAAGAATTCTGCGGTTATTGCGACCCGACCGCCGTGTTTTCCGACATTGAGCCGAACGAAGAATTCACCGCTGAGCAGATTGAAGCGGTGCGCGCTCAGTATTCGCAGACACCGTACGTAAAAGAGCTCGGTGCCGCATACGACAACTGCGAAAGCTTCACAAAAGAGGTTGCCTTCTTTGTTGAGCAGGTTACGGGTCATCTTATCCCTGATTTCCGCTATGCTCTCGCTCACGGTGTGGAAGAAATGAAAGCACAGCTCAGCACAAAGCAGGGCGACGGCTACAGAGCCTTTGAAATTGCCCTTGATGCAGTGTGCGTGCTTGCAGACAGATACGCCGCGCTTGCTCACGAGCAGTCTCTTACAGCCCGGGGGGCAGATAAACAACGCCTTGAACTGATTGAAACCACCCTCAAAAAAGTGCCGCGCAATAAGGCGGAAAACCTCTTTGAAGCAATCCAGATGTTCATTCTTCTCTGGCAGGTTATGTGCCTTGAGCAGACACCCAACCCCTTTGCCTTCTCCGTCGGCAATGCAGACAGAATCTTTGAGCCTTACCGCAACGAAATGAGCCGTGATGATGCGGCGGCACTTTTCAAGCACTTCCTTGTGTTCTTCAACGTTGCAGACAGAAGCTGGGCAATTTCCCAAAACGTGCTTCTCAGTGGCAGGGATAAAAACGGCAACGATCTGACAAATCCGTGCACCTATGCGCTTCTTGATGCTTACTACGACATGAATCTGCCTCAGCCGATTCTGTCCGTCAAGCTGCACAAGAACACTCCCGAAGTGCTCTACCGTGAATTGGGCAGATTCTTCTTCAGCGCAGGTGTTCTCACTCCGTCCTTGTTTAACGACGATTCACTCTGGCAGGTGCTCGGCTCACACGGCGTTGACGAGTGCGACCTGCCTGACATTGCAGTTGCAGGCTGTCAGGAGCCGCTCATCATGGGCAAAGACAATGCAAACACCACAAACTCATGGCTCAATATGCCCAAAATTCTTGAACTCACCCTCACCGGCGGCGAGTCTCTGCTGACGGGCGAAAAGCTTGTTGACCTCAAAAAAGCAGACCTTGCCAACATCCGCGAGGAATTCTATAAAAACCTTGATTACTTCTGTGAAGAAATGGCGAAGGCGGCAAATGCCGCAAGCTGTGCGTTGTCCAATCTTCGCGTGCCCTTCCTTTCCTGCTTCATGGGCGGCATGGAAACGGGCGTTGATTTGCGCGATACGAAGCGACAAGGCACAAAATACAACGGCAGCGGCTGCCTCATCCACGGCACAAGCGTTGTGGCAGACAGCTTCAATGCAATTGATGCTTTGCTTGAAAAGCGCCCCGAGGATGCCGAAAAGCTCATTGACGCGCTCAGGAACAACTTTGTCGGCTACGATGACCTGCGAGACTTCCTGCTTTCATGTCAGAAATTCGGCAACGGCATTGAAGCGGCAGATAATGAGACTGCGCAGGTTGCATCCCGAGCCGCAGACGCAGTTGCAAGGCAGAAAAACTACCTCGGCAACAGCTTCCGTCCCGACTTCTCAAGTCCCTCAACCCATCTGCTTTACGGCTATTGGGTTGGTGCAACACCTGACGGCAGAAGCGCACGCGACATGGTAAACTACGGCATTGACCCCCTCTACGGCAGTGCTGAAAACGGTCTCGGCTTCCGTGTTCTGTCCACAATGAAGCTTCCGTTTGAAAAAATGAACGGCGGCTATGCTTCCCACCTCGGCGTTGACCCCAAGTATTTTGATGCACAAACCAACGAAGAAAAGGGCGTTCAGTTCAGGGACAGAATAATTAACCCTCTGTTCTTCAACGAGTTTGCCCCTGCAGTTTCACCGTTTTATCTTTACGTCAACGTCACCACGGCAGAGATACTCAAAAAGGTGCTTGAAAACCCGAAGAAATACGCGCCCAACGGAATCTACATCATGCGAATCCACGGCACGTTTGTCAACTTCCTTGACCTTTCACCTGCAATCCAGCAGGATATAATCAAACGTCTTGACCCTAAGTCTGCGGCAGTTTGCTGACACGGAGGTGATTTCATGCTTGCAATCGGCCTTGATATAGGCACAACGGGCCTGAGTGCCCTGCTTATTGACGGCGAAAGCGGCGAGGTCTGCCGCTGTGTCACAAAGCCAAACAGTTTTTTTATTGTCAGTGAGCACCCATGGGAAAAAGCGCAGGACGCGCAGAAGATTTTTCTTGCGGTTAAAGCAATGCTTGACGAGCTGATGTGCGACGGAGTAGCCTGCATCGGCGTCACGGGGCAGATGCACGGCATTGTTTACCTTGACAGTGACGGCGAGGTGCTCAGCCCTCTTTACACGTGGCAGGATGCAAGAGGCGACCTGCCCTATGAAAACTCAACCTACGCAAAAGCCTTTGGCGCACCCTCAGGCTACGGTCTCACGACCGATTTTTATAACAGAGTCAACAATCTTGTACCGCCTCGCGCCGCCGCACTTTGCACTGTGCACGACTTTGTTGCAATGAGGCTGGCGGGGCGCAATTCGCCCGTTGTCCATGCCTCCGATGCGGCAAGCCTCGGACACTACGACATTGAAAAAGGCAGATTCACAATTGACAATCCGCTTCTGCCCGAAGTGACAAAGGGTGTCAAAATCATCGGTGCGTATAACGGCGTGCCCGTATGCACCGCCATAGGCGACAACCAGGCAGGAGTTATCGGTTCTGTGCCGTACAAAAACGGCGTGCTCGTCAACGTCGGCACGGGCAGTCAGGTTTCCGTGTGCTGTGAAGCATACAAAAAAGCCGACGGGCTCGAAACGCGTCCGCTCGACGGCGACGAGTGTATACTCGTAGGCTCGTCACTTTGCGGCGGCAGAGCCTTTGCAATGCTTGAGCGCTTTTTTGCCTCAGCCGTCAGCCTTTATACAGGTGAGGACGTGAGCATGTACGCACCGCTTGATAAGCTCCTCGGCGAAGATACACACACAACGCTGAAGTTCGACACGCGCTTTTGCGGCACACGCGAAAACCCCGATATAAGAGCCTGCGTCAGCAATCTTTCTCAGGATAATTTCACGGTGAAGGATTTTGCGCTTTCTCTGCTTCACGGCATGGCGGATGAGCTTTACGGCTTTTTTGAAAAAGCAGGCTCACAAGCTGCGGCAATGTGCGGCTCGGGTAACGGCATAAGGAGGAATCCCACGCTGAAAAAGATACTCGAAGCCACCTTCGGTATGGAAATGAACGTACCCGCGCACAGAGAAGAGGCGGCATACGGCGCGGCTTTGTCTGCTTTGTATGCATCGGGTAAGTATCCCACGCTTGCAAAGGCGAGGGAGCTTATACGCTTTGAAAAACACAGTAAGGAGAGTACCGACTGAGATATGGAATTTTTTGAACAACCGATTTTCTTTGAAAGGAACAGGGTTTTCCGCGTCTACAAGGGCGGCGCATTGTTTGCCGACTTTTTCGGTGACAAGAGGGAGGACGGCTTCTACCCTGAGGAGTGGGTTGCCTCCGACGTGCGCGCTCTCAACGAGGGACACGACGATATACACGAGGGTATCTCAAAAATCGCAGGTACGGACATTTACCTCAATGATGCTCTCAGGGATTACGCGCCGCAGATTCTCGGAAGCAAAACGTGCCTCGGCGTGCTCACCAAAATTCTTGACAGTGCAATACGTCTGCCCGTGCAGGCGCATCCGTCAAAGGAGTTTGCGCTGGAACACTTCTCAAGCCGCTTCGGCAAGCAGGAAGCGTGGCTCATTCTCGGTAAAAGAGAGGGAGCGGGCATCTATTACGGCTTCAAAGACGGCGTAACCATGGATGACTTCAAAGCGGCAATTGAAAAAAGCGAAACAGACAGCGAAGCCATGAAGGATTTACTTGTTTATTACGATGTAACCCCCGGTGACGTCATCTTCATCCCTGCAGGAATGGTGCATGCAATCGGAAGCGGCTGTCTGCTGCTTGAAGCGCAGGAGCCTACCGATTTCACAATTCAGCCCGAAAGGTATTGCGGCGAATACCGACTGAGCGACAATGAGATGTATCTCGGCCTTGAAAAAGAGGCGGCACTCGGTTGCTTTGAGATGGACAAGCGATATGAGCTACCGCTCAAGCCAATGTTGCTCAGCGAGGAAAACGGCGCAAAATATGAGGAACTCATCGGCAGGAAGCAGACGGATTGCTTCGGCATGAGGCGCATCACGCTTGAAAACGGCAGTTTTGTGCCACGTCAGACGGCAGGTGTTTACGTTGTAACTGACGGTGAAGGCGAAATCACCGCGCAGGGATATTCAAAAAAGCTCACAAAAGGTGATTATTTCCTGCTTCCGCATCTTGCTGTTGACAAATTCACACTCAGCGGCAACATGACGGTTGCGGAATCATTCGGCTTGTAAGATAAAGGAATAACAAAGAGAGGAATATAAAAATGAAAATTTGTGTAATTAACGGAAGCCCCAAAGGACAGTCAAGCGTAACCTTGCAGACAGTGTATTATCTCGAAAAGCACTTTCCGTCAGATAACTTCACCGTGCTTGATGTAGGGCAGAAAATCCGCGCCCTCGAAAACAGTGAGGAAAAGCTCAACGCCGCCATCAACGTTATGCTTGAAAGCGACCTCATGCTTTTCAGTTACCCCGTATATACCTTCATCGCACCTGCTCAGCTTCACAAATTCATTGAGCTTGTGAAGAAGTCACCGCTGAGTGAGGGTCTCAAGGGCAAGCTTGCCACGCAGATTTCAACCTCAAAGCACTTCTATGACGTTACTGCACACAAATACATTGAAGACAACTGCAACGACCTCGGTCTCAGCTATTTCACGGGCCTTTCCGCAGATATGGATGACCTGACCAAAGCCAAGGGCAGAAAGGAAGCCTTTGATTTCTGGCAGGCAGTACGTTATGCCGCGGCAAACGGTCTTTTCAAGCCCGCGCGTGAAATTAAAGCACCCCGTGTACCCGTATATAAAAAGCAGATTACAAGCGCAATCACTGCAAAGAGCACCAAGTACGACACGGTTATCATCACCAATGCAACTGAAAACGATAAATCCCTCAACAACATGATTTCCGACTTCCGCAAAATGTGGCCGTACGGCACCAGGGTTGTTAATCTCAACGAGTTCAAGTTCAGCGGCGGTTGCCTCGGCTGTTTCAACTGTGCATCAAGCGGCAAGTGCATTTATAAGGACAACTTCGATTCTTACCTGCGCAACAATATCCAGACGGCTGACGCCATTGTTTACGCCGTTAAAATTGCAGACCACAGCTTCGGCTCACGCTTCAAGCTTTATAACGACAGACAGTTCTGCAACGGTCACAGAACGGTTACCTCAGGTATGCCCATCGGTTACATCTTCAGCGGTGCTTATGAAAGCGAAATGAACGTGCAAATGATAACTCTCGGTCGTGCTCAGGTTGGCGGCAACTACCTTGCAGGCATCGTCAGCGACGAATACGATACCTATGCAAGACTTGAAAACCTCTGCAAAACACTTGAATATTCACTTGATGCCAAGCTCACCCAGCCTGCAAACTTCTACGGCGTTGGTGGCATGAAGATTTTCCGCGACCTTATCTACGTTATGCGCGGCCTTATGAAGGAGGACCACCGCTTCTATAAGGAGCACGGCGTTTATGACGACCTTCCGCAAAAGCACCTCGGCACACTTTTTGCCATGAAGCTTGTCGGCGGTCTTATGAGCATTCCCGGTGCAACCAAAAAGTCAGGCATGAGCATGACCAAGGGTATGCTTATGCCCTATAAAGCCGCAATGAACAAAATGGATTGCCCGATTGACGATTCCGCTTGTGAGGTTGCCGAAGTCAAGGAAGAAAAAGAACTCACAACAGTTTAAGCGCGTGGTCGCGCAGACCAAGCCGACGGACAGATATACAACTTTCCGGTCAGCGCCGAGACGGTGCGTGGGTGTGAAATAAGCACCCTCTCCGACGGCTACGCCGTCACCTCTCCCAAAGGGAGAGGCTTTTGGAGGCTCCACCTTTGGGGGAGCCGGCGCCGTAAGGCGACTGAGGGGGCAAGGCTCACAGTCTTACTGCTTTTACGATATTTCTACGAAACGAGGTGTCTCCTATGCCGTTTCAACTCATACGCGCAGATATCACAAAGCTTGAATGTGATGCAATTGTCAACGCCGCAAACTCAACGCTTCTCGGCGGTGGCGGTGTTGACGGTGCCATTCACCGTGCCGCAGGCCCGCGTTTGCTTGAAGAATGTCGCACCTTAGGCGGCTGCAAAACGGGTGAGGCAAAAATAACCGCGGCATACAATCTGCCGTGCAAATACGTTATCCACACCGTCGGCCCGATATGGCACGGCGGTGATAACGGCGAAAAAGAGCTTCTCGAATCGGCATACGATTCCTCGCTTGAGCTTGCCGTGAAGTATGGATGTGAAAGCGTTGCATTCCCCGTCATTTCATCGGGTGCATACGGTTATCCCAAGGCGGATGCACTCAGAATCGCAAGGGAGAGAATACAGTATTTTCTTGAAACTCACGATATTAACGTGATGCTCGTGGTTTATGACAGCGACACCTCATACATCAGCCGCGGCTTGTTCAGGGATGTTTGCGATTACATTGACCAACGCACCGTGCCGGTTGATTATTACCCCACGGCATATAACAGTATGTATATGCCTTCAGCCATGCCTGCACCTGCGGCTGAGCCGAAGAGAAAAGGCATATTACACGGCAGACTGAAGCAGGAAAAAGCTCAGCCTGTTATGGATTGTGTCGGTGAAGCTCAGGTCAGTGAGTCCTTGCAGGCTATGCTCAATAAGCTTGACGAGAGCTTTCAGCAAATGCTTTTCAGGCTCATTGACGAAAAGGGGATTACCGACGCCGAGTGCTATAAGAAGGCGAACGTTGACCGCAAGCTCTTTTCAAAAATCAGGGGCAACGTGTTTTACCGTCCGAGCAAGCAGACCGCCCTTGCCTTTGCCGTGGCTCTTGAGCTGAATCTTGAAGATACGCAGGAGCTTCTTAAAAAGGCAGGCTTTGCGCTTTCTCACAGCAACAAGGCTGACATAATCATCGAGTATTTCATTTCAAAGGGCAGATACGATATCTTTGAAATAAACGAGACGCTGTTTGCCTTCGACCAGAATCTGCTGGGTGCGTAAATGTCGCCTGCAAAGCGACCAAAACTCTCAATAAAAGCAATATAATCCGATTGCAAGGTCAGTTGACCGGGCAATCGGATTTTTTCTGCCCTAAGTGTGAGCTTCACCCGTGGGCGAATATTTAAAGGAGAGATTATAATGAAAAACAATATCACCGAAGTAGTTTTTATTCTGGACAAAAGCGGCTCTATGTCAGGGCTTGAGAGCGACACCGTCGGCGGCTTCAACTCAATGCTTGCAAAGCAGAGAAAAGAGGAGGGCGAAGCGTTTGTAACAACCGTGCTTTTTTCTGATACGTGTGTTACCGTGCACGACCGTGAAAGCATCGGCGCGGTGAAGAACATGACTGAGGACGATTATTTTCCCGCGGGTTGCACGGCTTTGCTTGATGCCGTGGGTGACACCGTGAAGCACATTGAAACCGTGCACAGATACATCAGAAAAGAAGACGTGCCGCAGAAAACGTTGTTTGTCATCATCACCGACGGTATGGAAAATGCGAGCCGCCGCTTTTCAAAAGAGGATGTCAAGGCGATGATTTTGCAAAAGGAGGAGCTGGGTTGGGAGTTCATTTTCCTCGGCGCAAACATGGATGCCGTGCAGACGGCGGCAAATTACGGCATAAGGGCAGAGCACTCTGTAACCTACTGCTGTGATTCAGTTGGCACGCAGACCAACTTTGACGTGGTGAGTGACGTGATATCATGCGCAAGATGCTCCGCCCCGATGCCGTCAAACTGGAAAGAGCGAATTGAAAGGCACGCGAAGGGGAAGAAAATGTGATTGATTAAATGAAAAGGACGGCTCCAAGTCAACTCTGCTTCAAAGCCGACTTGGAGCTGTCCCCGATGATAATACTATTTCTTATTCTGCATTTCTTTGTAAATCAGCATTGCAAGGTCAAAAGCTGCACACATTACAAAATAAAACAACCAACACAAAATGTATAGCTTGTTTGGATATCTGAATTGCGGTATCGGTGTGAATGTCCACCAATGATTGTTGCTTATTCCAATCATAGCATTGAAAGCACTGGATACAGGAATAAGACTTAAAAGCCAGATGTTAACGAAGCTGAATATGAAAGTTGCCTTTTTCTTGTTGTTCCCTATGAATTGACCGATGGCAAAAAACATACATCCGACTGCCATTATAATTAAGCCAACCGCAACGGAAATTGTTGTTTGTTCTTCCAGCCAGATCATTATGGCTGTTACTAATCCGATAAAATTCAACGCGGTTGCTACTATGGCAAAGATCCTTGCATCCGCCTTGTTTTCGTGTGTTTCCGGCGGTGTTTCAATCCCTTTTAACAAGTAATCCGTGGTGACATTGAAAATATCACTCATCAGTATGATTTTTTCAACATCCGGAGAGCTTTGTTCGCTTTCCCATTTTGAAACTGCCTGACGGGATACACCAATTCTGTCTGCCAATTCTTCTTGTGACATCCCTTTGCTTTTTCTGAGCTTCTGTATTCTGTCTGCAACGTTCATAATTAGTTATACTCCTTATTTTTGATGGCTTTATTCTATCAAAACACCGGTTGCAGTGCCACCGTTACAACGTGGAATGTTGTCAACCGTGGGTTGCAAGTGCTCATTTGCTTCAGTATATCACACGAAAACTAACAGCACAACAAACACGGCGGTTTGACTCCGCCGTGTTAAAGCTATATTTTACTCTGTTTTCTTTTCCTTCATCAGCTTCCTCAAAAATGAGAACAGCATCGTCAGTGCAACCACAACCGATATTGCCTCGGCAATCGGGGTTGCAGACACAATGCCTTTTGCTCCGATTTGCGAGGCAAGAAGGTACATTCCCGGTATGTCCAGCACACCTTTGCGAAGAATGGAAAGCACAAAGGAGAAAAGGCGTTTGCCCGTAGCTTGAAAAACGGTGTTGACGGAAAACGTGATTGCGCAAAGCGGCACCGCAAAGGATATTACGCTGAGGAAATCCATGCCGAAACGTACCGTCTGTTCTTCTTCAATGAAAAACTGAATCAATTGACGGTCAAACAGCAGGTATATTGCAACGCACAACGCTGAAAAGGTGAACGTGCACGCGGCTGTGAAATATGCGGTGTGCTTCATTCTCTTGATGTTGCCTGCCGCAAAGTTGTAGCCGATGAGGGGCAGAACACCCTGAGTCATGCCGAGGTTGATGTTGAAAGCAAGCGTGTTGATCTTTTTGGCAACGCCAAGCCCTGCAACCGCAGGGTTACCGTATGCCACCATCAGCTTGTTTGCGGTGATGTTTGAAACCATGGCAAGCGTTGTGCTCAGCGCCGCAGGGAAGCCCACCGACAACACGTCGTACGGTATGCCGTCGCTGAAGGTTACGTCTTTGATTTTTACTGTAAAAACCGGGTTTGACCTGTTTTTGATAAGGTAAATGAAAAAATAAACGCACGCGATGATGTTTGAAATCAGCGTTGCAACCGCCGCGCCGGTAACCTCGTACCCCTTTGGCAGAAGCACAAACATAAACAACGGGTCAAGGGCAATGTTGAGCGCCGCACCGAGTGCCATGCCCACGCTGGCGTGCTTTGCCGCACCGACAGAGCGCACAAGATGAGCGAAAAGGGCGTTGAGCATCGTTGGTAAAGAGCCAATAACTACCGTCCAGAAAAGATAGCTCTTTACGTATGCAAAGGACTCCTCGTCACCGCCGATGAGAGTGATGAGCTTGTCAGAGAAAACAAAAATAATCACCGAATACAAAAGCGAAACAACAACTCCGCCCCAGAGTGAAAACGCGAAAATACCGCGCGCTCTTTTTTCGTTCTGACTGCCGAGTGCACGCGAAATTGCACCTGCGCCGCCGATGCCGAAAAGGTTTGCAATTGCGGCAATGATGATGAACAGCGGCATGGAAACCGCAATGGCTGCAACCATTGCGTCGTTGTTCGTTCTGCCTACAAACCACGTGTCTGCAAAGTTGTATATGATGTTCACAATCTGGCTGAGCACCGTTGGAAAAACCAACGCCGCCACCGCCTTGGGTACGCTGTAGCTTTCAAAAATCAGCTTTTCTTTTGAATCACGCATTTTGATGCCTTTCTTGTTATTCCGTAATGACCGAATCTGCACAACAAGGGCAGACCCGGTCACGTGTTTTTACACAATAATTTTTGCACGCAAAGGGTGCGTTTATTCTCAAACGGTGACGGTGTTGCAGCACTCGTCAAAGAAATCAAGCATGTCTGTAATTGACTGTGCGCCGGCTATGGTTTCGGGGGAAACAACGCTGAAAACGTGGGGGAGTGCCTTGCCCTCATATTTGCCCCAATCGCACAGCTTTGTTTTTGTGCCCGTTTTGCTTATTGCTTCAGCAATACGTACGGATTGGTCGTGTCCGACAGTGTCGCCCGAGCTTGTGACAACAAAGGTGGGCGGCATAACTGTTTCTTCAAGCAACTTGTCAAAATCAAGATACTTTGTATATTGCTGAACGTCGTAATTCTTGGGTAGAACCTGCTTGAAATATACGCCCATTATGCCAACGGGCTGAATGTATGCAACGGGTGAGGTGAGCGCGGCGGCGCGGAAAACCATGCCGTTTTGCTCAAAGCCGAAGGCCTGCGCGGCTTTTTTGCAGCCATTCAATGCCGCGGCATAGGCGCAAAGGTGACCGCCTGCGGAGTCGCCCGTGATGAAAATGCGGTTGGTGTCACACGGATAGTCGAGCATGATTTCTTCAATCTTTTTCAGTGCGAGGGAGACCTCTCTTATCTGGTCAATCGCGGTTACCTCAGGCACAAGGCGGTAGCTCATGCTGAAAACAACATAGCCTCTGTCAGCAAGGTAGAGGCAGTAGGGTTTGTTGAGCTCCTTGTCGCCGTACATCCATCCGCCGCCGTGGATGTCAATGATAACGGGCAGTTTACCTGTGGTGCTTTCGGGGTAGTAGACGTCGAGCTTGTGATATCTGTTGCCGTCGTCGATGTAGGGAATGTCGATATGTTCCTTGATGCCGCGGGGCAGAGGAAGCTGACTCATGCGCTTTTTGTCGCTTGGTTCAACGAAGTATTTCCAGAATGACGCAAAAATATCCATAATAACTCTCCTCGGTTTTAGTTTGCTTTCTGTATTAGGGTAGCACTATTTGGTGAGATTGTCAATTAAAAACAAATGTATCGTTGTTGTTCTTGTGCCTTTATCTACAGTGTATCAGCTTGCCGAGAAGGGTGCAAGATGCCGTTTTCTTTGCCCCGAAGGCGTATGAAGATACGTCGAGTGGGCAAAAAAGCGGCAAAACAACGAAAAAAATGCCCAAGGTTTGACACCCTGAGCATTTTATCGTTGTTGTTCTTGTGCCTTTATCGGCAAGCTGAATTATGCAAGTTCTGCGAAGTACTTGATAGTTCTGACCATCTGGCTTGTGTAGCTGTTTTCATTGTCGTACCAGGAAACAACCTGTACCTGATAGAGATCGTCAGCAATCTTTGTAACCATGGTCTGAGTTGCATCGAAGAGTGAACCGTAGGTGATGCCGATGATATCGGAGGAAACGAGTTCTTCTTCAGTGTAACCGAAGGAAGCTGAGGAAGCAGCCTTCATAGCGGCATTGATGCCTTCCTTGGTGATGTCGTTGCCCTTAACAACTGCAACGAGGATTGTGGTTGAGCCTGTCGGTACGGGAACTCTCTGAGCGGAGCCGATGAGCTTGCCGTTGAGTTCGGGGATAACAAGACCGATAGCCTTTGCAGCGCCTGTTGAGTTGGGAACGATGTTAACAGCAGCAGCTCTTGCTCTTCTGAGGTCGCCCTTTCTGTGGGGACCGTCGAGAACCATCTGGTCACCTGTGAAAGCGTGAACAGTTGTCATGATACCGCTCTGGATGGGTGCGTAATCGTTGAGAGCCTTTGCCATGGGAGCAAGGCAGTTTGTGGTGCAGGAAGCAGCGGAGATGATGTTGTCTTCTGCAGTGAGGGTGTTTTCGTTAACGCTGAAAACGATGGTGGGAAGGTCGTTGCCTGCGGGAGCAGAGATAACAACTTTCTTTGCACCTGCGTCGATGTGAGCCTGGCTCTTTGCCTTTGAGCAATAGAAACCTGTGCATTCGAGAACTACGTCTACGCCGATTTCGCCCCAGGGAAGTTCTGCAGCGTTAGCCTTAGCATAGATTTTGATTTCTTTGCCGTCTACTGTGATGCTGTCTTCGCCTGCAACTACAGTGTCAGCAAGAGCGTATCTGCCCTGAGCTGAGTCGTACTTGAGAAGATGAGCGAGCATCTTGGGGTTGGTGAGGTCATTGATGGCTACGATCTCGTAACCTTCTGCGCCGAACATCTGTCTGAAAGCCAGACGACCGATGCGGCCGAAACCATTGATTGCAACTTTAACTGCCATAGTGATATTCCTCCGTTTGGTTAATTTTTTACGGTGCTATTTTACCCGATTTGACA
Organism: Acutalibacteraceae bacterium; assembly: GCA_045590055.1. Classification (GTDB taxonomy): domain Bacteria; phylum Bacillota; class Clostridia; order Oscillospirales; family Acutalibacteraceae; genus UBA6857. Next base: position 25,922 of record JAZNQF010000003.1, read on the forward strand.
TTATTATGCAACAGTTTTTTTCAAAAATAACCACCGTGCCGCAAGTTTTGGAGGTTTAACCAAAAACTCACCTTTTAGCCTTAAAAAGTGGTATTTGATTACTAATTTTGAGGGGTGTATTTTTCGCTGAAAATCTTATGTTATGCAACGTAACGGGCAATCGGATAATACGTGGCGCATGATTATGCCGCAAAGGCTTATATCATATTGCCCACCGTGTATCCCTCGTAAACGGCATTGGGGATGATTCCGCCGCCGTTGGAGTCACCGATGTTATAGATTTCTGCAATCTCACCTTTAAGTGAGTCATACAGCGAGGTTTCGGGTCTGCCGCCGATTGCGAGCACAACCGTGTCAGCTTTGACGGAGGCTGTGCCGCCGTTTTTGTTTTTGTATATAACGTCTGTAGCGGTGATTTTTTCAACCCTGCACTCAGTCAGAATCTTAACACCGTTGCCCTTGAGGTGGCCGAGGAGGATTGTCTGGTCTGTTTTGCCTGTGTTGGCGGCAAGGGTGTCGGTCATTTCAATTATGCTCACCTTCTTGCCTTGCTTAGCAAGGTATTCTGCAGTTTCACAGCCGATTGAGCCTCCACCGATCACAACGGCATTTTTGCCGCAGACTGCGCCTTTGAGTACGTCAACGGCGTTGATTGCCCTTTGTGCGCCGTCAATTTTCAACACGGCGGGTGTGACACCCGTTGCGCACACAACCGCGTCGGCATTCATGTCGAGTACGTCTTCCCTTGTGAGCTTTTTACCAAGATGTACGTTTACGCCATGAAGCTCAAGCTGCCTTTCAAGGTACGGCTTCATCAGCCCGAGGTGTTGCTTGAATGGCGGCTTGCATGCAAGGTTCATTTGACCGCCAACCTCGTTTTCCGCATCGTAAATATCAACCTCATGACCTCTCATAGCCGCAATTCTTGCCGCTTCAACGCCAGCAACACCTGCACCGATGACAACAACCTTTTTCTTCTTCTGCGCAGGGGTGACGGTGTAATCATTGTCGCCCCTTGCAAGCACCGCGTTGCCCGAGCATATTGCTCTTTCGCCGTGCTGAAGCTGGTGGTCGATGCAGTGACCGCAGCCGATGCAGGGACGTATTTCGTCCTCTCTGTCCTCGTTGATGAGGTTGACAAGATCAGGCTGTGCAAGCAGACCGTGACCGATAAAAATCAAATCACACTGCTTGGATTTGAGCGCTTTTTCGGACGCAACGGGATTCTGTGCTCTGCCGCCGCCGATGAGTGTCACTTTTTTCTTGCCTGCCGTGAGCATCAGTCCGACTTTCATCACAAGGCACAATGCAACTGCCATGCAGTCGGAATATGCGGATTCGGGTTTTTGATTTTTTCCTGCCTCGCCTGACCAGATGCCTGCAAGCACCTCAATTGCATCAACGCCTGCTTCCTGCAGTTTTTTGCAGTAGTAAAGACCGTCAGCCATTGATATTCCGCCGTCTTTGCCCATTTCAATCACGGAGAGTTTTACGATAATTGCAAAGTCCTCGCCGCAAAGCTCTCGGATTCTTCTGATTATGTTGAGGTGGAAGCGTATTCTGTTTTCGCGGCTGCCGCCGTATTCGTCGGTGCGGATGTTTGCAGTTTTTGAAAGAAACTGTTGACCGAGATAGTAGCCTACGGCGTGAATTTCAATGCCGTCAAAGCCGGCTTTTTTTGCGCGCAGAGCCGCCTGGGCATATTTTTCTTCGATAGCCTTGATCTCGTCAATTGCCAGCGCACGAGGTGTCTCGTTGGCAAGGCCCATCATGTATGAATAAGGCATTGCAACTGCACTCGGGCCTACGGGCTGAGCACCGATGATTTTTCTTCTTGCGCCTCTGCCTGTATGGGAAATCTGCAAAAACGCCTTTGCGCCGCCTTCGTGTATGACGTCGGCAAGCTGAGTCATACCGGGTATGTATTTGTCGTCATCAATAACGAGCATGCCCTTTGTGTTAAGACCGAGGGGCGAGTCAACACAGGTGACCTCAACAATAATTGCACCGACTCCGCCTTTTGCTCTTTCTGCATAGTGGTTTAGGACTGCTTTGTTTACAAAACCGCCGTCGCTTTGGCTCATGCCCATTGCCGCCATAACGGTTTTGTTGCGAAGCTCAACTTTTCCGATTTTACCTGGGGACAAAAGATTCGGGTATTTCGTGTTCATGCATACACCTCTTTTTATTTTTCTTATGAAATTGTATTACACCTGACGAAGTTTTGCAAGGTAATCTGCAGTATTTTTACAATTAAGAAATATATGCTTATCTGCTCTTATCGGGCAAGGTGTGGTGTGGCACCGACGCCCCGCCGCCGCAAGCAGCTCCTGCAGGTCGCAGGAAAAACCACTGTGGCCGCCCTTAAAATACTCGTACGGTAAAATCCGCCGCCTGCCCGTGAGCTGCTTCGGGCTTTGCATGCTCGGCCGTGCAGGTTGATTTCGGCGTGCGCTTTGGGCGGCATGCAAAGTCTGCCCGCGTGCGCTGCCGCGCACGCGGGCACGGCGGCGGTGTTCCCGTTACCTCCCGCTGTTAAAATTCACCTCACAGTGTGGTATAGTTATCTCTATAGCACAAGGCTGAAATAAACAGAATAAAGGCGGTTCACTATGAGCAGAGTTCTTGAATTCTTTTCAGGCACAATTCAGCTTGCTCTTTCGGCATTTCAGCTTCAACGTCATATCCCGTTAAGCGAAGCTGTGATTCAATCTCGCACCAGATTTTATATGCTTCCTCAAACCGACCGAGTTCTTCAAGGCAAGAAGCCATCGAATACTTGCCGTCAAGAAAGACTGTGCCGAGGGACTCTGCTTTGTTCCAACACTCAAAAGCCTCATCATATTTTTTCAGCTTTTTGCAGATATCTCCACCGTCGATGTATAACTCCCACTCATCAGGGAACAAACAAACCGCGGTTTTATATTCTGCGTATGCTTCTTCATATCTGTCTGCAAACATGTAAGCTGCAAGCAGTAAACACCGTTCTTTTACATCATCAGGTACGGCTTCAACAGTTTCTTGTTGCTCTTTGATGTTTTCTTCATTTTTACCGAACAGAGAAAGTAACTTCATTTTTTGTATGCGCGTTTTCCAATATGCAAACTCGTCAGCAACCTTGCCTTGCTGAAGTACTTTGTCAAACCAATAGTACGCCTTTTCTGCGCAGTAATATGTCATAAACTGATGCATTATGCCGTAGCTCCACATATCGCACGGTGTCAGCTTGTCTGTTTTCATCAGCTTTTTAAACTCAGCATCTGCACGCATAAAGTCCTCAGGATTGTGCGTGTGTTCGAAAATCGAAACTAACCTTTGCGCGTAGTTTTTATACGCAACGCAGGATTTTTTGAACAAGTCGTCAATTGAAACGCAGTAAAGTCGCGCAATCTCAGGTAGAAGTAAAACATCGGGCAGGGTTGCGCCGCGTTCCCAACGCGAGAGGGTGTGAGTGCTTATGTTAAGTTGCTCGGCAACCTGCTCTTGAGTGTAATGCTTTTGTTGCCTCAGTCTTTTCAGGTTGTTTGAAATTACAGTGTTCATATCTGCGGTCCTTTCGGTTGTATCAAAAGTTTCTGTTGTGATTATACAGCTTGATTTGTGCACTGTCTACAGCACATTTTGTGGCATAACATGCGGTTTGTGGCAGGTATGTTTTGTCGGTAATATAAAAACGGAGTGACGTGCATGTGCATGTCACTCCGTTTTGTGTTTTATGCCTCGTTCTGCTCCGAATAAAGGCGGTAGAGATTGTAATAATCACCCTTCTTCGCAATCAGTTCTTCGTGGCTACCTTGTTCAGAAATGCCTTTTTCGGTGAGCACTATGATGCGGTCTGCATTTTTGATGGTGGTGAGTCTGTGCGCAACCGTGAGGGTTGTTCTTCCGTTAGCCAGCTTTGCAAGTGACTGCTGAACAATCAGTTCATTCTCATTATCCAGAGCGCTTGTTGCCTCGTCAAGAATAAGCACGGGCGGATTCTTGAGGAAAACGCGTGCAATGCTTATGCGTTGCTTTTGTCCGCCTGAGAGCATAACTCCTCTTTCACCCACATACGTGTCGTATCCCTGCGGAAGCTTGACGATAAAATCGTGTGCACCCGAGAGCTTTGCTGCTTCAATAACTTCTTCGTCTGTTGCATCAGGCTTGCCGTAAAGAATGTTGCTTTTTACCGTGCCTGAGAACAGGTAGATATCCTGCTGAACAACGCCGATGTTTGAGCGAAGTGAGCTGAGGGTAATATCGTGAATATCTGTTCCGTCAAGGAAAATCTGTCCCTTTTCGGTTTCATAAAAGCGCGGTATGAGGTTGCACAACGTGGTCTTGCCGCCACCTGAAGGGCCAACAACTGCAACGTGCTCTCCGGGCTTTATGTCAATGCTTAGTGATGAAATGACGTCGCCCTTTTCCTTGTCATAACTGAAGGTGACGTTGTCAAGGCGGATTGCACCGCTGACCTTTTCAATCGGCTTTGCATCTGCGCAGTCTTCTATTTCTACGGGTGCGTCCATAATCTGCGCAAATCTTTCAACGCCCGTCAGTCCGCGCTCAAACTGCTCTGTGAATTCCACAATTCTTCTCACAGACGTGAGGAGCGTTGAAACGTAAAGCAGGTATGCCGCATAGTCGGCAGCGGTGATTTTGTTCCAGATAATAAACAACGCGCCGGCGATTACAACAAGAATGTACATCAGACCGTCGAACACTCTTGTTGTTGTGTGGAAGCCTGCCATGTGCTTGTACGCGTTGGATTTTGCGGTGAAAAAGCGCTTGTTGCCCTTCCTGAAACGCTCGGTTTCAATTGCCTCGTTTGCAAAAGAGCGTACGATTCGGATGCCAAGAAGACTGTCTTCAACCTGAGAATTGATTTCGCCGAGCTCATGGCGCTGGTCGATGAAAGCCTTGCGCATTCTGAGCCTGAATTTGCTTGTGCAAAGCGCCATCAGCGGCAGCGTGGCAAAAATCAGCAGGGTGAGCCAGATGTTGATGGAAGAAAGCACCGCAAAGGTAACGGTGATTTTGATTGCCGCAATAAAGAACTCCTCGGGGCAGTGGTGCGCAAATTCCGTGATATCAAACAGGTCACTTGTTATGCGCGACATAATCTGACCGATTTTCATGTTGTCATAATATGAAAACGAGAGCTTCTGCAAATGTGCAAACAGGTCGGTACGCATGTCAGTTTCAATTTTTGCGCCCATGATGTGACCCACGCTTGCCATGTAATAGCTTGCGGCGGCATCAATAAGGCGAAGCAGTATGTAAAAGCCGCCCGTTTTAAGCACAAACATAATTGTCAGGCTGCCTATGTCGTTGATTGCAAGGTCGGTTATTTCTCTTACAATCATCGGTAAAAACAAATCGCAGAGTGTTGTAAGTGCCGCACACAGAAGGTCGAAAGCTACCGTCTTTTTGTGCCCTTTGAAGTACGGCAGAAAGCGCTTGACAAGCTCTGTGTTGCTGTGCTCTCTTTTGTATATATCGCTTTTTTTCATTTGAGTGATGCCTCTTCTCTGTAAAAAACATTGGATATTCTCCGATTAACAGACATAATAGCACAAATGTACCTGAAATTTCAACAAAATAAAGAAAGCATATTTTCTCTTTATACATTTTAACCAAAAAAGACACTTGATATTTTTATGTCGTAAATCAAGATAGGGATTGAAATTGACATTTAATGGTATATAATTTTCTTGTGCACACTTGCGCAACGAAAATATAATTCACAGGAGAAATATTATGGAAAGAACAGTCAGAATCGGAATTATCGGTTGCGGCGGCATTGCAAACGGAAAGCACATGCCTGCCCTCAGCAGAATTGAAGGCGCTGAAATGGTCGCTTTTTGTGACATCGTTGAAGAAAGAGCTGTTAAGGCCGCAAAAGAATATGGCGTTGAAGGCGCAAAGGTATACACAGACTATAAAGAACTCCTCAAGGATGAAAGCATCGAGGTTGTTCACGTGCTGACTCCCAACCGTTCACATAGCTTCATAACAATTGACGCCCTTGAAGCAGGTAAGCACGTTATGTGCGAGAAGCCCATGGCAAAAACATACGCAGAAGCCAAGGCTATGCTTGAAGCTTCCGAAAGAACAGGCAAAAAGCTCACCATCGGCTATCAGTCCCGCTGGAGAGAAGATGCCCTTTACCTCAAGCGCTGCTGTGAAGAAGGCTTCCTCGGCGACATTTATTTCGGTAAAGCACAGGCGCTCAGAAGACGTGCAGTTCCCACCTGGGGCGTTTTCCTCAACGAGTACGAGCAGGGCGGCGGTCCCCTCATCGATATCGGTACACACGCACTCGACCTCACCCTCTGGATGATGGATAACTACAAGCCCAAGATGGTTGTCGGCACAACCTTTGCAAAGCTGCGCGACCAGAAGGAAGGCGGCAATGCATGGGGCGATTGGGACATTGAAAAGTTCACGGTTGAAGATGCAGCCTTCGGCTTTGTTGTAATGGAAAACGGCGCAACAATCATCATCGAATCAAGCTGGGCGCTCAACATCGCAGACCCGCACGAAGCAAAAACCCTTATCTGCGGCGACAAAGCAGGCGCAGATATGCTTGACGGACTTCGCTTCAACTATGTAAGAAACGGCAGACAGTGTATCGAAAAGCCCAGCTTCAATGCAGGCGGTGTTGCTTTCTTTGAGGGTGCAGGCGGAAGCGACCCCGAAGACCTTGAGGCAATTGCATGGCTTGACGCCGTTATCAACGACAAGGAGCCGCCCACAAAGGCAAGCCAGGCTCTTGTTGTAACACAGATTCTTGAAGCTGTATATGAATCAGCAAAATCAGGTAAGCCCGTATTCTTCGATTAATAACGAAAGGGGAAACTCACATGAAACTCGGTATAATTTCAAACTGTGACCGCGAAGGCTTTGAATATGCGAAAAATCACGGTGTTGAATTCATTGAGCTTTGCTGGAACATTGGCCTTGACTGCGATGAGCTTTATTCAAAAATCGACAGCATGAAAGCACTTATTGCTGAAACAGGCGTTGCGGTAGGCTCAATCGGCCGTTGGGGTACTGACAAGATTGACAAAGACGGCAACATAATTGAAGAAGAACTCAAAAACTCATACACTCTCATTGATGTTTGCGCTGCCGTAGGCTGCGGTGTGTTCAACACAGGTGTTAACTATGTTGACGAACTGACTACATACGAAAACGTAACTGCGGCAATCAAGTTCCTTCAGAAGCTTGTTGATTACGGCAGGGACAAGGGCGTTAAAATTGCAACCTACAACTGCCATTGGAACAACTATGTTCTTGAACCGTACTATTGGAAGCTCATCCATGGTCACATCAAGGAGCTCGGAATTAAATATGACCCGACACATTGCCTTAACGACGGAAGCGGTGATTATCTCGGCGAAGCAGTTGAATGGGGCAACAGATTCTATCACGTTCACCTCAAGGGCACCGTTAATGTCAACGGTGAGCACATTGATGATCCGCCCGCAGGCCTTGACATGATTGACTGGGGTTCATTCTTTGCCATCCTTTACAAGCACGGCTACGATGCAGGTCTTTCCATTGAGCCGCACTCAAGCACATGGAGAGGTGAAATCGGCGAAAAGGGTGTTGATTACACGGTAAATTATATGAAGAAAATGATCTTCTAAAATATCACGTTTATGGGACACTTGATTGAGAGTGTCCCGTAATTTTTTATAGTTGTCTTTTATGAAATTAATTTTGCAAAAATAGCTATTGATTTTTTTGTGATTCCATCATATAATATTCTTGTGGCGAAGCCACATTAAGTGATTATGATTAATTCATGTCACCCCCTTAAGCGGAAATCCTATGCCGTAAAAATAGGAGCTAAAAAAGCGGAAATCCCTTGCCGTTAAATAGGGACTTAAAAATGGCGAAACGGTTTCGTTTCGCCATTTGTCAAATAGCGGAGAAGTATAAAATGGAAAATCTAAGAATTTATAAAGTAGACGATAAATATATCAGATATCTACATGGGGTAGATGATAAAGTTCAATACAACAAGAATGCCAAAAGACCGTATGTTGGTGTGGTTTTTAGTTTTGGTGGATTTAAATATTTTGTTCCAATGGAATCACCAAAGCCTAACCATGCGAATATTAAATCCGGCAAACATATACTTAAGCTTAAAAACGGTGAATATGGTCTGTTGGGATTTAATAATATGATTCCCGTACATAAAGATGCATTAATCAGTTTTGATATAGCCGCAGAAAAAGACGAAAAATACAGAAGATTGTTGCAGAATCAGATTTTGACTTGCAATAGAATGAAAGCGGATATATTAGATCATGCTCAAAAAACATATTTTGGTGTTGTTAACGGAAATGAATTTTTAGTAAGAATCTCTTGCGATTTCAAGAAACTGGAGAAGGCAAGCAAAAAATTCGATATAAATTATAACCCGAAGAAAAAACAGAGCGAATAAACGATATCCGTTTGAAACTATAAAGTAATCCTCAAAAACAAAACCAATCCGCCCTAAAACTTGGACGGATTTTTACGTCTGTTGCAAGTAGCTCTTTTTGTGATAAATAATGCAAACTTGTTGTGAAAGGGGATTGAACAGTGTCAGATTGGCGATTGAATGGACAAGAGGCATATCTGTCAGATAAAACTCTTTATAAAATTACATTTCCTTCCTTTTGGCAAACTGCATATAAAGATAAAAATGCTTTTTTCAAGCAATTGAGAAAGGTGCAAAGCATTTTGTTGAATCAATGAATCGGGGTTATGATTTTCTTGAAGGCGAGAAAATTCAACGCTTTTGGCATGAACATTGCATGTTTTGTCAAGCAAAAGCTTTGACAGATAAAGATTGTATCTTTTATTGCACTGAAGATATGAACACTTGGATATGCAAAGAATGTTTCAGTGATTTTAAAGAAAGATTCAATTGGAAAGAAAAATCTGCGGAAGATTTACTTTTGTAATTCATTTCTGCGATGTTACAAACAACATCCATAAATCAACAAAGGAGACAACCTCAACGGTTGTCTCCTTGTGCAATTATTCAGTTATTAATACATGCCGCCTGCCTGCTGAGCCATAGCTGCTGCGGCAGCTGCGTCAGCCTGGGGGTCGGGAATGTCTGAAACAAGGGACTCTGTTGTCAGCACCATGGATGCAACGGAAGCCGCATTCTGGAGAGCTGAACGTGTAACCTTTGTGGGGTCGAGGATGCCCTGTTCTGCCATGTCAACGTAGGTTTCCTTGGCAAAGTCAAAGCCGTAGCCAACCTTACCTGAGGTAACAATTGCGTTGATGATAACTGAGCCTTCAAGGCCTGCGTTAGCGGCAATCTGACGTACGGGCTCTTCAAGTGCCTTGAGAACAATGCGGATACCTGTCTTTTCATCGGAATCCTCTGTTTTTTCAAGCAGAGCAGTAACTGCGGGGATGGCGTTGAGAAGTGCAACACCGCCGCCTGCAACTGAGCCTTCTTCAACTGCGGCCTTTGTTGCGGCAAGAGCGTCTTCAATGCGAAGCTTCTTTTCTTTCATTTCGGTTTCTGTTGCGGCACCAACCTTGATAACCGCTACACCGCCTGAAAGCTTTGCAAGACGTTCCTGAAGCTTTTCTCTGTCAAACTCTGAGGTTGTGGTTTCAATCTGTGACTTGATCTGTGCAATTCTTGCGCTGATTTCGTCCTTGTCACCTGCACCGTCAACGATGATGGTGTTTTCCTTGGTAACCTTGATCTGATGTGCCTGACCGAGCTGAGCAACGGTTGCATCCTTGAGTTCAAGGCCGAGGTCGGATGTGATAACTTCGCCGCCTGTGAGGATGGCGATGTCGCGAAGCATTTCTTTTCTTCTGTCGCCGAAGCCGGGTGCCTTGACGGCAACACAGGTGAGTGTGCCGCGAAGCTTGTTTACAAGCAGGGTTGCGAGGGCTTCGCCTTCAACGTCTTCAGCAATAATAACAAGCTTTCTGCCTGACTTGAGAATGTTTTCAAGCAGGGGAAGAAGGTCCTGAATGTTGGTGATTTTCTTGTCTGTGATGAGAACGAGAGCGTCATCAAGTACGGCTTCCATCTTGTCTGTGTCTGTTACCATGTAGGGTGAAATGTAGCCGCGGTCAAACTGCATGCCTTCAACAACTTCCTTGTGAGTTTCAGCAGTTTTGGATTCTTCAATTGTGATAACACCGTCTGTTGAAACGGTTTCCATTGCTTCTGCAATCAGCTTGCCGATGAATTCGTCACCGGAAGAAACGGTTGCGATTCTTGCAATTGCTTCGGGTGAAGTTACGGGGCTGGAGTTTGCTTTGATAGCTTCAACTGTTGCGTCAACTGCGGCTGCCATACCCTTTCTTACAACCATGGGGTTTGCGCCTGCGGCAACGTTCTTCATGCCTTCGCGCACAAGTGCCTGAGCAAGAAGCGTGGCGGTTGTTGTGCCGTCACCTGCAACGTCGTTTGTTTTTGTTGCAACTTCTTTAACAAGCTGTGCACCCATGTTTTCAAAGGCGTCTTCGAGTTCAATTTCCTTTGCGATGGTTACACCGTCGTTTGTGATGAGGGGAGCGCCGTATTTCTTGTCGAGTACAACGTTTCTGCCCTTGGGTCCGAGTGTGATTTTAACTGTGTTGCTGAGTTTGTCAATACCGGCCTGAAGAGCCTTTCTGGCTTCTTCACCGTAAATAATCTGTTTTGCCATATTCTGTTCCTCCTATTACTCTACGATGGCGAGAATGTCGCTCTGGCGTACGATGGTGTATTCGGCGCCGTCAAGCTTAACTTCTGTGCCTGAGTATTTGCCGGTGATGACCTTATCACCAACCTTAACGTACATTTCAACTTCATTGCCGTCAACAATGCCGCCGGGGCCTACTGCCACTACCTCGGCAAATTGGGGCTTTTCCTGGGCGGATGTTGCAAGGATAAGGCCGCCCTTTGTGGTTTCCTCAACCTCGGCCGCCTTGAGCACAACGCGGTCGGTAAGCGGTTTGAGTGTCATGATTTATTCCTCCTAAAAAAATTGTTTTTATAACATTAGCACTCTCAACTTGGGAGTGCTAATTCATATTGTAGCCCTTTTCTGCGGCAATTGCAAGACCTTTTTGCAAAAAAGATAAAATTTTTCCATGTGTAATAAACTGCTCTGCCGCAAAAAGAAATAAAGAGGTGATTTGTTTGCCAAAGTATATGCAGAAAAGGCAGATAATAATATTCACATTTTTCATTCTGACTTGCATGGTGTGTATCTGGCGCGTAGTGTCGCTGAGTGCAAGTGATTATTCTCGCACAGATACCTCAACGTCAAGCCGCACTTTGATTCTTGCCGAAAGCCGTGGCAAAATATACGACACTCACGGAAAACTTCTTGTTGACAGAGAATCAAAAAACGTTGCCGCAGTCAAGCCGACCGCTTCGGCGTTGGCGGAGCTTCAGAAGTTTCTTGACCGTCAGACCTTTGAATTTGTGATGCAAAGTGCTTCGCAGGGTTATCCTTCAGTGGTTGAGCTTGATACTTACGTGCAAGCCGATGGCCTAACTGTTGCAAATCAACCCGTGAGGTATACCGACAGTATTGCCTCGCACATTGTCGGCTATCTTGACAGTGCGGGCAAGCACGGTGTTTCGGGCATTGAAAAAAGCTTCGATGAGCTGTTGTCTCAGGCATCGGGCACATTGAGTGTGAGCTATGAGATTGATGCTGCAGGCAGGGTGCTTGCAGGCACCGCGCCCAAAATAACCGACAACGACTTCAACAACCCGTCGGGTGTTGTGCTCACCGTTGACAGAGAGATTCAGCAAATCGCGTATAATGCTCTTGAAAAATCCACGGTTGAAAGCGGTGCGGTGGTTGTGTTGGAAGCAAAAACGGGTGCGGTGGCGGCAATGGTAAGTGCGCCTTCCTTTGAGCAGAATAACGTGGCGCAGTATCTTGACGCTGAAAATTCACCACTGATGAACAAGGCGTTGTGCGCATATTCCGTCGGCTCAGTGTTCAAACCGATTATTGCTGCCGCCGCGCTTGAAAGTGGAGTTGACGTACATTTTGCAAGCAACTGCGAAGGCGGTGTTGAAATCGGAGACACCCGTTTCGGCTGTTGGCTGAAAAGCGGTCACGGTGCAACCGACATGGGCGATGCTCTTGCAGGCTCGTGTAACGTGTATTTTATTGAACTTGCAATGCAACTTAACAGGGAGTATTTATTGAGTCTGTGTGAAAACCTCGGGTTTTCATCCGTGCTTTCGCTTTGCAGTTCACTTACAAGCGAAGAAGGAACACTGCCTACCCTCAATGATCTGATGCTCGACGGAGAGCTTGCAAATCTTGCCTTCGGGCAAGGCAGGCTGTCTGCTTCTCCTTTACAGCTTGCCGCGGCATACCTTGCACTCGTTTGCGGCGGCGAATACAGATATCCGTATCTTATTAAAGGCACAGTTGATTCTTTGGGTAGCTTCACCGCCTCGCAGACACGTGCGCCGTCAAAAATAATCAGCGCTGACACAAGTGCATTTTTGCGCAAGCTCATGAGCGCGGCAGTAGAAAAGGGGAATGCCGCAAAGCCGTTTTTTACCACTGCGGGCGGAAAAACGGCAACCGCGCAAAGCGGTATATATGAAAACACGCAAGAAATCTGCCGCACGTGGTTTGCCGGTTTCTTCCCTGCAGACGAGCCGGAATATATAGTTGTTGTAATGAATGAAAACGGTATCAGCGGCTCAAAGGACTGCGCGCCTGTTTTCAGATTAATTGCAGATGAGGTGACATTGTTGGAAAAGTGAGCCACGAATAGTCGAAAAAAGATATAAAAATTTGCGCCCGTCGGGGTTGTCTGTTGTGTGATTATCCGAAATCGAATAAAAAAGGCCTCATACGCTTGATTTTTAGTGCAGATATGATTAATATTAGAGTAATTTATCATTGGACGGGTGGAGATAACCCGTTGCACAAACTTGGTGTGAGGAGGAAACACACATGTACACAATAAGCACTTATAACAGAATTGCAAAAGCCGGTCTTGCAATGTACGATGAAGAAAAGTACGTTATCGAAGAAAAGAATCCCAACGGCGATGCAATTATGGTTCATTCAGAACCGCTTCACAACGTTCCCTTTGGTGAAAAACTCAAAGCAATTGTCAGAGTCGGCGCAGGTGTCAACACCATCCCCGTTGACGAATGCACTCAGAAGGGTATTGTTGTTTTCAATACTCCCGGCGGTAATGCAAACGCAGTTAAGGAGCTCACAATTGCAGGTATGATTGTTGCTGCAAGAAATGCAATGTCAGCATGCGACTGGGTAAGAGGCCTCAAGGATTCAGGCGTTGAGCCCGGCAACGCAGTTGAAAAGGGCAAGGAAGTTTTCAGAGGACCCGAAATCATGGGCAAAAAGCTCGGCGTTATCGGCGTCGGCGCAATCGGCTCAATCGTTGCAAATTCCTGCCACGCACTCGGCATGGATGTTATCGGTTATGACTGCTACCTTTCCAATAAGGCAAAGAACAGCTACCGTTCATTCATGAGCTTTGTTGAAAACGTTGATGAAATCTATGAATCCTGCGATTATATTTCAATTCACGTTCCGCTCAATTCCGAAACAAAGGATTATATTGATGCACAGGCAATTGAAAAAATGAAAGACGGCGTTCACCTTGTCAACTTTGCAAGAGGCCCCGTTGTTAATGATGAAGCTCTCATTGAGGCTCTCAACACAGGTAAAATCGCATCTTATGCCACAGATTTCCCCACTGCCGCTCAGCTTGACAATAAGAAGGTTTTCTGCACACCTCACCTTGGTGCAGGTACACCCGAAGCTGACCAAAACTGCGCAGAGATGGCATCAAGCCAGATTATTGACTATCTTGAAAACGGCAATATTGTAAACTCCGTTAACATGCCTTCAGTATCCTTCCCCCGCGCAGATGGAGACAGACTCACCGTTTTCCATTACAACAAGCCCGGTATTCTCGGCTTTATCACTGAGAAAATCACAGCCGCAGGTCTTAATATTGAAAACCTTGTCAACAAATCAAGAGGCGACATCGCCTACACCATGCTCGACTTCAACGGCGAAATTGACAGAAAGCTTGTTGAAGAGCTCGCAAATGACAAGAACGTTATCAGAGTCAGAGTTATATAATCCATACTGATGACCGCACCCCGATGTTTCAAGTGACATCGGGGTGTTTTTGCACATCGTTTTCCGACACTTCGGGTAACGGGAACACCGCCGCCGTGCCCGCGTACGCGGGCAGGCTCTTTGCATGCCGCCCGAAGCTTTGCCTCAGACCAACCATGCCGTCGTGCATGCAAAAGCCCGAAGCAGCTCACGGGCATGCGGCTTGCCTCAGCATGCGCGCTTAGATATGCAGCCGCACCTGATTTTCAACCGCCTTGCAGGAGCTGCTTGCGGCGGCGGGCGCTGATGCGGCAACCTGCTTTATCCGAATACAAACACCAAGCGACAGAGTTTTCACCCTGCCCCTCAGACTGCCGATAAAAGCACAAGAACAACAATCCTGTTTTTTCAAAATAAGAAAACGGAAAAGCGTAGACTTGTACATACGTGAAAAATCGTACAAAGCATCGAACTTTGTACGATTTTCGCATTGTTTTGACCTTTCTCGGCAGTCTGACAGCTTGACCGGGCTTTTATGGTACACATAAGCTTCAAGTTTTAATTTCTGTTT
>JAZNQF010000004.1:0-21832 GCA_045590055.1 Acutalibacteraceae bacterium
TTTCAGCAAATTTATCTGCAAAAATGACTTTAATATCTCTGCCGAAATAGCTTTCAATTTCATAGTCAACAACATCTGTCAAACCGCTTGCGTTGTGCATATCAGCAACCATAGCCTGAGCCTTTACGATGTTATCTTCACGTTTGGATAAAGCATTTGCTGAAAGTGCGGTCTGAATTGTTTGTTTTATACTTTCATCAATATCAAGATGGTTGAAAGCCGTTCCAAACCACTTACTATAAGGAGCATAGGTATCTTTATACAAGAAACATAATCTCATCAGGCGTTCTGCAATTCTTGCACAGACAAGTTGTGAGCCTATCTCATCACCACAGTCACCACAACGCTTTACAAATGCCTGTTCTGACGCAATTGTCTCCCAATTAGAAGCAATCATATATAATTTGACCTCATTGGGATAGTACTTAATTTTTTTGACTTTCTCTGAACAGTTAAGACCATCAACAAAGAACTTGCCTGATGCCAATGATAATAGTCTGTGTTCCGAAAAAGCAAGCCATTGAAAGGGTGAAATATTATCTAAATCTGCTGTGCCAAGTTGCTCGTTCAGGTACTCATCAAAAGTGTGTATAAACACCAATGGATTAACCTTACCTTCGGTTATAAATTCAGGATGCTGAACACCGCAATCATTTGGGTCGGGTTTGGTGAAATTAACACTGTAACCTTTGTATGTATAGGGTAAATTTTCAGATAATGCATTTATGATATCATTCTTCATTGAAATATCAGTTTCACTCAAAAACAAATAAAAACGAGGGCCCCACATATGGTCAGTAGAAACTACATCATCATAACCCAACACATCAGAGCCGTAGCCAATTAACCCGGCTGAGTATTTTAAATTGGGGAAGTGCTCTTCAATAATCGGTTTTGCATGTTCATTGAAAAAGCCTTCGCATAAATCCATACCTTTTATAAATTCTCTCATTCTAATCTCCTTCTAAACAAGATTCGACAAAATATGCGTTTTTGCAAAAAAATAGAACGTTTTTGTGTTTTTTATTGTATTTAGTAGCAAACTCGTTAATAATGTATTTGCTAAAACTATAATTACCAAGCAGTTTTTTAAGAATCATTAAAAGCATTTTATGAAACAGAGAATGTCAACAGTTTATCGAAATAATATAATTAACAACAGTTTCATCAAGTTTCGATTTATTGTTTTTATCAATATTAATTCTCTAAAGAAACAACATTATAAATTCAAAAGCATTATGAGGTTTTTAAAGATGGACAATATATTACAAGTAATTAGCGCAATCGCTTCTATAATCAGCATTCCGTTAGCTATTTATTTTTCAAGGAAAACAAATCATGCAACAAGTGAAAAAGCTAGGTTGGATATAATTAAAACGGTTTCCTATAAGCTTAGTTCAACACGCAGCCTTAATTATGAGGATATTGCGTCTGTATATCAATCGAAAATAAGAGAACACCAATTAGCACATCCTTATTTTAGTATTTATGACATTATTAATGATCTAAAATCGGATATTATGTCTAATGCATTTTTAAGCAACAATGATAGAAATGAATTATTGATTATACTATCAGCAATAGATACTCCAATAAGATACATTAACGGGAATGCTATTTCGCTTATTTTTAAACGATTTTTCTTATCTCCTGCACCTTCTATTCTTTTAATTATTTCAGTTTCTAGTTTGATTTTAGCAAATGTTGATAAAATACTTTTTGTAATTAGCAGATGTATTGAAAACAACACAATTGATATTATCAATATAATTGGTGAGTCTTATATAGAAAGCAGCTTAATATCTAGATTGATTTTTGCATTCTTTTCCATTTCGGTTATCCTGTTTCTTATCCATAAATATTATAAAGCACATATACATTACACAAAAGAATGAGAAATCTTTTTTATACACGAACAGCTACATAGTAAAAAAACTTAAAATACATTATAAAAATTCAAATCCTTTATACCATAGGTTGAGAGAAGATTTCTAAATCTTCTCTCTGATTTTCTTTTATGGACTCGTGATAAAAATTTCTATATTTAGTATAATTATTTTTGCTCCTTTTTTCAACTTTTTAACACCTCCATCATTTCATCCCACTCGTGAATATACAAATGGTCACATTGTGGCTGTTTTTCATTTGCTCTGTCTATGTAATCCTTGTCAATGGAATTATCATACCATATGGGGTAGATACCAACCTGCGCTGCACCCTCAACATCATTTTGAGGATTATCGCCGCAATACCATACATCTTCTGCAGAAAGTTCTGCTTTTTGAAGCGCAATATCAAACAATATGCGATTAGGCTTGCAGATAAAATAATCACTTGATGTCATAACAAATTCAAACTTATTATTTGGCAGAAGTCTATTAAGTCTCTTTGTAAGTGCATCTCCCGACCATAAAAGATTACTGATAACTGCTGTTCTGATACCGTTTTCATTAAGATAATCGAGTAACTTGTCGGCACCGGGCATAATTGCACCTGATGACGCGTTATCCCAAAACACAGTTTCCATTTCCACAGGAGATAACGAAAATTCTATGCCAAGATAGTCGTAAAGCGTTCTATTTGCAATCTGTCCGCTGATGTCATAACCCTGCATTCGCACCTTTGCAACATGTTCACCAAAGATAAGCTCTGCACCTTTGGTTATATCCTCAACAGTACAGTTATTAGGATTCTTTACAGCGTATTTTAAAAGAGCTTCGTTGCCTCGGTCAGTATTCCAATCAGGCTCATATAAAAGCGTGTGACCATAGTCGAATATTATCATTTTAGGGTAGTTCATAAATTTTCTCCTGTTATTTCACTTCAAAATACAATACGCTTGATTCTGTACCGTCACCGAAAGGCTCATCACCTATACAAAGCTCAATATTACTGTCATACATCTTTGCAACCTTGTTCCATAAAACAGCACTTGCAATATTATCCTTGTGATACTTTATGTGCCAAAAGCCTTTATGAAGATTAAAAATCTGTCTGACAGCTTCTGTTGCTACTCCTTGCCGTCTGAAATTATATGAAACAAAAAACTCAGCCATTGACCAATCAATAGGTCTTTCGCATTCTTTATATTTATTAATCAAAGCAAAGCCGGCAAGAGTACAATCAACATAAATAAAATAGGCATGTCTGCTTTCTTCCGTAAAATAATTGTTCAAATATTTATAACCGAACAAACCGTTGCTGTTGAACTGTCTTTTATCGTACTGTGAAAATTCATAGTTATATTTTTCGAGAAGATTTGCAAGGGTATCTTTTTCGCTCGATGTTACTTTTTTGATTGTTGTACTCATTACACTCGTTACTCCTGTAAAAAAATAAGCACCTCCGTCAGTTCGCGGAGATGCCTGTAAGTTTAGAAAGATTTTTTGTATCAATCGCAAACGGACAAAATGCCTCTCCTCATCATAAGATTAAGATTCATCATCATTTTGTCCACCTGCCTTTCTAAGTTTTTTATAAGTATATCATTTCTGACCAAGCAAGTCAATGTTTCGTTTGAAAAAAACTAATCACTATGTTATAATAAAATGGATTATAATTACAAATAGAATGGAGATATAATTTTGAACAGTGATACAACACAGAATACAACGCCATCATTTACTGATATTCTTGATTTTATCGGTAATTTTGATACGATTTGCGGGATAATATCTGTTGCAATAATAGTAGTACTTTTTGTATGGTTGTTATTAACATTCCGAAAAAAGATAAATAAAAGCACAAAAAAGCAGGTTGATTTTTTCATTTCTGACGGGAAATATATACCGCAGATTTATATTGAGTTAAGCGAAGCAATGGAATACTTGCGCTATTTTACATATAGCAACAAATGGAAAAAACGAATTATTAGATGTTATAATACAGTTTTTAAAGGCTATGATGGCAAAGTAATCCTCAAAACCTTAAACACTAACATTAAAAGCAAGTTGTTTTTATTGCAAAAAACTGAAACTATTAAAAGCAAAATTTCAAAGGCTCATAACGAATTAGAAAATATTAGAACATACAAAACAAAGGCTGAGGACGATAACAGAGAAGCATTTTTTCATATGCGTCAATTAATATATTATAGAACTGATGCGTTAAAACAATGCGAACTTCTTATTGATTTAATAAAAGCCAAAAATCTAATTGTTATTGGCAGTGCAGGAAATGGAAAAACAAATTTGCTTTGCAGATTATCAGAAATGCTAATTAAAATAAAACTACCCTGTCTTTTAATTAATGCACGAGATATTAATACTAATTGTTCAGATTATATCGTTAATAAGCTTCCTTTTGTAAAAAATATACATAATCACAGTGCTTTATTTTTAAGAATCTACGATTGTCTCTTGTTCTTACGCAGAAAACACTTCTTTATTATCATTGATGCTATAAACGAAAATGACAGAGATGCTTTTGTTGAATCTTTAGGTTCTCTTTTAGATGATTTTTCAAAATATAAGCGAATAAAATTTATTTTGTCTTGTCGAAGTGAATATTTTGACTCAAGATATAGTCAGTATTTTAATAGTTGCGAATCTCAACCATATAAATTGAAACTCGATGAAATCCATTATGATGAAAGGGCAAAAGAAAAAATATTTTCAGTTTATTCTGAATATTACAACATGCATACCCATTTGCCAAAGTATATAAAGGATAGACTGTTGAATTCTCTTCTGTTAATGCGAATATTCTTTGAGGTTAATTCTAATCAAGAAAAGTGCAATCTTGAATTACGAAACGCAGAGATATATAAAATGTACATTGATATGATTTATTCAAAAACTGTAGGTTTAGATTTGCATAAAATAATGAATAATATCTCAAAACTTATGGTAGATTCTTTGAATTTTGATAGCGTAAAAATTGCAGATTTAGGCTTATCATCAAAAGATTTAGAAACATTTCAAAACTGTTTGGATAACAATTTGATTATCAGCAGAAAACTTGTAGAGGGTACAGACATTACCGAAAGAACATATGAAGTAATATATTTTGTTTTTGATGAGCTTAGAGATTTCTGTTTGTCCCGCTATTTACTGATAACAGCTGAAGATGAACAGGATAAATCTTTCGCATCACTTTTTTCGTTTTTAGAAACTATATTCAAAGAAAAACAATCTCCTCTTGAAGGTGTTTTGAAATATTCCTATTATTACTTAAAAAAGACACAAAATGATGATGCCTGTATATTAATACTTGAAAAATACGGTTCTTCAGATGCTGTAAACATATATAACTATAGAGGCTACAGGGAAGAGAAGCGCTTGTTTAATAATATTGGTATGTCACTAATATTTACAGATTTTTCTGATTTAAAGGATTTTGAATTAGACTATGTTTCAAAATACATAATTAAAAATCCGCTTACGTTTTGGCGAATTTTTTATATTTTACTTCAAAATGAATACACAGATAACACGCCGGATATTTCTCTTGCTTTGGAAATCCTTTTAAATAATCATTCATATGAAGAAATTTGTAAAATTATCAATGCTTTCTTTAATGATAAGCGAAAATTCTATTCTTATATGTCGTCAAATGAGCCAAGGCAAATTGAGGGGTTATGTGATTTTTTAGATGCACTTAAACAAGCAAAAGGAGATTTTTCATTTGAGTTAAAACAGTTTTTATTGCTAATTGCAACAATAGAATCCGATGAAAATTTGCTTTATGAATTTAAAGAGTTTGCTTTGGATACAAAGGTTTTTGATTCATTAAAAGAAAGAGTGAAGTCTTCAGAATTGATTGATGATTTAGATAAAATAAAAGAAAGACTTTTAGCTCAACCTTTAATGATTGAGGATTTAAAGGAATTCTTAAAATCGTTAGAAACGGGGGTTGCCGATTTATATGGTGATTAATGATAAATCCGGGTTCTTTATCAAGAAATATTATGTAAATAGATTTTTAATAATGCACTATTTTGGCGTAAAAAGAAATAGTTATGCCGGAAGCGTCATAGAGCGAATTTATGACTACTATTGCATGGGTGCATCTTCTCTCTTTATTGAATATTTGAAATATTACAAACATGAATTTGATTCTTACGAGGACTTTTTGCTTAGAAAGTATAATTTTTTTATTGATGAAATTAACCGTATAAACAAATATTTATTGTTCTATAAAAATTTACGTTTAACGGAAGATGGTGGCTTAGAGAATATGATGTATGATGAAAAATTCAGAGAAACAATTATAAAATTCTTAGGAGGAAGTTATATTGAAGATTAGAGATGGTTTTGTAACAAATAGTTCCTCAACGAATTATATTATAATTTCAAAAAAAGAGTTAACGCACGATTATCTTTATAAAAAACTTGGATTCAGTAAATCATCAAAAATCCTATCTTTAGGTTCAGATTTATCAACCGATTTACTCAGTGGCACAGAAAGTGGCGTTCGTTGGTTTGATGTTGAGAAGATAGACTATGATACTGTCTTAGAAATTTTTGGTGAAGAAACTGCAAAGAAATATAAAGAATTAACTCAAAAAGGATTCTATACATATCTTGGTCATATCAACAGTGATGACAGTTGTTTAACTTCTTTTATGACAACAGACCGATTTGAAATTGATGATAAAGATTTCTATATGAACGGTTTAAACTGCAGTTGGTGAAATTATGCTGTATTATAAAGACCCAAAGTATAATTTTATAGAGTTTTTTAATCAAGAAAACGGAACCTTAATGCGTACAAATATCATTAAAAATGGTGTGGAGACCGCAGAGGAACCCAATATGCGTTCTTTTCCTGAATTAATAGATATTGGTATTATGGGAACTTGTCATGCTGGTTTGTCAGGTATTTGTGCAAAAGCAGGTATAGATTGTTATCAAAACGCGACATCACGTCAAAGAAACAATATGCCTGTTGAAAAATATGAAGCAATAATTTCTCAGTGCAAAAACAAGTGTTTTCAAGTTGCATTAGGTGGGGCAGGAGACCCTAATAAGCACGAAAATTTTGAGCAAATATTAAAACTCACACGAGATAATAATATTGTCCCCAATTTAACTACAAGTGGTTATAACATTTCTGAGTATGAAATTAAATTGATTAAAACATATTGCGGTGCAGTTGCGGTATCATTTTATTCAACACTAAATAAAAATGGTTTTGAAACAAATATGAATACTATATCAACAATCCAAAAACTTGTTACTTGCGATTGCATTACCAACATACATTATGTCATTTCTGCTCAAAATATAGACGAAGTCATTTTTAGACTAAAAAACAATTTGTTTCCTGCCGGAATAAACGCAATAGTATTTCTGCTGTATAAACCTGTAGGCTTGGCATCTAAAGATAAGATGTTAACTGCAAATGACCCAAGATATTTAGAGTTTTTAGACTTAGTTACCAACAATACAACTGATTTTAAAATCGGCTTTGATTCATGCCAAACCCCTGCGGTATTAAATTTTTGTTCAACCGTTGCCACAGAGTCTCTCGAATTCTGTGAAGCTGCACGATTTTCCATGTACATAGATTGTGATTTGATTGCATATCCATGTTCTTTTGGTCATGATTGTGATACTTATTCTGTTGATTTATCAAAGTTTTCTATTGAAGATGCATGGAACTCAACAAACTTTGAAATGTTTCGATTGAAGCAGAATACAATATGTTCAAAATGTAGCAAAAACAACATCTGTAGAAATTGTGCATTGAATATTGATTTGAATGTTTGCGGCAAGTTTTTTAGATAAAAAATAATAACAAAGCAAAAGTAGTCAACAGAAATCTGCTGACTACTTTTTTGCTAATTGTTATGCCATAGATTATTTAGTTGTATATTAATTCTGTTGTAACAACTTCTCTTGCTCTTGCCTCAATGTTTTGCATACGACATACCCACTCCATCTGATTTTCCTCTTTCAGTTGCTCGGTTACACCTTCAGTTTCTTTCATCTGCTCTATGAGAGTGT
The DNA here is from genome assembly GCA_045590055.1 of Acutalibacteraceae bacterium. Lineage (GTDB taxonomy): Bacteria > Bacillota > Clostridia > Oscillospirales > Acutalibacteraceae > UBA6857. The sequence continues at coordinate 7,950 of JAZNQF010000004.1, forward strand.
CATACATCTCACGAGCCTGCTTTTCAACCTCGGCACATTGTTGATACAGTCTGCCTTGGGTAAGTAGTGTTGTAAATAATACCTTTTTGTTTTTTAGCAGATAATCTTTGTACAACATACCCCATTTACCAAGGGTAATACTTGCTTCTTCGGGTGGTAATATGAGGTTAGGAATGTTGAAATCTCCAACACGGCGATAACTGATAGTGTTTTTGTTTGACATAAAAAGTCCTCCTTTAAATTTTGTACTTACATTGTACAAATTAAAGAAGGATTTGTCGAATGTGCAAATATCAATAAAAAAGAAAACCAAGAAAGATTTTAATCTCTCTTGGTTATTTCTTTTCCTTCTGCAATGCACGGTATCTAAATGACTGTTTTTATAAACTGTCCTTAGCAACCCTCTGCATATGCCTTGCGGATTTCTTTTCTTATGTAAGGTTATGTTTAAGATTAAAGAGCCTCAACAATTGCTTTTGTGTCTCTTGCAATCATGAGTTCTTCTTCGGTGGGAATTACGAAAACCTTAACCTTTGAATTTGCGGTTGAAAGTTCGCCTTCCTTGCCCTTGCGCAGAACCTCGTTCTGTGCTTCATCAATTTCAACGCCGAGGTAGCTGAGGTTGTTGCAAACGTTGCTTCTCAGGTCAACAGTGTTTTCACCAAGACCGCCTGCAAACACAATTGCATCAACGCCATCCATTGCGGCAACGTATGCGCCGATTGTTTTGCGGATCTGATACTGCTGCATCTTTCTTGCAAGAATGGCTCTTTCGTTGCCTTCTTCAGCGGCTGCAAGTACGTCTCTGTCGTCGCTTGAAACGCCTGAAATGCCGAGAACTCCGGACTTCTTGTTGAAGATTGTGTCTGTTTCGGAGGGAGTCCAGCCTTCCTTGTTCTGCAGGTAGAAGATAACTGAGGGGTCAACTGCGCCTGTACGTGTGCCCATCATGAAGCCGTCAAGGGGAGTGAGACCCATGCTGGTATCGATGCAGATGCCGTCTTTAACAGCGGTGATTGATGAGCCGTTGCCGAGGTGGCAGGTAACAATTTTGAGATCCTTGATGTCTTTGCCCATAAGCTCTGCGCATCTTGCGCTGATGTAGCGGTGGGATGTGCCGTGGAAGCCGTAGCGTCTGACCTTGTACTTCTCATAGTATTCATAGGGAATACCGAACATGTATGCTTCTGCAGGCATTGTGCTGTGGAATGCATTGTCGAAAACAACAACTTCGGGTACTTCGGGACCGAAAACCTCGCGGCAGGCTCTGATGCCCTGAATGTGTGCAGGGTTGTGAAGGGGAGCAAGATCGCAAAGGCTTTCAATGCCGTCAATAACTTCTTCTGTGACGAGGGTGCTCTCCTTGAAGAGTGAGCCGCCCTGAACGATTCTGTGACCTACTGCGGTGATTTCGGACAGGTCGTCAATAACCTTGTATTCGCCTTCGGTGAGATACTGCTTTACAACATAGAAAGCGGCAGTGTGGTTGGGCATGTCGATGTTAGCCTGGAACTTTTTGCCGTCGGCTGTGCTGCCGCCGATGAGACCGTCGATGCCGATACGCTCGCAGTTGCCTTTTGCAAGGAGCTTTTCGCCGTCCATGTCGATGAGCTGATACTTAAGAGATGAGCTGCCTGCGTTGATAACAAGAATTTTCATGTTTAACACCAATTTCCTTTCTTGTGTTTCTTGAGGAAACACTTGTCAAATATTTAAAACCAATGTATTATATAACATAACTGAAATTGTTTCAAGGGCTTTTGCCATTTATTTTTTGAAAGGCGGTATTGTTTTGAAAACTGCGGGTATCGTTTGTGAATACAATCCGTTTCATTCAGGACATCAGTACCAGATTGAGCAGACAAGAAAAAACGGTGCAACGCACGTTGTGTGCGTGATGTCGGGCAACTTTGTGCAAAGAGGCGAGGCAGCTTGTCTGCCCAAAGCTCAGCGCGCAAGCATGGCAGTTGAAAACGGTGCAGACCTTGTTGTTGAATTGCCGGTTGCATGGGCTATGAGCTCTGCGCAGACGTTTGCACGCGGAGCGGTAGGTATTCTCAATGCACTCGGCTGTGTTGATATGATATCCTTCGGCTCTGAGAGCGCAGATGTAAAGAGCATTGAAAAATGTGCCGCAGCTATGGATGATGAGAAAACAGTTGCGCTCGTTAAAGAACACGTTGCAAGCGGTTTGAGCTATCCGTCTGCGGTTGAAAAGGCGGTGTCGCTTGTGCTCGGTGAAGAAGCTGCACTTCTTTTTGCATCCCCGAACGACACGCTCAATATTGAATATCTGCGCGCTCTCAAAGAAATGAACAGTTCAATCGTACCGTTCGCAGTAAGGCGCACCTCAAAGCACGACGGAGGCGCGTCTGCAATGGAGATACGCATACTGATGAAGGATGGAGCAAATTTCAGCTCACTCATGCCTGAAAAAGCCGCCGCTACTGCCACCCAACTTCTCGATGACGGGTTTGCTCCCTGCGACGTGAAAAACGTTGAAAGGGCAGTGCTTGCAAAACTGCGCACAATGTCAGTTGGGGAAATTGCGCAAGCGCCGGATGTAACACAAGGGCTTGAAAACCGCATCTATGATGCCGTACGGAAAGCGGCAAGCCTCGACGAGCTTTACTCGCTGGTTAAAACAAAGCGTTACACACATGCAAAAATCCGCCGCGTTATACTCAGCCTTTTCCTTGGTATTGCCGCATGTGATTCTCAAGGTATACCGCCGTATATCCGTGTGATTGCGGCGAACTCAAGGGGTGTTGAAATTCTCAGCAAAGCAAAAAAAACAGCGGCACTTCCCATTGTTGCGCGTTGCAGTGATTTTGATTCGCTCAATGAAAAATCCCGCCGTACATTCGAGCTTGAATGCAAAGCGGGGGATCTGTTTGCTTTGTGTTCACCCGTTGCAAGACCGTGCGGACTTGAGATGACACAGAAATTTATTCTTGTTTAAGTTTTCCTATGCAGAAATCATCTTCCGTACCGATAATTTCACATTCAACCGAAGTGCCGCACAGTGTCTGCGGCGCTTTTGCTTTTACAGGGGTATAGTTTTCGGTGTAACCCGAAATTGTGCCGTCTTTTTCGGTTGTTTCAAAAAGTACGTTTACGGTTTTGCCAATGAGTGAATTGAAGTAACGGAGTCTGACGGTATCTCCTACGGCAATCATTTTTTTGCATCTGCCTTCTCTTACGGCTTTTTCGGGTAGGTCGGGCATTGTGTATGCACGGGTGTTTTCTCGCGGTGAATAGGGGAAAACGTGGATTTTTTCAAACCCGATTTTTTCAACGAAACCAAGGCTTGTTTCAAAGTCACTTTCACTTTCCCCGGGAAAACCTGTCATAACGTCGGTTGTAAGGGTGCAGTTTTTAAATGTGCTTCTGAGCTTTTTGCACAGATGCTCAAATTCCGCCGTGTCATAATGGCGGTTCATTCTTTTCAGCGTTGAGTCGCATCCGCTCTGCAGTGAAATGTGGAATTGGGGGCAGAGCTTGTTTGTGCTGCCGTCTGCATCAAGCAACCGCTCAATCATTTCGTCAGTGATGTGGTCGGGTTCAAGTGAGCCTAACCTTACGCGTTCAATGCCTTCTGTGTTGCATGCGAGTCTGACGGCGTCTGCAAGGTCACAGCCCGTGTCTCTGCCGAAGGATGAAAGGTTGATGCCCGTGAAAACAACCTCCTTATATCCTGCCTCAGCAATTGCACTAAGTTCAGCTTCAATGTCTGCAAGCTGTTTTGAGCGCGAGCGGCCTCTGGCGGCAGGTATTGCACAGTAAGAGCAAAAGCGGTTGCATCCGTCTTGAATTTTGATGTTTGCGCGTGTTCTTTCCGCAAAACTCGTCACACTGCAGGGAATGAATTTGTCACCGCTGAGGTGTTCTTCGAGTATTTCCGTGCGCTCGTTGCTTTTGAGGAAAGCTTCAATTGCACTGACAAGCTTTACATTTGTTTTGTTGCCTGCAACAATGTCGGCTTCCTTGGTTGCAAGCGCAGTTTCAGGATATGCCTGAGGTACACAGCCTGTGAGCGCAACAACACGTGCACCGTTGCGCTTGAAGTGCCGTACTGCGCGCAGAGATTTTTTGTCAGCAACCGAGGTGACCGTGCAGGAGTTGACCACAACAATGTCGGGATTCCCGTCCTCGTTGCACGGCGTGTGACCCGCCGCGATAAGTTGCTCTCTTATCATGCAGCTTTCATAGTGGTTGACCTTGCAACCGAGTGTGTGTATGAGAAATTTCAATTCAATTTACACCTTTCAGCTTTGAAAAATCATGCTCTAATCATAACAATTCGGCATTGCCGTGTCAAGTGAAACACACACTTAAAACGGCACACTGAGAGCACGTAATGCGCTTAAAAAGCAGAAAACTTGCATTTTTCAGCACAATGGTGTATAATACATACAACTATGCTTGCATTACGATAAGAGGTGATTCGCTTGCCTGACAATAGAAAAAGGGGCGGCAACCCGTTGTTCAATCCCGCAAATGCACTTAATTACGATTTTTCATATCCGTTGTTCAGCAATAATACAGACGAGGAAATCATCATTCCGATGGATGAAGATTTTGATGAATCCGCTCAGGGAGTTCAGCCCGATTTGCAGAAAGACGACGGCTTTATAATCAGCACAGATATGGATAAATTGCCTGCGCTTGAAGATGTTTTTGCTCAGCTTCGTGCAAAATACGGCAGGGTGCAGGATGAAGAAGCCGACGTTGAAGAAGATGACACCGAAGAAAATGACAACACGGTTGACGAAAACACTGATGATACAGTCGGTGCTGAAGGTGAGGTGCAGAAGCAGGAAGTTGCCGCCGCCTCAACCGAAAAGCCTTCTCTCACAAACGGCGGAGCGGTTGACATTCTGCTTATGGCAGTATCCGTGATTACATTGGGCGTGTCATATCTATATGAATTTGCGCAATTCATCGGCCGAGTAACCGTTGAGTTCTTTGCCTATTACGGCAACAAAATCCGCAACCTCGTTTCATTTCCTCTCAAAAGGGCCGGTGTTGCCGTTACAAAATGGCTTCGCAAGCTGCAGAGGAAGATTATGCTTATGCCTAAAACAACTCTCAAAGATTTTATGAAATTCTTTGCTGAGGCAAAATTTGTCAGAACAAACGCCAAAAAGCTCAACGGAAAACGAAGTTTCCCTGTTGCAAAGGCGTTGGCGAGATACGTTCTGTATTCTTTCAAGCGCCACAACAGATTCTGGCGCACAGTTTTCAATACGGCGTTTCCCATAATTGCAGTGCTTGTGCTTGTTTCTTCCGTTGAATACAGAAACAACACGACCTACGCGCTTGAAGTTACTTACAACGGCAACGTTGTAGGCTACGTTGAAAACGAGCAGGTGTTTAACGACGCCAAAAACACGGCGCTCAATCTCCTCTCAGTCGGCGGCACAAGCTCCGAAAAATTCGGTGATGCCGTTTATTCAATCAAGCGAGTTACCCTTAACAAGCTTTCCGACGCATCTGTTATCAGCGACAGATTGATTGCAAATACCGACGTTGACTACGTTCAGGCATGCGGTATTTACATCGACGGTGAATTTCTTTGCGCGGTCAAAAACGAGGCAGATGCCGTAACTGTTTTTGACAGTATACTTGAGCCGTACGAAGCCAAAGCGGCTGCCGATGACATTGTTGCTTTTGTTGAAGAAATTGAGTATGTTCAAGGTCTTTATGCCGACACGGAAAACGTCATCTGGGACACAGCAAAGCTTAAGCAGACGGTTATGTCGGAAAAGACAGCCGCAGTTTATTACACCGTAAAAAGCGGCGACACGATTTCGGGTATTGCGGCAAAATATAACCTCACCACAAAAGAGCTTCTCAAGCTCAACCCCAAAGCAAGCGAAAACCGCATTTATATCGGCGACGTTTTCCTCGTTTCTCAGGAGGTCAACTTTGTTCGCGTCAAGGTTATGAAGACTGAGCAGAGAACCGAATCTATTGCATATTCAACCGTAAGGAAAGACAGCTCCACGCTTTATAAGGGTACAACCAAAACCGTTCAGCGCGGTTCAAACGGTTCAAGACTTGTTACAGAGCTTGTCACATACATCGACGGCGTTCAGACCTACGCCTCGCTTATTTCAAGCAAAACCGTCAAAGAGCCGGTTGACGAGATTATCTATGTCGGTACGAAGTCTGCGCCCAGCTATTCGGGCTCATCCTCGGCATCAAGCCAGATTTATCAGGGCTCCACCTCAAAATATGGTTTCTGCTGGCCTGCCGTAGGTGCATACAAGATTTCGTCAAGATACGGCTACAGAACACTCAGAGGCAGACGCGGCTTCCACTCAGGCGTTGACATCGTGCGTTCAGGCGGTAATTCGGGCGGTCTTCCTGTTGTTGCGGCACAGTCGGGTACTGTTGTTTCCGCGGGCTACAGTGGCGGCTACGGTAACTGTGTTGTTATTGACCACGGCGGCGGAGTAAAAACGAGGTACGCTCACATGCGTAGCGGCTCGCTATCCGTACGCGTTGGCTCAAGGGTCAGCCGAGGTCAGCAGATAGGAAGAATCGGCACCACAGGTAACTCAACGGGTAACCATCTGCACTTTGAAGTTATCATCAACGGCAGAACGTATAATCCTCTCAACTACATCGGTTAAATATTTGACCAAAAAAATGCGCAAAATATTGCGCACATACAGCAATTTTTCCATTGACACACCGCAGTATATCGGGTATAATGAATAAAATCTTTCAGCACGGCAGAACGTCGGCGAGGTTTATGCATTGTTCACCCGATATACACCGCGTGTGAGGGCTCAAAAATGCCTTTAATCCTGCCGTCTGCTCGGCAGGATTTTTTATACCGAAAGAACAGGAGTGGTAATGTTGAACTTCATCATAAAGAATGCAAATGTATTCACAAACGGAAAGTTTCAGCATGTTGACATTCGTGTTGGTAACGGAGTCGTTACCGATATTTCGGCGTTTCTTCCCGCTGATGACAGTGATGTTGTTTTTTCTTTTGACAATTGTATTCTTCTTCCCGGTTTATCAGATGTTCACGTGCATTTGAGAGAGCCGGGTTTTTCTTATAAAGAGGACATTACTTCAGGCACTGCAGCGGCGGCAAGGGGTGGCTTCACATCGGTGTGTTCAATGCCCAACCTCAACCCTGCGCCCGATTGCGCCGAAACCTTACAGCAGCAGCTCGACATCATCAGCAGTAACGCGATTGTCAACGTGTACCCCTACGGCACAATCACCGAGGGCAGAAAAGGCGAAACGCTTTCCGACATGGAAGGTATGGCAGAAAACGCCGTTGCTTTCACCGACGACGGAAGCGGAATACAAACGCCTGAGCTGATGAAAGAAGCAATGCTCAAAGCAAAGTCACTCGGAAAGGTTATTGCCGCACACTGCGAAGATAACTCTCTGCTTTTCGGCGGATATATCCACGACGGTGAATATGCAAAGAAGAACGGTCATAAGGGCATCTGCAGTGAGAGCGAGTGGAAACAGATTGAAAGAGATATCGAACTTGTACGTCAGACGGGTTGCCGTTATCACGTTTGCCACATCTCAGCCAAGGAAAGTGTTGAGCTCATCAGGAAAGCCAAGGCGGAGGGCTTGCCCGTAACGTGCGAAACAGCACCACATTATCTTGTGTTTGACGACAGTATGCTTAAGGAAAACGGCAGGTTCAAAATGAATCCGCCCATACGCTCTGCGGCAGACCGCGAGGCTCTGATTCAGGGTATATGTGACGGCACAATTGACCTGATTGCAACCGACCACGCACCCCATAGTGCAGAAGAGAAAAACGGCGGTTTAAAAAACAGTTTAATGGGTGTTGTAGGTCTTGAAACTTCGTTTCCGGCGGTGTATACTTATATGGTTAAGGGCGGTTACATCTCCCTTGAAAAAACAGTTGAACTGATGAACACGAATGCACAGAAGATTTTTGGCATTGGCTGTGATATTGCAGTCGGCAATTCTGCAGATTTTTGTGTGTACGATTTGAACGAAAGCTATGAGGTCAACCCGAACGAGTTTTTGTCAATGGGCAGAAGCACACCTTTTGAGGGCTTGACACTTTACGGAAAATGTAAAATGACAATGGTGAAAGGCGGTATAGTATGGCAGGAGAACTGAACAAAAAAATCGTACTTGAAGATGGAAGCGAATATTTCGGTGAAGGCTTCGGCTTTGATTGCGAAAGAGTGTGTGAAATTGTTTTTAACACCTCTATGGCGGGATATCAGGAGGTATTTTATGACCCCGCAAATGCTTCGCAGATGGTGCTTATGACATATCCCGTTATCGGAAGCATCGGCATAACTGAGGAAGAGCAGGATTCACGCACACCTCTTATCGGTGCGGTTGCAGTGCGTCAGCTTGACGAATCTGTTGGTATGTGCGCAAGCAGTCTTGACAGTATGCTCAAGGAAAACTGCATTCCTGCAATTTCAGGGCTTGACACAAGGGCGCTTGCTCGTAAGCTCAGAGGTAAAGGCCGTTGCTTTGCAATCATCACAAATGCAGACACTGACACGGCTTGTGCAGTTGAAAAAATCAAAGCTCATAAGTCTGAGGGCGCAAGCGCAGGCGACGTAAGCTGTAAAACAAAGCGTTACCTCAGAACTTCCATGAGAAAGTTCAACGTGGTCGTTATTGACTGCGGCCTGAGATTCAGTTATGTCCGCCTTCTCAACAAATTCGGTTGCAATGTTACCATTGTTCCGTGGGACACGGGCGCTCAGGAAATTATGGACATCAAGCCCGATGGCGTTGTTGTTTCAAGCGGCCCCGGCGACCCGAGAGATGCAATGGTTGTTGCTGAAACTCTCAACGCTCTCAAAGGCAAGGTTCCCGTTTTTGCAATGGGCCTCGGCTGCCAGCTTCTTGCTCTCAGCTACGGTGCTGAAATTGAAGAGCTTTCCACCGGTCACAGAGGCACAAACCATGCTGTACGCAACCTTCTCACCGGCCTTACCGAAACCTTCTCACAGAATCACGGCTTTACACTCAACCTCGATTCCTTGAAGAAAACAGACCTCGTGCTCACACACGTCAACGTTGTTGACGGCAGTGCCGAGGGTATCCTTTGTGAAAAGGACAAGGCTTTCGGTGTGCTTTATTACCCCGAAAACCTGCTTGAATCAACAAGGCAGGACGATATGCTCATGCGCTTCATCACAACCATGAAGGAGGCCAAGAAAAATGCCTAAGAGAACCGACATTAAAAAAATTATGGTTATCGGCTCAGGTCCGATTGTTATCGGTCAGGCGGCTGAGTTTGACTATGCTGGTACGCAGGCTTGCCTTGCTCTTAAAGAAGAAGGCTACGAAGTTGTTCTTGTCAACTCCAACCCCGCAACAATTATGACAGACACCACAATTGCCGATAAGGTATACATGGAACCTCTTACCCTCGAATACGTTGCAAGAATTCTCCGTTACGAGCGCCCCGATGCACTTCTTCCGGGTATCGGCGGTCAGACGGGTCTCAACATTGCAATGCAGCTTGACAAAAAGGGTATTCTCAAGGAATGTGACGTTGAGCTTCTCGGCACAAGCCGTGAAAGCATTGAGCGCGCCGAAGACAGAGAAATGTTCAAAGAGCTTTGCCAGAGCATTGGTGAGCCCGTACTTCCCTCAGTTATTGCACATTCAATCGAAGAAGGCATCGAGGCGGCCGAAAAAATCGGATATCCCGTTGTTCTTCGCCCCGCATTCACACTCGGCGGCACGGGCGGCGGCTTTGCTTATGACGAAGCTGAGCTTGTAGAAATCATGAAAAATGCTCTCAAGCTCTCACCTGTAAGTCAGGTGCTTGTTGAAAAGAGCATCAAGGGCTATAAGGAAATCGAGTATGAGGTTATGCGCGACGCCGCAGATACCGCAATCACCGTGTGTAACATGGAAAACATCGACCCCGTTGGTATCCACACGGGCGACAGTGCGGTTATTGCTCCTTGCCAGTCGCTCACTGCAAAGGAGAGCCATCTTCTCAGGGAAAGCGCACTCAAAATCATCCGCGAGCTTAAAATCGAAGGCGGTTGCAACGTTCAGTTTGCACTTGACCCCGAATCATTCACATATTTCCTCATCGAAGTTAACCCCCGCGTTTCACGTTCATCCGCTCTTGCTTCAAAGGCAAGCGGCTATCCTATCGCAAGGGTTACCGCAAAGGTTGCCGTTGGCATGACACTTGATGAAATCAAACTTTCAAGCGCACCTGCATGCATGGAGCCTGCACTTGATTACATCGTTACAAAAATGTCACGCTTCCCGTTTGATAAGTTTGCTCTTGCTTCACGTACCCTCGGTACACAGATGAAGGCAACGGGCGAAGTTATGAGCATCGGCAGAACGTTTGAAGAAAGTCTGCTCAAGGCAGTACGTTGCCTCGAAACAGGCATCTGCCATCTTTATATGCCCAAGTTTGATGATATGAGCGAGGAAGAACTCCTCAAATATATCGTAGACGGCACGGATGACCGTTTCTGCGCAATCACTCAGCTCATCCGTATGGGTACCGACCTTGGTGTTATCTGCAATGCGACTCAGATTAATCTGTTCTTCCTCGGCAAGATGAAGGCAATTGTTGATATGGAAAACCGTATCGCTTCCGACGAATTTGACGTTGACCTGCTCTACAAGGCAAAGAGAATGGGTATATCCGACAAGTTCATTGCAAAGCTTCGCGGTTGCACCGAAGACGACATCTACCGCATGAGAAAAGAAAACGGTCTTCGCCCTGTATATAAAGTCATCGACACCTGCGGCGGCGAATTCACCTGCAACACACCTTATTTCTATTCATCATACGAAACCGAAAATGAATCCATCGTTTCCGACAGAAAGAAAATCATCGTTCTCGGTTCAGGTCCTATCAGAATCGGTCAGGGCGTTGAGTTTGACTATTCAACCGTACACGCAGTTGAAACCATCAAAAAGTTCGGTTACGAAGCTATTATAATCAACAACAACCCCGAAACCGTATCCACCGACTATACCACGGGCGACAAACTCTACTTTGAGCCGCTTACCGTTGAAGATGTAACTAACATCGTTGAGCTTGAACAGCCGCTGGGTGTTATCGCATCCCTCGGCGGTCAAACTGCAATCAACCTTGCTCAGCCGCTTATGAGCAGGGGAATCAAAATCGTCGGCACAGACGTTGATGCAATTGAACGCGCTGAAAACAGAGACTCTTTCGAAAAGATTATGACAGAGCTCGGCATTCCTCAGCCGAAGGGCCACGCCGTTACCAACATTCCCGACGGTATTGCCGCGGCTGAAGAAATCGGCTACCCCGTACTTGTACGTCCCAGCTATGTACTCGGCGGCAGAGCCATGCAGATTGTTGCAAACGAAGCCGCTTTGCGCACTTACTTAAAAACCGCAGTTGAAATTGACGAGGACAAGCCCGTTCTTGTTGATAAGTATATCTCAGGCAAAGAGGTTGAAGTTGACGCCGTCTGCGACGGTACGGACATCTTCGTGCCCGGAATCATGGAACACGTTGAACGTACCGGTATCCACTCGGGCGACAGTATCAGCGTTTATCCCTCCTTCAGCATTTCTCAGGCTGTTAAAGAGAAGATTATCGACTACACCAAAAAGCTCGGCATCGGTATCGGTATCATCGGTCTTTACAACATTCAGTTCATCGTTGATAACAAGGACGACGTCTACGTTATCGAAGTTAACCCGCGTTCATCAAGAACCGTTCCCTTCCTTTCAAAAGCAACGGGATATTCACTTGCCGATATCGCAACCCTTTGCATTCTCGGCAAATCCCTCAAAGAGCAGGGATTCACAACTGAATACCCCGCAGAGAAAGACAAGTGGTACGTTAAAGCGCCTGCTTTCTCCTTCTCAAAGCTCAACGGTATGGATGCATACCTTTCACCTGAAATGAAATCAACAGGTGAAGCCATCGGCTATGACAAAACACTCACAAGAGCTCTGTATAAGGCGCTTCAGTCCTCGGGTATGCAGGTTGTGAACTACGGCACACTGTTTGCAACAATTGCCGATGCTGACAAGGAAGAAGCTCTGCCGCTTATCAGAAGATTCTATAACCTCGGTTTCAACATTGAGGCTACAAGAGGCACTGCTGAATTCCTCAAAAAGCACGGCATTCGCACAAGAATCAGAGCAAAAATCAGCGAAGGCAACGAGGAAATCCTTGATTCACTCCGTCAGGGTCACGTAACTTACGTTATCAACACAAGGGATATCAACGGCAGCAGTAACATCACCGATGGCTACGAAATCCGCCGTTGCGCAGTTGAAAACAACGTCACAATGTTCACTGCACTTGACACCGTCAGAGCAATGCTTGACGTGCTTGAAGAAATCACGCTCTGCATTTCAACCATTGACTCCTGAATCAATAACACATGAAAGGCCGCAGTGTCTGCTTTGTTCGGGCACTGCGTGTGTCGAATAAATGAACCAAACTGTTTTTACGGTACATTCCAACGAAACAATTGCCGATAAGGTTTATCTGCTTGAACTTTCCGGCGATACGTCACACATCACAAAGCCCGGTCAGTTTGTGAACATCAAGCTTGACGGCTTTTATCTGCGCCGTCCTATCTCAGTGTGCGCGGTTGATAACGGCAAGCTCACACTCATTTACAAAGTCGTAGGTAGAGGCACAGAGTATATGAGCACACTCAGCGAAGGCGCAAAGCTTGACATTCTCTGCGGTCTTGGCAACGGATTTGACACAACCCTCAGCGGTGAAAGACCGCTGCTTGTCGGCGGCGGCGTGGGTACACCTCCAATGTATCAGCTTGCCCGCGAGCTGATTGCAAAAGGCGCAAAGCCTGTTGTAATTCTCGGCTTCGGCACACAGAAGGAAGTTTTCTTTGAGTCTGAGTTTAAGGAGCTCGGCTGCGATGTTTACGTCACAACCGTTGACGGAAGCTACGGCATCAAGGGTTTCGTTACAGATGCGCTTGACAAAGCAGGGGAGTGCACACATCTTTACACTTGCGGTCCCGAGCCCATGCTCAAGGCGCGTTATGAAAAATGCGCGCTTGACGGTCAATTCAGCTTTGAAGAGCGCATGGGTTGCGGTTTCGGCGCATGTGTCGGTTGCACGTGCAAAACAAAATACGGTAACAAACGTATCTGCAAAGACGGTCCCGTGCTGTCAAAGGCAGAGATTATCTGGTGAGGAGGGGTAACATGGCTGATTTAAAAGTATGCTTAAGCGGTATCGAGCTTGATAACCCCGTTATCCCCGCAAGCGGAACCTTTGGTTTCGGTTATGAATTTGCTGAAATTTACGACATAAATGTACTTGGCACTTTTTCCTTTAAAGGTACCACAAAAGAGCCTCGTTTCGGCAATCCCACTCCCAGAATTGCAGAGTGCACAGCCGGAATGATAAATGCAGTGGGACTTCAGAATCCCGGTGTGGAAAAGGTAATTTCCGAAGAACTCCCAAAACTTAAAAAGTGTTTTGATAAAAAGGTTATGGCAAACGTCAGCGGGTTTGCGGTGGACGAGTATGCCTACACCTGTGAAAAACTTGATAAATGCGACCAGGTAGGCTGGCTTGAAGTTAATATCAGTTGTCCCAATGTTCACGGCGGAGGTATGAGCTTCGGGACAAGTCCCGATGCGGCGGCTGAGGTTGTAAGGGCTGTAAAAAAGGTTACAACCAAGCCTGTTATTATTAAGCTCTCACCTAATGTTACAGACATTGTAGCAATAGCTAAAAGCTGTGAGGAAGCAGGTGCGGACGGAATCAGCCTTATAAATACCCTGCTTGGCTCAAGAATTGACCTTAAAACAAGAAAATTTGTAATAGCAAACAAAATGGGTGGTTTTTCGGGTGACGCTATTTTCCCGGTAGCGGTAAGAATGGTTTATCA
>JAZNQF010000005.1:0-3179 GCA_045590055.1 Acutalibacteraceae bacterium
TCCGCACGGCAATGCAAAAGGCCAGCGGGTTCCTTCCGCACCGGCGAGCGGCGGCGGGCCCTCCCCTGCACCGACACCGTTGTTTATTTTGTAAAACATTTTCTTTTACTGTAGAAATTTACAGCCACGTGTGCTATAGTAAAAAGCAACCAAAACCTTCATTATCATCAAGGAGGATCTCTAATGCTGTGGTTTTTCATTTCCTTACTCGCTGTTATCGCGCTTTTCGTTGCACTGCTTTTTGCAATTTCGGCAATCAAATCAAAAAAAGCACCAAAGCTCTCCGCATCTGTGCTGCACCACTCTCAGGATGAGATTATGCGCTATGCAACACGGTTGCAGAAGATGATTCAGTGTCAGACAATATCCGTCAAAGGTGAGTATGACGACACGGAATTCAAAAAGCTTCGCGACGTAATGCGCGAGCTCTTTCCCAACGTACACAAAAAAGCTGAAATCCGCATTTTCGGTGACGACTGCTGGATATACAAAATTGAAGGTGTCGACAAAAGCAGAAATATTATGCTGATGTCTCATCACGATGTTGTTGCCGCAGAAGGCGAATGGGAATACGGCGGATTTTCCGCATACATCGCCGACGGTAAGATTTGGGGCAGAGGCACCGTTGATACAAAAACTCCCCTGTTTGCCGAATTTTCTGCACTTGAGGAATTGCTCAGCGACGGCTTTGTGCCGCCTTGCAATATCTATATCGGTTCATCACACAACGAGGAGCTTGGCGGTGACGGCATACCCAAGGCGTATGAATTTTTTAAAGAAAACGGCATCACCTTTGAGGTTATACTTGACGAGGGCGGCGCTATCATCGTACCGCCGATGGCAGGCATGAAGATCGACCGTTGCGCTATGGTTGCAGTACACGAAAAAGGCCGCTACAAGCTCCTTTTCACTGCAACAGCAGAGAATGCACACGCAAGCCTCACCGGTGCGGTGAAAAAAGCCCCCGTTGAACGCATGACCGAATTCATGAACGAAATCAACACAAAAAACATCTTTATCCGCAGACTCAATCCACAGATTACTGCGATGTTCACCCACATGGCACCATACTGCATCACACCCATGAAGCTGATTTTTAACAATCTGTGGGTATTCGGTGGTCTGCTGAAAAAGCTGCTGCCTAAAATCAACGCTCAGGCAGGCGGTCTCATCGGCACAACCTGCACCTTCACCAAAATTAACGGAAGCAACGAAAGTAAGCTTTGCACCGCAGAGGCATCGCTTCGTGCCGTTGACGAGAAGGATATGATGGAAGACATCGAAACGCTTAAAGAGGCAGCCGCAAAATACGGCATTGAGGTTGAAGTTTCACCCGACAGTGAGTACCACGGCCCTGCTGATATGAAAAAACCTCAGTTTGCTTACACAATGAAGTGTATTCACGAGGTATTTCCGCAGTATCCCGCATCTCCGTTTATTCTGCCTGCAGGCACAGATGCAAGAACACTCACCGACCTTTGCCCGTGTGTGCTGAGATTTGCGCCCATAAGGCTCTCTGCTCAGCAGCTTGCCTCCGTACACGCCGAAAACGAAAACATCGACCTCGACTCCATTGCAGATGCAGTTGTGTTCTACAAGCATTTTATCAGAGAATACCGTTAAGTGCAAAGCGCAGAACGCAGCAGATAAGCAACCAATACTTATGCAACGCAGAAAACAACACCCCGAAGATTTTTCATCTTCGGGGTGTTGTTATAGATTCAAGCTGATTATAAATCCTTATACATATCAATCATATCGGGGCAGCAACGCAGGTCGGTGCCGAAGATAAGGTTGATTACGGAATAAATCCATCTGATAATCTTCGCTATAAGCGAGTCTGTATGGCATCCGCAGTTGTCTTGATAATCTTTTCTGACAAGGGTATATCCGCCGTTTTTGTGAAGCGTTACCGCGTATTCAGAGGCTTCGGTAGTGACGGTATATTCGCCCTCCTGTGTCAGTTCAAACGTTACATAGCCTTCTGCATCGCTTGTACCCGTTTGTGTACCGTTGGGACCGGTAATTGTCACCGCGGTGTTTGCAAGCATTCTGTTGTCATTTGTTGCAAGGAAGATTGTAACGGTTGAAGAAACAAGGTAATCCTGACGTGAGCAGTGTGTTGACGTCCACTTGCAGAAGCCGTCAAAGCTTACACTTGAAGTTGTGATGATATTATGACCGAGAGCATCATCGTCGATTTCCACGTGGTTTTCACCGCAAACTGTGCAACGGTATTCTGTGTATCCTGCTTCTGTGCAGGTTGCAGAGACAACCTTGGTTTCGTATGTGTGACCCGGTGCGGGAATTGCTTCCTGATACGTATGTGCAGAATTGTAGGCACAAATGCAGTTCTGCCAACCGTCAACAGCACATGTCGGTTCAACCTTGTAGGTAACACTTGCACAGATGTGAGCGTTTATGTCAATATCAATCGGCTGATCTTCGTATGCACTGCAGCGTACACAATCATGCCTGAGCACACCCTGAGCTGAACAGGTTGCTTTGATGTGCTCGTACCAGTCACCGTACTTATGACCAAGAGGCTCGGTTTCAGTTGCAGCCTCAAGCACTTCTTTACATGTTGAGCACATAACACCGCCCGTACGTCCCGTAGCTATGCAGGATGCCGCAACGTCTGACATCACAACGGGTGTGTGACCCTTAGCTTTAATTATTTCCACATAGACGTGGTTTTCATCATTCGCACAAATATGAGTGAGCTCGCCGTCTTCGGTGCAGGTTGCTTTCTTGGTTACAATGCCTTTACCGTAGCTGTGACCGAGCGCCGCAATTTCATCATAAGTTGAGTCACCACATACTGAGCATTCTTTATACTCATTCCAACCGATGTTTTCACAAGTGGGAGCCTGAGCAGGATAATCAACGTAGCTGTGACCAAGTGCATCGACTTCCTGTGTATAAGAATCACCGCACTTTGAGCAGGTGTAAGTCATAACACCCTTTTCGGTGCAGGTCGGTGCTTTTGTTTCAACACCAACGTAGTCATGACCGAGTGCATCAACTGTTTCCTGCTTAACGAGGATTTCACCGCAAGCTGAGCACTTCTTGCCTTCTGTGAGACCTGTATCTTCGCAAGTGGGTGCAACTGCAGGGATGATTTCCTCGGTGTGTGCAATCTTAGCAATTGCTTCCGTGTAGGTGTGGCTTGCATCGTT
>JAZNQF010000006.1:0-10272 GCA_045590055.1 Acutalibacteraceae bacterium
TTGAAAAACAGCATTGTTGTTCTTGTGCTTTTATTGACAGTCTGTCAGACTGCCGAGAAAGGTGCAAGATGACCTTTTCTTTGCCCCGAAGGTGTACAAAGGTACTCCGAGAGGGCAAAAAAAGGGCAAAACAATGCAAAATCGCACAAAGCTCGATGCTTTGTGCGATTTTTTATATGTGTATAAGTCTTAGCTTTTTTGTTTCCCTGTTTTTGAAAAACAGCATTGTTGTTCTTGTGCTTTTATCGACAGTCTGAGGCAACACCTTTGCGGGTGTTGCCTTTTGTTGTAATTATGTCAAAAAAATTAAAAATGAATAACTTTCTATTTAACTTTTAATTATCACTTGAAATATAAGTTGAATCCGTGGTAATATAAAGTATAAACACTTGGATGATATTTCCTTTGTGTGAATATTATGAAAGGGGAACATGTACATGGAATTTCTCGTTGATATCATCGCTCGCATCACAGACTTCATCAACGAATTTATCGAAAAAATCAGAGCTCTCGTTGGTGGCTTCCGTGACCTCGGCGACGGCAACCTTCCGAGTGACGAAGACGAAACAGCAGAAGCATAATCAACTGCAAAAATTATCTGTAGAGAGACACTTTGTAACAAAGCTGTCTCTCTGCTTTTTTGTTAAATTTTTTACGTGAATTCCACGTAATTTAAAATATAAATATTGAAAAATACGGTGCAATAATATATAATAAAGATTCAGTTTATACGTATTGAAAGGTATGATTATTCAAATGCAACAACTCAGAAGAAGTGCAGGTGTGTTGCTTCATATTTCCTCACTCAACGGCCCTTACGGCTTGGGTGTTATGGGGAAGGAAGCGCGTTCATTTGCTGAAAAAATTTCGGGCATGGGCTTTAGCTGCTGGCAGGTTTTGCCGCTTAATCCCGTTGACGAAAAGAACTCTCCGTATTGCTCTGCAAGCGCGTTTGCAGGCAATTACGTTTATATCGACCCTCGCGGTCTTGTTGAGCAGGGTCTTGTTGAGCCGTGGCAGGCAAAAGAGAATGAATATTCAGGCACGGTTTACACTGCTGACTTTGCCTTTGCGCTTGAAAAACGCCTCAGTCTGCTCAAGGCGGCTTATTCAAACATCACTCCTGAAATCCGTGCAGAAGTTGAAAGTTTTTGCAAGGCAAACGAATGGGTTACAGACTTTGCTCTTTTCATGGTATGCAAGGAGAAAAACGAAGGCAAGGTTTGGTGGCTTTGGCCGAGTGAATATGCCATGCATGAAAATGCCGTGAAAAAGATTGATGAACTCAAAGACGAAATCGGTTTCTGGCAGTTTGTGCAGTACGAATTTTATCTTCAGTGGGGCGCATTGAAAAAACATGCAAACTCACTTGGTGTTAAGATTATCGGTGATATGCCCATCTATGTCAACCGCGACAGTGCTGATGTATGGAGTCACCTTGATTTGTTTGATATCAACCCAACGTCTCTTGCACCCACGCAGGTTGCAGGCGTACCGCCCGATTATTTTTCAAAGGACGGTCAGCTTTGGGGTAATCCGCTTTATAATTGGGATAAAATGGAAACCGAGGGTTACAAGTGGTGGCTTGAACGCATTTCTCATTCCCTCAAACTTTACGATAAGGTGCGCATCGACCATTTCAGGGCCTTTGCTTCGTATTGGGCGGTGCCTGCAGATGCTGAAACCGCCAAAAGCGGCAAATGGCTTAACGGTCCCGGCATGAAGCTTTTTGACAAGGTTGCTCAGCAAGTCCCCGATGCTGATATCATTGCAGAAGACCTCGGTGTATTTGGTGAGGATGTTGTTAGGCTTCTTGAAGACAGCGGTTTCCCCGGTATGCGCGTAATTCAGTTTGGCTTTGACCCTTACGGCGACAGTACACATCTTCCGCATAACTATCCCAAAAACACGGTTGCCTATGTCGGCACGCACGACAACAACACGCTTCTTGGCTGGTTGTGGGAGGCGAGCGAGGCTGAAAGAGCATACGCCATGCGTTATTGCGGCTTTAGCGGTGATTGGAGCGCAGGCGGTCCTCAAAGTGCATCGTGCAGGTCTGTGATTGAAACTGTGTGGCGTTCAAGTGCCGCATGTGCAATTGTTGCATTTCAGGATATGTGCGGCTTCGGCTCAGACGCAAGGATGAACACCCCCGGTGTTGCCGACGGAAACTGGCTTTTCAGAGCAGGTGATGACGCTTTGGGCTATGTTGACGGTGAATATTTCAAGCAGATAAATCACATTTATCGCAGATGAAAGGAAGTACAGATATGGTAGAAGTATTTAAAAAAGGCGTATATTACGTTAACGGCAAGCCCGTTTTTTGCGATGATGCCGAACAGCTCAAGGCTCTCAGAGTCAGCGGTACACCTGAGGAAAACCGCCGCAAAACAATAGCGGCAGGTATCCTTGCCAAGCACAACACATCAAACGACGAGAAGAAGCTCAGAATCAAATTCGACGCTCTCATTTCTCACGATATAACCTACGTCGGTATAATCCAGACCGCAAGAGCAAGCGGTCTTGAGAAATTCCCCGTGCCCTATGCTCTCACAAACTGCCACAACAGCCTTTGCGCAGTCGGCGGCACAATCAATGAGGATGACCACGTATTCGGTCTTTCCGCCGCAAAAAAATACGGCGGTATCTATGTTCCTGCCAACATGGCGGTTATTCATCAGTATGCCCGTGAGGAGCTTGCCGCTTGCGGCAGAATGATTCTCGGATCTGACAGCCACACCCGTTACGGTGCACTCGGCACAATGGGCTTCGGTGAAGGCGGTCCTGAGCTTGTAAAGCAGCTTCTTTCAAACACATACGATGTAAATGCGCCCGAAATCGTGCTTGTTTACCTTGAAAATGCACCAAAGAGAGGAGTCGGTCCTCACGACGTTGCAATTGCTCTTTGCGGCGCAGTTTTCGGTGATGGTAGTGTAAAGAATAAGGTACTTGAATTTGTCGGCCCCGGTGTTGAGAATCTGCCTATGGATTACAGAATCGGCATCGACGTAATGACAACCGAAACCGCTTGTCTTTCTTCAATCTGGCAGACAGACGAAAAGGTCAAGGATTTCTATGTCAAGCACGGCAGACCTGAGTGCTACGAAAAGCTCGAGCCTGCCAACGGTGCATACTATGACAGTATGGTGAAAATCGACCTTGCCGCACTTGAATGTATGATCGCCGTACCCTTCCATCCGTCAAACGCATTCACCGTGCATCAGCTTCAGGAAAACGGCGCAGACATTCTGCGTGAGGTTGAAAAAGCAGCACACGATCAGTTCGGTGACAAGGTTAAGCTTTCACTCACAGATAAAGTTACATCCAAGGGTATCTACGTTGACCAGGGTGTTATTGCAGGTTGCGCAGGCGGTATGTTTGATAACATTTGTGAAGCCGCAAACATTCTTGACGGCGGCTCGACGGGTGATGGTTATTTCTCACTTTCTGTTTATCCCTCAAGTATTCCCGTCAACATGGCGGTTATCAAAAACGGCGTTCAGCAGAGATTGCTTGAAGCAGGCGCAGTGTTCAAGCCTTGCTTCTGCGGTCCTTGCTTTGGTGCAGGTGACGTGCCGTCAAATAACGGTCTGTCAATCCGCCACACAACACGTAACTTCCCCAACAGAGAAGGCAGTAAACCCTCTGACGGTCAGCTTTCATGTGTTGCGCTCATGGATTCACGCTCAATTGCGGCAACTGCGGCAAACGGCGGCATCCTCACCGCCGCAACAGATATTGATTACGAATCAAAGCAGTATGAATACAGCTTTGACGGCTCAGCTTATACAAAGCGCGTTTACAAGGGTTTCTCAAAGGCTGACCCGAGTGAAACACTCCGCCTTGGTCCCAATATCACAGACTGGCCCAAGATGAATCCTCTTGCAGAGAATCTTCTACTTAAGCTTGCATGTGTCATTCACGACGACGTTACCACAACAGACGAGCTCATTCCCTCAGGTGAAACATCAAGCTACCGCTCAAACCCGCTCAGACTTGCTGAGTTTGCGCTCAGCCGCCGCGAGCCGATGTACGTTTCACGTTCAAAAGAGGTTGCCGCTCAGGAGCTTAAACGCGTTGAGGGCGAATATTCCGACGAACTGATTTCCGTGCTTTCAAAGGTATCCGATGATGCCACGGCTCTCGCCGCAAGCACACAGTTTGGATCCTGCGTATTTGCAAGGAAGCCCGGTGACGGCTCCGCAAGAGAGCAGGCGGCATCCTGCCAGAAGGTACTTGGCGGTTTCGGCAATATCTGCTATGAATTTGCCACCAAGAGATATCGCTCAAACTGCATCAACTGGGGTATTCTTCCTTTCACAATTGATAAAGAGGTTGAATTCAACCACAACGTTGGTGACTATGTGTTTGTGCCCGATATCCGAAATGCAATTGAAAACGGCATTGAAGAAATACCCGCAAAGGTTATCAAAGCAAGCGGTGTTGAAGATATCACGCTCTACGTCAAGGGTCTCACCGAGGACGAAAAGCAGATTATCCTCGACGGTTGCCTCATTAACTATTACGCAAGGCACTGATAAACAGGAAAGGACGTTTGTTATGGCAGAAAAGAATTACGGTAAACTCGTCAAGGCTCTGCAGATCGCGGCAGGCGTGCTCATGGTTGCAATGGTTGTGCTTTGTATCGTGCTGATTCAGAAGTATGATATCAAAGTCAGCAACATTCCTGAACTCAGCGAGAAGATAAAAGGTGGCACGCTGACTGTCGGTCTTGGTATTATTGCTTTTTCCGTTATAAAATCATTTGCCCTTGTTTTTCCGCCTGCAGTTATTTTTGCAATCTGCGGATACATGATGCCTAACTATTGGGTTGCACTCATTATCAACCTGATTTCGGTTTTTCTCAGCTTGTTTATTCCGTATTATCTCGGCAGATTTACGGGTGCAGGCATGGTCGACACGCTTAAGGGCAAGTTCAAAGCAATTAAGAAGCTTGATGATTTTGCAGGCGCAAATGAAATGGAAATGACCTTTGCCGTAAAACTCAGCGGTATTCTGCCCGGCGACCTTTCAAGCCTTCTTTTCGGTGCAATGGATATTTCACCCAAAAAGTACATCATCGGCGCAAACCTTGGCATGCTTCCGCTTGTTATTGTTTACACTGCCTTTGGTTGTACACTCAAAAGCGTTGGCGAGAAGCCGTGGCTTGCAGCAATTCCCGTTGTTGTAATCATTGTTTTTGTGCTTATTGCAAGCCTTATCACAAAGCGACTTATTGCAAAAACAAAAGCTACAAATGCTGAAAAAGAGGAGAATCAAAATGTCTGATTCACAAAAGACGTGGTATGAGCTTGACAATGCCGCATCAATTTACCCCTATTCGTCCAACAGACAGTGGATTTGCGGCTACCGTATCGGTTTTGTGCTCACTGAAGACATTGACCCCGACGTACTCAAACAAGCAGTTAAGGATATTATGCCGAGGTTTCCGTCTTACTTTGTTCAGCTTCGTTACGGCTACTTCTGGCCATACCTTGAAAAAACAACTGAGATGCCCATTGTTGAACAAGAGCATCTGCATCCTATTCTGCCCACACCGCGCTGGTATACAAAAGTGCCTGCTATGAAGATAATCTATTATAAGCGCAGGCTTTGCCTTGAAACCTTCCACGGTATTGCCGACGGCGGTGCAACAATCGCCGTGCTCAAAGCGCTCACCGCACAGTATCTCCGCCTTAAAGGTGTAGATATTCCCGCGAGCGAACACATTGTTGATATAACAGAAACACCGTCTCAAGAGGAGACGGTTGACTGCTTCAAGCGTGTGTATGATAAAAGCAAAAAAGGCATGAGCCGCAACGAGACGTCGAGCTATCAGCACCCCGTCAAGCCCATACCTAACTACAACAGACTGTTTGAGGGGCTTGTACCTGTTTCGGATATCAAAGCTTTTTGTAAGCCCAGAGGTGTTACAATCACTGAGATGCTCACCGCAGTGTTCATTTATTCGTTGTATCAGAACGCACCTGCAAGCAACAAAAAGCCCATTAAAATCTCCGTGCCTGTTTCACTCAGGCCGATTTTTGAGCTTAACTCAATGCGAAATTTCTCATTGTTTACAAACATCGGAACAACCCTTAACCCCGACAAGAGTGCCACGGTTGACGATATTCTCGAAGTAATCAAGGGCAAAATCAAAGAGGGTACGGAAAGGGAAGTCATGGAGCGTAACGTTGCAATGAACGTTTCCACTGCAACCAACCCTGTAATTCGTGTGTTGCCCAACGGTATCAAAAAATTTGCGCTGAAAATCGGGTACAAAAACGGTCAGCAGAAGTTTGCGTGCTCGCTCTCAAATCTCGGAGTATGCAAAATGCCGCCCGAAATGAAGGCGCACGTTGACCGTATGGAAGTTTTCCTCGGCGGCCCGAGAAACGCCGTTGGATGTGCAGTTAACAGCATAGACGACAAGCTTAACATCGGTTTTAACGTCGCATCAAAGCAAACAGATATTGTTCGCACGTTCTATAAAACGATGGCTGAGCTGGGCATGCGTGTTCACGTTGAAAGCAGTGATTGGAGGGGTGAAGAATGAGATGCAGAAACTGTAACGTTGACCTGCCCGATACATATACGGTTTGTCCTCTGTGTTCAGGCAAGGCTTCACCCGATGAGGCACTTATAGGCGGCATTCGCCTTGCAGAGTTCCCCGATGTTAAAACAGAGCCGTATAAAAGAGATCCGTTCCCGATTTTCATGGGTATATGGCTTGCCGCTTCGCTGATTTCGCTTCTGCTGTTTAAGCTTCAGGTTATCACTCAGCCGATTCTTGCCGCAGTTGTCTGCCTTGTTCCGCTTGTGTGGACACTTATCGGCAGACCTCTTATGGTAAAACAGCTTTACGCGGGTAACTTTGCGATGATGAACGTTTACCCGTTGACACTTGCATGTCTGTGGTTCGGTAAAATCCACTTCGGTGATTACAAAACACCGTTTGCAAGTTTTGTGCCGTTTTGCTTTATTGCGGTGCTTGTTGCACTTGCGGTGATTATGCTTGTTGATTCCAAGGAAAGCAAGCGCGCGGCATCATATCCTGTGCTTGTTCTTCCCGTAAGCCTTGGTTGCTTCATCGCCGCTTCGGTTATCACAAAAAGTGTTGCTTATTGGTGGCTTGCTGTTGTGGGACTGTGTGTGCTCATTCTTGCAGTTCTGTTTGCTGTTTATCCGCAAGCAACAAAAGCTGAGCTTGCCGCAAAGTTCTCCATTCAGAAATCAGTGGATTCTCATAAAGCAAAGTGATTATTATAACAACAAAAATCCCTGCCTTTCAGCAGGGATTTTTCAATCATTCTCTGATGATTCGCCATTTATCAATCAGCTTGTCAAGGCTGAAAGCGGCGTTTGCAGGTGAGGTTGACGGCAGATAATGCGCTTTAATGCTTGTGATATCAAGCAGATACTTATTATAGTATTCCTCAGCGGCTTTTCCGTTGACGAAGATGCGTTCAATTTTTGCGGTGTTCAGTATAAGGCTCAAATCATTCGTAACAACGTTTTTGATTGAACTGTCTGAGCTGCCGCTGATTTCACACGAGGCGACAACATCCCATACCGCAACCTTGCACGAGAGCAAAAGCTCGCGCTTTTCCACATTTGAGCAGGGGAGGGGCTTGCCGTAAATTGCCGATATTACCTTCCAGAAGCGGTTTTGCGGGTGACCGTAGAAGAACATCACTTCACGCGATTTAACTGACGGAAAGCTGCCCAGAATAAGTATTCTACTGTTTTCGTCAAATACGGGCTCAATAGGGTGTACAATCACACAATCACCTCTGCGGTTTGATGCTTCGATTATAACACAGATTATCAGTTGGTCAATAGCGAGCATAAAATAGACGGCATAGCTTTTGCTATGCCGTCTATGTTTTAATCAAATCTTTGAATTAAAGTTCAATTATGCAGCGATTGTGGTCTGCATGAAGTACTTGTAACCAAGGGGATTTGAGTAGAAGCCTTCGATACTATCATCGATCATGTAGATGTCGGTGTAGTAGTAGATGGGAGTAAGGCAACCTGTAGCCATGAGCATGTCTTCTGCGATGTGCATAAGTTCATAGCGAGTTTCAGCGTCTGTGCACTTCTTAATCTCTGTGATGAGAACGTCATAGGTTTCTGACCATGTGCCGTCTTCAACCTTGATGTCATAGCCGAGAGCTGTGAGGTCGAGGTCATACATAGCGAGGTCAGCGTGTGCGCCCTTACCGTACTGAACGTCGTTGTTGCCGGAGTTTGTGATCCACATGTCAAGGAAGGAGATGGGATCGTTGTAGTCAGCAAGCCAACCGTTACGTGCTACAGTGTAGTTACCTTCTTTACGTGTGTTGAGGAAGGTGTTCCATTCCTGGTTCTCAAGGCTCATGTTGATACCAACGGCTGCAAGTGCACCCTGGAGGTATTCACCGATTGCCTGATGGCCGTCGTTGGTGTTGTAGATGTAATGGAGGGTGGGAACGTCAGTGAACTTGCCGGTAGCTTCGTCGAAGGTGTAGTACTTCTTGAGGACTTCCATAGCTGCATCGAAGTTGGATTCGATAGCATCCTTGGAAACATCGTAGTAACCGTCATAGTCTTCGCTTGAACCTGCAACCTGATAGAACTGAGTTGCGCCGTCAGCTTCGGTGAGACCCATAGCAACGAATGATGCTGCGGGAACCTGGCCGCCCTGAGCAACGTTTTCTACAATGTAGTTGCGGTCATAGAGAAGGGAGATAGCGTTTCTGATTTCAGCGTTTGCTGCTTCAGCTTCTGCGCCTGTGAGTGTGCTTGTTGCGGGAAGAATGTTTTCGTTGATGTTCCAGCATACATAGTATGTGCCGAGCTGGCCGGTAACAACATATTCTTCGGGATAGTCAGCCTGGAGAGCTGCCATTTCGTTTGTGGGAACGTCGTCGATGAGGAGCCATTCACCATTCTTGAAGTTGGTGAGCATGTTGTTGGAGTCATCGGAGAGATAGAACTTAAGTTCGGGCATTGTGACTTCGTCAGCACCGTGATACTCAGCGTTCTTAGTAAGGGTGATGACACTGTTGTGCTCCCAAGCAGTCATGGTGTAGGGACCGTTGCAGATGTAAGTTGAAGGATCGGTTGCCCAATCTTCAGCAGCAACAACGTCTTCACGTACGGGATAGTAGGTGGGGAATGCAAGGAGTTCATTCCAGTAGTTAACAGCATTGTTGAGAGTAACAACGATTGTTGTATCGTCAGTTGCTTCAACTGCAAGCTTTGCGTCGGGGTTTACAAACTCAGTAACTGCGTTGCCGTCAGCATCAACTTCGCCTGTTTCCTTTGTTTCCCACATTTCAGCGTAACCCTTAACTACGTCAAACATGTAGTTGTAGTCGCCTGAAAGAGCGGGGGAAGCGGCGCGATTCCATGCAAATACGAAATCAGCAGCTGTGAGAGCTTTGCCGTCGGACCACTTGAGGCCTTCCTTAAGCTTGTAGGTGTATGTAACGGTACCGTCTTCGTTAACAACACCTTCGGTGAGTTCCTCAGCAGCATCAGCAACGATTACGAGTGAACCGTCTTCAGCCTGTGCCCACTTTGCAAGACCTGAGAAAAGGTGTGCGCAAAGAGTTGCACCGTCAACTGATGAGTTGAGAGCGGGGTCAAGGAAGTCGGGTTCACTTGCAAGGTTAAGACGGAGTGTTGTAGCACCGTTTGTCATCTTAACATTGTGGAAGAACTTGTAGCCAAAGAGGTTTGAGAACATACCCTCAACGTATGACTTTGACATATAAATGTCATTGTAATAGTAAAGGGGAATTACACAACCGTTTGACATAAGGATGTCTTCTGCCTGATGCATAAGCTCAACGCGCTTTGCATAGTCAGTTTCAGCTTTGATCTGTGCGATAAGCTCATCGTATTTTGCCCAATCGTTTACGGGATCGATAAATGCATCGCTAACAAGATCTTTTGCGGTTTTTTCTGTGTTTTCTCTATCTGTGTTTGCATCACCGGGTGTATCGGTGTTGGGGGTAGTAGGTGTTTCGTTTGCAGTACCGCCACAAGCACATAATGAGAAAACAAGAACAGCAACTAAGAGCATTGTTAAAAGTTTTTTCATTGTTTTTTCCTCCTAAAAATTTTTTATTAAAAATCCGGATTGCTATGCAAAAATAAATGAACGACAACCATATTCATTTATATAAAGCACCGCAAACAGGAATTTTTACTTATTCCAGCAAGCAACCATATGTCCGCCACCGCGGTCAATAAGCGGTGGGCACTCACATTGGCATTGTTCAG
>JAZNQF010000007.1:0-24327 GCA_045590055.1 Acutalibacteraceae bacterium
GTCATTTACGGTAACTTCAGTAATTATTAATCCCGCAGGTAGTTGCCTGCGGGATTAATTTGTTGTTACGGTTATAGTATTTTTCGGTCTGTTTATACATATATCAGCTCATCGCATACGATTTTCGTAGCTCTATGCTGAATATTTCCCATTCTCTGCACCCATTCAAGCTGATCTTGCTCTTTAAGTTGCTCTGTGATGCCTTCCGCCTCTTTCATCTGCTCAATCAGAAGGCCGTACATTTCATTTGCTTGTTTTTCTATCTCTGCACAGTGCTGATACAGCTTACCTTCCGCAAGTAGCACAGAAAACACTACTTTCTTGTTATTGGAAAGGTAATCCTTGTAAAGCATACCCCATTTGCCGAGAACGATATTTTCTTCAGGAACTTTAATATCTGGCAAATAAAAGTCTCCATGAAGACTGTAACGGATTCCTGTTTGTTCGTTTGTATAGTGCTTTTTGAGTTCCATAATCACATCATCCTTTCCTATTTTCCACAAAAGTATCGTATGCGAACCTTGCTCCGAGCCTGAATCCGACCATAAAGCTATCTGCACAGCAAACACTTGTAAAAGCAGTGCAAGAGCTTGTATAATCCGCAAACAAATCTTTCAATTCGTCGGCAAGTTTTTCATTAAGACATTCTTCCTTTTTAGTTAGTTGACTTAGTTTCTTTTTCATCTCTGCTGTAAGCTCGGATGAACATTCCTGCGGCTCAATGTTTCCATAATAAAACTGTTCAATAAAGTTAAACATATACTTTTACCTCGTTTGATTATTTTATTTGCGAGGAATTTTGTAAACAGCGTATATGGTTGTTTTCTTGAATATCCTTAAGTGCGGTAATCCCCCTCCTGTTATATTCCCAAAGCCAATAATCAATCGCTTTTTTCATTCTGTGTTTTGTAGTGTAGTAAAAATTGTCGTCACCGCAATTATCGCTGTTAAATAATTTCAAAGCATCTTTGTCGGAATATACTTTAAGCAAATCAGAGCAATCTTTGACACGAACAAGTCTCAAAAGATACCTGTTGTTTTCAAATTGCGGACACACATCATACACTGTATTCATTTCTACAACCTCATAACACAAACATTTGTTCGCCAACATTATAGTAATCTTCGTTAATTTTGTCAAGATGCGTTTCAGTTTTTTAATATTCACATAAAAGCTCTCGGAAGAAACACCGATTTCTCCCGAGAGTTTTTCTACTTTTTAGGTTTATATCTTCTTATGATAAATACTCCACCCACAACCAGCGCAACACCGAAGCCGAACTGAACAATCAGAGAAACTGCCGCCGTCAGCATTGACGGAATAGCGAAAGACGTTACATGCGAGGGCATTGAGCCGATTTGCACCAACGTTACAACAGACATAACTGCGGTAAAAATTCTCGCAACGCCCAAAACCACAAGCAATATACCGCCTATCCAGCCGTATTTCTTCAAAACGGGCGCAAGCTTCTGCGGCAGACCGTCAAGCCACAGCTCAAGGCGGTCAAAGACGTTGAGCTTAACAGTGTGTGAGTTTGGTTTCGTGTATTCGTACTTCGTGTCATCAAGCAAAAAATCCGTTGTAACCTCAAAAAGCTCCGCCAGAGCTTTGAGCTTTGTTATTTCAGGTAGGGCGTCACCTGTTTCCCATTTGCTGACCGATTGACGGGACACACCGATTTTCTCTGCGAGTGCCTCTTGCGACAAACCGCACTTTTTGCGGTACAAATATATTTTTTCATGTAAGTTCATTTTTTACCTCCTGCTTTGTTTTGCAGAATAATTCTACACACTGCTCCACCGTATTTCCATAAAGCATACTTGGAAATACCGCAACCAACGGTTGCGAAGCAACACTATTCAGCCAGAGTGTTGCAAATAAACATCTCATCTGCGTCAAGGTCAACACTGTGCATATCCACCACAGTGACGGCTGAGTTGTTATAAGTCGTATAATAATATACACCTTTATCCGTGTTACAGCAAGAGGAATAACGCGTGTATTCATATTCACCGTCTTTTGTCAGCACACACCCTTTCGGCATGGCAACGGAAGAGAGAATGTGAAAAAACTGATTCACACATAATTTTTCGTCCGCTTGCACCTTTGATTTGCTTTTGACAAACACCGCGCGCACAAATCTTGATGCAGACGAAAAATCTCCGGGCAAACCCATTGCACCCATACCGAGACTATAATTCTGCATTGCTGAATCAGGGCAAAGCAGATTCTCCGCCGCGCCCTCGTGCAGGTGCATATAGTTGGTGACGTTCAGCGCATGATAATCAAATGTCGGGTTGTTTGTGAGCACGCCGTACGGGTTATTTTGAACGTTCAGTCCGCTTTTCACGCACTCCACCGCCACAGACCGCACACGGTCGCTCAGTAGCCAATGAAGCGGCGTTGACGGCAGATTCTCGCTGAAGCTGACATCGGCAACATTCACACTTTCAAGAAGCGCAACCGCGTTGTCAACACTCGCACATTTGCCGAGAAGCCACGGTATAAGTTCAAACGGTGCAACGTTACATTTGCTCTTACAACACGGCTTATAGTCGGCATTGTCAGGAAAATTCAGCCCCGCCATGCTCAGTCCTTTTTCATTTGTGGCTTCAAAATAAAGCGGATATCCGTCAACCACGGCCGCCGCCCCAATCATAGCAAAGTGCTTTTCAAGCGGTGGCATGCACCGCATATTAAAACGATAGTTGCGCGGTGTAATTGTAACACATTCGCCGTAGGATTTTTCCAAATCAAGATTTCTGCCGAAATAGTGAGCGTTGGGTTTATATGAAATTGCAGTGCACGTAAGAATCACAACCTTTGAGTTTTTTAATAGTCTGTGTTGATTTATCCGGATGATTCTATGTGCAAAAAGAAACACCGCAGAGTAGCGGTGTTTCTTAACTCACAACCGATTATTCAGGCTTTTTGATTGTGTTGAGCATCGCGTTCAAACCAAGAAGCTGCTCCTTGGTGAGCTTCACGCCTGTCATACCGAGAAGTGAGGTGAGACGAAGCACGGTGAAGCCGTTCATCATCTGCATAATGCCGTCACTCAGCTCAAAGCCTGCCGCAGCAACGCCTGCGCCGATGCCTGACTGAGCCATAAGACCCTGGAACAGAGCCATACCGGCTTCACTCTTGAGCACGTCGCCCATTTTGTCGTTGAGTGAGAAATAGCCGTCAACCTCAGTGATGTCAAACCAGTTGAGAACTGCGCCCTTTTCTTTGAGGCGGTAGCTTTCATTGAAGGTTTCAACCTTGCGGATGAAGCTCTTGTCGGTGAAGTCCCCTGCTTTTGCGACAAGCTCTGTTTCGCCTGCATTGGGTACGTCAAAATAGAAGAAGTGAACGTCAGACGTCTTTTTGCCGAGACTTACTCCGTTTGCAAAAAGCTCAACTTCGTCAAGGTTTGAATACACGGTAACCTTGGTTGTGTCTTCAACTCTGTCAACATATCTCTTGCCGCAGATGTGAACAAACGGATCATCACTGAGCCATGCCTTGTAAGCATAGAAAGAGTCTTTCTTATACTTTCTGTCAAAGGTGACAAGACCCTTGTGATTCTGACCGTTTTCGCCACCCTCGTTTCTTGCGTCTGCGCCGAAGTCAAACATGTTCCATACGTGTGTTGCCCACATATATTTCCTTGTGAAAAGCTGCTTAATGAGCTCCTCGTGGTAGTATGCCTGATATTCCTCGGTATAGTCGCCCTGCATGGGTTTTGAGGTGTGCCAGTCGAGTGCTTCACAGCCGTATTCACTGCAACCGATGGGAATGTTGGGGTGGGTCTTGTGGAAGTTGTCAAACCACGGTCCGTTCATGTCGGTCTCACCGCCGTACCAGCCGAAGTAGTGGTTATATGATACCGTGTCGGGAATCTGTACGTACGGGTCGTTGATGTCGCACATGGAAACGCACGCCATCGTGGTGAGTCTTGTTTTGTCCATTTCGTGGCAAAGATCGTTGAGGATGCGGTGGTTTTCAAGCAAATCCTCATCAGTGCCATTCATGCTGATTTCGTTTGAAAGGCCCCACACAACAATTGACGGATGGTTATAATTCTGTGTGATAAGCTCTTTCATCTGTGAAATTGTGTTTTCGCGGCCCGTAGGCATGTGCTTTGAAATATACGGAATTTCCGCCCAGATAACCAAACCTCTTTCATCACAAAGGTCGTAAAAATACTGGGCGTGCTGATAGTGAGCAAGGCGGATGGTGGTTGCACCGACTTCGCAGATAAGGTCCATGTCCTCCTCGTGATGCTCAGGAAGCAACGCGTTACCGAAGCCCCAACGGTCCTGATGGCGTGATACGCCGCGAAGCGGATATTCCTCACCGTTAAGGATGAAGCCTCTTTCTGCATCAATTTCATAGCTTCTGCAGCCGAAACGGGCAGAAACATTGTCAAGCACACACTCACCGTCAATAAGCTCAGCTTTTGCAGTGTAAAGATACGGGTCTTTTCTGCCGTGCCAGAGGTGCACATTTTCAATTTCAAAAACAGCCTTATTCTCACCTGCAGACTGCACAGCTTCGGCAACAAGGTTGTTTTCCGCATCAAAAACCGCGATTTTCAACTGCTGGTCAGCTTTTGCATTTGTGAGGTAAACTTCAACTTCAACCGCCGCGTTTTTGCCGTTGATTTCAGGCGTAACTTTAATGCCGGGGCCGCCGTAATATTCAAGGTCAAAGTGGCTTTCGCTCACGCAAATAAGGTTAACATCTCTGTAAAGACCGCCGTAAAAGGTGAAGTCTGCCATCTGCGGATAAACGGTATCGTTCGCACTGTTATCAACCGCAATTGCAACCATGGTTGAGAGGCCGATTTCATCAGTGATATCAACACGCCACGTTGAATAGCCACCGTCGTGGTGAGCTTTTTTGTTGCCGTTTACGTAAACGTCTGCAGATGAATTTGCGCCGTTGATTTCAAGGAAGTATCTGTCTGCCTCGGGCAGATCTTCTTTTTTAAGCTCTTTCATGTAAAGGCAGGTGCCTCTGTAATAGTCGTTGTCGCCGTCTTGACCGTCA
Organism: Acutalibacteraceae bacterium; assembly: GCA_045590055.1. Classification (GTDB taxonomy): domain Bacteria; phylum Bacillota; class Clostridia; order Oscillospirales; family Acutalibacteraceae; genus UBA6857. Next base: position 5,039 of record JAZNQF010000007.1, read on the forward strand.
ATTGCATTCCATGAATGAGGAAGGTTGACAAAATTCCACTTTGCGTCAATAGCGGCAGGTACTTCTGAAAAATCCTTGGTAAATGACCATTTTCTGTTAAGGCTGATGATGTTTCTCATATATTTTCTCCTTTTGAATCAAGTGTTAACTATTTTTAAATCAAGCAGCCGACAATCAATGCCGACTGCTCTTTTGAATCAGTTATTCAGCGGTTTTCTCCGCAGCGTGCCTTGCATCAAGCTCTGCGTGCATTGTCTCAAGGGTTTTCTTGTCCATATTGTAGATAACTGCAATACCGATAAACTGAAGAATTGCGCTGAACAGATAAAGCCCTGCCACAAGCCAGCACATGTTGTGTGATGTTTCGGCGCTCTGACCAATGGTGCCGAGAGCTGAATCATAACCGAGAACACCCATGATAACAAGAACGATGGAGGGACCAACGCCCTGTGCGAGCTTACGGAAGAAGGAGTGAAGTGAATATACCGTGCCTTCTTCGCGGGTGCCGAACTTCCATTCGTTATAATCAATGGCATCAGCCATCAATGCCCATGAAACGCAGGTATAAACACCCATGCCCATACCGAAAGCAACAAGACCTGCAAGGTAAACAATAAGTGCAGTGTTCAGGTCTTTGATCATCGGGAAAACAAGCATAATCAAACCGCCGACAACAGAAACGATTGTGCCTACCACGGAAGCTTCTTTTTTGCCAAATCTATTGACAAGCTTTTTGACGAAGGGTAAGAACAGAACCATTGGAAGGAAACCGATCATCTGAACGATACCTGACATTGATGCTTTGTTGAAATATGTGGCGAACATGATGGTGTTTGCAGTTGTTGCAGACTGCATACCGAGGAACATACCCATGGCCGCAACTGTTGCACCAACGGCAGGGCGGTTTTTCATGAAGTTTGCAAAAGCTTTGACGATGTTGAATTTTCCGCCGCCTTCATTTGTTTTAACTGAGTTTTCGTCAACACGGATGGTGATGGTTTTAATCATAAAGATGAATGCAATGAAGCCGAGCACGCCCATTATGAGAGCTGCCCAGAAAACTCTTTCACCAAGAAGAATTTCTACCTGCTTACCGGTTGCAGGGCTGAGAACGGCCTCGCCGAGCTGATATGCTTCACCTGTGAGCGGATTTGTGAGGAACTGAGATTTGTCAAAACCTTCGGGGATTTCGATTCTGTTCAGGAAATCTGTGGTTCCGTCATAATTAACCTTCTGCCAGATAAGCATGGGAAGAATAATCATGGGAATGATGTTGCCGAACATTGAACCGATGCTGCGCCATGTGGACAACTGAGCGCGGTCGCCCGTGTCTTCCGTAACAAGAGAAAGCATTGAGCCGTAAGGAACGTTTGCTACCGTATAGCACGCATCCCAGATTATATAGCCGAGAACAAACAGAATTGATTTAACAACAACGTTTGCATTCGGGAAAGGCAGGAACACTGCAGCGCCTGCAATCAGCAAGCCGCAAGCACCGATAAAGATGTAAGTTTTGAACTTGCCCATCTTGTATTTTCTCTTGTCATTGTCAATCATGCTGCCGATGAGCGGGTCGTTAACTGCGTCCCAAATCTGCACAAGCAACAGCAACGCAGACAGAAGTCCGGTTTCCATTGTCATGTAAACCAGCCAGAAGGTCTGCACTGTACCCTTGAGAGCAAAGCTCATGTTACAGCCAAAATCACCTGCAGCATAAGCAATCTTATCGAGCATACCGAATTTGCGAAATCCCTTTTCGTCGAGAGACGGCGCTTTTTTCTGTTTTGCCATTTTGATTTCCTCCGATTAATAAATTCCGTCATTGTGTATAAAAATTATTACACATCAGTTTCATTTTACACTATTTTTCCCTATCCTGTGAGTATTGTTTTTGTATTTTATAGTATTTTTTTTGTTTACATATTGAAATATCATCAAAATTATACCATAATGTGATATAAGAAGAAAAAGGTGGGAGAAAATGAACAAGAACAACAATCCGCTTTCCGAGCTCAACGCTTACAACAACAGCTATGACAACCGCTATATCAGGGAAATCGAAATGCGCTACAGTTTTGAAAACGATATGATAAAGGCCGTGTCTGAGGGTAACCACCGTGCACTGAGCAACATGATCACAGTTGAGAAATTCAAACAAAACATTGAAAGTCGCACTCAGGACCCCATCAGGAATCTGAAAAACTACCTTATAATATTCAACACACTTCTGCGTAAGGGAGCTGAAGTAGGCAAGGTGCACCCTTTTTATATTCACGGTATGAGCTCTGAGTTTGCAAAAAAAATTGAAACGTGCCAAACAATGTCCGACATTGAGAAGCTGTGGAAGGATATGTCTTTTTCTTATTGCAAGCTGGTGAACACTCACCTTGCCACCGGCTATTCTCCGCTGATAAACAACGTTGTGATGCTCATCAGTGCAAACATCAGCGAAAACATTACACTGAATTCAACCGCAGAAAAGTTCAACGTAAACGCAAGCTACCTCTCCTCTGCCTTCAAAAAAGACACGGGCTACACCTTCACCGAGTTTGTGAACATGAAGCGTGTTGAAAAAGCGAAGCAGTTGCTTGAAACAACGTCAATGCAGATTCAGGAAATTTCGCGTCTCTGCGGTATTTTTGACTCAAACTATTTCATAAAAGTCTTCAAAAAACACACAGGTAAAACACCGCGGCAGTACAGAGAGGAAATATAACCGTCAGCTATAAGTTTGTTGCATATTTTGTTAAGTTATTCTGTAATGCAAAAGGGCTGTGCCGTTCGGCACAGCCCTCAGACTGTCGATAAAAGCACAAGAACAACAATGCTGCTTTTCAAAAACAAGAGAACGAAAAACTTATACATACACAAAAAAATCGTACAAAGCATCGAACTTTGTACGATTTTTGCATTGTTTTGCCCTTTTTTTGCCCTCTCGGAGTACCTTTGTACACCTTCGGGGCAAAGAAAAGGCCATCTTGCACTTTTCTCGGCAGTCTGACAGCTTGTCGAAAACGAGTTTTTCGACAAGCTGAGGGCTGTGCCGGTCGGCACAGCCCTTTTGCTATTTAACTGAATAGATTAAAAATTGAACAGATTCTTAAACCAGTCAATGATCTTCTGGAAGAATGCCTTGATCTTGCCGAAGAAGCTGTTGTCTTCTTCTACGGGTTCGTTCCAATCATATTCGCAAACGTCACAAATCTTGTTTCCGTCAGCATCAGTGTGACCTGTTGCGGCAACTGTTCTGGTTTCTGCCTTACCGCAAGCGCAGGTGCGTGTTTCAACGCCTGTAGACTCGCAGGAAGGTGCAGTGGTTACTGTCCAGCCGCCGAAGGAGTGACCTGTGGAAGCAACTGTCTCTGTATAGGTGTGATTTGCATCGTTCTTACATACGTAAGTCTTGACACCTGTTGTTTCACAACCGGGTGCAGTTGTTATGGTGCCTACATAATCGTGACCCTTTGCAGCGATTGTTTCTCCGCCTGATACAACGTAGCCACATTCAGCGCACTTGTATGCATCTTCAACGCCGGTATCGTCACAGGTTGAATCGTAACCGGGAACGAGAACGGTTTCGAGGTCAGCTGCTGTGTGGTCTTTATCGCACTTTGCAAAGAAGGGAAGAACACCTGCTTCTCTTGCAAGGTTAAGCACTGCAGGAACAAGGTCCGCCTTGCGTGCGTTAATGCTGTCCATATTGTTGGATGCGATAACTGCATCGTTTTCAGCAGATGTGAAGTATTCCTGAACGGTGGTTTCATCAAAAGCTACGTCTGCATAGGAAGCGAGGTTGACATAAGCTTCAGCATTTACTGTGTCGGGGAAGATAGCGTCAACAATGTGCTCGGAAGCAACAATGAGAGCTTCTGTTACGGAAACGTCAGCGGCAACGTCTTCTGTCTTAACCTTGGTTTCAAACAGACGAAGGAAGCCGTCAAGGTCGCCTTCAAATGCATCGTCAAATACGAATGCCATAACCTTGTTAATATCAAATGCGAAGTTGGCGCTTGCGCAGTTTGAAGCGAGTGAGCCGAGAGGAAGAATGTCGTTTGCAACGGCTGCAATCTTATCGAATGTGTCTGTGTATTCGTTGTCACAAGCGATGATGATACCGTCTGCAAGCTCGTAAACTCTGTTAACAAGTGCTGCAAGAGTTGCTTCCCAATCAGCGCCCTTTGCAACTTCAAGGTCAAATGCTACTGTGGGCATTTCAATGCCTGTTTCAGCGGCAACGGTTTCAAGTGCATCGTTAGCGATGGTGTTTACAACTGCAACACCCTCAACTGCTGCTTCATAAAGAAGGTCAACAGCCTTTGTGAGAATGATGTCCTTACCTGCGCCGTCAGCAACAGTTTTTGCATCTGTAGCTGTGGGAACAGTAAGAGCGAGGTCGATGTTGCTCTTTGCAAGTGCATCGTTGAGCATCGGTACGCATTCACCAATAGCGTAGTCTGCAAGAGCTACTGCCATAGCATCGAGGTTTGTGAGATCACCGATGAGAGTGTGAATCTTTGCTACAAGTTCGTTGGAACCGTCATCAATAAGGTCAAGACCAAGAGTGATAACCGATACCCAAAGAGCTTCAACTGATGAGAAGTCAAGCTTGTAAAGAAGTTCTGTGTCAAAGCTTGCAAGGATTGCGTCGATGTCAATACCGATCTGACCTGCAAGGTCTTTGTATTCTTCGTTGTTAATAACTTCTTCTGCTGCAGCCATCATATCGTTAGCAGTTGCGCAGATTTTTTCAAGGTTAGCTGTGAAGTTATCGTTGTTTCCGTCTGTAAGGTTGAGCTGCTGCATACCACTGTCACTTACAAGCATATCAACAAGACCGTAGAGAACGTGGTTAACCTGACCGACAACGCCGTTGTATTCATTATAGTTGCCTGCGAAGTCAAGAAGATCTGCATCAATTGCAAAGTCTGTGTCAATGAAATCAAGGAGAGCCTTTGCATCGTCGATGTTGAGGTTGCCTGAAAGGCCGTCAACAACAACTGTTACAACGGGGTCTGCATCAATCATTGTGGAAATTGCGCTCTTAGCGGCTGAATCTGCCACACCCTGTACAAAAGAAGCAAGGGAACCGTCGAGTTTTACGGTTGCATCAGAAAGAACAACTTCGCAAATGAATTCGTCCTCAGTTGCATAGCCTCTGTAGCTGATTGTAACATCAACTGCTTTAACTGTTACAAGGGCCGGATCCATACCCATACCGGTGAGTGTGCTTTCAGCCATTGTCTTAGCTGCTTTTGCTGCTTCAGTTTCAACATATTCTTCGATTTCTGCGAATGCAAGCTTGAGTTCGGAAATGATTTCTTCGCCCTGAGCCACTGTAATACCGAAGGAATCTGCAAGAGCCTTTGCGTTGGTTTCTGTCATAAGAGCTTCATATTCATCTGCTACAGCTTCGCCTGCAAATTCAATTTCAACCATATCAGCCATGAGGGCCTGGTTCTTTGCAGTTGCATAAAGATTGATTTTGAGATTATCCTTTGAAGTGGGTATGTAAACCTGAACTTCCTGGTCGCAATTTTTGCCTGTGTAAATTGTGGCTGTGGGAGCCTCAAAGTTGATGTCAAGTGCTTTTTCCCATGTGAGTGTCTTGGCAGTTGCAACGCCGTCAGCAACTGTTACTTCGTAGTAAGCATCGCCGTCTTTATAGTAAGCGGTACCGCCTGAGATTTTCTCAAGGAGAGCAAGGTCTGCGTAAGTATCGGCAAAGGAAGCGGGAACGGCTACATCGCCGCCGACGGTTGCAACCTGACCGAGTGTTGTTTTAAGGAGTGTGCGAACAACTGTATCAAGGATATAGTTGTAATATGTGTTGATTTCAACCTCGTTGTCCGCCTGAGCAAGAGCCACGAAGTTTTCAACAAGTGTGTAGATATCTGTTGTGCGAAGGTCATAAGCTTCAAGCTCTGCAATAGCATCTGCTGAAAGAATGCCGTTTGTTTCGCAAAGGTCCACAAACCAGCCGAGGATACCGTTGTTGAGGGTATTGTCGAAGTTTTCATTTGCGGGGATTGTGTAGTTCATTTGGTCGGCAACCCATTTTGTGAATTTAGCCTGAATATCGTTGCCGAGAAGGTAGTTAACGTAGAAGTCATAGATTGCCTGTTCGTCAGCGTTTTCTGAACCGTTGAGAGTTTCGATGTATGCACCAACTGCGCCGTAATCGAAAACCTGATCGTCCCAGCGGAAAACTCTGCCGAATTCTTCGGAGTTGTCTGCCATAAACTGGAATACACCGTCAATAAAGCCGAGAGCTGAGCCTGCAGTTTCACGGGTTACAAGGTTTGTTACATCAAGTTCTGCGAATGTGCCGCCGAGCTGAGCAAGATAACCCTTGTAAGCAACAACATCATCAAGTGATGTGATGTCGGGAATCTGCTGAGCGATGACATCACCGAAAGCGGCGATTTCAAAGCCTTCGAAGCCTGCAAAAACAGCTTCTGTTGCAGCCTTCTTCATTTCGTCTGAATATTTTGCGATTTCTCTGTCTGCCCAATCAAGAATGAGAGATGCAATTTGTTCGGCATTCATGCCATCGATGTAAGCTGCATCTTCTGTGGCAACTTTAGCTCTGTCATAAACAGGCTCAGCAGCAAAAGCAGCAAACGGTAATACACTCAAGAGCATGATAACCGATAAGATGATTGCCAATGTTTTTTTCATAATGAAAATCCTCCTGTAAAAATGTTGCGTGTCTGTTTTATTCACAAACTCGTCACATTTATTATAGTGTCAAAGAACAAACAAAAACAAGTGACAAAACCACCGCTTTTGTCAAGTTTGAACAAAAAGCAAAGTATGTCACTTGTATTTTTATTTATTATATTTTTAAATTAGAATATATATCTTCTCTAAGCGCTTTAAACAATACACGGCAGTTGTATATGTCACGTTTCAATGACACCTCATTGTAATCTAACAAAGAAAAAATGAGAATCGGGAAATAGCCTCTTGTGAATATATCAATAACGTCCTTGTACTGCTCCCGTATTTCATTTGGAAAAATCGACCCTCTCTGTTCATCTAAATAGTAAGAATCGGCGCGCATTGCAAAATCCATATAATTAGAGCCGCCAACCATGCAGTTAAGAATAATCAGCTCATACTCATTCAACAACAGATTTTCCTTTTTAACAGCCTTGTTGAACTCCATATCATTGCAAGACATAAAATAAGTTGCCTGTTCAAAAAACAAACGAATAATGTAATTATGAAGTTCTTCCACAAAACTGTCAAGGTCTTTATAATTATTGTAAAACGTTGCCCTTGCAACATCAGCTTTCTCACAAAGCAACGAAACGGTAATTTTATCTGAGCCTTTTTTTAACAGCTTACCGTAAGCGGCAATGAGTTTTCGGTTAGTAATCTTTTTATTCATTTGACTCACCCGCTTTCTGAGCATAGAACAGCATCCTCCTGTACAATTCAAGGTGCTTTTTGTCAAACTCAACCTCATCCATGAGTGCCTTTACATAACCTCCCGCGCAGGAAAACACAACAAACTTAATCAAAAACCTCTCTGATTCAGTAATGTATGGATAAAAACTATCGGCGTGAGACAAAGCGGCATTAATGCCAATTTCAAAAAACTTCCTGTCTCCGTTTTTTCCGCACAGCAGTTGTATATATTCTCTCTGACTCTCAAGCTTCTCGCAAAAGACATCAAATAAAACAGTAAGAACTGTGCCTTCCTGACGGAATACTTCCAAAAAGTCCTCCAACATTTTATTGACAATTTCCAGACATATTTTTTCATACATATCATACACGTCTGCATAATGCCTGTAAAACGTTGTTCTGCTTACATTTGCCTCAACGATGAGATCGGAAACAGATATTCTGCTGTAATGCTTATCCTTAATCAAAGTAAAAAAAGCCTGGATAAGCCTTGTTTTCGCACTTTGCTTCCTCATTGTTTTTCCCTCTGCGCTATTTTTTCATCCTACATTTTAATACCGTTTTGTTGTTTTTACAATAGTAATTAGACAATTAATATGGTTTTATAACATAACAACACCGCCGCGGTGCATAGCCTCGGCGGTAAACTGTTTATTCAGTTTTAATTTATTGCTTCAAACTTTCCTCAAGCATTATTTCAATCGAGCCAAAGTCAAGCGTGCTCCCCTCCTCCGGAAAAGCACCTTCAACCGAAATCACGTCGCCGTCATCACCGACAACCACAACGCCCTCCCAATGCTTTTCACCGTCTTTGCCGATTTTTTCGGTTACGCTGATTTTTGCATCGGTTTCTTTCCCGTTAACAAAAACGGTTATTTTGTTTGACACGGTTTCCACAATATCCTCAACTGTCTGCAAAACACCGCCGTCTGTTGCCGCATTTGCACCAATTGCAAAAGAGACAAGGACAACCGCCGTAATGAAACATACCGCCAGCACCTTTTTGTAATTTTTGCTTCTTTTTTCAGTCATATTCATAATCCTTTCAATCGCTTCATCGGAAGGATGAATGTCCGAAAAAGCTTGCTTATACAGTTTTTTACTCATCATTCCACTCATCTCCCAATTCCTTTTTCAGCTTGCTTCTTGCACGGCTGAGCCTTGTTTTCACTGCGGATTCTTTGATTTTAAGCAACTGTGCAATTTGCTTTACGGAAAAATCCTCATAGTAAAACAAATGAATAACCGTACGTTCTTTTTTCGGCAACCCCATCACCGCATTAAAAAGTGCGGAATGTGATGCAGACTCAAAATCAGTGTGTGAAACAATTTCGGTTGAGTCAATATCCTCGTGCCTTTTGAAAAACAACTTGATGTAATTCTTGCTTTCATTCACACAAACTGTTGTCAGCCATTTGTCAATATGCTCCTCATCAGTAAAACTTTTCGGGTGTTTCCACAGCTTCATAAATACATTCTGGAGTATCTCCTCGGAATCGTATGTATTCTTTGTGAATGAAAGCGCAATCAGAAAAAGCCGTTGTTTGTTGCGTTTGAGAGCACAAATAAATTCACTCTCGGTCATTGTTTCACCGCCAATCGTTTGAAAGACCTTTCATTATTATAACAACTGAGCGTACAAAAAGGTTACAGATATTACTGAAAACTTTTAGAAATAAAACCGCAAACCCATGCCTTGTCGGCATACAGGTTTGCGGTTTTGTTATACGTTATGAATCAATCGAAGATAACTACGATTTCGTGAATAAGTGTCTCCATAATATTCTTTATCATTCTCAACAGCTTTTCAAAGATGTTTTCGCCCTTGTATTCTGCATCTGTGCCGTCGCCGCCGTAGCAGCCGATGTTGTTGCTTGTGATTTCGTTGCCGAAGAAATCTGTGGTGATGCCGTCGTCAACCTTTATACCTGCGCCGATGAGAGGAGAATCCTTTGAAAGCACGTAACTGAGAACGTCACTTGTGTCGTCACCCGCAAAGCCGGGTACAGTATTCATTGCCTTAAGGTCGATGAGAGGTGTCATTACATTATAATAACAGTTATTTTCAAACACGTTGCCCCTTGATTTGTTATCAAGGTCATAGGCAATTGTGCTGCCGTCTGTGAACACGAAAACATTGTTTGCAACGTATGAATCATAAATGTTTTTGAACTGGAACTCTGCAGAGTTGATGATTGTGTTGTTGTAGAAACTGAGCTCGTGCTCACCGCAAGAACCGACGGCAGTTGTGCTTCTTGCACCGTTGTCATTTACAGACAGACAATAGCGTACGGTGTTGCCGTGGTGACCCGAATAATTCGGGTTGTTGCACATGAAGCGCATGTTGTCGTGCGAATAGATGTACTGATAAGTGCAGTTGTGAGAATATGAGTCGAAGTCAACCGTCATACCGTCACCGAAGTTCTTCTGCCCTGCAATTTCACAGTACTGGATTGTGCTGTTAACACTGCCCCAGAACCACATTGCCGCGGTGAAATACTGAATCTCGCCGTTTTCATCCAGACCTACGCCCTGACAACAGTTGATTGCACGGCAGTCTGTTACCAGCGCACCGTCGCACATACCGATAACCATTGCCTCAGCGTCCATATCGTGCAGATAGCAATCCTTAATGAGCAGACCGGTGTTGAATACGGGGTCAATGTCAGATTCGTTTTCGCACCACGGAGTCTCAGACTCATTCCATGAGCCCCAGATGATGAATCCGTTTGCAACGTCGTAAACCTCACAGTTTGTGATTGTGAGGTCATTGACGGGGAATCTTGACGTAGCAGGGAGAGATTTAACAATAACTGCCGCCCTTGCACGTGCCGCGCCTGCGCTGAAATCGTCTCTGCTTGTGACCTTGCCGTTAGGCATATCGTAAAAATAAACGTTGTCAATTGTGATGCCCTCGGACGCCTTTGTTGACGTGTTAATCCACACACCGCCGCCGTTAGGCGCGGTGATTGCAACGTCAGAAAGAGTTATGTATGAGCAATCCACAAAAGTGAAAACTTCCGTTGCTTCGTTTGTGTAAAGCACGGCTTTTTCACCGTCACCGTAGGAAGAAATGACAACGGGATTTTCTTTTGTGCCGCTAACGTCACCGAGGTAGACGTTACATTCGTATCTTCCGCCGTTTTTGAAAAGGAACTTTGTGCCTGCGGTAATGCCGTCAATTTTGAGACCGCCGATTGTTTTAACCGCCTGCTCCTCACTGAGACCGCTGTTTGCATCGTTACCGTTGATTGAGTCGATGTAATAACTCTTTGCGTTAACGTCTGCGGCGAAGGCAGAAGCACTCACACTTGTGAGCAACACAACAAACGTGAGAAGAATTGCCAGAAAACTCTTTGTTTTTTTCATACTGATTCCCCCAAAAGAAATTGCCGTAAACCGACTGTTTTCATTGTAGCACTTAAATTCGGATTATTCAATAGCAACGCACACTTTTTCATGCAGACACCGTTTCCTTCACAGCAGCACACAAATCATTCTGTTTGTTAAAAATTATTTCAAACGCATAATAATTTTGCGAAATTGTTGACAAAATATAAAACAAATTATATGATTTTGTTTGAGAAATATATTAAGGAGATAATTGACATGGCAAAAATCGTCTCATTACCGCTCGCAATATTAATGAGCATTTTATCCTTTTTCTGTCCGTCAGAAGTGGCAACACCCGACAAGACACAATGGAACACGAATTACTCTTATGTTTTTGTTCACGGACTTATGGGTTGGGGCGAACGCGACATTCAGTACAAGCTGATGCCATATTGGGGAATGTTCGGCGGTGAGCTTCTCAACAAGCTTGAAGACAAAGGCTACGATTGCTACGCACCGTCTGTTTCAGGCACCGCAAGCGCGTGGGACAGAGCCTGCGAGCTTTACGCTCAGCTTGCCGGCACAGTTGTTGACTACGGCAAGCTCCACAGTGAACAGTGCGGTCACGACAGATACGGCACAGATTACACCGGCAAAGCCATGCTTGAAAAATGGGATGCCGAAAACAAAATCAACCTTCTCGGTCATTCCTTCGGTGGCGCAACAATGCGTGTTTTTGCAACCCTCATGGCAATAGGCAACGAAGCTGAAGTGGCGGCAACCTCACCCGACGAGATTTCACCGTTATTCACAGGCGGCAAGGCAGATTGGATTTATTCATTGACCTCACTTTCCGCACCTCACAACGGCACAACAGCTTACGAGCTTGACACTACCTACACTGAAAACGCCGACACTGCTGCCTACGATATGTTCATCGACAATGCAATTGCCATCAACAAGCAGATGGTAACCGACGAAAACACATACTATTTTTCAATTGCTTGCTCTGCAACAGACCGCGCCGATGACGGCACATACAAGCCCGACAAAAAAATCATGGAACTGATGTTCCAGAGTGATGCAGAATCACTCGGTTCAATCACAGGCACAACAACAGGCGGCTTTGTTGTTGATGAAAGCTGGCTTGAAAATGACGGTTTGGTGAACACGGTTTCCGCAAAGGCACCCACAGACGCGCCCTCGAAGGATTTTGAAGCAGACAACATTCCCATGGGTGTGTGGAACATTATGCCCGTATACCGTGGCGACCACATGTCACTTCAGGGCGGTTTCTTCAAGGTCAACACCGATGTTGAAAGGCTTTACACCGAGCATTTTGACATGATTAACCGTTTGGGTTGAAACGGAAAGCTCACAGATTAATCAAGATGATATACACAAACGCAAGCAAGGGACTGTGTTACACTGACACAGCCCCTTGTTTTTTAGTTTGCAATTATCTTCTGCAAGCGCAGTTGTCAAAAGACGGATTGAACGCGTAGAAATTCTTTTCATTGAGTTTATCCGTTACAATTCTGAGGCCCTCGCCGAAGCGCTGATAATGCACAATCTCTCTTGCTCTGAGGAACTTGATTACATCACATACGTCAGGGTCGTCAACAAGGCGCAGGATGTTGTCGTAGGTTACGCGGGCTTTCTGCTCTGCCGCAAGGTTTTCGTGCATATCTGCAAGGATGTCGCCCTTTACGGCGAAGCTTGCGGCATTGTACGGCCAGCCGCTTGCCGCGGTGGTATACACGCCTGTGGTATGGTCAACAAAGTATTTGTCAAAGCCTGCGCGCTTGATTTCGTCAACGGAAAGATTCTTTGTGAGCTGATAAACCAGCGTACCGACCATCTCAAGGTGCCCGAGTTCTTCTGTGCCTACAGAGGATAAAAAATGATTATTATAATCGTATCTTTTTTCTTCTATACTTTTAAGTTTGCGTATCACTTGAAAATCATCCGGCTACTTTATCCTTGAGATATCACATAAATTGTACTACACTTATATATGGTGGTATACATACTAACATATGTATATGATATTTGCAGGCTTCTGCTTCTATTAGTTCTACACATTTTTGTTCGCGTAGCTTTCTTAAGATTTCACCTATGTCTTTTTTCAATGTACCATATATTATTTGCCTTATGTATTTTGGTGCAAGCACTATATGATACTGACACCTATACTTCAAATGAACGCTACTCTTTATTTTTTCTTTGTTAATTTTCATTGCTTAAAGTCTGCTTGTAATTTAGTAATATGGTCGCCAAACCTTGGCTATTATACTTGGAGGTTTTATTTATCGGCAAGTTGGTAGGGCCTACTTTGAGCTCGCCCGTTTTGACTTTGCCAGAAACCTTCTCCACCCCCTGGTAGAACCATGGGTTTATTACCACACCTAAAGGCACCAATAAAAAAGAACAGGGATAGTCATCCCCTGTTCTTTTACTTCATAAACACAACTTATGACACAACCACAATATTTGATGTGTTGCTAATACTTTGCGTAACAAGTAAGCTTTTCTTGGCGTAATGCTTGCAACTGATTCTGTACTGATATCCGGATTCAACAACAAGTGTAGTTGATAAGCTTGCGACTGTTGATTCGGTATATGCATTGCCGTAATCATAATATTCTTTCCAAGAATCAGCGCTTGTTTTTCTTCTTTGAATTACAAGATTTTTAAAGCCGCATTTTACAACATCAACTGAACATCTTGTTGAGCCGGATATATTTAATGTGTTTCCTGTTTTTGATAATCCCAAACTATACATATTTATCAAGCCGCTAGCTCGAGTATCGTTTTCGCTTTCCTCTGCTTCTGTTTCTAAAACGAAATCAACCACATAAGGTTTAAATTCTTCAGGATCTGCCGCAATTGCATCATAACCAAAAACTGAAAACATTAATATAACCGAAAGAAAAAATGAAAAACATCTTTTCATATATGACACTCCTTTTATTTAAGCTCTTTTATCAACTTCAATGTATTCGCAAGACTTATCATATCATTAAAAGAAGCATCTGAAGTTATTTCACAGTGATATCCGTTATCAAACAGATGAATCGAACAATTTCCATTTTCAAATTCAAAAACACTGATTTCCACGCTATTATAACTCATAGTGTATGCATTTTCAGCATCTTTTGCATTGTATAACTGCTGATCATTCTCAGTGTTTATAGTATAAGTATATATCACTTCATCGTTATAAATCTTAACTGAATAGTGATTGAATAAAGTGCCATCCTCTTTCTCTGGTACACTCACCTTATACTCGTCCGATTTAGTCACAAACTCTTCCGGAAACAGAATGTCTCCGAAACCGTGCAGTTCTAAATCGGTCAACAGTGCATCAACAGTTATGTACTGTTCCTTATCTTCACCAAAAAACACTATTTTTATTGTATCTTTAGTGAAGGTCACAAAACCGTTTTCTATGCTTACGTCATGACTGCTGCCTACAGCAAAAATGCCGCAAAACAAAAGAGCTGAAAGCAATGCTGCCACGAAGAGCACCTTGAATGTTACTTTCTTCTTTTTGTTTTTTACCGTTTTGGGCTGTTCTTCTTCGGGGTGAGTTGATGTAAGTATTCTTTCTATACCTGCATTGACTTCCTCTTCTGAAGGAACAGGCACATCGTGTATAAGCGAATCGATGAAATCGGATAAATCTGTAACGGAACTGTCGATATCCTTTTTTGCTTCTTCCTTATTCTGACTGTAAAAAATAAAACCTTCTGACTCAAGGTTTTCATTATCATCAACGGCTTCGGCATTCTTGCCGAAAACCTGATTTTCCTCTTCCAAAATAGACCACCCTTCCTTTTGGTAAGTTTCGCTCTTCATATATATATCCACGAAAAACGAAAACGTAACAAAAAAGTTTAATAAAATAAGATATCTTTAACTATGTCCCTGCACTTTTCAATTAATCGGCCTTTTCTCATTGAACAAGCATGTGTCTCCAAACCCAACATCTTAGCTATATGTCCTATCCTCAGGGTGCTGTCGCTAAACAAATCGAACATCTCTTTTTCTCTGTCAGACAAGCGGTTATAAACTTCTTTCACATACCGTTCTCCGTAATATGAGACCATATATTCTTCAAAGTTAACAAATTTCAGAGAAGCCTCAAGCAGTTCTTCTTCAAAAACACACTCGTTGTTGGTTCTTTTTTGACGCTTCTTGTATTCCTTCAAGACTACGTTGTGCGCTGTTCTTAAAAGCCACATTTTTATATGATTTCCTTCAAGCAGGTGAGCCTTCTTACTGAAAATTATGAAAGTTTCCTGTGTAGCATCCTCGGCGTCTTCTTTGTTATGTAAGAAATACAAACAATACTTGTAAACCTGAATATAATACTCTTTACTGTACGTTTCGAGTTCTTCTTTGCTCAGCAAAATCTCACCCCATTTCATATATAACTAATAAAGATTAACGGATAGTTTATATCATAAAACGTAAAAAATGTCAATAAATGCAAGCCTAAACCAACACGCAAAAAGTCCGAGCCGAAAGCCTCATGTTTAAAAGGATTTTCGGCTCGGTTGTTATCTTTCCACTTACACAAAAGCGGGCGAATTAATTAATACAGGCAAGTTGCGGCATAAAGGAAATACAGCTTGTCGTCACTGTTGCTCTGCCCCATAAGCATTGAGCCGCTGTAATAGTAGGTTGTGGTTTTGCCGTTAAGAACTTTCTTCGTGCGCAAGCCGTCCCAGTTATATTTGTACGTTATGGTGTTTCCGTCATAAACCGTACTGCTGAGCTGTCTGCCCTTTTGCCACGTGAACGTTCTGCCGAGATAGGAAAGCGGATTGCCGATTGCATCATAGGTGATAGTTTCATCACCGTATTTAATCAGCTTGTCTTTCCATGAGGTGTCGTATTCATAGCTGATTTTTACGTCCCAATCGCTCGGCTCCGCTACGGTTGTGTAATCATATTCCCTTTTACTGCGGATGTTGCCGCCGTCAAAATAGGAATAAAGAATTGTTTTGCCCAGCACCTCATTATCTTCACGCTTGAGCTGATTGAGTCCGTCGTAGGTGTAAGTGATTTTTTTGTTGGTTTGCTTGTCAGTTATTGTTGCAATATTGCAGCCGTCGGTGTAGGTATATCTGAGGTCGTTGTAGGTTTCGGAAACACCGTCGTTAAACCCGCGGTGAAGAACCCTGGTTACCAAACCCGTTGTGGCTGTTTTACCCTCAGTTGTGGGGGTGTCTTCGGTCGGGTCAGTCCGTACTACGCCTTCAAGATATGTATAGTTTTCAACGAACTTATACGGGCCGCCGGCAATTGTGGTGTGCCTTGTGAAGCGGCGCTGATTCAAGTCATTGTATATGTATTCAAACGTGCCCTGCGACATCGTGTTCAAATCAACCTTTGTCAGCAAGCCGCTTGTTTCATCGTAGGTGTAGGTCGCCTTTGATTTAACGTCGCCGTTTCTCACCATCTGCGCAGACTGCACGTTGTTTTTGCTGTCGTAGGTATAGCCGAAGCTGATGCCGTTGCTGCCCGTGAGACTCGAAAGTCTGCCTGCAAGGTCGTAGGTGTGGTACCACTTGACGTTGCCGCTTTCGTAGTCCGTTATCCTTGCGCACAAGCCCTCGGAGTTGTAGCGGTAGGAATACGCCTTTGTACCGTCATAGGTCTCGCTTGTGAGCCTGCCGTATGAGTCATAGTTCGGCTCGTAAACGTCGCCGTTGCCGTAGGTGGCGGTGTCAATTGTGCCGTCTTCGTTGTAGGTATAGCTGATGAGTGACTGCGTGCCGACCTTAACAGACGTGCAACGGTGCATGTTGTCATAACCGAAGTTATAGGCGAAGCCGTTGTGCGTAACGGATTGAAGGTTATCCCTTGAATAGGCGTATGAGACGGTTGTTGTCGCGCTATCGCTCTTTTTGCCCTTAACGCTTGTAATATCACCATTGGTGTTGTAGGTGTACTCGGTTTCGTTGCCGTCGGGGTCTTTCACCTTCGTCAACTGCAAATCGGCATCGTAGGTGTACTCAGTGGTTTTGCCGCGCGCGTCTGTTACCTTCCACAAACAGCAGTAGTACCTTGTGTAATAAAGCTCCTGCGACGATTGAAGTGTGCCGTCGGCATTTTTCACCAGTACTTTTGACGGGTTGCCGAACGAGTGGCTGACGTTTGAATACTGCGGCTCGTATTCATAAACGGTAACAATGCCGTCTTTGGTGGTGGCGGTCAAAAAACAAATGTTTTCACAACTTCAACGTGGCTTTTTTCTACCGTTTCTAACAACCCCGAGGCGATTACGGTGGCGCAACCGCCTCGGGCGGTGAGGGTTTGCGTTAATGTGAGGGGAACGGAGTTGTTATGTACTAGCAAGCATCGCCTTTTGGGGACAAAAGGCAGTTTGTTGGGATAGTCCCAATCCCTTAAAGGTTTCAGGAATATTCCTGACAAGTCTGCGTTTGAGTGACCAAACGCGATGCTTGTGAGAAAGATGCGGATGAGAAGCTTATCTGTTCTGTAATTATCACGATTCAGGTAGCACTACCGATACATACGCTCGTCCTTTTTCGCACCCTTCAGCATACGAATAGGTAGTAATAGGGATGTTTTGATCACAATACACTCGATTGTCTGCAAATACTTTATCAGAAGCTTCATTGAGATTCATAACATATACTGTCAACTGCTGCAGTGCACCTTCTGTGTACATATGATAAATTACATCATCCGTATCTACAGGTATATCCAGCGCTTTATCACCAGTCTCCATAAAATGTTCCCATAACAACTCGTGGATTGCTTCTTGCGATAATCGAATGAAACGAACCTCATACTTACCGAGTGAACGAATCCTAACACCTAAATTTTTTAGCATCGTTCTCCAAGTACTTCGCTTACAATCTTCATTTGATTGTATTCTATTTGAACCACCATAAAACAAACAGCTATCTTGAATGGAATAGTAATACTGTTTGTTTTTTGAATTTAAGAAAAGAGAATCGACAACTTCCGCTGCACTATTGTTTATATGTGCAATAAGAGTTTCTTTGTTTATACTATGTTCTTTTCTGTATACTGATACAATGATTTCACACTGCTTCTCATCAAAGTGCATATCAAGACACACCTTATCTCTATAGTACACATTATGAGGAAGCTGGAATTTTTTTTCGCTGATCTCAACAAGAATTTCCCATATCAAATTGAGAATCGCTTCTCTATTGATTTTTATAACGCGAATCTCATGATGTTGTAACGGTTTTCTTTGTTCCATATTCTTCCTCTTTCATTTGAGCCCCGCTAGAGATATGACTGCATCAATTGCATTAGAAATCATTTTTTGAATTTGAGGTGACTTTATAATTTTACGTACAGATTTTGATACAGTTTGCATTGTTCCTTTACCATTGTTTAATGTCCATATTGTTTCCTTAACATTTTTACCATGAAAATGAACATTGCCGCTACCATTACCGTTATACTCATAATCTATTCTGTTGCCATTTTTGTCAAATTTTGATTTTCCTTTATATTCATTATTCTGACTTGAATTATTGCCGCCGTTACTTGATGATTCGATGAATTGAGCTGCTGCGGCAACTCCCATTGTTGTAACCCCAACAACAGCAATTTCTGTTGCCGCCGTTGTTACAGCTGCTGCGGATACAGTTGTACCTGCAAGAGTGCTAGCTGCTGCAAGAATTGGAGTAGCAGCTGCCCCACCAGTGCCAACAACAGTTGCTACAGCTACCGCAGCAACAGTTACTGCGGCAAAAACATTGAACACATCTCGCCATGTTGGCCATTCGCCTGTATAATCCACCATATTCACCGGATTATTTCCACAATATGTAAACATATTTGTTCCCAATACGCCTTGCCCTGTGGAAACATATCCATCCGCATTAATAAATCTACCAACCTCAGGATCATAATATCTGCTCTGCAGATAATACAGCTGTGTTTCCGCATCGTAGTAATATCCTCTATACCTTATGGGATTAACGTGTGCAACATGCGTTGTGTCAGTAATCTCGTTGCCGTTCGGATATTGAACGGAAATCAACTTGCCCCAACTGTCGTAAACGTAACGGCTGTTAAGCTCTGAATAGCAATTGTAAAGTGCTATGACGTCGCCTTGTGCGTTGTAGGCATAGTAATAGTTTAGGTCGTTGCGCTTGAAGCCAATCAGCTTGCCGTCAGCAGAGTAAAGGAAATACAGCTTGTCGTCGCTGTTGCTCTGCCCCATGAGCATTGAGCCGCTGTAATAGTAGGTTGTGGTTTTGCCGTTAAGGACTTTTTTCGTGCGCAAGCCGTCCCAATTGTATTTGTACGTTATGGTGTTGCCGTCATAAACCGTACTGCTGAGCTGTCTGCCCTTTTGCCATGTGAACGTTCTGCCGAGATAGGAAAGCGGATTGCCGATTGCATCATAAGTGATGGTTTCATCACCGTATTTAATCAGCTTGTCTTTCCATGCGGTGTCATATTCATAGCTGATTTTTACGTCCCAATCGCTCGGCTCCGCTACGGTTGTGTAATCATAT
>JAZNQF010000008.1:0-60434 GCA_045590055.1 Acutalibacteraceae bacterium
TGTTGATTTTGTACCAATGCATAAAATTTCCGCCTAAAGAAATCCGTTCTGTTGTTCCGGAACTTCGCCGTATAGGTAACAATCTTAATCAGATAGCAAGAGCATTAAACGGAAAATCTTTTGTAACCGATAAAGAAATCAGAAATGCAATTACCGAACTTCGTGCTTGTGAAAAGCAGTTGCTCGAAAATTTTGATACAGGAAGGTGATAAAATATAGCGATAACAAAAATTAAAAAGTTGAAAACGGGACTTTCAAAGCTGATTGATTATGCAATGAATCCTTCAAAAACTACTGCCGATAAAATTTTCAATGACGGTATGAAAAATGAAGAAGTAGTTTTTGTACGAGGTATAAACTGCATTCCCGAATTTGCAAAAGCACAGATGCAGGAAACAAAAGACATATTTAATAAAAATTCAGGGAACGTCGGTTATCATATTATTCAATCCTTTGATGATAACGAAGGTACGAATGAACAGGTTTTTGAAATCGGTTGCAAACTTGCTGAAGAATTATTCGGTGATAAATTTGAAGTCATTGTTGCACTTCATAAAAATACGGACAACCTTCATTGCCATATTGTTGTGAACAGCGTTTCATTTGTTGACGGTAAAAAGTTTAATGATAATAAAACGTTCTTAAATAAAATGCGGAATGTTTCAGACAGACTTTGCAGAGAGCAAGGATTATCAGTTATAGAAAATCCGAAACCGTCAAAGCATCAATGCTATCCTCAGTATATTGCAGAGCGTGACGGTGAGTATAACAAATTTACAACGCTTAAAAAAGATATTGATGAATGTATTCTTCGTTCGGGTGCACCGAGAGGTTTTCTTTATGAAATGCAAAAACTCGGTTACAGATTTGATTTTTCTAAACCTCATACAACGGTTAATCATCCGTCATTCAAAAGACCGGTGTGGTTATGTGACCTTGGTGATGAATATTCTTTTGAAAGAATCAGCCAAAAACTTTATGCCGATTGGAGACATTACAGAATTGATTTACCGCCACAGGATGAGTGGAAAGATTATCTTTTTGGCTTTGAAAGGAATCACAAAGAGGTTTATGTTCATTTCGTTACAGTGGTTCAGACGGTGAAAAGCCGACCTAAAGAAAACTACTATATCGAAAAATATCTGCAAAGAGAAATCATAAAACTTGACCGACTGATTGAGCAGCAGAATCTTTTATGCCATAACGACATTGAAACTAATGAGCAATTACAGGCGTTTAAACAGGAATGTATAAACGAAATGGCAGAGGTAACCGAAGCACGAAAAGACTGCCGCAATAAATTAAAAAGTGCTATCCGCAAGGGTGATGAAAAGGAAATCGCAGAAATCAAAGATACCATTAGTCTGTTTTCTGAAAGGTTGAAAATTCTTCGTAAGGATATTAACACCTGTGAAAGAATTGAAAAATCAGAGCCTGAGATAGAAAACAAAATAGGCAAAATTCTTGAAATCGAACAGCAACAGAAAAGTAAAACACAAAACCGAAACCGTGGTTATTCGCGGGATGAAAGATAAGGAGTGATGTATTATTAGAATTATAAAGGTTATAAAAAATGAGATAGCAAAAATAAAAGAGTTTCTCGAATTTGTTTTAACAGATATTCATGGAGAATGTGTTTTAAATATTAAAGGTGTTGAAGTTATTGCAACCTTTGCTGAAAAGCCTAACAGAGAAATCTTTTCACGGATGAAAGAAATTCTACTCGGTGATTCACACATTCGACAAAGTGATGCCCCTGATATTAAACTAAAGAAAAATATCAAGGAGGCGGTTTAATGTCAAAACGAGTGTGCTGTCTGTATCGAGTTTCAACAGGTAAGCAGGTTGATTATGACAGCAACAATGAAGCAGACATCCCAATGCAGAGAAAGGCTTGCCATAAATTCGCAAGTGAAATGGGTTGGGATATTGTTTATGAAGAACAGGAAGACGGAGTTTCAGGTCATAAGGTGCGAGCTGAAAACCGAGATAAAATTCAAATCATAAAAGACCTTGCAAGAAAGAAAAAGTTTGATATTCTGCTTGTATTTATGTTTGACCGTATCGGCAGAATTGCAGACGAAACACCTTTCGTTGTTGAATGGTTTGTTAAAAACGGCATCGAGGTTTGGAGTACACAAGAGGGTGAGCAGAGATTTGATAATCACATTGATAAGCTCCTGAACTATATCCGTTTTTGGCAGGCTGACGGCGAAAGCGAGAAAACATCAGTACGAACAAAAACAAGTCTTGGTCAGTTGGTTGAGTCAGGTCATTTCAAGGGCGGCGTTGCCGCCTTTGGATATGACCTTGTGAAGAGCGGCAGAGTTAACAAAAGAAAGCACGAGCTTTATGATTTGCAGGTTAATCCCGATGAAGCTATTGTTGTAAAAATTATCTTTGATAAATACACCCAAGAAGGCTATGGTGCTCACAGAATTACAACTTGGTTGAACAACAACGGTTACAGGGCAAGAACGGGCAAAATGTGGCACGAAGCTACCATAAGAGGTATTCTTTGTAACCTTACCTATACAGGTGTGCTTCGCAGCGGTGATGCTCGTTCAGAGGTTATACCTGAACTACAAATAATTTCACCTGAACAGTTTGAAAGAGCAAGAAAGATAATGCAAGAGCGTTCGGACAGGAAGAAAGAAAACCCCACCGTACCGCTAAACACAAAAGGGAAATCCCTTATCTCCGGTAAGGTTTACTGTGGACATTGCGGATCAAGGCTCAATCTTACAACAAGCGGAAGATACCGCACAAGAAAAGACGGCTCTGTTGATACAACAAAACGCATCAGATATGCCTGCTACGGAAAAAGCAGAAAGCAAACGGAATGTGACGGTCAGTCGGGTTACACCTTGCACATTCTCGATGATTTGATTGATGAAATTGTCCGTGACATTTTCAGTAAGATGAAAGGCGTATCGAAAAATGATGTAATAAAACTCCGTTATGCTGATGAGCTTGAAGTGAGAAAAGCAAGGCTGAATATGTTAAAAGCGGATTACAATAAAGAGTTTGAAAATCTTACCATACTGAAATCCGAGGTTATTAAGGCAATTAAGGGTGAAAGCTCCTTTTCGGCCGATACTCTTTCGGAATTGATTGCGGAATCTGAAAAGGAGTGCAGCAGACTTTTTGATTTATGCACTGATGCAGAAAAAGATGTTGCAGACGGTGAAAGTGTTCTCAAAAACTTATCTGACAGCTTTGATGAACTGATTTCTTGGGCAGAGCTTTATGATGAAGCGAGCTTTGAAAAGAAGAAAATGATAGTAAATTGCTTAATTAAGCGGGTTGAGGTTTGCAGAGGGTATAAGCTAAAAGTTGAGTTTAATATTGATTTTCAACAGTTTATGGTAGGTATTGATAAGGCGGCGTAACCATAGAAACCTTTATGCAGTTGCTACTCGGAGTTCCATTTAATTCACAATCTTTACTACTTGTTTATATAAATAATGACAAGCATAATCATTCTAAAAAGTTGATTTTTTGAGCAAATAATGATAAAATTTGAAAATAGGATGTGATAAAAGTGGAATGGAAATGTTTTGTAATTTCAACTGTCTTATGTATAATATTTTTTATTGTACTATATATATGTTCTTTAAAAAAGGAAAGATACGAAAAATTTAATTCAATAATGTCAACATGTATAGCAAACACAATTTTTTATTTAGCAACTTTGTTATTAATATTGTTAGACTATCTATTACAAATAACAAATGAAAACCATAATGAACTTGTATTTCTATTCTCAATTGCAGCATCTAATATTATAGTCCGTTGCATAAATAAGAAACATAAAAATAAATACAACAGAACATTAATAAAAAGTGGTTACAAATATACTCTTCATGGAATGCTTGTTGCTGTGATAATATACTCTGTATTTTTAAGCGATAAAGGACTGTCTGGATATTTACTCGCATTTTTGTTAGGATCTTATATTGATTTTGAAGCTGATTCTTTAAAAACAATTGCAAATACACTGAAAGAGAATATAACAAGTATAATTTTAGGATTTATTTCTACAATAATATTTCTGTTATTGGGAGATAAATTGTTTATATTTCGGGTATATGAATTCTATATAATACTTCCTTGGATCGTTATTTCTATAATAGTTCTTGTTTATGGCATATGGAGATATAAAATCAAAAAGCTATCCAAAGACACTTAATATTTTATTATAAAACGAAAGCTCCGAGGCATCAAATCCTCGGAGTTAATTTTGTTATTAAAAAGTGTGCAAAAAAATAATTGTTCGATGTACTGTGGTGGAGACGGAGAGGATCGAACTCTTGACCTCTTGAATGCCATTCAAGCGCTCTCCCAGCTGAGCTACGCCCCCATATGGGCGTACATCGAACAATTTATTTATTAAGTTTTTTGTGGGGTGCGTTTCTGAGTGCCTTGGGCTCCCAGCTGAGCTAATACCCCATAATATGAACGCAAAGGCTTTTTGCCTCAACGCTCAATTATTATATACAACGCGTGGGGTGTTGTCAAGCGGTTTTGAAAATTTTTCGTCAGTTTTGTGCTTTTACCTCGTGTTTTGCGCATAAGGCACGTCTTGCACCGAGCTTTCATAGCTCAGTGCATTGTTTTTGACTGCCTTGAGTGCAATCACCGTGATGTCGTCACGGCTTTCGTCGTCGCTTTTGAGTCTTGCAAGGCTTGCAATGTGTGTGGCAAGGTCGGTCATGCTGTCTGTGCTCCATGCAAGCAGCTCGTCACTTATCCAGCCGCAATCGCCCACAGTCACGCCGTCGCTGACAAGCAGCACAATGTCGGAATAATTCAGCATGCGCTCCTCTGCGGCAAACTCAATACCTCTGAGTATCCCTGCGGGCAGACTGCTTTTTTCAATGCAGCTCACTGTGCCCTCACTGCGTATGAATGAGGCGGCGGCTCCTGCTTTGTAAAAAGATGCGCAACCCGTGTACGTGTTTATGCTCAGCCCGTCAAGCGTTGCAAGGGACTCGTCCGCGCTTTTTATCAGCAGGGCGGAGTTGACCAACGAGAGTGCGTTTTCAAAAGAAAACCCTGCGGTTATGAGCTTCTTCATCAGTGTTCCCGCCATTGTGCCCTCAATTGCGGCCCGCGCACCTGTGCCCATGCCGTCACTGAGCAAAGCTACGGTGTTGCCCGACGTGTCTGTGAAAACCTCAGCACTGTCTCCGCATACGTGGTCAGCGCGGCTTGAAAACTGACAACAACCGTATTTCACACGAAAAGACGGTCTCTCCGGGTAACTGACAAGGGTGTGAAGGTCAAGCACGCAAACCTCGGGGCTGTCAAATCTTCGAAGCACAGTTTCGTCAATAATGCGGCGCATGGTTGAGAATCTGATTGCGGTTGCATCGTCAAGCAAAGTCACCTCAACCGTGGCTTTCCCGTTCACGTCAAGATAAAACGCGGCGTTTTCAACCTCAGGTATGCTTTCCCTGAGTGTGCGCTTGAGAAGTGCGGATTTGGCGGAATCGTAAAGCTTCTCGCCGCTGATGCGCTCGGAAATCTCGTCAAGCAGGCGTGAAATACTGTTGAATTGGTCTGCAACCACGTGGCGAAGCTCGTTGATTTGCAGGCTTGTGCTGAAGGTATTTATGTATGCCGCGCTGTCACGTATTACCGCTGAGTCAAGCTCCTTGAATCGCACGCAGTTGCACTCCAACGCGTTTTTTTCATTACCGTCGCGGTGGTTGCTTTTGTCCAGCAGCCTCATTACGTCTGCGGCGGTTTTGTCAAAATCTTCACCCCAGCATTTGCTTTTTTGTGTGCAGTCCCTGCATACCGTCTGTTGTATTCTTGCGTAGATTTTGCTGTGCTGAGGATTGAACTCACAATCCATGCGTTCTGTAACCTGTGTTACCATTTCCGAAACGTCGGCAACTGTGTTCGCGGCGCGCCTGAGACGGAAGGCGGCTTCGCGGTTTACCGTCTGCTCGTTGACAAAACCGCTGTTGTCAAAATAGTTTTCCGCCCTCACAAGCAGAGACGGCGGCAACGCGATGAAGGCGATACACGTAAGCGCACTTTCAAAAAGTGTAATCAGGCTTGGTTTGCTGCCTTGATTAAAGAGCGTGACGATACAGCTTGCCGCTGCAAATGCAACAGACACACCGAACTGTCCGTAAGACGAAAAAATGCCTGCCGCAAGTCCACCGAGGGCATAGCAGGCAAAAACGTGCCGTGTTTCCTCGCTGATGCACAAAAATGCGCCGAGGGTGATGCCTACACCGCTACCGCCTGCATAACCCCGATAATGCGCCGCAAGCAGAACGGCAAAAACTGCCGCCACGTGAGCAGGACGGAAACCGCAGATGCATATACCCGATGCGCACATAAGAAATGTACAGCAACTCACTGCAGTGAACGCCATATCCGTACGGCGCAGACGCTTGATACCGATTTGCAGAACGGGTGAGGCGAAGCAACGCTTGAAAATGAAGCAGAAGCCGCCCGCCGCAACGGTTTCACATACGGCAAGCAGAGCGGTGATTAACTGTGTGCCGCCCGTAACAAGCCGTAATGCACCGCCGCAAGCGCAGAAGAAGCAGGCAAGGGCGCAGGATGTTACGGTGTCGTTGAGCTTCGGACACTTTGCCGCAAGGATGATTCTGACGCCCATTATCAGCGCGAGCGAGCAGGCATAGCCTAACGCGTGAAGTAAACCTCCCGTGAACAGATAGCCTGCGCTTGCACCTGCAAAAACCGCAAAACAATGCTGCATGGGTACAGCCGCAACGAGCGCGGCGCTGAAAGGGGAGAAGCTTTCAATTACGTTAAACTGTGAGCAGATTGTACCCAGCAAAGCAAACGCGGTCGCCTTGATGAACGGCATTACATCGGGCAGAAGCGAGCGACCCATGGTTTTGATTTGATTTTCATAAACAGCCTGCACTTTCACTTATATATCCTCCTGTTTGTGAACACGGATTTGGATTATACCGGTCATCCTAATATATCATTGCAGTGCTGAGAAAAATGTCATACTTTGAATCTGCTGATTGACACAGCTTGTCGAAAGAACTCGTCTGAGACCTACTCTCATGCTGTTTTGAAAAGCAGCATTGTTGTTCTTGTGCTTTTATCGACAGTCTGAAACGCCCGACTTCCTTGCGGAAATCGGGCGTTATGTTTTAATTTTCAAGGCCAACAAGCCAATCAAGCGAAACTCCGAGAATTTTTGCAATTGCAACAAGCTCATAATCGTTGACGCATCTTAACTGACCTTCGAGCTTTGAAAGACCTGATGCGGTGAGGTCAATACCCTCAATCTGAAGCTGTGCAAGCAATTCAATTTGTTTCATGCCGAGTTCCTTGCGCTTTTTTTCAATCCTTGCGCCTACGATGTTTTTATCACCTAAGGCTTGTTTTCTTGTCCTCATGACCTGACTGTTACCCTCCGATTTGTGTTAGGTTTAACGCAAGGAAATTCTACATAACAAAATTATTATTGATGTGAACAGTTTGTTAACACATCTTTCGTTTGTTTACACAAACGGAAAAAAGTTACAGTTGGGAAAAGAAAACAATTGCAGCAGCAAGTGCGGCGATTGCGGCAGAGATTGCCGCGGCAAGTTTTGCGCGCTTTTCTTTTCTTGCGCGGCTTATGCTTTTGCGGTAGACACGGTTTGTATCACCTGCAGGATAGTATTTTGAAAAGGTGTAATAGCCTCTTTTGACGTGAACGGTGTTTTTTCTTCGTGTGTCCTTAATCGGTACACCGTCGGTTTTTTTGTTGATGAAAGCCATAGTAGTATCCCTCCAACTTGTCAGACAATGAACGCTTCGCCTGAAAAGCTCAGGAAGGCAAGGGAGAGGAGCGCGGTGTAAATGAACATTGCAGGCATGCCCTTGAACACCTCGGGCATGTGCTTGTTGGCGGCAATTCGTCTCATACCGCTGTTGATAAGCACAACTGCAATCATAAATGCTCCGCCTGCACCCAAGCCGCTGCCGATGGATTCCGCAAGGCTGTAGCTTGCAAGGTGGTTGACGAGGGGGACTGCAAGAACAAGGGTGTTCAGTGCGCAAATGCCCATGGAGTTCATGAACTTTCTGCTGGCTTTGAGCACCTTGATGAAAATGATTGACGTCAGCAGGTAAATAACCGCCAGCACCACAGCGTACACAACAATCTGCCAACTCATGCTCAGCAGAAAAATGGCTTTGATTTTGTTAAGCAAACCGCAGATGAAGCAGGTGAGGGTTGTGAAATATACGATTGTGACGGTGTACATGACGAAATAACGCGGACGGCGCGCCATTCGTATGCTTTCGCTCATGCCGTAACCGGAGCTGAAAACAAGGTTTTGGATGAACATCGAGTATATTGCTGCGAGTATCATTTTAAGAAATACGTTCATTATTCATCTACCTCCCCTTGCGCTGAGTCGGCTTCGGTTATATCCGTTTCTTCAATTGGGATTGCAACAAGTGCATCGGCGTCGTCGAGGTCTATGGGTGCACTGCTGTACGCTTCGTCATATTCAAAGGAGTAGTCGATGAACGGGTCATCAGCTTCATCTGTAACGGATTCCTCAGGCTGTATATCGGGTGTTTTCTGTACGGCTTCGACCGCCTCAGTTTCAACTGCCGTGGGTAAGGGAATTACCTCTACGGGGGCATCGGGCAGATACATGCCGACAACGGGTGGAGCATTTTCAGCCGCTTTTTTCGCTTCTTCGGCCTGTATTCTTGCTTCTTCAGCCTCTTTTGCAAGCCGTTCAGCTTCCTGCTGAGCCTGAATACGTTCGGCTTCTTCTTCGGCAAGGCGTTGCTTGTCTTTTTCGGTAAACGGCTCCTCGGTCAACTTTACGGTACCTTCAGTGGCGTGCAGACCGGGGTCGACAAGCAAGGGCTTGCGCGATGCCTTTGACAAGTCAAATGCGTTTACGTTTTCTTCAGGGAAGATTTTTATAACAATGAGCTTGTGAAATGCCGCAAGGAATCCGAGCACAAGCAGACCGCCGAAGGGCATGGCCATACCGCTGAATCCGATGCCGCCGAAAAGTGAGCCTGAGGCAAACACGCTGCGGATTAATGCGCATGCAAGAATAACCGCGGCGTAGCCGATTGATGCACTCAGCGCATCAAAAAAGCACATGAGAGAGGCGGTTTTTAGCGGACGGGAGTCGGCACTTGTTACTGCAAATTTTTCGCAGCGGATAACGGCAAGTGAGTTGACGGACAGCAATGGCAGGTATATACCCATTGCAGAGGTGAGTGCGGAGCTGAGAGATTCAAAAATCAGCATTGCCGCAACAACGATGGCTGTTGAGAGCGCAAGATAACAACACACACGAAGCCAACGTGGAAATCTGCGGAAGAAAAGGCAGGTGAGCTGTTCATTGACAATCAGCAAGAAAGCGAGCACAAGCGAAAGCGATGCGGCAGGCTTTACGCTGAAAGCAATTGCAACGATGGGACAAAGACCGATAGCCTGTGTGAGCACGGGGTTGAAAACAAAAGCACCCTTGAAAAGCATACGGCCGAAGGTCAGTGCACTGCTTTTTTGCTTGTTGTTATTCATCACTTTCACCGTCCTTTCGGGTGGTGAGATATGAGGTGTAATCGACGTCATATTCACCTTTTTTACCCTTTGAAGATGCCGCTTTGTCCATGGATGAGCTGAGGGTATTGTCTGCGGAAAATACGTCGTCATCCTCCGCATAGTCGGCGTGGTCTCCGGTGAGAAGGTAGGTGTCATCGTCGGTGTCCGAGTCGTCAGCCGTGCCGAAAATCAAGTCTTCAAGGTTGCGTGGCCTATGATAACTGTCGCCCGATTTTGCTTTCTTTGCAGACGTCGGCGCCTGCGGCATACGGTCGGAAAGATTGATTTGTTCGACTTCCTGTGCAGGTGTTGCTTCAGGCTCGGGTTTTGTAGCCTTTTTGGCTTTCGCAGGTGTCTTTTTTGGAAGCTCTTTGTTGGCTTTGATAGCTTCAACCGCGGCTGCAGCTTCTTCCCTGCGCCGTACGGTTGTTTCAAGTTTGCGCTTTGCCGCTTCAAGACGCTGGTTTTTAATTGCCTGTTTAAGAGCGCCTCCCTTGAGGGCCTTCATAACGTAGCCCTTATAATCAATGATTGCAGGGCGGATTGCATTCATGATGAGGACGGCAAAGCATGCACCGTCTTCATAATTACCGTAATATCTGAGAAGCATGCACAGAAGACCGGCTATAGCACCGTATATGAAAGAATGAAGAGGCTTTTTTGGTGTTGTGACGGGGTCGTTGATAACAAAAACGGCCACAAACAACAGTGTGCCGGCACTCAGCTCCATGGCAACGGAGGTGAGTCTGCCCGTGGCAACACGTGGGAAAAGCAGAGCCATGAGAGCGCATACACTTAAAAAGCCGCAGCTTGAAGCAAGCCTTACGGGCCTTTTGAACAAAAGGTACGCGGCACCGCCGATGATTGCGACGATGCAGGTTGTGCCCATTGCACCGGGGACTCTGCCCGTGAGCAGATTTGTTGCGCCGAAAAGGTTGAGTGTTATTGATTGACCGACGTTAAGCATTGAGGCGACGGTTGTTCCGCTGACGAAATTCTCACTGCCGTAAACGGCTGAGCTGATGCCTGTGTTTACAGGTGCGCAGGTAAAAATAATGTCCGAAAAACAGACGCAAAGGAAGCACCAAGCGGCAGCCGCCGGCACAAACGGTGCTTTTTTTGCTCCGCCGAAAGGAATTTTGACAGCGAGAATGGCAAAGCATGCGCCTGCAACCACCATCCATACGGGGCAGACCGCAGGGAGCATGAGCACAAGCGTGAGAGCCGTTACAACTGCGCTCAGGTCTTTGAGCGAGCCGGGGCAACCGAAGAGTTTGCGTCCTGCCGCCTCGCTTATAACTGCGGCGGCGCAGGCGGCAAACGCCCTTTGCAGAGCATTGAATCCGTTAAGATAACATGCCATGATGAGCAACGAACCCAACACAACGAGCATATCAACGGAAAATCTCGTGAGACCGTCGCGGGTTCTGAGCAAATCACTGCTTTTTTTCTTTTGCAAGCAATCACCTTCCGAAAGTGTGAAGACGGCGTGTTAAATATATTTTCCATTTTTTAATCATTGCAAAACGCCGTACACGATAATATTATAGAAGTAGGTATCATCGTTTTTGATGAAAGGAGTTATATTTAATGAGAATTGATGCGCCCGGTGAGGACACGATTATTGTTGAGCTGACAAGCAAAGACATGAACGAGCTGGACATTACATACGAAAAGATGGATTATTCAAACATAGAAACCAGACGTGTGATATGGACTTTGCTTGACAGAGCGGGGCACATTCTCGGCAGAGAAATTGACCCGTCCGGGCAGCTTCAGATTGAGGCGATACCCGATAAAAACGGCGGCTGTGTGCTGTTCATCAACGTGCATGCACAGCCTGCCTATGTTTGCCGCGCGGCAAAAAAGGAGAGAAAAATGAGTGTGCTCGAATCAGACGGAATTGACGCGATGCTTGATTTTGCACGTGCTGTGTGTGAATGTGACGACGTGCAGAACAGTCAGCTTTATGAGAATCACGGCAGATATCGGCTGATTATGCCGTCGCATCCCACGCTTGAAAGGATTGCTTCGGAGTATTTCATCACGAGGCAGAATTCAGGCGTTGAGCGCGAGCGTACGTGTGAGCACTGGCATTGTATTGCGGATAAAAACGCGTTAAATGTGCTTGCCGGCAAGCGCTCTTAATTCTGAAACGGCATCTTTGGGGCTTTCTGCGCCGAAAACGGCACTGCCCGCTACGAGCACGTTTGCTCCTGCCGCCGCTGCGGTTTCAACGGTTTTTGCGTTGATTCCGCCGTCAACCTGAATATCCATGTCTATTCCGCGTCTTTCGCATTCGGCGCGTACTGCTGAGACCTTGGGCATCATGTCTTCCATGAAAGACTGACCGCCGAAGCCGGGCTCAACCGTCATAACGAGTACCATGCCGATTTTGTCAAGGTAGGGGAAAACCGCCTCAGCAGGTGTTGCGGGCTTGAGTGCAAGTGCGGGTGTGCAACCGAGCGAATTAATCAGATCAACGGTTTTTTCAACGTCACTGTCTGCTTCAATGTGGAAGCACAGCACGTCTGCGCCTGCCTTGATGAAGTCGGGCGCGTATTTGTAGGGGTCGCTTATCATAAGATGAACGTCAAATGTGAGCTCTGAGCATTTCCTCAAAGCTTTGACTATAGGTGCGCCGAGTGTGATGTTGGGCACGAAGTGGCCGTCCATGACGTCAATGTGGATCCAATCGGCACCGTAATGCTCAAGATTTTTAAATTCTTCACCCATGCGTGAAAAATCGCAGGAAAGAACAGAAGGGGAAATTTTTATCATATCCGTGCTCCTTTTCTGAATCATGTGAGGTAATTCTCTTTATTATAGCAATTGTGAGCGAAAATGTCAAAGTTTTTAATGTGTTTGACAAATGTAAGGTTATGGTATAGAATAACAGACGAGTGAGTTGGGCAGTCGCGGGCACGCAAGTGTACGAGGAAAGTCCGAGCTTCACACAGCAGGGTAACGGCTAACGGCCGCCGAGGGCGACCTTAGGGAAAGTGCAACAGAAATAAACCGCCGCACAAGCGGTAAGGATGGAAAGGCGAGGTAAGAGCTCACCGGCTCGCAGGAGACTGCGAGGCCATGTAAACCCTACCCGAAGCAACACCGACCGAAAATCTGCGTCAGCTGGGCGTATTTTTCAAAGGGTGGCTTGAGCCTGCAGGCAACTGCAGGCCTAGATAGATGACTGCCTTAAATGACAGAACTCGGCTTACAGATTCACTCGCAACTGTCGCTTTTGCGGCAGTTTTTTCTTTGTATACAAAAACTGCAAGCCTACTTCATGCAGGCTTGCAGTTTTATTTTTTGTTCAGAGCTGAGGCTGATTACGCCGTAGCAGTTTCCGTCGTTGTCTCAGGCTGTGCTTCAGGCGCCTCAGCGGCTTTACCGGTTGCTTCTTTAACCGAGCCGAATACCGTTTTTGCAATCATGCCTACGGTGCGGTAGAACACGGATTTTACGTCATCCTCAATTTCGCCCCAGTTGTTAACGATGCCCTTTACGGTTGTTCTGAGATTTTTTGCCATGCCCATAAGGCTGGTCTGTCCGCTGCTTTCAAGGGTGGAGCAAAGGATTTCATAAACTGCCTCAAACTGTTCCCACGTGCTGATGGTTAGCAGGCTGTCAATTGAAATATCGGTGAGCTTGCCGAGGAAAGAAAGCTCGGGCAGGGTGACGATTTCGCCGTCTTTGATCTGCCATGAGGCAATATCGTGCTGAAGCAGACCCGTGGGTACCTTGCTGTCAACAACAGTGTAGTCGTTGTCGTGCCTGAGAAGCATGCCGACGAAGCTTGATTTCGGTATTATGTGACGGTATTTCGGCAGAATATCGTTATAGCTCGGCTTGCGGAAATTTGAATAGTCATAGAAACCGGGACCGTCGTTGTTGTATACCTTTGTGATTCTTTCTCTGATTTCATCTGAGCAGTTAATTGCGGCATAAAGTGCAATGTTGCCGCCTTTTGAGTGGCCTGCAAGTATGATGTTACCGTCGTGCTTTGCGGCAATATAATTGAGATAATCAAGAGAAAGCTTGTGTGAGGGGATACCCTTTTTAAGCAGAAGGTCAAAGTCCTCAATCCAGCCCGTGAGGGTATCGTCTGTGCCTCTGTAGAGGACAACTGCCGTGTTGTCTGGCAGGATGACAGTTACTGCCGCAAACTGAACGGTGTTTTCAATGCTGTAAACGGTGCGGCAGGCGGTGATTTTCAAATCCTTGTATCGCGGCTGTTTGCCCATTTCTGTCAGTCGTTTGCTGATTGACTTGGGCAGAATGAGACCGTATGCTATGTGTTTGTGGTTGTTGTATGCAAAAAGTTCTTCTGCAACCTGACCCAGTGTTTTGGGATTCTCTTCAAATTCGTCAGACAAAACGTTTTCAACGTGTGCATAGAAAACACCGCAAAGAGCAATGTTGTCTGCATCGCAAAACGGCTTTTCAGAGAACGGGACATTACCGAATTCCTGAACGTAATCTACTGCGGTGGGCATGAAGACATCTCCTTTATGTTAATAAACTTATAAAAATGTTAACAAAGTATGTTAGTGTAATTTTGACATATTTTCTTTGACTTGTCAATGAATTCTGTGAAGAAAATCATTGTGATAATTAACAAAAATTAACCGATAATAAACTTTTTTATATTCGCCGTACCGCCTCGGTGCTTTTGCTTGTGCAAAATCAACATTTTTTCATTTTAATTATTTAACAAGTTTTTTGCCGCAATCGGCAAAGTGTGTGCTATAATGAGCATATAATTAATGAAAGGCAGATAGCCGTTGCTTTGGCGGCGGTTCATCACGGAGTTTTGATATGAGCAAAAAAGCAGGTGTTATTTTTGATATGGACGGCACCCTCTGGGATTCCGCACAGCAGGTTGCTGAGTCATGGACACAGGTTACACTTAAAACCAAAGGCGTAGAAAGAGCTGTTACCGCTGAAGACCTGCAGTCCGTCATGGGTAAAACAATGGACAAAATTGCAGATGCGCTTTTCCCCACACTTCCCGTTAAGGAGCGCATGGACTTGCTTGAAGAATGTTGCCGTGTGGAGAATGAATATCTCAGAGAAAACGGCGGCACACTCTATGAGGGTGTTGAAGAAACGTTCAAGGCTCTCAAAGCCGCAGGCTATCACGTTTATATAGTCAGCAACTGCCAAAGCGGATATATCGAGGCTTTCCTTGATTACTACGGTCTGTGGTCACACATTGAGGACATCGAATGCTTCGGCAACAACAACAAACCCAAGGGTGAGAATATCCGTCTTGTTGTTGAGCGCAACTCTCTTGACAAAGCGCTTTATGTCGGTGACATTCAGGGTGACTACGAAGCGTCAAAGGATGCAGGTGTAGGCTTCATCCACGCGGCATACGGTTTCGGCAAGATTGACACACCTGTTGCGGCAATCAAAGATATTGCACAGCTTACCGAACTGATTAAAACAGAGCTTCCGCTTGAATAATTTTCACGTTTGCGCTTGCAACCGTGAAAATAAGCATATATAATGTAAACATAAAAAGCCGCGCTTCATGCGCGGTGTAATATCCGCCCATGGCGCAGCTGGATAACGCAGCAGATTCCGATTCTGAAGAACGGGGGTTCGAATCCCTTTGGGCGGGCCAGAAAAAACGACAAGTTTCGACTTGTCGTTTTTTCAATGAAATTCGCCTTACGGCGAGTGAAATATTACTTCGTAATATGAAATAGCTACGCTATGAAATATTTGCTTCGCAAATGTTTAGAGGCGAATTTTATTTCACATTTTTGCGTTAGCAAAAATATTTCATAATCCGCAAGGATTATTTCATATCGAGTATAGCGAGATATTTCATTCAAAGAACTGCAGGGGTTCGAACATATAGGTTAAAAAATAAAAGGACATCGAATTCGTACAAGTTTCGGTGTGGGCGGGACACCCGCACCCGATTGTAATAACAGCCTGCATCTTTATATATTTTAAGAAATAAAATTGAGGCGTTTTTGCTTCTTGTCTATTGAAAAATTAGCGAGTAAATGCTAAAATAGAAATCAGAAAGGTGGTATTATAATGATTAAAAAAATCATTTCTGTTTTACTTATTGTTGTAATGTTATTCAGCTGTTCTGTATTTGTTTCTGCACATGCTGAAGATATACCCGGATTCGGTGATTATGAGCATGTTTATATTATCGGTATAGACGGTGCAGGTGCTACTTTTGGTAATGTTGAGACACCTTGCTTTGACATGATCTTCGCTGACGGTGCTGTACGCCACAATGCTCACACTGAAAGCATCACCATCAGTGCACAGAACTGGGGCTCTATACTTACAGGTGTATCCTGTGAGACGCACGGACTTACCAATGAAATATGTGAAACAACAGAACGCACATCAAAAGAAGAATTTAATTCAATATTTTATTTTGTAAGAGAAAAATATCCCGAAGCGGAGTTGGTTTCTTTTAATAATTGGTCGCCTATCAATAAAGGGATAATCGAAAATGACATAAATGTCAAAAAAATCAATAAGAGTAATGATGCACTTGTAACGGATAGTATTGTAAGTTATTTCAATGAGGGTAACAGTCCTGCGCTTATGTTTGTCCAGCTCGATGAGGTTGATCACGCTGCTCATGCTTACGGCGGTTTCAGTGAAAAATACTATGAATCAATCCGTGAAGCAGATACATATATCGGAAGAATATATGAGGCTATTGAGTCAAACGGATTGATGGAAAAAGGTCTTTTTATAGTTGTTGCAGATCACGGTGAAACTCATAACGGACATGGCGGTAATACCGTCGAGGAAAGCTCAGCCGTTCTTGCTGTGCAGGGGTATTCAGTGAGTAATATAACTTTTAGTGAAGACGTAAAAAACCGCGATGTAGCGGCTATTGCTCTGCATGCTTTAGGTGTTGAAATACCTGACTATATGACGGCTGAAATACCCTATGGTCTTTATGGTGAGCTTCAGTCAGATACCGAAATGTGTGAACATTGCAATGCCGTACATACTGATTTTTTCGATGAAATAAAATGCTTTTTTATTAAATTGGCTCAATTTTTCAAGAACTTATTCAATATATAAGTTCTATTGTTAAAATAAGAGAGAGTATAAGCATATCAGTTTGTTTCATTGTGAAAATGTAACAGAAGCCGAAGGTTTCAATATCACTTTTACTGTAGTGAAAATTTCACTCTGCCGCAGGCAGAATATCGCTGAAAGCACATGTTGCCATTTTGAGCTGTAAACACAAAAAATATGACGGTACCTTGTGTGCCGTCATATTTTTTAGTTAAGATCAGACAAAGGGATTCGAACAAGGAGGGAGCGAAGCGGAAGAAAACAGTCCGGTGGACTGTTTTCGCCGACGTGGCAACGAGCAGAGCGAGTACTTCAATTTTGGTGGTATAAACGAACGAAGTTGCCCTACGGGTAAACAAATTGATTTTTCAGGATTGGTTGTTATAATTCACTGCCCGTAAATTTACCGCTTATCAAATTGAATTTTTCTCCCACCCATGCTATAATCAACCCAACTAAAATAACCTCTCAGGAGAAACGTCATGAAATATTTATTGATTCCCAAGAATAAAAAGCAGTACGTTGCAAACCTGCATTGCCACACCACGCTTTCCGACGGCAGAAAAAGCCCCGAGGTAATCCGCGATGCATACAAATCGCAGGGATACAGCATTGTTGCCTTTTCCGACCACGACAGATATCACGATCACAGCGATTTCTGCACCGATGATTTTGTTGCGATTAACTCTTTTGAGGCAGATATCAGCGATAATATAGTCGCAAGCAGTCAGTTTCGCAGATGCTATCATCTGAATGCTTTTCATATCAAAGGCGACAAGGAGATTGAAGTGCCCAAAACGCCTGATTACAGAGATATGGATGCAATCAACGAATACATACGCGAGCTGAAAAAGCTCGGCTTCATCGTTATGTATAACCATCCTTACTGGTCAATGCAGTGCCTTGATGATTATCGCAACCTTGAAGGTTGTGACCTTCTTGAAATATACAACAACTCCGTTTTTATCGAAGGCGGCGACAACGGACAGGAGCACGTCTACGATGAAATGCTGAGAAGCGGCAAGCGACTTTTCTGCACTATGGCTGACGATAACCATAACGAGTTTGAATTCGGTGACCCGCGTTGCGACAGCTTCGGCGGCAAAACTGTTTTTCTTTGCGACTCACTCAGCTATGAAACCGTTATTTCAGCTATGCAAAGCGGTATGTTCTATTGCACGCAAGGCCCCGAAATCTATGAGCTGACGTTTGAAGACGGCAAGGTGCATGTTGAGTGCTCAGATGCACAGCGCATTGCAATTTCCACCGCAGGCAGACGCACAAAAGCTCTGCACGCTCCTGACGGAGAATATGTAACCGAAGCGGATTTTGTGCTCGAAGACGAGGATGTATATTTCCGCATTGAAGTGCTGGGACCGACAGGAAAAAAAGCATGCACCAACGCGTATTTTGTTGAGGACTATGAATAAAAACTGCGCCCTCACCCGGTTTCGGGTGAGGGCGATTTTGCCGTTTGTCAGGCAGGTTACAGAGCAATCTCTTTGCCTGTTTCTGCTGATTTGTAAAGAGCTTCAAGAATCTTGATCATGTTGAGACCCTGAATGGGTGTGAACATGGGCTCTTTGCCGTTGAGTACAACGTCTGCGAAGTGGCGGAGGTTTGCCTCATGGTGCTGGATGCCTTCCGGTACTTTGGGTTCAAGGTCAACCATGATGCCGTTTTCTTCCGTGAAGATTCTGAAATTATCTTCATCTCTGAAGTCGGAGCCTGCTTTTGTGCCTCTGAGCTTGACGAAGTGCTGTTCTTTTTCAATGTTGGTTGCCCATGAGAAGTCGATTGTGAGGCAGGCACCGTTGTCAAAACGGATGAAGCCCATTGCAAGGTCCTCAACGTCAAAAATGCCGTCTTCCTTCACGTCACCGAACTTTGAATGCTCGGAGTCAGCTTCGCCTGTGTTGTCAGCAAACTTGCTGTATGTGCAGCCCGTAACAGAAACGGGGGTGGGGTTGCCCATGAGCCAGATAGCAAGGTCAATCATATGTACGCCCAGGTCGATGAGCGGACCGCCGCCGGAAAGCTCTTTTGTGGTGAACCAGCCGCCCTTACCGGGAATACCGCGTCTGCGTATCCAGCCGCAATGACCTGCATAGATTTCGCCCATTTTGCCGTCTTCAATGTATTTCTTCATAAACTTTGAAGTTTCACGGAAACGGTTGTTTCTCATAACCATGAGGGTTTTGCCGCTCTTTTCTGCGGCGGCTTTCATCTTCTCACATTCAGCAACGCTGACTGCGTCGGGTTTTTCGCAAAATACGTGCAGACCGAGACCGAGAGCTTCAACTGCTACGATTGAGTGCAGGTAGTTGGGTGTGCAGATGTCAACTGCTTCAATTCCGTCGAGCTTGAGCATCTCACGGAAATCAGTGAAAGCCTTATCTTCGCTGAGTCCGAACTGCTTTGCGGCTTTCAGCGCTCTTTCATGTATAATGTCGCAGACGGCGACGATGGTTACGTTGTCCATTTTTTCGTATGCGGGGAAGTGGCAGCAATTTGCAATTCCGCCGCAGCCTACAACGGCTATGTTGAGCTTTTTGTTCATTTGTTTTACCTCCTTGGTTTTGCGGCGTGTGTTTACCGCATGTTCTTTCCCAATATAGCAGAAAAGTCTGAGAAAATCAATAAGTTCGGCGCAGGTAAGCCTTCTTATTTCTGTGCACGTAATCATTCTTAATTGACAAGCGCGGGAAAGTTAAATATAATAAAAACCGGACGGAGTATACCGTTATATTTACGCGAAAGGAGTATTAACGTGGGTATTTTTGATATCATTGACATTTTCCTTTTCTACAATAAATACAGTGAGCAGCTTGATGTAATCATAGGTCACATTGTTGACTTTTTCAAGAGATTGCTCGGCATTGCCACCGGTGAAGAAGAAACCACCACCGAAGAAGAAACCACCGCGTAATTTTTTAATCGGACAAGGAGTACATAATTATGCTTGACTGGATTGATATTGAATGGTTCTTTGACAATTTTGCAGACGAACTCAACATTATCATCGACACAATCATCGCTTTCTTCCAGAAGTTGCTTAATCCGCAAACGCAAGAAGATGCAACAGGCGAAGAATAAGCAGACCGCCGAGAAAAGTCAAAACAATGCGAAAATCGTACAAAGTTCGAAGCTTTGTACGATTTTTTTGCGTGTGTTTACATTTTTCAGTTTCTTCCCAACACCTCAAGCGGGTCTTTGAATTTGCCGTCTACCTTCGTTTCAAAGTGCAGGTGGGTGCCCTCCGATTGCTCGCAGGGGATTGTGCCGAGGTTGGCGATTACCTCGCCTTTTTTAACGGTGTCTCCCGTTACCACAGAGGAATCCTGAGAAATACCGCAGTAATATGCCGTAACGCCGCCGTCGTGCTCAATTTCAAGGCATGTGCCGTAAAGCTCGCTGACAAACAGCTTCACAACCTTGCCGTCTGCAACTGCGTAGACGTTTTCGCCCTCCTCACCTGCAAAGTCTATGCCGTTGTGTACACGCCAATCCTGCATGGTCTGTGAGTAAACCATCTCACCGTGGGAATAATCCTTCACGATGTTTGTGCCCATGGGCAGAATGTAGCTTACGGGCTGAGGCGCGGCGGTTGTGGGCGCGGCAGTTGTCGGTACGGTTGCGGTTTCGCTTTCGGGCTGAGTGGTGCTTTCGCTTTCGGGCTCAACTGCGCTTGTGCGCTCGTCTGCAACACCCGTCTGCTTTCTGCCTGCAGACTCATCCTCTTGTGTGGGTGCTTCATTTTGTGTGGGGCTTTCTTCGGTGCTTTGAGTGTAGGAATCGGTTATGCCGCGGATTCTGTTGGTTGTGTAATGAATGCCGAGTGCTGATGCCGCAATTGCGAGTATGCATACGCTCAGGGCAACGTAAAACCCTTTGCCTGCAGAAACCTTTTCAAAGTTTGTGTTTCTTTTCATGTGATATATTCTGTCCTTTCTGATTTTTTTACGCAATTATCTTTGACGAGCCCGCTCTTGTTTATACCCAAAAACGGAAAAAACGGGCAAAAGAAAAATCCGCCGGTTGCCCGACGGATTTTTCCAAATATGAGGGGATGTTTTTGTGAGCAAACATAAGTTGCTCGGAGGAGGGGGTGTACATCACTTGAGTTGCGGCTTCTCTTGTGAGTACGGTAAAATGATAACTTGTCAATATTGTATGCGCGTGAATTACAAGTGAAAAAAATAAGTAGGTTTTGTGAAAATTTCGACACTTGCAGACAAACAATTTATTGTTTGTTAAAAAATAAACCGGAACACAGCCAAAATGATTTCTTTTGCCGTGTTTGTTAAAAATAAAGCCGAAATGCAGAGTAAACGGCAATTATTGCAAAAAAAGCAGAATTTGACATAAAAAGAAGTAAAAAAGACGCGAAAAATGCAAAAAAAGTTTGAAAAAAAGCAAACATATGTTTGATTTTTTGAAAACACTGTGCTATAATACTTTCGGAATCGAACATTTATACGGTAAAAACAGAAAGGATGAGTTGTGTGAAACCCTTGAACGACACTCAACAGCGCATACTCGATTACCTCAGGGAGCGCAGTCAGGTTGGTGTACCGCCGTCAGTGCGCGAAATCGGCGCGGCGGTTGGTCTGCGTTCAACGTCAACCGTGCAGGTCAACCTCGATATTCTGGAGGAGAGGGGCTACATCTCCCGCGATCCGCTGCTTAAAAGAACAATCCGTGTGCTCGGTCAGGCGGAGAACGTGTGCAGCATTCCGCTTGTCGGTGTTGTAACGGCAGGTACGCCCATTCTTGCGGTTGAACAGATTGAAAGCTACATTCCCTATAACGGCCCAATGTCAAAAGATAAAAGCGTGTTTGCACTCAAGGTACGCGGTGAGAGCATGCTCAACGCAGGCATTTTTGATGGTGACATTGTTTTTGTTGAGCAGACACCTGTTGCCGCAAACGGTGACATGGTTGTTGCACTGATTGAAGATGAAGCCACGGTCAAAACCTTCTATAAGGAAAACGGTCATTTCAGGCTCCAACCCGAAAACGATGCCTATGAGCCCATTATCGTTGACGAGGTTGCAATTCTCGGCAAGGTTATAGGTCTGCTCAGATATTATTGATGAACCTAAGGCGGATTGGACGGAGTCTTCTTGTAAAACCAACCCGGCTTTTCATCAGCATACATAATATTGTGTTTTTTGCATAAAATACCCGATGTCACGTCGGGTATTTTCTACTGCTTTTAATTCATATTAACTT
This sequence comes from Acutalibacteraceae bacterium, assembly GCA_045590055.1. Classification (GTDB taxonomy): domain Bacteria; phylum Bacillota; class Clostridia; order Oscillospirales; family Acutalibacteraceae; genus UBA6857. The sequence goes on from JAZNQF010000008.1 coordinate 21,881, forward strand.
GCTATGAATTAAAAACGGTGGTATTATATAAACAGGAAAGGGGGAATACCCGTGAAGATATCAACAAAAGGACGTTACGGTTTGAGAATTATGCTTGATATTGCCGTGAACGGCGGCGAAGGAGCATGTGTATCAATACGCGACATTGCTGAAAGGGAATCCCTCTCCGAAAAGTACCTTGAGCAGATAATCAACAGCCTCAGCCGCGCAGGTCTTGTGCGCAGTGTAAGAGGTGCAAAGGGCGGTTATCTTCTCAGCCGCACGGCAGGTGAAATCACCGTTGAGGACATTCTTCTTGCAACAGAGGGCAGCCTTGCCCCCATGAGTTGCGCAGAGGATAACGAAAGTTGCGACAAATACGGTGACTGCGTGATGTCTTTTATATGGACACAGATGTATGAAGCGGTTTCACAGGTAGTAAAAAAAATTACCCTCGCCGATTTGGTGGACAGGAAGACACAGAAAGGATAACATACAAATGAGATTTGTTTATGCTGACAATGCGGCAACAACCGCAGTTTCAAAAACAGTTCTTGATGCAATGCTGCCCTATATGACCGAGAATTACGGCAACCCGTCAAGTCTTTACGCTTTCGGGCAGAAGGCACACAAGGCTCTTGTTAAGGCAAGAGGTCAGGTGGCTTCGGCGCTCAACGCAAAGCCCGAAGAAATTTATTTCACCTCAGGCGGCTCAGAGTCAGACAACTGGGCACTTCGCGGTGCGGCTTTGCTTGGCGAAAAGAAGGGCAAAAAGCACATCATCACAACCACAATTGAACACCATGCAATTCATCACACACTTGCAAGGCTTGAAAAAGAAGGTTTCACCGTTACGTACGTAGGCGTTCAGTCCAACGGTATTGTCAGGGTTGAGGATATTGCGGCGGCAATAACGGACGAAACCTGCCTTGTTACAGTTATGTATGCCAACAACGCAATCGGCACAATTCAGCCGATTTCCGAAATCGGCAGGCTCTGCCGTGAAAAAGGCGTGCTTTTCCACACGGATGCCGTGCAGGCGGTAGGCCATGTGCACATTGACGTTGAAGCAGACTGCATTGATATGCTCTCACTTTCAGGTCACAAGTTCCACGCTGTGAAAGGCACGGGTGCACTCTATTGCAGGAAGGGCATCCGCCTTGCCAACCTCATTGAAGGCGGCGCACAGGAAACGGGCCGCCGCGCAGGTACTGAAAACGTACCCGGTATCGTTGGCCTCGGTGCTGCAATTGAAGAAGCAACCGCACACCTTGACGAGCACACCGTTTACGTAACCGCACTGAGAAACAGGCTTTTTGAAGGCGCATCAAAAATCAGCCATTCAAGAATCAACGGTGACACCGAAAAGAGACTCCCCGGCAACTTCAGCATGTGCTTTGAAGGCGTTGAGGGCGAGAGTCTTCTTTTGATGCTTGACATGAAGGGCATCTGCGCTTCAAGCGGCTCCGCATGCACCTCAGGCTCACTTGACCCCAGCCACGTGTTGCTTGCAATCGGTCTCAAGCACGAGGTTGCACACGGCTCGCTCAGGCTGACAATTGACGAGAACACCACCGAAGACGACGTTGACTACATCCTTGAACAGCTTCCGCCGATTATTGACAGACTCAGGGATATGTCACCGCTTTGGGAAAGAATACAAAACGAAGAAAACGGAATTTGAACGGAGGATAACTTACATGGAATACAGCGAAAAAGTAATGGAGCATTTTGCGAATCCGCACAACGTGGGTAAGCTTGAAGATGCAAACGCAATCGGTGAAGTCGGCAACGCAAAGTGCGGCGACATCATGAAAATGTATCTTAAAATCGAAAACGATATCATCGTTGACGTCAGATTTAACACATACGGCTGTGCTTCTGCAATTGCAACAAGCTCAATTGCAACGGATATGATTAAGGGTCAGCCTATCAGTGAAGCTCTTAAGCTGACAAACAAGGCAGTTGTTGAAGCTCTTGACGGTCTGCCTGCAGTTAAAATTCATTGCTCAGTGCTTGCAGAGCAGGCAATCAAGGCTGCCATCGCTGACTATTACAAGCGTCAGGGTGTTGACCCCAAGCTTGTTATGGGCGATGCTCTTGAGTGCTGTGAAGACGGACACTGCCATTGATTTTTCATACAAGGGGATTGTGCCTTTTTTGCACAATCCCTCATTATTTATTATAAAACGGAGGATTAACAATGGATATACTTGCAACTGCAAAAAAGGTGCTGCGCAGTGATTTCTGCCCGAAGTGCGAGGTTAAAAAGCTCATCAACAAGGGCAGGGTACACCAGACGGCGCTCAGGGGCTATGACAACGGTACAAGTCTTACACCGCCGATGGGCTGGTCAAGCTGGAATTTGTTTGCAAACCACATCAATGAACAGCTCATAATGGAAATGGCGGATGCCATGCAAAAAAGCGGCCTTGCCGAATACGGCTACCGCTACATAAACATTGACGACTGCTGGGAAGCTTCGTCAAGAACGCGTGACGGCAAGCTGCAGTGCGATCCGATAACCTTCCCTTCAGGCATAAAAGCCTTGGCGGAATACGTCAACGAAAGAGGGTTGAAGCTCGGCATCTACTCGTCAAACGGCACGCGCACCTGCGAAAACTTCCCTGCATCGCTCGGTCACGAAGCTGTTGACGCAGATACTTTTGCCGAGTGGGGCGTTGAATATTTCAAATACGACTTCTGCAACAACGTACCGATACCTGCGGATGCGCCCAAAATTTATTCAATGAGTGTGGGTGTTGCAGGCAAGGGTGACTTTGCACTTTACACTGCTGAGCAGGCTTCGCTTACGGGTAACGCAAGGGTGATGTATGAAGAAGGCGAAAAGAAGAGACCGTACATAACGGGGCTTTGCAGCAGAAACGGCACGGCGGTTTTCGGGAACGTTGAAATTGAAGAAGACGGCGAGTACGTGCTGACCTTCACCGTGAAAACGGGCAAATTCAAGCCTGAATTTGCATTTGTGAAAATCGGCGACGTTGACTACCGCCTTGAATGTGCACCAACAAAGGCTTTTTCGTCAGAAAAGCGCGAGCAGGTGAGCGTAAAGCTTATGAAGGGTGCAAACCGCATTGAAATTTATAACCCCGTAGGCTCTGTTATGGACAGTGCCGCAATTCAGTATAAGGGAATGGGTGAGGAACTGAAAAGAGCCACACGCGAACATGCCGAGAAAAACGGCACGGCAGAAAAGCCCATCGTTTTCTCCATTTGTGAATGGGGCCGAAATAAGCCTTGGAAGTGGGGCAGGCAGGCGGGCAACCTCTGGCGCACGACCCCCGATATTGCGGCGAACTGGCTTTCCGTGCGGGGCATTTACGAAGCAAACGTAAGGCTTTACAAGCACGCCGCAATCGGCGGATGGAACGACCCTGATATGCTTGAAGTCGGCAACGGAAACCTCACACATGAGGAAAACCGGAGCCATTTCAGCCTCTGGTGTATGATGTGCGCTCCGCTTATTCTCGGCAATGATTTGAGAAAATTCATCAAGCCCGACGGTACGGCTGACACTCAAAACCGTGTTTATCAGATACTCACAAACCGTGATATGATTGCAATAAATCAAGATGCTCTCGGTAAGCAGTGCCGCAGATTCAAAAGGGCAATTGCCTACGATATCCTTATCAAACCGCTTGAAAACAGACGAGCGGCAGTGTGCCTGTTCAACAAAAGCGGCAAGGTAGCAGACATAGGCGTTGAGCTTAAGGATATTGCCAACGACGGATATCTTGACCTGCCGGTGAGCAATGCATACACCGCTTTTGACGTGTGGGATAAGACCGTGCAGACAAACTGCACTTCTTTGAGCACTACGGTTGCGCCTCACGGTGTTAAGGTGTTCACAATATCTGCGGAATAAGCGAAAAATCGCCATCATATAAATGGTTGTTTTTTGCAAAATAAATAATTTTTTACTTTACATTTGTTGGTTTTGTGTGATATCATAAACATATATTTTTCAGGAGGAGATACACATGAAAAAAACATTTCTTCGCGTTATGGCTGTTATCATGGCGGTTATGATGCTTGCAAGCACAGGTGCATTTTTGTCTTTTGCGGCAGATGACACAAACGCTAAGCTCACCTTCAAGGATGACGGAACCTTCACAATTCTGCACTACTGTGATTTTCAGCACGGTCCCGTAATATCCAAGTTTGCAAAGGATTTCATCAGAGACACCGTTAATGCAGAGAATCCTGACCTCATCGTTCTCGGCGGCGACAATATCTCCGGCGGCTCAAACGGCACAAAGGTTCTTGTTATGGCTGCTATTGACCAGTTTATGTCTGTGTTCGAGGAACTCGGTGTTCCTGTTGTTATCGTTTTCGGCAACCACGACGATGAGGGTGGTATGACCAAGGACGAAATGCTTAAGGTATATCAGAAGTATGATTGCTTCATCGGCTACGATGCTGACCCCAACCTCTACGGTTGCGGTACAAGCAATTATCCCATCTATGACGCCGCAGGCGAAAACATCATCTTCAACGTTTACGCTGTTGACTCCAACACATATCTTGCAGACGAGAGCATCGGCGGTTACGACTATGTACACGAAGACCAGGTTGCATGGTATAAGAACACAAGAGATGCGCTCAAGGCAGAAACGGGCAATTACGTTCCCTCATTTGCTTTCCAGCACATTATCGTTCCGCAGATTTACGACGTGATTATAAAGAATGATGCATCGGCAGGCGGATATGATCTTCCCGAAGGTGCCGAAGGCTTCATTGGTGAAGGTCCCTGCCCGCCCAACACAAGCGTACCGCAGGGTTACCTTGAGTTTGATGCAATGGCTGAAAAAGGCGACGTGCTCGGCATGTTCTTCGGCCACGACCACGTTAATGCCTTTGACGTTGAGTGTGAAGGTGTCCGCCTTGTGAACACAACAACCTCAGGCTTCGGTTCATACGGTGATGAAAACAGAGGCTGCAGAGTTATCACTCTTGATGCTGAAAATCTTGATGATTTTGACACTGAGCTTATCAGATACGTTGATTTCTATGCAGACGATGAAGTAAAGCTCAGCGCTTTTGAGTATAACAACTCACGCGATTTCTTTGATCAGCTTGTTGCTTTCTTCAAGTATGTATGGACTGCATTCATCTCAATTTTTGCATAATCCGAACGTAACATATCGCCCCGACGGACACGGTCCGTCGGGGCGATGCATTTTTGCGCCGCCCTGCTTTCGCAGGGCGCAGGCTGCGGGTGCATGCAGGTTGGATATAAAGGCAAAAATGCGCGCCGCCGCGCCTGCCGGGCCGCTGACGGAGGTCAGCGACCCGGCATTTTTGCATGCCTGAGCATGAAACGCGGCGGTGTGGGGCAGGCGGTGCCTTTATACCCGCGGGCATGCAAAAATTATGCCGCTGACATCCGTCAGCGGCGCGCGGCGGCTTACACACCCAGCCCTGAAATCAGCAGCCTGAAAACGTGGCCGAAGCTGAGCTTTTTAATCGCTTGCGGTGCTGTGAGCTTGTATTCGCCTATAACCTTGCCGTCACTTTGCAATGTGATTGTGCCGAGAAGCTGACCTGCCTCAACGGGTGCCTCAACGTCCGTTACCATGCTGACGTCCTGCGTTACGGTTTTGATTTTGCCTTTGGGCAGAGTGAGTGAACCAACTGCTTCAATCTGTGGTTCGATTCGGTCTTCAACGCCCTTGATTACACGTACGGGCACGATCAGCGTGGTGTCAATTTCAGGGGTGACGGTTTCATAGTTGGCAAAGCCGTAGTTAAGCATCGTCTTTGCTTCTTCGAAGCGGTTTGAGCTGTTGTCCGAGCCTAGCACAACTGCAATCAGATGTGTGCCGTCTCTTTGTGCAGATGCACTTACACAGTAGCCCGCCTTGCTCGTTGTGCCTGTTTTCAGTCCTGTTGTGCCGTTGTAGAAGCGCACAAGCTTGTTTGTGTTTACAAGCTCTGTTTCACCGTTTCTCAAGGAATCCATCCACTTCGTTGTGTATGTTGTAATGCGATCGTGCTTCAAAAGCTCGCGCGACATCACTGCAACATCGTGTGCGCTTGTCAGGTGGGTGTCTGTGTCGTCGTCAAGTCCTGTGCAGTTGTCAAAATGCGTGTCGTTCATGCTGAGCTCTGCGGCGCGCTTGTTCATCAGCGCAACAAAGCCTTCCTCACTGCCTGCAAGGTGCTCACCAAGGGCAGCACATGCATCGTTTGCGCTGCCTATTGCGGTTGCCCTGAGCAACTCGTCAACCGTCATCTGTTCGCCTTCTTCAAGCCAGATTTGCGAGCCGCCCTTTGCCGCGGCATCCGCACTGCACGTCACGGTGTCATCAAGGCTGATTGTGCCTGAATCAAGCGCTTCCATGAACAATAAAAGCGGCATGATTTTTGTCACCGATGCGGGGTAAAGCTTTTCGTGCTCGTTTTTTGCGGCAATTATTTCGCCCGTGGAGGCATCCATCAGCACCACCGCCTTCGCGTTGGATGCAAACGGTAAATCTTCACCTGCTGCGCTTGCGCCAAACACCGTGAAACTGATAAGCACACAAAGTGTCATAAACCAACAAATACACTTTTTCATACAAAACCATCCTTTCGGTTTAATGTATATGCGAGCGGAATACCGGCGTATGAATCGAGAAAAGTTTTGTCTATATGTTGTTAATTTTCAAAAAACGTGTTATAATAATGCTACTTTTTTCCGGAAGGTCAATGATTATGTTATCGTTTAAAATAAGAAATGTATTTTCGAAGGTTGCACTTGTTCTTGGTGTAATTGTGGTTGTTGCGCTGGTATATTGCGACAGTACGGGTGTTTTCAGCCACGTCAATAAGTATGTTGAGGTCGACGTGTCCGCGATTGTTTTCCCGGAAAAGACCACGCGTGCTGAAGAAGAAACCACCGCAGAGGAAACAACTCAGCCCACAACTCACGAGGAAACCACCGCAGAAGAACCCACAAGTATCCTACCCGAAATTACAATGAACAACCCCACAGAGCCAACTGAAACCACTGAGGTTCAAACTCAGGTTTCAAGCAACGGTGAAACGTACACCGTTGTAACTCCCGACGATGATGAATGGTATCTCGTGCTTGTCAACCGATACAGGAGAATCGCCAAAGGCTACGTCCCCGAGCTTTCCTATATTCTCGAATCGGAAGGTTACAGTGCAAGGCTCGACTATCGCGTTGCACCGCATTATGAAGATATGTACTATGCCGCAAAAGCTGACGGCATCATTCTCAGGCCGTATTCCGCCTATCGCTCATACGAAAGGCAGGAAACGAACTACAACAACCGCATCGCACTCTGGCGCTCAAAAGGGTACAGTTACGCTTCTGCGGTTGACCGCACTGCAGAGGTAATTCTGCCGCCCGGCTCAAGTGAACACAACCTCGGCCTCGCAATTGACATCAACGGCACAAGCGACGATTTTGACCTCACTCCCGCATATAAATGGCTGACTGAAAACGCGCACAAATACGGCTTCATTCTCCGCTATACTTCGGACAAGCGTGAAATCACGGGCATCGTTGACGAGCCGTGGCACTGGCGTTACGTCGGCGTGGAAACTGCCACCGCAATGAAGGGCACGGGTCTGTGCCTTGAAGAATACCTTGCAAATGCGGCGGTTGAAAGCTGACGGTCAGAAAACCCAAAATATTTTCAAAAAACTATTGACAAATCTTCACTATGTTGGTATTATACTCGGGCAACAAAGAAGAACAGTACCGTTCTCACCTTCGGGGCAGAGCTTACGAGGGTCAATACCGACAAGTGCCTTGTCTTACTGTGTATTGAGCGTGAACGGTGTTATTCTGTTCACGCTTTAATTTTTTCGGCTTATCAAGCCGGCACTTTTTGAGGAGGTGCGTTCGCATCAGCATCAAGGAAATGCAAATCAATGAGGATATACGCGAGAAGGAACTCCGCGTTATTTCCGAAACCGGTGAACAGCTCGGTATCATGTCTTCCGATGAGGCACTTAAAATTGCTGAAGAAAGAAATCTCGACCTTGTTATGATTTCACCTCAGGCAAAGCCGCCTGTTTGTAAAATCATGGACTACGGCAAGTATTGCTTTGAAAAGGCAAAGAAGGAAAAGGAAGCCAAGAAAAATCAGCGTGTCATCGAAATCAAGGAAATTCGCCTTTCATTGAACATTGACACCCACGACTTTGAAACAAAAGTCGGCCACGCCATCCGTTTCCTGTCAGCAGGTGACAAGGTCAAGGTATCCATTCGCTTCAGGGGCAGAGAAATGGCTCATCCCGACAGCGGTCTGGTTATCATGTCCAGATTTGCCGAAGCTTGTGCAGAACACGGCACGGTGGAAAAAGCCGCCAAGCTCGAAGGTCGTCAGATGCTTATGTTTTTAGCCGCCAAGGCCAAAAAGTGAAATTAACGGGAGGAAATTAAAATGCCTAAAATCAAGACACACAGTGGCGCAAAGAAGCGCTTCAAGCTCTCCAAGAACGGCAAGCCCATGCGCGGCCACGCCAACAAATCACACATCCTTACAAAGAAGAGCACCAAGCGCAAGAGAAATCTTCGTAAGGTAGAAGTTGCAGATACCACCAACTGCAAGCAGATTAAGCGCTTGATTCCTTACAAATAATTTGCGTCTGCAAATAAGAAGGAAAATCAAATTAACTTTTAACGGAGGAATTCGATCATGGCTCGTATTAAAGGCGCAATGATGACTCGCAAGAGAAGAAATAAGGTAATTAAGCTCGCAAAGGGCTACTATGGCTCAAAACACGCTCTGTTTAAGACTGCAAAGCAGGCAGTTATGAAGTCAGGAAACTATGCTTACATCGGCAGAAAGCAGAAAAAGCGTGATTTCCGCAGACTCTGGATCACCAGAATCTCAGCAGCATGCCAGATGAACGGCATCAACTATTCAACCTTCATCAACGGCCTCAAGAAAGCAAACATCACTCTTAACAGAAAGATGCTCTCTGAAATTGCTATTTCAGACCCCGCTGCTTTCACAAAGCTTGTTGAGCAGGCAAAAGCCGCTCTTTAATTGATGATTCAATACGCTCGGGAGCTTGCTCTCGGGCGTATTTGTATATTATTGTGAGCACAATAAACAAAGCTGAGTGTGCAGATTTTGCATCCGGGCAGGCTTTTTACGCGTGCTTTTTAGTCTGGAACTGTCTGAAAGTGGGAACTTATGTTGCTTCAGATGCTTCGGCTAATATCGGTAACTTTGAACAAAACGGAGGATAAAACCGTGGCTGAACTCATCACTTCAAAATCAAACGACAAAATCAAAGCCGCCGCGGCTCTTGTGTCCTCGGCAAAAAGCCGCAGGCAGACGGGCGAGTTCATCATTGAGGGGCTCAGGCTCTGTATTGATGCGGCGCGTACCGGCATTGAAATCAGGCGGTTGTTCTATACCCGTGACGCGTATGAGCGGTGTGCGGGCATTGAAGAGCTTGCCGGATATGCCGCAGAGGTATATGAAATCAGCACTCAGGCGGCTGAAAAGCTCGCTGATACACAGAACAGCCAGGGCGTATTCTGCGTGTGCGCAATACCCGACAACACCCTTGAAGTTTCAACCGTTGTCAGCGGAGGAAGGTATATTGCACTTGAAAATCTGCAGAATCCGTCAAATCTTGGTGCGGTGTGCCGTACGGCAGAAGCGCTCGGTATCAACGGCGCAATTCTCAGCGGTTGCTGTGATGCTTTTTCGCCGAAGGTACAGCGCAGTGCAATGGGCAGTCTTTTCAGATTGCCGATGCTTGTGACCGATAACCTGCCTGAGCTGCTTTCCACCCTCAAGGATTCAGGGGTGAAAGTGTTTGCCACCACGCCTGACAGTAAGGCGGCAGATATAACAACGGTGGATTTCGGTAACAGCGCAGTTTCCGTCATCGGCAACGAGGCAAACGGTGTAACTGATGAGATTTTTGAAATCTGTGAAGCTCTCACCGTACCTATGAAGGGCAGGGCAGAGTCGCTCAACGCTTCCATGGCGGCGGCTCTTGTTATGTGGGAAATGCTGAGAGGTTAGTTTTATGAGCGATATAGAATTCTGGATATGGTTACAAAGGACATTAGGCGCGGGTGCACGGTTGTATGATATCCTGGGATATTTCGGCACTCCGAGGGAACTGTATGAAGCAGGGCGTGACGAGTGGAGAAAGTGTGGCATCATCAACGATAAAGCGCTTGAAAAGCTTGCGAGGTACAGCCCGTCCGAAAGCTACGTCATCATGAAAAACTGTGAGGACAACGGCTGGCGGGCAATTTCACCTCAAAGCGATGAGTACCCAGACAAACTCAGGCGGCTATACAATTACCCTGCCGTGCTTTACGTGGACGGGGATTTATCGTGTGTCAACAACCATATCTGCGTGGCGATGGTGGGTACAAGGCAACCCACAAAATACGGCGCAAGCACGGCAAGCACGCTTGCAAGCGAGGTTGCTCAGGCAGGCGCGGTTATTGTCAGCGGCGGTGCAATCGGTATCGACAGTACGGTGCACACTGCATGTATGGATGCAGGGCAGAAAACCGTGCTTGTGATGGGTTGCGGATTTGGTTCAAGCTACCTTGCAAAAAATGAGGAGCTTCGTCAGCGTGTCAGCAAAAACGGCGCGGTCATTTCGGAATATCCGCCGTTTGTCAGCCCTACGGGTTCAAGCTTTGTGCTGAGAAACAGGCTTATTTCCGGCATCAGCGACGGTGTTGTTGTGATTGAAGCAGGTGAAAAAAGCGGCTCACTCAACACTGCGGCGCACGCAATTAAGCAGAAAAAGGATTTGTTTGCCGTGCCGGGCGACCTGATTTCATCGTCATTTCGCGGCGGTAACGACCTTGTTAAAAAAGGTGCGACCTCCGTTTTTTCCTCGAAAGACATCATCGGGGTTTACAGCGAATATCTTAAAATCCGCGAAGGCGCAGGCAAAAGCATAGCTGTTGAGCCGTTTCAGGGCATTGACGAATTCCCCTTCGGCAAAAGCGAAAAGCCGGAAAGAAAGAGCCGCCGCAAAAGGAAAGCGGACGAAGTAAGTGTACCTGTTGATGCTGAAATTCCAAATAAACCTAAAAAAGAAATAGTACTTGACAATCTATCTCAAAACGCTATTATAGTATATAATATTATGGTAAACGATGAGCAGATTTGTGCACCTGATGAAATCGTGCAGCTCAGCGGGCTAAACGTCCCTCAGGTTATGTCGGCTTTAACCGAACTTGAGCTTGAAGGCGCTGTGTATGCCGAGGGCACAAACTGCTATAAGATAACCTGACCCGAAAGGAAGGATTTTCACCTATGTCAAAGCTTGTTATTGTTGAGTCACCCTCAAAGGCAAAAACACTCAAGGGTTACCTCGGCAAAGATTATAACGTCGTAGCCTCAGTCGGTCACGTCAGAGACCTGCCGGCCGCAAGGCTCAGTGTTGACGTCAAAAACGACTTCGCACCCAAATATGCAGTTGTCAAAGGCAAGGAAAAGCTCGTCAAAGAGCTTCAGCAGGCGGTTGCGGAAAGCGAATGTGTTTTCCTCGCAACCGACCCTGACCGTGAGGGAGAGGCAATTTCATGGCACCTTGCAACCCTGCTCAATCTCGATTTGAGCGAGAAGAACAGGGTGACGTTCAACGAAATCACAAAAAACGGTGTGCGCGTCGGTATGCAAAACCCTCGCAGTGTTGACATTGACCTCGTCAATGCTCAGCAGGCAAGGCGTATTCTTGACAGATTGGTTGGCTATAAGCTCAGCCCCTTTGTTTCGCAGAAAATCCGCCGCGGTCTTTCCGCAGGCAGAGTGCAGAGCGTAACCGTACGCATGATTGTTGACCGTGAACAGGAAATCAGAGCCTTCGTCCCCGAAGAATACTGGACACTCGATGCAAAGTTCACAACACCTGCAAGGAAAACCCTTGTCGCCTCATTCTACGGCGACGAAACGGGCAAGGTCAGCATCAAAACCAAAGAGCAGTCCGATGCCTATCTTGCAAGGCTTGAAAATGCGGTTTATACCGTTTCATCACTCAAAAAGGGCACAAGGAAGAAGAATCCGCTTCCGCCTTTCATCACTTCAACTCTCCAGCAGGATGCCGCATACAGGCTCGGCTTCCGCAGTGAGCGCACAATGCAGATTGCTCAGGAGCTGTATGAAGGTATCAACGTCAAGGATGTCGGCACCACCGGTCTTATCACCTACATGAGAACCGACTCACTGAGAATTTCCGACGAAGCAAGAACTGCGGCGGCAGAATATATCAAAGACAATTTCGGTGACAAGTACGTGCCCGATAAGCCCCGTATTTTTAAATCAAGAAGCAACGCGCAGGACGGTCATGAGGCAATCCGCCCCACAAGCGTTTCACTCACTCCCAAGCTTGTTGCTTCTTCACTTACACCCGAACAGCTCAAGCTTTATACGCTTATCTGGAATCGCTTCATGGCAAGCCAGATGGCCTCATGTGTGCAGAACACCGTTAAGCTTGAAATCAAAGCTACCTCACCCGAAGAAACGGACGACCGTTTCTGCCTTTTCACCGCATCGGGTTACTCAGTTAAATTCGACGGCTTCACCGTTTTGTATGACACCGAGGATGCGGAAGCAGGCGGCAAGCTGCCCGAGGGCATTGAGCAGGGCGACAAGCTCAAGCTCAAAGAGCTTCTGGGCAACCAGCATTTCACTCAGCCGCCCGCACGCTTCACCGAAGCAAGTCTTATCAAAACACTTGAAGAAAACGGTGTGGGCAGACCGAGTACCTATGCAACAATCATTTCAACCGTAATCAAGCGCGAGTACGTTCAGCGCAAGTCAAAACAGCTCATACCCACCGAGCTTGGTGAAGCTGTTGTTTCTCTGCTTAAAGAGAAGTTCCCCAAAATCGTAAACGTCAAGTTTACCGCACAGATGGAAACCAGCCTTGACAAGGTCGGTGAGGGCGAGGAAGACTACGTCAAAATGCTCCACGTTTTCTACGATGACTTTGATGCAACTCTTGCAAAGGCAAAATCTGAGATGCAGGGTGTTAAAATTCAGCTTCAGGAGGATATCACAAACATCCCTTGTGAGCTTTGCGGCAAGATGATGGTGGTCAAGGTTGGCCGCTTCGGCAAATTCCTTGCCTGCCCCGGATATCCCGACTGCAAAAACACAAAGCCCTTTGTGGTTGAAACAAACGCAACCTGCCCTAAGTGCGGCGCAAAGGTTATCTCAAAAAAATCCAAGCGCGGCTTCACCTTCTTCGGCTGTGAAAGCTGGCCCGAATGTGACTTCATGACTTGGGATAAGCCCACGGATGAAAAGTGTCCCAACTGCGGCAAATCTCTGTTCAAGGGCAAGGGCGGCGTGCTCAACTGCCTTGCAGACGGTTGCGGATATTCAAGAAAAAGCACAAAGAAGAAAAATTCCGATAGCAAGGACGAATAATGAACAAGGTTAAAATTATCGGCGGCGGTCTTGCAGGTGTTGAAGCCGCGTGGCAACTTGCAAAAAGGGGCCTTGCGGTTGAACTGTACGAAATGAAGCCGCAAAGATTTTCCCCTGCACATAAAAGCGAGAATCTTGCTGAGCTTGTTTGTTCAAACTCGCTGAAGGCAGACAGAGTTGAGTCTGCGGCAGGACTTCTCAAAAAAGAGATGGAAAACCTCGGCTCCGTCTGTGTTGAGGCGGCAAGGAAATGCAGTGTTGCCGCAGGCGGCGCGCTTGCGGTTGACCGCGATGAGTTTTCCCGTCTCGTAACAGAAAAAATCAACTCATGTGAGCTTATCACCGTCATACGCGAGGAGGTTCGCGAAATACCCGAGGGCAACGTAATTGTTGCCGCAGGGCCTCTCGCAAGTGATTCAATCAGCGAAAGCATAAGCCGCATTTGCGGCAGCGGATTGCATTTTTACGATGCGGCGGCACCCATTGTTACCGCTGAAAGTGTTGACATGAGCTGTGCGTTCACCGCTTCACGTTACGGCAGAGGCGGCGAGGACGACTACATCAACTGCCCCATGAATAAGGCTGAATACGAGGAGTTTTACGAAGCTCTCGTCAACGGCGAAAGAGCGTTGGTTCACGACTTTGACAAGCGCGGTGAGGTATACGAAGGCTGCATGCCAATTGAGATTATGGCTTCCCGCGGTGCAGACACAATGCGTTACGGTCCGCTCAAGCCCGTTGGGCTCAAAGACCCGCGCACAGGTCACAGACCGTGGGCGAATCTTCAGCTCAGGCGTGAAAATGCCGAAGGCAGCATGTTCAACCTCGTCGGATTTCAGACTAATCTTAAGTTCGGCGAGCAGAAGCGTATATTCTCAATGATACCTGCGCTGAAAAATGCTGAGTTTGTGCGATACGGTGTAATGCACAGAAACACCTTCATTGATTCACCGCGTCTGCTCAATGCGGATTTCAGCATGCGAAACAGACCGAATCTGTTTTTTGCAGGGCAGATAACGGGCGTTGAAGGATATATGGAGTCGGCGGCTTCGGGCATCATGGCAGGGCTTAACATGGCGTTGAGGCTCGAAGGCAAAAACACGCTGGTATTTCATCCACACACAATGATCGGCGCGCTTTCGGCATACATCAGCGATGAGACCGTTAAAAAGTTTCAGCCTATGGGCGCGGCTTTCGGTCTGCTTGAGCCGATTGAGCCAAAAATCAGGGACAAATCTCAGCGCTATGCTGCTTTGGCGGCAAGGGCGCTTGAGGCTCAATCAAACGCGTTAAAAGATATTTAAGGAGAGTTACAAAGTGCAGCAACTTCAAAAAAGGCTGGGTTACAGCTTCAAAGATATTAGCCTTTTGGAAATGGCACTTACTCATTCGTCATATTCCAATGAAAAACAACTTCACGGACGTTGCAACGAGAGGCTGGAGTTTTTGGGAGACTCAGTGCTCGGCTTCGTTTCGGCAGAGTTTTTCTTCAGCAATTACGGTCATCTGCCCGAGGGCGAAATGACAAAGCTCAGGGCGGCAACCGTGTGCGAAAGCGCATTGTTCAGTTTTTCCAAGGAGCTGAGGCTCGGTGAGTGTCTGCTTCTCGGTAAAGGTGAAATCAACACCGGCGGCAGGGAGCGCGCATCAATACTTGCAGACGCGTTTGAAGCCGTAGTTGCGGCTGTTTACCTTGACGGCGGCATTGAGGAGGCAAAGAAGCTCGTGCTTCGCTTTATCAAAAAAGCGGCAACAGACAAGCCGACCGTCACGGACTATAAAACCGCTCTGCAGGAGATTATACAGAAAAACCACGGCGAGCATATCAGCTACGTGCTTGTTGGTGAAAGCGGCCCCGACCACAACAAAGTTTTTGAGGTGGAGATTATGCTCAACTCAAACGTTGTTGGCTTCGGCAAGGGCAGAAGCAAAAAAGCTGCTGAGCAGCAGGCGGCAAAGCAGGCGCTTGAGCTTATGGGTGTGAGAGTGTGATGAAGCACGCAAACATTGCATTGTTTGTGCCGCATGAGGGTTGCCCGAATCAATGCGTTTTCTGCAATCAGCGCAGTATATCCGGAAGCACAAAAAAGCTCACGGGTGATGACGTTGACGCGGCTGTAAAAACCGCGCTTGACGGGTGCGAGAAAATTGATGCTCAGCTTGCATTTTTCGGCGGCAGCTTCACGGCGATAGAAAGAAGCTACATGCTTGAACTGCTTGAAAAAGCAAAGCCTTACGTCGATTCGGGCGCAATCAAAGGCGGCATACGCGTTTCAACAAGGCCGGATGCAATCAGTGATGAGATACTCAGCATCCTGCGTAGTTACAAAGTTACGGCAATTGAACTCGGTTGCCAGAGCATGAACGACGGAGTGCTTTCCGCTTGCAAAAGGGGGCATACCGCCCGTCACGTTGAAAAAGCCTGCGCCCTCATCAAATCATACGGATTTGAACTCGGTGTGCAGATGATGACGGGCCTGCCGGGCGACACGGACGAAACCTGCCTGCAGACCGCGCAAAAGCTTATTTTCCTCAAGCCCGACACTGTGCGCATTTACCCCACGGTTGTGCTCGAAAACACACCGCTTGAAACTCTATACCGTCAGGGGCTTTACACACCGCAGACACTTGAACAGACGGTGGTGCTGTGTGCAAAGCTGCTGAAAATGTTTGACGAAGCAAACGTGCGTGTTATCCGCCTCGGGCTTCACTCGGGCGGAGGCGTTGAGGAAGGCTACGTTGCAGGTGTATATCACCCGGCTTTCCGTCAACTGTGCGAAGCTGAAATTTACCGCCGCGAGTTTGAAAAGCTCATAGGCGAAAGCAAAAACACGCACGTATATTTCTCCGTCGCGAAGGGTAAAACCTCCTCGGCGGTAGGGCATAAAAGAGCAAACGTAATTTGGTTTGCACAGCGCGGCATCAATTTGCACGTGCGAGAAAACGGTGCTCTCAGCGGATATGAGGTCTGCCCTTATACCGTATGAAGCCGTACATTGTAAAAAACAACAGGAAAGGAACCGCACAACTGCATAAAGCAGGTGTGCCGCAAGGCGATTTCAATGATACTGACCGCACTTGAAATGCAGGGCTTCAAGTCCTTCCCTGATAAAACCAAGCTGGTTTTTAATCGGGGTATAACCGCGGTTGTCGGACCTAACGGCAGCGGCAAAAGCAATATATCCGACGCAGTCAGATGGGTACTCGGCGAGCAGTCGTCGAAGTCTCTGCGCGGCTCAAGGATGGAAGACGTTATCTTCAGCGGTACGGACAACCGCCGTGCAACAGGCTTTGCCGAGGTAACGCTCTATCTTGACAACAAAGATAACTCTCTCCCCAAGGATACGGATGAGGTGACTGTTACAAGACGTTACTACCGCTCGGGTGAAAGTGAATATCTCATCAACGGCGAAACCGTAAGACTGCGCGATGTGCACGAGATGTTCATGGACACGGGCCTGGGCAGAGACGGCTATTCAATCGTATCTCAGGGCAAAATTGCAGACATGATTTCAAGCCGCGGCAGTGAAAGACGTGAGATGTTTGAAGAAGCGGCGGGTATTTCCCATTACCGCTACCGCAGAACAGACGCGTTGCGCAAGCTTGATCAGGCTGAAGAAAACCTCGTCAGGCTCAGGGATATCCTCACAGAGCTTGAGGGCAGAGTCGGTCCGCTGAAAATACAAAGCGAAAAAGCCAAAAAATTCCTCGTTCTTGCCGAGGAGAAAAAGACACTTGAAATCGGCTTGTGGCTTTGCACAATTGAAAGAGCAAAGCAGGAGCTTCATAAGCATGAGGATGCGCTGAATCTTGCAAGGGCGCAGTATGCAAAGCTTGAAGCCGAGCTTTCAGGGCATGAACAGCTCATTGAAGCCAACGCCGAGGAAATCCGCAGGCTGACCGCTGAAATTGAGCAATCAAGAGCGCAGGCGGCGGCTCTTGAGGAACAGGCAACTGCTGTTGACGGCCAGACCGCCTTGCTTGAAAGCTCCGTTGAGCACAACCGTGACACAATCGAAAGAATCGAGCACGAAAAGCTTGAGAATACAAGAGACAGCGAAGAAATCGAAAAAGAAATTGAACAGCACCGCAAGCTCATAGCTCAGCTTGAAAAAAGCATTGAGGCAAAGAATAACGAGCTTGAGGAAATCAACCGCTCACTTGAAGCTGCCGTTCAGCAGAGCGCCTCAATTGCAGACGATGCCGCGCAGGCATCTGCCGAGATTGCAATGCTCACCAAAAAGCTTTCCGACAGCAGGGTTGAAGCTTCAACCGCGGCATCTTCAATTGAAGAAATCAGCACACGACTTGAAACGGTTGACGAGCTTCTTTTTGCAAGGAATGCGGCGTTGCAATCTGCACAGAATGAGGTTGCTTCTGCACAGACAGCTCTTGACGAAAACGAGAGCAGAATTGCCGAAGCGTCAAACGCCGTCAGCGGTCACAGGCTGATTCACGAAAAGCGTGTTTCAAAGGCAGACGAGCTCAAACGCAAGCTTGACGACAAGTCCTTTGAAATCCAGAAAACTGAGTCAAGGCAGAAAATGCTTGAAGACCTCGAAAAACACATGGAGGGCTATTCGGGCAGCGTTAAAGCTGTTATGCACCGCGCTCAAGGCGGTGCACTCAAGGGTATTCACGGTCCTGTTTCTCAGCTTATTGAGGTCAGCGAGGAATACGCGGTTGCAATTGAAACCGCCCTCGGTGCCGCAGTGCAGTTCATTGTTACAGACAATGAAAACGATGCAAAGCATGCAATCAGATATCTTAAAGACAACAACGCCGGCAGGGCAACATTCCTGCCGATTACCGCAATCAAAGGCAAAAGCCTGAATGAAGACGGGCTGGAGGCTTGCTACGGATATATCGACGTTGCAACAAACCTTATGTCCTGCGATGCCGTGTATGATGAAATCATGGCCTCACTTCTTGGCAAAACGGTTGTTGCAGAGGACATTGATTCTGCGGTTGCAATCGGTAAAAAATACGCCAACCGCTTCAAAATCGTCACACTTGACGGTCAGGTAATCAACGCGGGCGGCTCCATGACGGGCGGCTCGCGCACACAGAATTCAGGCATACTTTCAAGAGCAACCGAGATTGAAAATCTCAAAGCAAAGCTCAAAGCCTTTGCTGATGAAAGAGCTGAGCTTGACAAAGCATACAAAGCCGCGTGCACTCAGCTTGCCGCATGTGAGGCGGAACTTGAAGGCGCAAAGGGTGACCTTGCAAACGCTCAGGAGGACAGAATTCGACTTGAAGGTCAGCTTGCGCTTTGCAAAGAACAGTTTGCAGCCGCACGCTCTGCGGTTGACGAGCTGATGACGGAAAAGAGCACCGCAGGCGGCAGGATCGCCATGCTGAAAATCGCTCTTGACAGTGCCAACACCACCGTTGATGAAATTTCCGCGCAGATTGACGAAAAGGAAGCTTTCATTTCTCAGCTTGGTGAGCAGAGAACTCAGCTTGACGAGGAGCGCGAGGAAATCACACGCAAGGTCACAAAGCTTAACCTTGCAGTTCATGATGCGCGTAAGGATATCGACACCAAGAACGAGCACATCAACCTACTTCGTTTCAGACTTGTCAATCAGGGCACAAGAACTGAGGAGCTGAACGCAGAGATTCAGTCACTCATTGCCAGAAATGAGCAGACCGCAGTTGAAATTGAGCAGATGAGGCAGAAGGCCGCTCTTCTCAGGGAGCAGAGTGCCGCGTGCAGAGCCTTGGTTGAATCGCTCAACGCCAAGCGCGACGAGCAGGAAGCACGCTCCGTTACACTCCGCGGTGAAGAAAGAAGCAAGTCTGCAGACCGTGAAAATCTCGGCGGTGAGCTTGCACGTCTTGAAGAAAGGCGCGAAGCAAAGCTCAAGGAATATGACGACACAGTCAACAAGCTTTATGACGAATATGAGCTCACACGCAGAGAAGCGGAGCAGCTCGGCATCGTCATTGAAGACATCAAGCAGGCAGGCAGACGTCTTGCAGAGCTTAAGAATTCAATCCGCGCACTTGGCAGTGTCAATGTCGGCGCCATTGAAGAATATAAAGAAGTCAGTGAACGTTACGAGTTCATGAGCGGTCAGATTGAAGACGTTGAAAAATCCAAGCAGGAGCTTCTCAAGCTTATCGACGAGCTTACAAGCAGCATGAGCGAGCAGTTCCGTGAGGAGTTTGCGAAAATCAGCGTCAGCTTCTCCGAAACGTTCCGCGAGCTTTTCGGCGGCGGCAAGGCAGAGCTTGTGCTTGAAGACCCGAGAGACGTGCTTGAATGCAACATCGAAATCAAGGTTCAACCTCCCGGAAAGAACGTCAAAAACATTGACCTGCTTTCAGGCGGTGAAAAAGGCTTGTCCGCAATCTGTCTGCTGTTTGCAATCCTCAAGGTCAACCCCGCGCCCTTCTGTATCTTTGACGAGGTTGAAGCCGCGCTTGACGAGGTCAACGTTGCAAGGTACGCTCAGTACGTAAGACGAATGACGGGCAACACGCAGTTCATTCTCATCACACACAGAAGAGGAACAATGGAGGAAGCAGACGTGCTCTACGGCATCACAATGCAGGAAGAGGGCGTGTCCAAGCTGCTTGAACTCAAAACTGCGGAAATGGCAAAGAGGCTGGGCATCGGCTGATGCGGCAGACTCACAATGAGCAATAGATTGGAGAACATATATGGGTATATTCAGAAAACTCGGTCTCGGACTCAAAAAGACAAGAGACAGCATGTCGGGTGCAATTGAAGACGTTCTCGGCGCATACGAGGAAATCAACGACGACCTTTACGACGACCTTGAAGAAGCACTTGTTATGGGCGACGTCGGTGTTAAAACCGCGGGCGACATTGTTGAACAGCTCAGGCACAGAGTTAACAAGGGCGACGTCAGAAACCCGAAACACGCAAAAATGATTATTGCGGAAATCGTGGCAGAGATGCTTAAAGGTGAGGAAGACATGGGTCTTATCACCATGCCGTCAATTATACTTATGATTGGCGTTAACGGTGCAGGCAAAACCACAACCATCGGTAAGCTTGCATCAATGTATAAAGCTCAGGGCAAGAAGGTTATTCTCGGTGCGGCAGACACTTTCCGTGCCGCCGCCATTGAACAGCTTGAGGTGTGGGCAGAACGCGCAGGTGTTGACATCATCAAGCACCGCGAGGGTGCAGACCCTGCCGCAGTTGTGTTTGACACAATCAACGCAGGCATCGCAAGAGATTGCGACATCATCATCTGCGACACCGCAGGCAGACTCCACAACAAAAAGAACCTCATGGACGAGCTCAACAAAATCTACCGCGTTGTAGATAAAGAACTTCCCTATTCCGACCGTGAAATTCTGCTTGTGCTTGATGCAACAACGGGCCAGAACGCCGTTAATCAGGCAAGGGAGTTCATGAGCGTTGCAGAGCTTACGGGTATTGTGCTCACAAAGCTTGACGGCACCGCAAGAGGCGGCGTTGTGCTTGCAATCAAAAACGAGCTGAAGCTCCCTGTCAAGTTTGTTGGCGTGGGTGAGCAGATTGACGATTTGCAGCCTTTCAATCCGCTTGCTTTTGCAAAGGCACTTTTTGAAAATACTGCAGAAACTGTGAAAGAGGACGACTGATGGATTTTATTTTAGCTACACATAACCTTAAAAAACGTGAGGAATTGCAGAGAGTTCTGCTGCCGCTGGGCATCAACGTTTATACCGCGGAGCAGGCGGGCGTAATCCTCACAGACGTTGACGAAACAGGCACAACGTTTTTGCAGAATGCAAGGCTCAAGTCCCGTATGGGCTGCCTTGAAAGCGGCATGGCTTGCATCGGTGACGATTCGGGCCTTGAGGTTGATGCGCTTGACGGTGCACCCGGTGTTTATTCCGCGCGCTTTGCAGGTGAACACGGCAACGATGCAAAAAACAATGAAAAGCTGCTGGAAATGCTCAAAGACGTACCTCAGGAAAAGCGCACAGCGCGCTTTGTGTGCACAATCAGCTGCACCTTTCCAAACGGCAAGGAGATTGACGTAAGCGGAAGCTGTGAAGGATACATCGGTTTTGAGCCCAAGGGTGACGGTGGCTTCGGTTATGACCCGCTTTTCATGGTGGATGGCAAGAGCATTGCCGAAATGACCGCGGAAGAAAAAGACGCGGTAAGCCACAGAGGCAACGCGCTCAGAGCGCTTGCACAGAAGCTCTCCACCATGAAGTTGGGATAATTTTTGAATAAGGAAGGCTATTGATAATATGTTAACCAGCAAAGAACGCGCCGCATTGAGAGCGCAGGCAAACTCCATTGAGCCGCTTTTTCAAGTCGGCAAGGGCGGAGTTAACGAGGCTCTTATTGCTCAGGCGGATGATGCACTCAGGGCAAGGGAACTCATCAAGCTCAAGGTTCTGCTTGAATCTTGCCCCAAAAAGCCCCGTGAGGTTGCCGATGAAATTGCGGCGGCAACGGGCGCAGACGTCGTTCAGGTAATCGGCGGCTGTATGATTTTTTACAGAGAAAGCCCTGAACTCAGGGAAAAGCAGAAGGCCAAGGAGAAGAGAAAAAAAGAACTTCTCAAAAAGGCAAGGGAAAAACAGCTTGCCGAACAACGCGAGAAAAAGCGCAAGATTATGAGATATAAGGCTCAGGCAAAGAAGAAATAACCCTCAGGGTTGACGGAAATCTATCCGCAAAAACAGATTCGGATTACTACGGTGAAAGGAACATTTTTGTATGAGAATCGGCATCTTCGGCGGAACTTTCAACCCTATACACAAAGGGCATGAGCGCATAGCTCACAAGGCGATTGAAACCGGTGAACTTGACAGGCTGATTGTTATGCCTGCGAATGTGCCGCCGCACAAAACCGCGGCAAGTCTTGCAACCGCGGCAGACAGGCTTGAAATGTGCCGTCTTGCCTTTGACGGTGACGAAAAAATCACCGTCAGCGACATGGAGCTTCGCCGTGACGGCCCGAGCTACAGTGTTGACACCGTTACTCAGCTTAAAGCGCAGTATCCCGACGATGAGCTTTTTATGGTCATCGGCACGGATATGCTTTTGAGCTTTGACAGATGGTACAGATACAAAGACATTCTTTCCATGTGCAGACTTTGCGTGTTTGCACGTGACGGCGAAACGGACTGCGAAGCGCTCAGAGCGTTTGCCCTCAACAACCTCGGCCTTGATTACACTAAGGGAGAAATTGTTGTGTGCGAGTGTGAGCCGCTTGAAATATCGTCAACTCAGCTTCGCAGAATGCTTGAAGCAGGTGAGGATACAAGCGTGTTTATTTCGCAGACGGTGAGAAACTACATCGCTGAGAAAAAGGTGCTTGTTAAAGATACCGACAGAGTGGATGAATTCAAAACGGTTATCCGTTCAATGCTCGGTGACTACCGCTACACACATTCGCTCAACGTGGCAGACAGTGCGGTTTATCTCGCACGGCTTTTCGGTGAGGATGAAAATGTAGCATACGTTGCAGGTCTGCTTCATGATGTAACGAAAGACACGCCCAAAGAAAAACAGCTTGAATTATGCGAAAAGGCGGGCATAATATTAACCCCGTCTGAAAAGGCGAACAAAAATCTTTGGCATGCGATGAGTGGTGCGGCATACCTTGAAACCGTGCTCAACATCAAAAATCGCGATATAATCAACGCCGTGCGCTATCACACAACGGGCAGGGCGGGCATGTCGAAGCTTGAAAGAATAATTTACACCGCAGACTTCATTTCAGCCGAGCGCTCATATCCCGACGTTGAGGTCATGCGCACACTCAGCGCCAAAAGCCTTGACGAAGCGGATTTGTACGCGCTGAAATTCTGCATCACAAAACTTGTTAAAGACGGTCTTATACTCCATACGGATAGTGTGGATTTTTATAATGAACTTGTAAGAGGTGACACAAATGAATGAAAAAGAACTCGCACTCAAAGCGGTTAAAATCCTTGACGACAAAAAGGCCGAGGACCTGAGACTCTTCCACATTGAAGAGCACACCGTTATTGCAGACTATTTTGTTGTTGCAACGGGTACTTCAAGCACACACGTCAAAGCTCTTGCCGATGAGGTTGAATATGAGCTTTCAAAGCTCGGTGTTGAGGTTGACCACATTGAAGGCAGAGCAACAGGCTGGATTCTTCTTGACTACGGCACCGTTATCGTACACGTATTTTCAAAGGAGAGCAGAGATTTCTATAACCTTGAAAGGCTCTGGGCAGATGCTCCCGAAGAAGATATTTCCGACTTGCTTACCTAAGGGCGACTGATATAAACCGAACCCGTCTGAAAGCGTGATTTTTCACGGCCTTTTCGGCGCTTCGGCTTTAAAAGGCGGAAGCCTTCCTGCAGCCTCATCATCCGAAAATCTCATAAAATTTCGCACTTTCAGGTCGAAGATTTTTTACAGGGGAGACTTTTGGTAAGCCGAGGCACAAAACACAGCAAATCCTTGAAGGATTTGCGAGTATTCTAACAAAGGGTTGACGGAAATCTGTCGGTAAAAAACGGATTCGGCTTATACCGGTCACCCTAATAAAATAACATCTTAGGAGATTTTTTATGAACTATAATTTTAAAGAATGTGAGAAAAAATGGCAGGACAAATGGGAAACTTCAGGTGTTTTTGAAGCAAAGGATGATTCCGACAAGCAGAAGTTCTACGCTCTTGTTGAATTCCCTTATCCCAGTGGCGCAGGTATGCACGTAGGTCACATTAAGGCTTATTCAGGTCTTGAGGTTGTGTCACGCAAGCGCAGAATGGAAGGCTACAACGTGCTTTTCCCCATCGGCTTCGATGCCTACGGTCTGCCCACGGAAAACTACGCCATCAAAACGGGCATCCATCCCCGTCAGGTTACCGATAACAACATAGCAAAATTCACAAGTCAGCTCAAAAGAGTAGGCTTTTCCTTCGATTGGAACAGGGTTGTTGACACAACTGAGGAAGGTTACTACAAGTGGACACAGTGGATTTTCCTCAAGATGTTTGAAAACGGTCTTGCTTTCAGAGATAAGACTCTCGTTAACTATTGCCCCTCGTGCAAGGTTGTGCTTTCAAACGAGGACTCTCAGGGCGGCAAGTGTGACATCTGCCACAGCGACATCGTGCAGAAGTCCAAGGACGTATGGTATCTTCGCATCACCGAATATGCCGACAAGCTGCTTGAAGGTCTCAAGGACGTTGACTACCTTCCCAACGTAAAACTCCAGCAGGAAAACTGGATTGGTAAATCAACGGGCGCTTTCGTTAACTTCTCCGTCAAAGGTACAGACGAAACACTCAGAATTTACACAACCCGTCCCGATACGCTCTTTGGTGTAACCTTCATGGTTATGGCTCCCGAGCATCCTATGCTTGACAAATATAAGAGTATGATTGCAAACTTTGACGAGGTTGAAAGCTACAGAGCGGAGTGCGCAAAGAAAACCGAATTTGAGCGTACCCAGCTTGTTAAAGACAAGACCGGCGTTAAGCTTGAAGGCTTTGTCGGCATTAACCCCGTGAACAAAAAGGAAATCCCCATCTTCATTTCCGACTACGTAATGATGGGCTACGGTACGGGCGCAATTATGGCTGTGCCCGCACATGACCAGAGAGACTACGACTTTGCCAAGAAGTTCGGCATTGATATCATCGAAGTTATCAAGGGCGGCGACATTGAAGTTGAAGCCTACACAGGCGACGGCGAGATGGTCAACTCCGACTATCTCAACGGCTATCAAGATAAGAAGTCCTCAATTGCAAGAGTGCTCGAAGAGCTCGAAAAGCAGGGCATCGGTGAAAAGGGCGTTCAGTACAAGATGAAGGACTGGGCGTTCAACCGTCAGCGTTATTGGGGCGAGCCCATTCCGATTGTACACTGCGAAAAGTGCGGCATGGTAGCAGTACCCTACAGTGAGCTTCCGCTCAAGCTGCCGAAGGTTGAAAACTTTGAGCCCGGCCAGGACGGTGAAAGTCCGCTTGCAAAAATTGACGATTTCGTTAACTGCACCTGCCCCAAGTGTGGCGGCGCAGCAAAGAGAGAAACCGACACAATGCCTCAGTGGGCAGGCTCCTCATGGTATTTCCTGAGATACATCGACCCCCACAACGACAACGAGCTTGCCAACATGGAAAAGCTTAAATATTGGATGCCGATTGACTGGTACAACGGCGGCATGGAACACGTTACACGCCACCTTATTTATTCACGCTTCTGGCACAAGTTCCTTTATGACATCGGTGCAGTACCCTGCGAAGAGCCCTATGCAAAGAGAACTGCTCAGGGCCTCATCCTCGGCCCCGACGGTGTGAAGATGAGCAAGTCACGCGGCAACGTCATTGACCCCAACGAAGTTGTTGATGTCTACGGCGCAGACGTACTTCGTACATACGTGCTGTTTATGGGTGACTATGAGCAGGCGGCTCCGTGGTCAGAAAGCTCGGTTAAGGGCTGCAAGAGATTTGTTGACAGAATTTGGAATCTGCAGGAAATCCTCACAGACGGTGACGAATTCTCCGCAGAGCTTTCATCCTCATTCCACAAAACAATCAAAAAGGTTTCCGAAGATATTGAAACGCTCAAATACAATACCGCAATTGCCGCTCTTATGACTCTGCTCAATGCAATTTACACAAAGGGCTCAATCAACAAAGCTGAGCTTAAAGCCCTTTTGCTTCTTGTTAATCCCTTTGCTCCTCACGTTACAGAGGAAATCAACGAGGCAGTTTTCGCAGACGGTATGCTGGCGGAAACTCAGTGGCCCACATACGATGAAGCAAAGTGCATCGACGAAACAATTGAAATTGTTGTGCAGATTAACGGCAAGGTAAGAGCAAAGCTCAACGTCCCCGCAGAAATCAGCTCCGACGATGCAATTGCTGCCGCAAAGGCAGATGAAAAAATCGCCGCCGAAATTGAAGGCAAAAACGTTATCAAGCAGCTCTACGTCAAGGGCAGACTTGTAAACCTTGTTGTAAAATGAGAAAAACAACGCTGAAAATACTTGCCGTGGGCAACTCCTTCAGCAGTGATGCCATGGCAAAGCTTTATGCAATTCTCAGCGAGTGCGGCTGTGAGGAGGTTGTCCTCGGCAACCTCTACATCGGCGCATGCTCACTCGAAAGGCATTGGAACAACGCGCGTGACAACGTGCCTGCATACAGTTACTATAAAAGCAAGCAGCCCCTCGGTTTTATGCGGCTGAAAAAAAGCGGTTGCACCGTTGAATATGCGGTGACGGACGAGGAATGGGACGTTGTCACGTTCCAGCAATCAAGCGCATATCTCGGCTTTGAGGACAGTTATGAGCCGTACCTTTCAAACCTGATTGATTATGTCAGGCAAAGGCTTAAAAACAAAAATGCTGAGTTTGCGTGGCATTTCACATGGGCGTTTTCCGACGGATACAAAAACAAGCTCTTTGGCAGATACAATTTCAGCAGTGATGAAATGTACCGCCGCGGTGTTGAGTGTCTTAAAAAAGTTATTCTTCCCCATGAGGATATCTCGTTCATCATTCCGTCGGGCACCGCGGTGCAGAACGCGAGAAGCGGTATACTTGCCGCTGAGCTCTCGCGTGACGGCAGGCACATGAGCCTCAAAGCAGGGCAGTTTACCGTATCGCTTGTGTGGGCAAAGGTGCTCGTTGATGCTGACCTTTCCGAAGTCGGTTGTCTCGGTTTGAGTGAGGCTGAGGAATGTGCCGCAAAAAAAGCGGCAGAAAGTGCCGTCTTGTCTCCTTTTGCCGTAACGGTGTACGACGGTGAACCGTGCAAAATCAAATACGGCTTCTTCGCAAAAAAAGCCGATGTAATACGCTCTGTGGTTGAAAGATACCTTAGATGACGAAAAAGCACAAAAAAATAAGCAAAAAAATTGCAGAAATCTAAAAAAACGGGTATATTTATGCTTGACAAGTGGTTTTGTTTGGGATATAATTCTCAATGAATCCTTTGTGGAAATATACCCCTGCTGTCAGGCGGAGGGAGGGAATTATAGATGAGTCAGGTAAAAGTTAAAGAAAACGAATCCTTGGACAGCGCTCTCAGACGTTTCAAGAGACAGACCTCAAGAGACGGCATCATTCAGGAAGTCAGAAAAAGAGAGCATTACGAAAAGCCTTCTGTCGCAAGAAAGAAGAAGTCCGAGGCTGCTCGCAAGCGTAAGTACAAGTAATTGCACATGAAAGCAGGCTCTGCCTGCTTTTTTGTTTTTTGCACAAATATGCCGAAAGGATTTTTATAAATGAACACTGAAAATATAGAGCTCTATAAGCCTGATTTGCGCTTCCGCCGTATGAGCGACATCACCTATGAGGAGATTATGTCGTGGAATGTGAAGGCTGTTGCACTTGACGTTGACCACACTCTTTTTTACGACTGTGCCTACGTCTATGTTTCCCATGCAGGCAAGTGGCTCAGGGATATGGTCAAACGCGGTGTCAAATTCGTTATTGTCACCAACGCGGGCATCGACCGCCCGTTTTTCATGTGGCTGAGGCACGGCATCCCCTTTGTAGGCTTCGCCAACAAGCCCAAGCCCGACGGTTACATCAAAGCCGCAAAAAAAGTGGGATGTAAGCCTGAGGAACTTGCTTTTATCGGAGACAGACTTTCAACCGACGTTAAAGGCGCAAACGCAGTCGGCGCGCTTTCCGTTTATGTTGAGCCGCCTGCAAAGGACTTCCTTTACTTCCACAACAAAAAGAAAAGAGCACGCGAAAAAGAACTGCTCAAGCAGTTTTTCGGCGAATAATTTTTTGGGGGACCGACCATGAATTTCGAAACAATACGCAATACTATAATAAAAGAGCAGGCGGATGCCGCTTTTATCACAAGCATTGAAAACAGATTCTATTTCACACGCTTCAATGCAACCGACGGTTGCTATTATCTCATTACGCCTACAAAAACAGTACTTTTTGCAGACAGCAGATATATCGAAGCCGCAGGCAAAGCCGCTGTCAACTGCGATGAAATTCTGCTTTTTAAAACACTCGCAGATTCAGTGAAGCCTGTGCTTGAAGCTTTCGGTGTGAACCGCATCATCACCGAAAGCGAAAGAATGACAGTTTCAATGCTGGGCAGACTTAATAAAGCATGTGAAAAAGAATTTGCCGCCTCTCAGGAGCTTGACGATGCCATTGACGCACTCAGGAGCGTCAAGTGTGACGAGGAGGTTGCATTAATCAAAAAAGCGCAGGGTATTGCCGAAAAAGCCTTCGACCACATCCTCACTTTCATTAAGCCGGGTGTTACAGAGCGCGAAATCGGTCTTGAACTTGATTATTTTATGCTCAGGAACGGTGCAGACGCCCTTTCCTTTGAAACAATTGCCGTCAGCGGCGCAAACAGCTCCCTGCCTCACGGTGTACCCACGGACAAAAAGGTTGTCCGCGGTGACTTCATCACCATGGATTACGGCGCAGTCTGCGGCGGTTACCACAGTGACATGACAAGAACAATTGCCGTCGGCGAAGTCAGCGACGAGCAGCGAAGAATATACGAAACCGTACTCAAAGCTCAGCTTGCCGCATTCGACACAATCAAAGCAGGCGTTGCATGCCGTGACGTTGACGCGGCGGCAAGGGCAGTGATTGAAAACGCAGGCTACGGTGAAAACTTCGGTCACGGTCTCGGCCACGGCGTCGGTGTGGAAATCCACGAAGCGCCCACGGTTTCACCACGCGGCACAGCACTGCTTGAAGTCGGCAACATCATCACCAATGAGCCGGGCATTTACCTCGAAGGCAAGTTCGGTGTACGTATTGAGGATATGGCACTTGTTACCGAAACGGGCTACGTCAATCTCACAACCTGCACGAAAGAGCTTATCGTACTCTGAACTTAACATACTTTAAAACAACGGGAGACTTTTTATGGAATACACCGAAAAAAAGCCGCAGATTGAAAAAGCTGTTCTTGTCAGCGTAGATACGGGAGATTTCGACGCCGAAGTTTCCATTGACGAGCTTGCCTCACTTGCAGAAACTGCAGGTGCGGTTGTTGTGGCTTCGGTTATTCAGCGCAGGGAAAGACCGGAGGCGGCAACCTTTGTCGGTCTCGGCAAGCTC
Organism: Acutalibacteraceae bacterium; assembly: GCA_045590055.1. GTDB lineage: Bacteria > Bacillota > Clostridia > Oscillospirales > Acutalibacteraceae > UBA6857. Next base: position 51,299 of record JAZNQF010000008.1, read on the forward strand.
AGCGAAATCAAAACGTGCTGCGAAATGAACGACGCAGACCTGCTGATTTTCGACACGGAGCTTTCTCCCTCTCAGCAAAGGAACATTGAAACTCTCACCGGTGTTCACACAATCGACAGAACAACACTTATTCTTGACATTTTTGCCTTGCGCGCACGTTCAAGTGAGGGTAGATTGCAAGTTGAGCTTGCTCAGCTCAAATATACCCTGCCGCGTCTCGGCGGCCAGGGCACAAAGCTTTCACGTCTCGGCGGCGGTATCGGTACAAGGGGCCCCGGTGAAACCAAGCTCGAAAGCGACAGGCGACACATCCGACGCAGAATTCAGCACCTTGAGCAGGAATTGCAGCAGATTGAAAAAAGGCGCAAGATGTTGCGTGAGCGCAGAAAAAAAGACGGTGTGCAGACGGTTGCCATCGTAGGTTACACCAACGCAGGCAAGTCCACGCTGATGAATGCTCTCACCGATGCAGGCGTGCTTGCTGAAAACAAGCTTTTTGCAACGCTTGACCCAACCGCGCGTGCACTCACTCTGCCCGACGGCAGAAACGTTGTGCTCATTGACACGGTCGGTCTTATCAGACGTTTACCGCACCGCCTTGTTGAAGCCTTCAAGTCCACACTTGAGGTTGCGGTTGATGCATCGGTTATTCTCAATGTGTGCGATGCATCCGATGAAAACTGTGCTCAGCACCTTGAGGTTACGCGTCAGCTTCTTGAGGAGCTTGGTTGCACCGGCAAACCCATTGTGTCCGTTATGAACAAATGTGACCTTGCAGGTGACGTTTATTCGTTGCGCACCTTTGGTAAAACGGTTATGATTTCCGCCCTTGAAAAAAAGGGGATTGACACCTTGCTTGAAGCAATTGTCAACGAGCTTCCGCCCACAAGGATGACCGTTGAAATTCTTATACCCTTCAGCCACGGCGCAGTTGCCGCCGAAATCCGAAAAGACGGTGCCGTTCATGAGGAGGAATACCGTGAAGACGGCTTATACATGCGGGCGACCGTAGAGATCTCCTTTGCAGATAAGTATAGAGATTGGCTACTTTAAGGCGGAGCTGTGGCATATTTTTACCGTAACTGCGTTAAAGCCGCTCGAAAGGCCTGCGCCTTCGCCTTGTTGCAATAAAAATCTGCTCACAGCGGCGTGGTATTGTTTTTTCTTTTTAATCAGGGGCTGTGGCATATTTTAGACATAGCTTGTTTGTTTACATTTAACCTTCCGGATATCCGAATCCCTGCATGAAGCCGTTGAGTTCAATTGAGCACACGTCACCGCCGATGACTCTGCCGTCATAAACCAGCAGGTTTGCGCGGATAATACCCTGTGTGTTTTCGTAGCCGGGATAGTTGCAGATTTCGTATGTCCAGCGCTTTACTCTGCGGCCCGAATACTTTGACAAATCAAGCCCGTTTTCATCCTTCTGCAGTTGGTTATACTTTGTGTATGTTTCATCAAACTCCGCAGGAATGAGAACTTCGGTTACTTCAAGTGGATCTTCGTTGATTTGCCAGCCGAACTGCGACAGAAAGCTGATTCGCTCGTTATGGGTTGCCGCTTTGAGCACAACGCCGTCATTCTTGGATGCCGGGCTTGCTTTTGTTGCGTTAACGCACAGCACAACTGCTACGGTCAGAATTGCCGTGGCGGAGAGAATTACCGCGGCTTTTTTTAAAAAAGACGATTTAACGGATAAAACAAACATATAATCACACCTCTGTGCGATTATATGCTTGCAATTGCAAATAAATGCTGATAGAATAAACATAAACAGCTTGAGGAGGAGAGTACCATGGACTATTTTCCCTACAACTCAAAAAACCCCATACATAAAAGCCACTACGGTGCGCTGAGTGAAGGCGACAGTGTAACCTTTAAGGTGATTCTGCCCCGAAGTGTAAACTGCAGCGGTGTAAACTTCGTCATCAAACGCGACAAGGGCGAAGAAACAAGAATACCCATGAACTGGCTGAGTATGCAGGGCGATTGGGAAGAATGGTGGGAGCTTGACTATACCGCAAAAAGTCAGGGTCTCTATTGGTACTATTTTGAATATACGAATCCGTGGGGTGTGTTTAAAATCACACGCATGGAAAAGGGCCTCGGTGTGATGACCGACAAGGGCGGAATGTGGCAGCTCACCGTATACAAGGCTGATTTTGAAACGCCCGATTGGCTCAAAGGCGGCCTTATTTATCAGATTTTTCCCGACAGATTTTATAACAGCGGCAAGCGCAAGACCAACGTACCGACCGACAGAGTGATGAGAAGCGACCTCTCAGGTCAACCCGAGTGGAGACCCGACGAAAACGGTGTTGTGCACAACAACGATTTCTTTGGCGGTGACCTTGAAGGTATCAGGCAGAAGCTTGAATATCTCTACGACCTCGGTGTTACCTGCATTTACCTCAATCCGATTTTTGAGGCTCACTCAAACCATCGCTACGACACCGCGGATTACGAAAAGGTAGATCCGCTTCTCGGCTCTGAAGAAGACCTCAAGAGACTTTGCAAAGCAGCAAAAAGATACGGCATATCTGTTGTGCTTGACGGCGTGTTCAGCCACACAGGTGCAGATAGCCGCTATTTCAACAAAAACGGCAGATACAATGAACCGGGCGCATACCAGTCGCGCGATTCAAAATTCTTCAATTGGTATAACTTCAGCAACTGGCCCGACGAATACACTGCATGGTGGAATTTTGACACTCTGCCTGACGTAAACGAAACCAACCCCGATTTCCTCGAATACATCACGGGTGAAAACGGCATTGCCCGCCGCTGGATTAGGGCAGGCATCAGGGGTTGGAGACTTGATGTTGCAGACGAACTCCCCGATGCTTTCCTTGACGCTTTCCGCAGAGCAGTCAAAGCAGAAAACCCCGAAGCACTTGTTCTCGGTGAAGTTTGGGAGGATGCCTCAAATAAGGTCAGCTACTCCAATCGCCGCCGTTATCTTCTCGGTGATCAGCTTGACAGCGTAATGAACTATCCCTTCTCCAACGCGATTCTTGACTTCGTTTCAACGGGCGTTGCAGAGGGCTTCTCCGATAAAATTCTCAGCGTGCTTGAGAATTATCCGCCTCAGGTTGTGCACGTGCTCATGAATCACATCGGTACGCATGATACCGTACGCGCAATCACCGCACTTGCAGGTGAAAGCTGTGAGGGCAGAGACAGAAAATGGCAGAGCTGTCACAGTCTCTCCCGTGAGCAGTACAAACGCGGTGTTAAGCTGATGAAGCTTGCTTCTCTTATTCAGTACACACTTCCCGGTGTGCCGTCACTTTATTACGGTGACGAGGTTGGTATGCAGGGTTACTGTGACCCGTTCAACCGCGCGTGCTTCCCGTGGGGAGAGGAGAACGAGGAACTTCTCGAGTGGTACAAGCAGCTTGGTGAATTCCGCAACAGTTGCAACGTACTTGTTGACGGCGACTATGCCACGGTGTCCGAAATGCTCGGTTGCCTTGCATACAGACGTTACAAAAACGGCAGTGAAATTATGGTAATCATCAACCGCAATGATCATTCCATTGACTACCGTTTGCCTGAAAGCTGGAGATATGCAACCTCCGTGCTTTGCGGCAAGCTCAGGGACGGTTACGTTAGGGTTGATGCCCTCGGCGCCGCCGTACTCAGAAAAGGTTACAGATAAAATCAAAAATCAGGGTGCTGTCCGTGAGGATGGCACCCTGATTATATTTTAACGTGTACTTTGAGATTCAACAGGCGGTCAATATCTGCGCTTCGGTATCTGTGAACTTTGAGTGTTGTTTCTTTTTATTACTTTCAAGCACAACCCTGAAAATCGCACCGCCGACAACCGCGCCGAGAAAGCCGCCGACAAGGTCGGTCATAACGTCAAAGAGGGGGAACTGTGCTTGTGTCGCGGTGAAAATCCGCACAAGCACCGTCTCCGGCTCAAGCTCGAAGCCTTGTGTGTTTGCGTTCGCAATGCAGTCAAAGGTGAATTCGTATATCTCCCAGAAAACTGCGGCAAAGCAGGAAAGACCAAAGCCGACGATGCTTGAAATTGCCGCGTCGAAATTTTCTGCGCTTTTCGGCGCAAGTGCTTTTGCAAGGTCGTAGCCGACAAAAACGCAGATGACACCGCTGAGAAAATGCACGATGAAGTCAAACGCGGGAATGTGTGAATAAAAGCTGTGGTAGTTGCCGAGGTAGGTGGCGAGCATCATAACCGCAGTTGCGGCAGTCTGGTTGTGATAGCTCAAACGGGCAAGGAAGCACTTTTTTCGCGGCAGCAAGTGCAACTCGGGCAGAAGAAAAAGCATCATAGTGTTGGACACCATCTGCAAGGTGAAATGTCCCGTGTCTTCCTGCTTGAGCACATCAATTGCACCGATGAACATTGCAATTCTGAACGCCCACCAAAATATGTATTCAGCAGTGCTGATTTCACTTTTAAAAATTCTGTATTCATCCGATAGCTTTTGCCTGAGTGAAGTAAGCGTGACCATAATATGTATCTCCGTGTTGATTATATTTTGCTCATAGCCTGTTTATCGCCGCCATTATATCACTGAGAAAAGTGTATTTCAATATGCTGCAGAGCTTCTTAAACTATTTGTAACCTTATGTAATCTATTCTTAATTCAGCGGTAGGTATGAATCAAGATATTATAAGTTAAGTCCATCGGTTTATCGCGCAGGTAATTGCAATTCTTTTCGCACTTATAAGCGAACCGCCGTGAAGAATGCTGAAGTTTTTTGTTTCCGGTTGGATATGAATATATCTTGTTATGATGAACGGTTATTCGCTTTAAAGTGTTGAAAAAACATTGGAGTTGTGATACTATGAATTAACTAATTCAAGGAGGTAATTTATGTTTTTTCCTGAATATCACAAATCATTGAATACGCTTCATTTCGGCACACTTGCACCGAGAGCTTATTACATACCGTACGGCGACCGCGCAACCGCCGTAACAACCGAACGTGAGAAGTCGGAAAACTTCATGCTCCTTTCGGGCGAATGGAAGTTCCGCTTTTTTGATACGTTTGAGGATTTGACTCAGGACGTGACACTTGCAGACTTTGATTTTTCACAGTGCGACACAATCAAGGTTCCGCGTTGCTGGCAGATGTACACAGACAGAGACTACGACAAGCCGCTTTATTCCAATCTGTGCTATCCTTTCCCGACAGATCCGCCGCACGTACCTGAGGAAAACCCTTGCGGTGTATACATGCGCGATTTTGATATCAGCGTAAAGCAGGGTGAAAGATATTACCTCAACTTTGAGGGTGTGTCCTCTTGCTTCTATCTTTTCATCAATGGCAAGTTTGTTGCATACAGCCAGGTTAGCCACCAGACAAGTGAAATTGATGTAACAGACGTTATTGTTGACGGAACAAACCGCATCAGCGTGGTTGTTGTCAAGTGGTGCGACGGCACCTACCTTGAGGACCAGGATTTTTTCCGTCTCTCAGGTATTTTCCGCGACGTATATATTCTGCGCCGCCCCGAAGGTCACGTTTTTGACATTGACGTGAGAACAAAGCTCAACGCGGACTTTTCTTCTTGCGAAATCAGTGTGGCTCTTTGCGCAAAGGGCAATTATTCGCTTCTTACCGCAGACGGTGCACAGGTTGCAGACGGTGAGTTTGACGGCGATTTCTCATTCACCCTCAACAACCCTCTTTTGTGGAATGCCGAGCAACCGAATCTTTACACCCTTTTAATTGAAAGTAGGGGAGAGATTATCCCTCTTAAAATCGGTGTGCGCTCTGTTACAATTGAAAACAAGGTGCTCAAGCTTAACGGCAAACGCTTTGTGCTCAAGGGCATAAACCGCCACGACAGCCACCCGGAAAACGGATATGCAGTAACCATTGATGAGATGAAGCGCGAGCTTCACTTTATAAAAGCCGCAAACTGCAACGCAATACGTACCTCACATTATCCTAACGACCCGCGTTTCCTTCAGATGTGCAGTGAGCTGGGCATCTACCTTGTTGACGAGGCTGACATTGAAACTCACGGCATGGGTTATGATACCCGTGAGGATTGGGACTGGGTGCGCTGGTCATACCTTTCAAGCTCACCCGATTGGAAGGACGCCTACGTTGACCGTGCCGCAAGGCTCTATGAAAGAGACAAAAATGCGCCTTGCGTTGTGATGTGGTCTCTCGGCAACGAAAGCGGCGCAGGTGTTAATCACCGTGCCATGGCGCAGTACATCAAAGCGCGTGATAACACCGCAATCATTCACTATGAAAACAGCCACAAGGAGTTCAAGGTGATTCCAGAGGGTGAGGATTTTTCCGATATTTCCGACGTGGAAAGCCGCATGTATCCGTCCGCGGAGTATACCGAACAATATCTCAAAGACGAAAACAACACAAAACCGTTTTATCTTTGCGAATACGTCTGCTCTGTTACAACGGGTGACGTGTACGATTATTTCCGCTTCGCTGATGAATATGACAACTTCTGCGGCGGTTGCATTTGGGAATTCTGCGACCACGCGGTAAACGTCCCTGATGAAAACGGCAACGCACGTTATTATTACGGCGGTGATTTCGGTGATATTCCCAATGACGGAATCTGCTGTATTGACGGGCTTGTTTATCCCGACCGCACTCCGCGCCCGGGTTATTACGACATGAAAAAAGTATATGAGCCGTTTGTCGGAGAATATGCAGACGGCGCGGTTACAATTAAAAACCGCCGTGATTTTGTAAGTCTTGACGATTTGTACATTGTATGGAACGTTGCCGCAGACGGTGAAGTGCTGCTTGAGGGTACAACCGCTGAGCTTGATATTGCCGCAGGTGAAGCCGCAACCGTCAAGCTGTTTGATGCAGATTTCTCCGACAAAGAAAACTGTTTCCTTACACTTTCATTCAGATACGCGAAGAATCGTGAATGGGAGAAGAAGGATTATGAAGCAGGTTTCCTGCAGTTTGAACTCGGCAAACCTCAAAGCAAGCCCACTATGGCTTACGGCAAGGTTGATGTCTGTGAAACGGAAAGATACGTAACCGCACAGGCAAACGGCGCAAAAATTGTATATGACAAAACGTTTGGCCGTCTGTGTGCGTTTGAAAAAAACGGTGTTTCTTATATTAAGGAAAACTCTGCCTTTGATTTATGGCGTGCTCCCACGTATAACTGCGGTGACTATTATGAATGGATAGCGCATCAGTTTGACAGAGTCAGGCAGAAGACGTATTCAACAGCTGTGTCAGCCGGTGAAAACGGAGAGGTTGTGATTTCAACTCAGCTTTCACTCGGTGCACATTCACGTCCTCCTGTTGTGAGAATGACTGCAACGTGGAAGTTTGATGTCGCAGGCAGACTCAGCGTTGAGCTTGACGGCACTGTTAAGGAAAACGCACCCTTCCTTCCGCACCTCGGTCTGCTGCTTGTGATGCCCAAGGATTTCGAAAACGTCAATTATTTCGGTCTCGGTGAAATTGACACTTACCCCGGCAGAGACAAGGCGGCAAGATTCGGAAGGTTCAACATCAGTGTTACGGATATGTATGAGCATTACGTCAGACCGCAGGAGTGTGGCAACCGTTTCAACACGAGGGTTATGGAAATCACAAACGGAAAAGCTTCGCTTCGTGTTACGTCTTTCGGTGTGAACAGCTTTTCGTTCAAAGCTCTGCACCACAGCACGCAGGACATCTCCTCGGCGAAACATGACTTTGAGCTGAAAGAAGCAGATGCTACCTACCTCAACCTCGACGGCAGAGTGACGACTCTCAGCAGGTCTGCTGAGTTTGACAAGCCGCAGTTCAGCAAGGTTTTCGCTGAAAAGACATTCAAGTTCGGGTTTGTGATGGAAACTGAGTGATACTATTCGGAGGGATTGTAAAAGCGCAAGCTTTCGCTTGCGCCGGACGGCCCGCCGCCGCGCCCTGCGCTTCAGCGCAGGGCATTTGCATGCCCGTGGCAAACCCGCGAGGGTTTGCCGCGCATGCAAACAAATCAGCCGCACCGCGCGGATTTCGATTTTGTACGTTGTTCGGCGGCTGATTTGGCGGCGGCGGGCTTTGCGGCGTGCCCCCTCATGAACAGAAGCGGTGGTTGCCGATTTTGACAATCAGCGGCCTTGACCACATCCATGAATTGGATGTTTTTGCAGGGTTAAAATAGTATATAGCTCCGCCGCTGGGGTCCCAACCGTTGATTGCATCCTGTGCAGCCTGCCGTGCTGAGCTGCTTATGGCGGCATACCAGTTGCTGTCGTGAAGGCAACTGAAAGCCCCTGCCTGATAGATAACACCGGAAATTGAATCAGGAAAAGACGGATGGCTTACCCTGTTGAGCACAACCGCACCGACCGCGACCTGACCCGTGTAGCTCTCGCCGCGCGCTTCAGCTGAGATAAGACGGGCAAGCAGATTAATGTCTGCAGATGAATACTTTGACGAACTTGTACCGCCCGACAGTCCTAGGAAGAGGAGAGTTTTGGGTCCGGCAATTCCGTCAGCAGTAATTCCGCAGTTTTTTTGGAATGAACGTACGGCCTTCTGTGTCTGCACGCCATAAATTCCGTCAACTTTTCCTGTATAGTACCCCAGAGATTTGAGCTTCTGCTGCACACGGCGCACCTCGTCACCCCGTGAGCCAAGCTTTGAAAGAGTGGTTACGGTTTCATTTTCAACTGAAATTGGTCTGTATATGTTTACAACAGAAACACATACGGCAATGATGACGGCAAAAATGAACGCTCTTTTCATGATACTGTATCCGTGAGCTTTTTTGATTTTTGTTGTTTTCATAATTAACACCCTTTGCTATGTTTTGTACTGATTCGCAGTTTTATACATTGCGTGATAAAACTGGGTGCTTCCATAATATCAAAAGCGAAATAATATGCTGTTTTAAAACATCGTGTGAGAAAAAAGTTTTTTGAAAATCAAAAATATTTTTCTGCTGAAAAATCGCTCTAAAACATGAAAATCAATATATTTTCCAACTTTTTTCAAACTTTTTTACAACGAGCAAAAACGCCTAAATATAGAAAAGCGCGTCAAAAGCGGCCAAAAACCACAACATATAGTGGTGCCGGAGGCGTTCTGAGCCATAGGCACACGCGGGAGGGTGTAAAGGTTAGAAAAAAGGTAGAAAAAAAGTGAAAAAAAGTGTTGACAA
>JAZNQF010000009.1:0-41603 GCA_045590055.1 Acutalibacteraceae bacterium
GACCTCTTGGCCTCCGACTTACAAGTCGTTTTCCACCATTCTACCACTAAGCGCGCACTTTTGCAACGATTTGGATGAATTTATCGTTTTTTTAATTTACGTAAGTTTTTAAACCTTTGTTTTCCTTAGAAAAACAAAATGTAAATCATTTAAACTTACAGTCTTTTTATTGCAGCGCTGTGCATCTGTTGACACCGTCTGCCACAAAAGTGTATAATATATGCCTATATGTGAAAACAACTTCAAGGAGAATCAGTATGAGTAAATTAACCCCTTCCGACATAGCCTCCGTCAAAGGCAAAGGCTTTTTACGTAACAGAGGCACAGATTGCTTCTCAGGCAGAATCGCTGCTCCGGGCACGGTGTTCACCGCTGAGAATTTTGCCGATATTGCCACTCTTGCACAGACGTACGGCAACGGTAAGGTGATCTGCACAAGCCGCCTCGGTGTTGAAATACCGGGCATTGCATTTGAAAAAATACCCGATGCAATCAGCTTCGCCGAAAGTCACGGCCTGCGCTTCGGCGGTACGGGCGCAAAGATAAGACCTGTTGTTGCCTGTAAGGGCACAACCTGCGTTTACGGCAACATCGACACTCAGGGTATTGCGAAAAAAATATATGATGAATACTACCTCGGCTGGAACGGCGTTGCTTTGCCGCATAAGTTCAAAATCGGCGTCGGCGGCTGCCCAAACAGCTGTGTGAAGCCCAGCCTTAACGACTTCGGTGTTGAGGGCGTGAAGCTTCCCTCATACAACGCTGAGCTTTGCCGTGGCTGCAAGGTGTGCGCGGTTGAAGTTGCTTGCCCGATGAAATGCGCAAAGCTCACGGACGGCAAGCTCACGGTTGATGAAGCTGTGTGCAAAAAGTGCGGTGTCTGCGTTGGCAAATGCCCGTTCAAAGCGGTTGCTCACGAGGGTAAAGTGATGTATAAGGTTTACGTCGGCGGCACGTGGGGCAAAAGCACGCGTATGGGCACCCCTCTTTCAAGGTTTGTTGAAGAGAATGAGCTTCTCCCGATTCTTGAAAAATCAATGCTCTGGTACAAAGAAAACGGCTTTGCAAAGGAGCGCTTCGGCAAGACAATTGACCGTATCGGCTTTGATGCGTTTGAAAAAGAGCTTTTCGGTAACGGTATTCTTCTGCGCAAGCAGGCAATTATTGATGCCGCGGTGAAGGAACGATGAAAACGCGTATAATTTCACTTCTGCTTTGTTTGCTGGTGCTTTTTGGCGCTTCGTCCTGCACACAACCTGCATCGGTCAAGAAGACTGACGGAGTTGCAATTACTGATGACTTCGGCAGTACAGCGAGGATTGATGCTTCTTCACGTGTGGTCTGTGCATACGGTTCTTTTGCACAATGCTGGTTGCTTTCGGGTGGTACGCTTGTGGGTGTAACCGAAGACGCCGTGAATGAGAGAAAACTCGACGTAGGTGAAAGTGCGCAGATTGTGGGTACGGTGAAGCAGGTCAACGTTGAAAAGGTGCTCAGCCTTGAGCCGGACTACGTGATTCTCTCAGCGGATATCACTGCACATGCCGACGTGAAGCGAACACTTGAAAAAGCAGGTGTGGCCTGCGGTATGTTCAGAGTGGACAGCTTCGAGGATTATGCCGCTCTGATGCGCAGATTCTGTGACGTGAGCGGCAGGCAGGACCTTTTTAAAAAGCACGTTGAAGCGGTTGAAGAAAACATCGCAAGCATTGTTTCGCGTGTGCCTGAGGGCGAAGAAAAAACGTTTTTGCTCATGCGTGCATTTTCAACGGGCATAAAGGTGAAAACGGACAACCTTGCGGAAGATATACCGCTTGCGCTTGGTGCGGTGAGCATTGTGGGGGATAATCCGTCCTTGCTCAATGACCTGAGTGTTGAAAAAATAATTACGGAAGATCCCGATTATATCTTTGTTCTTACAATGGGGGACGAAAATCAGGCACTCTCTTATCTCAAAAAGGAAATTGAAAGTGACCCTGCGTGGAACATGTTGACGGCGGTGCAAAACGGCAACTACGTTGTGTTGCCGAAGGATTTGTTTCATTACAAGCCGAACAACAGGTGGGATGAAAGCTATGAATATATTGCAAAAATACTCTATCCCGAAGTGTTCGGGGAAAATGATGCACAATAAAAAAGCGCTTTTTGCCGTCTTGACGGCGGCTTTTGCGCTGAGCTTTTTTGCGGCGGTTTATTTCGGAAGCGCAAAAATAGACTTCTTTTCTGCACTTGTCTCAGCTTTTGAAGGTGAGATGACAACCGATGCAAAGATACTGTTATACGTAAGACTGCCGCGTGCTTGCGCGGCAGTTATTTCGGGTGCGGCGCTTGCGGTGTCGGGCGTGGTGATTCAGGCGGTGCTCAACAATGCAATGGCATCGCCCAACATTATCGGTGTAAACGCGGGCGCTGGGTTTGCTGTGAGCTTGTGCATGTGTGTGCTTCCTGCCGCGTCGTACGTTCTGCCCGTTGCGGCATTTGCAGGTGCGCTGGCGGCATGTTTGCTCATTTACGGCATTGCGCTGAAAACGGGTGCGAGCCGCATGACAATCACCCTCACGGGTATTGCCGTGGGCAGTATACTCACCGCCGCAACAAATATGCTCAAAACTCTGTTTCCTGACAGTTTGTATAACATGACAGCCTTTTCTGTTGGCGGACTTGCAGGCGTTGACGCAGACGTGCTTAAAATTGCAGGCCCCGTTGTTGCGGTTTGCATTGCTGCCGTGCTGATTCTTGCGCGTGATATCGACGTGCTCAGCCTCGGTGAAGAAACTGCAGGCGGTCTCGGCATGAATCTCGGTGTGATGAGGTTTGTTCTGCTGGTACTTGCAAGTGCGCTTGCAGGTTGTGCGGTGAGCTTTGCAGGGCTGATTGGCTTTGTAGGGCTTGTGATTCCTCATATTGTGCGCAGATTTACGGGCAACCGTCACCGCGTGCTTGTGGCTGTCAGTGCAGTGTCGGGCGCGGTTTTTGTGCTTGTGTGCGATTTGCTCAGCAGGTTGCTTTTCAAGCCGTACGAAATACCGGTGGGCATACTTCTGTCTTTGACGGGCGGCCCGTTTTTCATAAGTCTCATTCTGAAATCGAAAAGGTCAAAGGTATATGATTAAGGCTGAAAATATAAGCTTTTGCTACGGCAAAAAGCAGGTGCTTAATGATGTGAGCGCGCAGTTTCACAAGGGTGAAATCTGTTGTGTGCTCGGTGTCAACGGCTGCGGAAAAACAACGTTGCTCAAGCTTTTGGGCAGAAGACTGAAAGCGCAAAGCGGTACGCTGAGCCTCGACGGCAGGGATTATGACGTTTTTGAGGGCAAGGAGTTTGCCGCTTTTGTGTCGTCTTTGCCGCAAAGCCGTACCTTGCTGTCAATACGTGCTGAGGAGTTGGTGGCTCACGGCAGATATCCGTATCTCGGCTTTTCGCGCAGACTGCGTGAGGAGGATAAGGCGGCGGTGGAAAAAGCTATTGAACTGACGGGTATAGCTGAATTTCGCGATAAAAACGTCAACGCGCTTTCGGGCGGTGAGCGTCAGCGCGTGTATATTGCAATGCTTCTTGCGCAGAACACACCGTATGTGCTCCTCGATGAGCCGACAACCTTCCTGGATATCCGTCACGCGATGGATATAACGCGGTTGATGACAGAAATGAAAACTCAGGGCAAGGGCGTTGTTGCAGTTATGCATGACTTACCGAGTGCGCTGAAAATTGCAGACAGAATTCTGTTGCTTGACAGCGGCAGAGTTGCGTTTTCGGGCTCAGCAGACGAGCTTCTGGCAGGGGGATACATAGAAAAGGTGTTTTCCGTCAGATGCAGAAGGGTTGAAGGCGAATATTTTTTTGAATAAATGCAGAAAAGGGTTGACTTTTAAATAACGTGTGCTATAATATGCTCATTTAAAGCTTGAAAACTTTAAACTGCTAAAGCAAACACACGGAGGAACTATTAATGATTAAGTGGATTACAATCGGATTGTACGTTGCAATGATTGTTATTGTCGGCATCGTCAGCGGCAGAAAGTCAAAGAGCATTGAAGACCTCACTGTAGGCGGCAGAAATGCAGGCGCGTGGATTTCCGCAATGTCATACGGTGCAGCGTATTTTTCGGCAGTTATGTTTGTCGGATACGCAGGCAGTACGGGTTACAGCTTTGGCTTGTGGGGCATTCTTGCAGGTCTCGGTAACGCCTTTTTTGGCTCATGGCTTGCATGGAAGGTGCTTGCAAGGCGCACAAGGGACGTTTCCGCAAGGCTCAACATCAAAACAATGCCTCAGTTGTTTGAAGCCCGTTTTGAAAGCACGGGCATGAAGATTTTTTCATGCATAGTCATTTTTGTTTTCCTTATTCCCTATTCTGCATCGGTATATAAAGGTCTTGGCTCTGTGTCAGATGTACTGTTGGGTATTGACGATACGGTTTTTATGATTATAATAGCAATATTGGCAATATTACTGCTTGTTCTCGGCGGATATCTTGTTCAGGCAAGAGCTGACTTCGTTCAGGGTATCATTATGATGGGCGGCGTTGCACTGCTTATCTTCTTTGTCGTTCGCAGTGATAAGGTTGGCGGTTTGTCAGGCATTGCAGAATATGCAAAAACAGATATGGGTCTGCCCAAGCTCAGCGCAAATCAGTGGGTCAGCCTTATGGCAACCGTACTTATGACAAGCTTCGGTACGTGGGGTCTGCCTCAGATGGTGTCAAAGTATTTCGGCATCCGTGACGATAAGCAGGCAAAAAGAGGTATCACTATTTCAACGGTTTTCGGCCTGCTTGTTGCAGGTGGCGGCTATTTTATCGGCTCACTTTGCCACAGCTTTTTCACCGCAGACGATTATGCCGCCATGCAGCAGGATAAAGGCACCGTATTCAAGGATTACATTGTACCCCGTATGCTTGAAGATTCAAATATTCCGGAAGTGCTTCTCGGTGTTGTTATCGTGCTGTTGCTTGCAGCTTCAATTTCAACGCTGTGCTCAGTTACTCTCACCGCATGTTCAACCTTTGCTCTTGACTTCATCAAGGGTACGGTCAAAAAAGATATGTCTGACAAAAATGCGCGTATACTTATGAAAGTGCTGTGCGTACTGTTTGTTATTGTGTCTTACGTTGTTGCGAACAGCAACACACCCATTCTTGACTTGATGAGCTACTCATGGGGCATTATCTCAGGCTCATTCATCGCTCCCTACCTTATCTCACTTTATTGGAAGGGGCTCAACAAAATCGGTACGTGGTGCGGCATACTCACAGGCTTTGTAATTGCCCTTGTGCCTGCTTGTGCAAAAATTGCAACCGTTGCAGGTGTAACGGCACCCACCGCCGTTTCGCTTGCGGCAAAGGGTCCGCTTTTTGCATGTATCGCTATGGTATTGTCAATTGTTGTCTGCGTTGCGGCAAGCTTTGCGGTCAACGGATTCAAAAACAAGAATTGTAATCCCGCTTTCTACGAAACAAAACAAGAGACTGCGGTTTCCAATTAATATCAGCGGTTTTGTCCGCATAACTGAAAGGAAGAACAAACACAGATGAAAGAGCTTATGCTCGGCAACGAAGCCGTTGCCAGAGGATTGTTTGAAGCAGGCGTCAGGGTTGTGTCCTCATATCCGGGCACACCCAGCACGGAAATTACCGAAAACGCTGCAAAGTATGACGAAATGCGTTGCGAATGGGCGCCCAACGAAAAGGTTGCCGCAGAGGTGGCCTCAGGTGCCTGCCTTGCAGGTGCAAGAGCCTTCTGCGCAATGAAGCACGTTGGTCTTAACGTTGCCGCAGACCCGATTTTCACCATGTCTTACATAGGCGTAAACGGCGGTATGGTACTCGGAGTTGCAGATGACCCGGGCATGCATTCATCACAGAATGAGCAGGATTCAAGAAACCATGCAATTGCCGCAAAGCTTCCCATGCTTGAGCCTGCAGACAGTGAGGATTGCCGTCTTTTTGCAAAGCGCGCATATGATATCAGCGAGCAGTTTGACACTCCCGTTATCCTCAGACTCACAACAAGAATTGCTCACTCACGTTCAATTGTAAACCTTGAAGACAGGGTTGAGCATGAGCTCAAAGAATACACAAAAAATCCCGCCAAAAACGTTATGCTTCCCGCTTTTGCCAGACCGAAGCATATTTTGGTTGAAAAGAGAGCTCTTGCGCTTACTGAATATGCCGAAACATCGGGCATAAACACGGTTGAAATGAATTCAACCGAAATCGGTGTTATTGCCGCAGGTGCCTGCTATCAGTATGCCAAAGAAGCCCTCGGTGACAAGGTGAGCTATCTTAAGCTCGGCATGGTTAACCCTCTGCCTGTTAAGCTCATTGAGGACTTTGCCGCAAAGGTCGGCAAGCTTTACGTTATTGAGGAGCTTGACCCCGTAATTGAGAATCACTGCAAAACACATGGTATTTCTGTTATCGGCAAGGAAGTTTTCTCACTCTGCGGTGAGATTTCTCAGCGTATTGTACGCGAGGTTGTCCTCGGAGAAACCGTTGAAAACGAAAAAATCGATGCTGAGCTTCCCATCCGTCCGCCCGTTATGTGCTGCGGTTGCCCCCACAGAGGTCTCTTCTACGCTCTTAAAAAGGCAAAGGTTTTCGTCAGCGGCGACATCGGATGTTATACCCTCGGCGCATCTGCTCCTCTTTCCATGATGGATTCGTGCATCTGCATGGGTGCATCAGTTTCAGCTTTGCACGGCTTCAACCTCGCAAGAGGTGTGGAAAGCGAAAAGAAGAGCGTTGCCGTACTCGGTGATTCAACCTTCATTCACTCAGGCATCACAAGCCTTATTGATATCGCATACAATGCCACAAACTCTGTTGTTATTATTCTCGACAACTCCATCACCGGCATGACGGGACATCAGCAGAATCCTACCACGGGCAAAAACATCAAGGGTGAGCCTGCCGCGGCAGTTGACCTTGAAGCACTCTGCCGTGCAGTCGGCATTGAAAGAGTACGCGTTGTTGACCCGTACGACATAAAAACGACCCTCGCCGCAGTTAAAGAGGAACTTGAGGCAGACGCGCCGTCTGTTATCATTTCAAGAAGACCCTGCGCACTGCTCAAGAGTGTTAAGCATAAGCCGTCACTTAAAGTTGACGCTGACAAGTGCATCGGCTGCAAGGCTTGCCTTTCAATCGGTTGCCCCGCAATCAGCCTCAAAAACGGCAAAGCTGTAATTGACGACACACAGTGTGTCGGTTGCGGTGTATGCACAGGACTTTGCGTGAAAGGAGCGATTGAATAATGGCTGACGTAAAATCAATTCTCATTGTTGGTGTAGGCGGTCAGGGCACTCTGCTTGCAAGCAAAATTCTCGGCAAGGCACTTGTTGACCTCGGCTTTGACGTTAAAGTCAGCGAGGTTCACGGCATGAGCCAGCGCGGCGGCTCCGTTGTAACCTACGTGCGCTACGGTGAAAAAGTCAACTCTCCCATTATTGAGCTGGGTGAGGCGGATATTCTCCTTTCATTTGAACAGCTCGAAGCGGCAAGATTTTTGCCCTACCTCAAAAAAGGCGGCACGGTTATTGTCAATACCCAGCAGCTTGACCCGATGTCAGTTGTTACGGGTGCGGCAGAATACCCCATTGGTTTGATTGAGGCAATTGAGGCAAAGGGTGCAAGCGTTGTTTGCACAGACGCACTTGAGCTTGCCAAGCAGGCAGGCAGTGTTAAGGCTGTTAACGTCGTTCTCATCGGTGTTATGGCAAAGAATACAGATATCGACAAGCAGGTGTGGCTTGATACAATCTCATCAACCGTACCTGAAAAGTTCAAAGAGCTGAACATTAAGGCTTTTGAGCTTGGATACAACAACTGATTCTAAGAAGCGATACAGATACCTTTGGGTGTCTGTATCGCATTGGTGATTTTATGGATAATCCGTTCATTCGCACTGAGGCATTGCTTGGTGATGCCGCAATTGAAAAACTCAAAAAAGCCCACGTCTGTGTTTTCGGTCTCGGCGGTGTTGGCGGTTATGCTGTTGAAGCGCTTGCGCGAAGCGGCGTGGGTGAGCTGACACTTGTGGATAATGACACGGTGTCTGTTTCAAACATCAACCGCCAGATTCTTGCAACCGTAAAAACAGTGGGTCAGTTAAAAACCGAGGCGGCAAAAGCGCGTGTGCTTGAAATTAACCCTGAATGTAAAGCTCACGCCGTCAATCTCTTTTTTATGCCGGAAACGGCAGGGGAGATTGATTTTTCAGCCTTCGACTACGTGGTTGATGCAATCGACAGTGTGACGGGCAAAATTGAGCTCGTTATGCAGTGCGAAAAAGCAGGTGTGCCCATTATCAGCAGCATGGGTACAGGCAACAAGCTTGACCCCACTGCGTTTGAGGTGACGGATGTTTTCAAAACCTCCGTGTGTCCTCTTGCACGCGTTATGCGCCGCGAGCTTAAAGCACGTGGGGTGAAGAAGCTCAAGGTCGTCTATTCAAAAGAAGAAGCGCGGACACCTCTGTTTGATGCAGGGGATAATCCGCTTAAAAGGCAGACACCGGCAAGCGTGGCGTTTGTGCCATCTGTTGCAGGGCTGATAATCGCAGGCGAGGTTGTAAAAGAAATCAGCGGAATATAAAAAGTGAACTGCAGAACTGACTTTCATCAGCTCTGCAGTTTTTGTTGTTATATGTCAGTCTGCGGTGTATTGTTCAACGTATTCTTCAAGACACTTACCGCTGACGTACATACTCTGTGCAGCTTCCTTGCCAACGTATCTGTAGTGCCAAGGCTCATAGTTAATGCCCGTTATTTCGGTTTTCGTTGACGGGTAGCGCACTGTGAAGCCGTATTGCCAGCTGTTTTTTAAAAACCATGCCTGCAAGTCTTCAACGGTGCAGTAATCTTTGTCTGCGGTGATATCAAGCGCAAGCCCCGTTTCGTGCTCACTTGTGCCGGGGAGCATAACGTATGTGCCTGCAAGCTCCTCAGCCTCCTGCTGTGAGTAGCCCTCTGCAAGATATTCGTTAATTCTTCTGTCGTATATCTCCTTTTGCTCCTCGTTTGAGCGGTAGGCGTAGTTGATTTTCGGATAGATTCCGTCAGCCCTTGCGGCATCAAACATATCCTGCAATTCGGGATATATACGCTCGTCAATTATACTGCCGTCGGAAAGAGTAAACTTATTAAAGCTGTAATCATACGGCAACGGGTGCTCTTTGTTTACAAGCAGAAGATACCACGGCGTGTCATTTTTTTCAGTAGTATCAGTTGCGCCGAGAATCGACGTGATGCTTTTGATTGGTGTCGAGTCGCTTCTGATTGCGGAAACGATGGATACACATGCTGTTATGAGAATAGCAATAACAAGCAGATTCCTGATTCTGCGCATAAAAAGCCTGCGCTTGCGGCGTTTAAGTTGTTCCTTTTTTGCTTTCATGCTTTACCCCTTACTTTTTGCCGGCCTTGCGTTTTTCAAGAAGTCGTGCAACAAAACCTTTGTTGCCTTCTTCCTCTTTTTCACCGTTGTCATAGGCGCCCGGCTTCCAGAGGTGGATGATACCCTCGTCGTTGAGCGTTTTAATCATAACCACGGCAACGGGTGTTATGAACATACCGAGTACGCTGAAAAGCTTGAGACCGAAATAAATGCATGCGAGGGTGACTATCGGCGGCAGACCGAGCTGACCTGCAACAAGCTTAGGTTCAATAATCTGGCGGATAACAGTTATAACACCGTATATGACAAGCAGTCCGATACCGAGACCGAAGTTGCCTGTAATGAGTGAAATAAGAGCCCACGGAAGAAGAATTGTGCCTGTGCCGAGAATGGGAAGAATGTCAACAATAGCGGTCACAAGCGCAATGATGGGAATGTAGCCTGCGGAATAAACACCGATAAGCTTGAGTGCAGAAAGACCGACAAACATTTCGAAGAACGTAATAATGATGATGAGAGCATAGGCTTTGCCCATTTTTGTGAGTGATTCTTTAAGCAGATTTTTTGCGCGTCTCAGGTCCGCTTGTTTCTTTTCGGGGAATTGTGCAATGATGAAGTTTTTGAGCTTCTGATAGTCGACTGTTAAAAAACAGCTTGCGATGATTGAAACAACCACGCCGATAATAATTGAGGGAATTTTGCTTGCCGTGGAAATAACGCCGCTGAGAGGACCGGACAACCATGAAAACTCAAAGTTCATTAAGCTTGAGCCTGATGTGGTGCTTTCGGGTATGGCGGGAGTATCCCCTGTGGTCGCGGCAAGCTTATCAAGCGTGTTGAAAATCTTGTCTGTTGCAGAGGAAAGCAGACTCTGCAATTGCTGCGGGAAAGAGGCGATGCAGTTGTTAATCCATTTTTCAATGTCGTCCACAAGCTGAGGGATGTTTTCAAATTTCAGCATCACGTAGTCAAAAAAGCCTCGCAGCTCATCAACAAGCTTGAAGCCGATAAGATATGCTACCGTGCCCACAACAAACACGAGAATGAAAACACACAATACACTTGCCAAGCCGCGTTTCAGCGGTGTTTTTTTTGTGAGCAGATTCACCGGCTTCTGCAGGGCAACCGCAACAATGAATCCGAAGATAAACGGAAAGCAAAGCCCGAAGGCGTAGTTCATGAAAAGATAAAAACCTGCAATAATAATCAGAAAATATACAAGGTTGATTATCCGACCTTTTCTTTTTTCGACTTCTGTCATAATCACGCCACCTTTCGTTGTTTCAAAACAAAATGTACCTTATGATACAGTACGTATTTTATTATAATTATCTCGTTGCTTATATCTTACAAGATAAAATTTACAAAATCAATTACAAAATGTCAAAAATTCGGTTAAATTCGAGCTTTTACATCCAAAATATGGAGATAAAATGAAAAAAAGTTGCATATTTTTTTATAAACCTCTTTATTATCTTGAAAAAATGTGATATCATTTATTGGTTAATGCGGACATCAATCCGCGTGTTATCATCAAGAAAGGAGCCGATGCGTTTTTTCTGCCGCTCTCAAGCGCTTGCAGTGGTAACGTGTCGTAAATAATAAGATGAATGTAGCTGTTATGGGCTTCGGTGTTGTAGGCTCCGGAGTTGTCAGCCTCATTGAAAGAAACCGTGAGGGCATCAAAAAAAGACGTCACAACGATTTGCAGGTAAAATATATTCTTGACATCAGGGATTTCCCCGATTCACCTTATGCTGAAATGCTCACCAAAAATTTCGACGATATTCTCAACGACGAATCCGTAAAAATCGTTGTTGAGTGCATGGGCGGTCTTCATCCCGCATACGAGTTTGTTTCAGCTTGCCTTAAAGCCGGCAAAAGCGTTGTTTCATCAAACAAGTTGCTTGTTGCCGAGATGGGCTATGAACTGCTTGAACTTGCCGAGCAGAACAACGTCAACTTCCTGTTTGAAGCAAGCGTAGGCGGCGGTATCCCGATTCTCAGGCCCATTTCACAGTGCCTTGCCGCAAACGAAATTGAAGAAATTGCAGGCATACTCAATGGCACAACAAACTTTATTCTGACTAAAATGATAACAGACAACATGAATTTTGATGAAGCTCTGCGTCTTGCACAGGAAAACGGCTATGCCGAAGCAGATCCTACCGCAGATATCGAAGGTCACGATGCGTGCCGCAAAATCTGCATCCTTGCATCAATTGCATTCGGCAATCACGTTTACCCTGCAGGTGTACACACCGAGGGCATCACAAAGCTCACAAGTGCAGACGTTGACTATGCCAAAGCCGCAGGCGGTGTAATCAAGCTTATTGCAAACGTCAAAAAGCTCAGCGAGGACAAAATTTCAATCATGACCGCACCTGCAGTTGTGATGAACTCAAGCCAGCTTGCAAGTGTATCCGACGTGTTCAACGCCGTGCTTGTAAGAGGTGACGCAACGGGTGACGTTGTGTTCTACGGCAAGGGCGCAGGCCGTTTTGCAACCGCAAGCGCAGTTGTTGCCGACGTTGTTGACTGTGCAGTGCACATTCAGCGCAAAAAATATTTCGGTTGGGGACCCGAAAAGGCAAACTACATTCAGCCTTATGAGGAAACCGAGCAGCAGTTTATGGTCAGGGCGTGTGCGGCAGATGCCGAAGCAACCCTTGAAAAAATACACGAAGTTTTCGGCGGTATCAAACAGCTCAGAAGAGAGGGGGCTGAGGCAGACGAAATCTGCTTCATCACCTGCAGCATGACACCGGCTCAGCTCAAAGAAAAGCTTGCCGGCTTGCCCATCATCGTTGAAAACACAGTAAGACTTGTTAATTATTGATGCCTTTCAAAAGGCAGATAACTTGATATAGGAGGAAAACTATGGCTCTTATTGTTCAAAAGTTCGGCGGCAGCTCAGTTGCCAACGCTGAAAGAGTTATGAACGTAGCTCGAATCATCACAGATACCTATAAGCAGGGCAACAACGTTGTTGTTGTTGTTTCCGCTCAGGGGGACACAACAGACGATCTCATCGAAAAAGCAAACGAGATCAACCCCAAGGCTTCCCGCAGGGAGATGGATATGCTCCTGACGGCAGGCGAGCAGATTTCAATTTCCCTTCTTGCAATGGCAATTGAGAAGCTTGGCTA
Organism: Acutalibacteraceae bacterium; assembly: GCA_045590055.1. Taxonomy (GTDB): domain Bacteria; phylum Bacillota; class Clostridia; order Oscillospirales; family Acutalibacteraceae; genus UBA6857. The sequence goes on from JAZNQF010000009.1 coordinate 12,546, forward strand.
TCCCGTTGTTTCTCTGCTTGGCTGGCAGGCAGGCTTCATGACCAACACAAGCTACGGCTCAGCTCGTATCAAAACCGTTAAGCCTGACCGTATGCTCGCAGAGCTTGACAAGAAAAAGATCATTATCGTTGCAGGCTTCCAGGGCATCAACCGCTATGATGACATGACAACCCTCGGCAGAGGCGGTTCGGACACAAGCGCGGTTGCAATTGCCGCATCGCTGCATGCAGACAAATGTCAGATTTTCACTGATGTCACAGGTGTTTACACCGCTGACCCCAGAAAGGTTGACGGCGCTGTTAAGCTTGAAGAAATCACATACGATGAAATGCTTGAGCTCGCCACACTCGGCGCTCAGGTGCTCAACAACCGTTCGGTTGAAATGGCAAAAAAATACAACGTGGAACTTGAAGTTCTTTCAAGCATGGAAAGAGTTCCCGGAACAATAGTCAGAGAGGTAACTAAAATGGAAAAAATGTTAATCAGGGGCGTAACCAAGGATCTTGACGTTGCAAGAATTTCAGTTGTAGGAATGCAGGATGTTCCCGGTAACGCATTCAAAATGTTCTCACGCCTTGCCGCAAAGGGCATCAATATTGACGTTATTCTTCAGTCAGTCGGCCGCGACGGCACAAAGGATATCACCTTTACCTGCAACAAGAAGATGGCTGAGCAGGCTGTTGAGCTTCTTAACGAAACCTTCGGCCATGAAGGTGTTGTTGTCAGTTCCGACGAAACCATCGCAAAGGTATCAATTGTTGGTGCAGGCATGCAGTCACACTCAGGCACTGCATCAAAGATGTTCGGTGCTCTTTATGAAATCGGCGTAAACATTCAGATGATTTCAACAAGTGAAATCACCATTTCTGTTCTTATTGACGCAAAGGATGCCGACAGAGCAGTAAGCGCTGTACACAAAGCATTTTTTCCCGAAATCTAAGTTAAAACCGAAAATAAAGGGTTGAAAAACCTGAGTTCAGGTGACTAAAATGAAAAAGCAAAAAAGAAATCCCGTTGCAACGCTTTGCGCACTGTTTACCTTGTCAGTTGTTGCGGTTGCGGCAAGAATTTGTATGAAACGCTATGGATAATCAGGCAACCAACTCAAAAAAGAAAAATGCAAATCGCCCTTACTCTGCCAAAAAGCAGGGTAAGGGCAATCTTTGCATTTATTATAAAAAGTGCGGCGGTTGCCAATTGCAGAATATGAGCTATGAAGAACAGCTCAGCTTCAAGCAGGCAAAGTGCATCAAGCTACTAGGCAAGTTCTGCCGCGTACAGGAAATTATCGCTATGGAAAACCCGACGCATTATCGTAACAAGGTACAAGCCGCTTTCGGCACAACAAAGGGCGGCAAGATAATTTCGGGTGTGTATCAGTCATCATCACACAGAATTGTGTGTGTTGACAACTGCATGATTGAGGACGAAATCGCCGATGCAATCATTGTTTCAATCAGGGAGTTGATTGTTAAATTCAAGCTTCGACCATACAATGAAGACATGGGCAAGGGCTTTTTGCGCCATGTGCTTGTTCGCAGAGGCTTCAAAAGCGGTCAGGTGCTTGTTGTGCTTGTTACGGGAAGCATTGTTTTCCCGCGTAAGAACGATTTTATTGAGCAATTGCTCAAACTGCATCCCGAAATTACATCAATCGTACAAAACGTAAACAACCGCCGTACCAGCCTTGTGTTAGGTGAAACGGAAAAGGTGCTTTATGGCAAGGGATACATTGAGGACGAACTGTGCGGTTGTGTGTTCAGAATTTCACCGTCGGCATTTTATCAGATTAACCCCGTGCAGACTGAGGTACTTTACAACACTGCAATTGAGTATGCTCAGCTTGATGAAACGCAAACCGTCATCGATGCTTACTGCGGTGTCGGTACAATCGGTCTTGTTGCCGCAAAAAAAGCAAAGAGCGTTATCGGTGTTGAGCTCAACCCTGAATCCGTGAAGAATGCAAAGGTGAACGCCAAAACAAACAATGCGCAGAACATACGCTTTGTCTGTGCTGATTCGGGCGAGTTCATGTCCAATCTTGCAGCGCAGGGTGAATGCATTGACGTGCTTTTTACCGACCCGCCCCGTGCAGGCAGTGACGAGCGTTTTCTCTCATGCGCAGTTGAGCTTGCCCCCAAAAGAATCGTCTACGTCTCCTGTAACCCCGAAACACTCGCACGTGATTTGCTTTATCTCGTCAGACATGGCTATAAGGTGAAGAAGATTCAACCGGTTGATATGTTTCCGCATACGACCCACGTCGAATGTGTTGTGCAACTTTGTCTTAAATAATCTCATACATCGGATGGTGAAAAGGAATGTCAAACAAAAAGCTTAATCTGTCTATGGAATGCTGCAAGATGGCTGCCTCAGTGTTTGTTGTTTTGCTTCACATCCCTTTTCCGGGGGATTTCGGTCAGATTGTGAATTGCCTTGCGAGGTTTGCCGTGCCCACATTTTTTGCGGTTTCCGGTTTCTTCAGCTATCGGGTTGACAGTAACCGTCTGGTAAAACGCATTGTGCATATTTTAAAACTGAATGTGATGGGTACTTTGATTTATACATTCTGGGGTATCTTTTACACAAAATCCGTTGCAGGCGGAAGTGTTGCGGAATATCTCATCACAAAGCTCAGCGTAACAAACCTTGCAAAATGGTTTATCATAAACGTGAATCCCTTTTCGGGTCATCTGTGGTATTTATCGGCAATCCTCACTTGCTACGTTATTTTGTGGGTCTATGTATGCTTTTTTGACAAAAAAGAAGTTGATTACAAGCCTTTGTATATTGTGAGCATCTGCCTTATTCTGTTTCAGCTTGCATTGGGCGTAAATGCAGTTGCAAGCAAAACAGACATTCACTATCTGATTTACAGAAACGCTTTGTTTTTCGGACTTCCGATGTTCTGTATGGGTATGTTTATAAAGCAGTATTATACTCAGATTATTTCAAGCTTTAACTTGAATGCGATAAAAGAATTTGCAATTATGATTTTCGGGGCGGCACTGAGCTTGTTGCAATGGTTTGGATTCGGAAAAATAGAGATGCCCGTAGGAATGATTATTACGGTTATAATGCTGATGTTGTTTTTGGCTTCACATCCGTTGTTTACTAAACAACGGTTTATAATCACAATTGTTTCAAGGTTTGGTAACATCTCGCTGATTGTGTACATAATTCATCTTTTGTATTACAACATTTTTCAAACGTTTGCAAGCAGTAACCCCACACTTGCTTTAATCAAGGGGAACGGTTACTTGTATCCGCTGGTTATTGTGGTTTTATCCGTAATAAGCGGAGTGATTTTTGATAGAGTGTCTCATCTGATAAAATTCATCAAGCGCAAGATAAGGCGCTGATTGAGTTAATGTACAATGGAGTAAAGTATGAAAAGAATTATCGAAAAATACCCAATAATTATGATAATTATCGGTGTAATCGGTATCTCGTTGTCAGCGATTTTCGTGCGCTTGTCAGAGGCGCCCTCAGCGGTAACGGCATCGTGGCGGCTTGTGTGGACGGTTGTGTTGATGACGCCCGTTACGCTCGGCAAAAAAGATCCTCGCACAGAGCTTGCGCACACCGATTGGAAAACCGCTTTGCTTTGCTGTGTCAGCGGCATTTTCCTTGCAATCCACTTCCTTTTGTGGTTTGAATCACTGAGTCACACCTCGGTGGCAAGCTCCACGTCAATTGTCTGCACAGAGGTAATCTGGGTGTCGCTGGGCTATTGCATTTTCATGAAAGGCAAACTGTCAAAATGGGCGGTGCTGTGCATTGCTACCGCGTTCATAGGTAGTGTGCTTATCGCGTTTTCGGATTCCGCGTCGGGAGAAAACATGCTCTACGGTGACATACTTTCCCTTCTGTCAGCCGTTGCTGTTGCAGTTTATATGCTGCTTGGCAGGGTCGCAAGGGAAAAGCTCTCCACCACGGTTTATACGTATATTGTGTATGTATCCTGTGCGGTGATGCTTGTTGCGGTTACTCTGATTCAGGGTGCATCAATGGTTGAATACGGCTACAGAGTTGTGATTACCGGCTTGCTTCTTGCCGTCTTTTCAACGATTCTCGGCCACAGCATTTTCAGTTGGTGCCTCAAGTATTTTTCACCGTCATTTGTTTCAGCTTCCAAACTTTGCGAGCCGGTTGTTGCGGCAATTATTGCAGGCTTTCTCTTTCAGGAAGTGCCGACATTATTACAGATTCTCGGCGGTGTGATTGTTATTGCAAGCGTGTTCTTTTTCTCAAGAGTTGAAAAAAACAATGCATAAAAAGCAGGGCGGCACTGTGAAGTGCCGCCTCAGCTTGTCAAAAAACTCATTTTCGACAAGCTGTCAGACTGCCGAGAAAGGTGCAAGATGACCTTTTCTTTGCCCTGAAGGTGTACAAAGGTACTCCGAGTGGGCAAAAAAAGGTCAAAACAATGCGAAAATCGTACAAAGTTCGATGCTTTGTACGATTTTTTATATGCGTATAAGTTTTAGCTTTTCGTTCCCTTATTTTTAAAAAATAGCATTGTTGTTCTTGTGCTTTTATCGACAGTCTGGGGCGGCACTGTGAAGTGCCGCCTTAAAATATATGTATGATATTCAACTTGCCAACGGCATAAACACGTGTGTGATTATCGCATAGAGGTGCACACCCACGCCTACGAGCACAAATACATGGAATACCGTGTGGAAAATCGGGTTCTTTTTGCCGATTCCGTATAGAATTGCGCCGATGAAAAGGATGATGCAGCCTACCCACAGAAGGCCGTATGCACCTGTGTCAAAACGGTTCCTTATGGGAAGCACCGAGCATATCATCACAAGTGATTCGCCGATGAGAAGTGCCATGCGCAGAGCCTTGGTTTTTTCAAAAAACAACACGGCTGAGAGCATGCCCACAATGCAGCTCAGCCAAGCGATGCTGAAAACCAGCCAACAGTAGCCCCTGCCGCATTCATACAGAACAACGAGTGAGCAAGGCGTTGCAGTGCCTGCAATTATGAGGAAAATCATGCTGTGGTCGATAACACGCGCATATTTTTTTGCAGTGCCTGCAGGCAGGCCGTGGTATGTTGCCGAGGCGGAGAAAAGTATAATTATGGACAGACCGTAGATAACAGCCGCCGCAATGATGCGCACGTTTGAAGTGTGCGAGGCATAAACCGTGCCTATAATCAGCGCAACAAGCCCCATCACAGCACCTATGGCGTGCGTGATGCAGTTGGCGCGGTCCTGGCTTTTTGTGTATTCAACGAGTGTGACTTTTTCTTTGAGCATTTATGTAACCCCTGATTTTTTATGTTTATTATTTGTTGCTTTTGGTGTATAATAGCAGACGTAAGGCAATCTGATCTGCCATATTATTTTACATGTCGGATTATGTAATTTCAACTGTTTTTAAGGAGAAAACCGTGAACACTTTTGAAAGAATCTATGAAGTTGTGCGCACCATACCAAAGGGGAAGGTTGCTTCCTACGGGCAGGTTGCTCTCATGGCAGGCAATCCGCGCTGGTCTCGCGTGGTGGGTTATGCTCTGCACGTTAATCCGCAGCCGATGATGATTCCTTGCCACCGCGTTGTGATGCGTGACGGAAGCCTGACAAAAGGCTTTGCTTTTGGCGGCGAGGATGCACAACGCAGCTTGCTTGAAGCTGAGGGTGTTGAGTTTGACGCTGAGGGCAGGGTGGTTATGGAATGCTTCTGCTGGGACGGAAAGTGAATAGTTACGATAGTATCTTCGCGAAAATTACAAAGCCTGTTACGAAAAATCACCTTCGCGAAAAAAACAAGCTCTTTTCTGAACGGTTATTCTGCCGTTCGGAAAGGAGCTTTTTTAATGAAAAAATGTCAGTCAGAAAAAGTATTTTGCCGCAGTTTTACTGCCAAACACAAAGACGATGTCATTTGTTATGTCGGGTTGGAGGTGGTATTATGTCGGTGAATGAAAGCTTTGTGCAAGCGCAGGATGTGAGTTTATTGGGGAATGATCTTAGCGGATTAAACTCTGTTTACCGTGAAATTGCGGATGAAATAGGCATTGAAAACACGGTTGCAATTTACAGATTGTTTCACGGAACGCAGGTTTCATTTCCGGGCAGACTGTTTTCAAAGGAATACATACACAAAGCAATCATTGAGGAATACAACGGCAGCAACGTGCCTCAGTTGGCACAGAAGTACAACTATTCAGAGCGTTCTGTATGGCGCATTCTGAAAATAAACAAAGAAAAATAAGGGGATGACGACAAATGAAAAAACAAACAAAGAAAATGAAAAAAGGTTTTGAGATGGCGGAAAGGATGCTTGCAAGAAAACTGTCAGTTATATTACTTGGAGCGGTTATGGCGCTGACTTTGGTTGCTTGCGGAAACAGTCATACTGGTGAAGTATCCGAAAGTCAGACCTCAATAGAAGCAGTAGATGACACAATCGCTGAAATTAATACGTCTGCAATTAATATATCACCTGATAAGTATACATGGTACATAAAAAACTACGTAGGCAGAAATTGTGCTTCAATTGGATATACTGCAATGAACGGAAAACGAATGGACCGATACGGCGAAAGCGTTGTTGAACTGGTTTTTGTAACTCAGGACGGAAGTTATATCGATATTGAGTCCGAGGATGTTCTTAAAGAGTATTCTGTTATTAAACAAAATATAGAACCCAATACCGTTCTTAAGCTTGTTTTTGACAAGGACAGCAAGGGTAATGAATATGACAGTCTTGTTGAATCTCAAAGCATAGAGGAAATTGTTTTATGTGTTAAGAAAAACGGCTCAAAACAGCAAAAGGACGTTGAGCTTACCGCAATAAAGCTATCTCCGGATAAGTATACGTGGTATATAGCTGATTACGTTGGAAGAAACCTCGCAAACTGTGGCTATACATCTATGGGCGGAGATTTAATGCACAAATACGGTGAGGGCGTGGTTAAACTTAGTATAGTTGCCGATGATGGATCGTTTGTTGATCCGAACGATTTTGAATCTTTGAGGAACTATGTAGTTACCGGACAAAGCCTTGCTCCTAACACCGAACTGAAACTGGTTTTTGATAAAAACAGTAACGGTGTTGAGTATGATAGCCTTGTAGAGTCCCAGAACATCGAAGAGATTGAGTTGTATGTAAAAAGAATAACATCAGAAGCGTTAACTACCAAGTCTGTTACCGAAATCACAACCGAAGCAACTACCGCACCGACAACCACCAAGCCCACCACACCCGAAAATGAAAACGCTCTGTCTGCCGATTTCAAGGCGGCAATGGATAGCTATGAAGAATTTATGGATGAATATGTAGCGTTTATGAAAAAGTATGAATCCAATCCGAGCGATATCAGCCTGATTATGGACTATGCGACGTATATGAGCAAGTACGCCGATGCAATGCAGAACTTTGAGGAGTGGGAAGACGAAGACATGAACGACGCTGAGCTTGCTTATTACATTGATGTTCAGGCAAGAGTGAGCAAAAAGTTGCTTGAAGTGGGGTAATCATTTCTTAATATCACAAAAACCGACGTGTGATATACTGCCTTATCAGGTGGCAGCATAACACGTCGGTTTGTTGTTTATTTCTTCGTCAGCCTCAACTCACAAACTTCAAAGCCCGAAGTTGCCTCTGCAATTTCAATCACGGCTTTGCCGCTTGCAACAAGCTCTTTGGGTATATCGTATTCCCTTGCATCAAAGCCATCGGGCAGGGGAACACCCGCAATTTTGTCAACCTTACTTCCGCCGTATCCCTCGCCGTCATACAAAACCGTGTTGTTGACGGTTATGCGGTGATGCTCAACCTCGCGTGAGGGCGCGTCTTTGTAGGTGATGCTCAAGGTGTAATCTGTGTCGGCGTGTAAAGCTGAAAACTCAGCGTCAAGTGTGTAACTGTCAAAAAAGCTGAGCATGCATACGGGCTTTGAACCGTTGTTGTTGTCGGGCGAGTCACCGCGGAAGTTGAGGTAAACCTCGTTTTTCTGCGGAAGATGAAGCCCTGCCTTGCCGTGCAGCGTAGTTGAGAAATACGCTTCTCCGTTTTGCACGTCGTTCCTTGCGAAGCATGCAGAAAGGAAAGCGGCACCCTCTTCTTCGGGCATTGATATAGCCTGCCTTGCCATGTAAACGAGCCACGGCCTGTCCGTTACGGGCAAATCAACACTTTCCAGCATCGCGCCTCGCTCCCATGAGCTTGCGTGGAATCGTTTGACGTCAAGCTGAAGGCCGATTTGTTCAAATAAGAGCGAAGCGACACGGTCAATGTCAGCGCGCAAAGCGATGTAGCTTTCGTCAAAGTCAGTTTCAAGCACACACAAAGCATCTTTGAGTGATGCGGTTAAGAGAGCGCGTGCTTTCTCAATCAATTCAAGCTCAAATATTCTGCGCTTTCTTGCAAGCAAGTCACACTCTGCCCTGAGAAGCAGACAGTTGAAACGCCAATTGTTGTTGAGGTGCGGATAATCTTTTGCCAACTGCGTGAGTGCGGCGTACGTCTTGTCGATTACATCATTTGCGGCGCAGTCGGTCTGCCAGTTTTCCTCAAGCAGAATAATTGCATCTGCTATTCTTTCAGCATCGGCTTCATAGAAAAACAGCCTTGAATAATCAAGCAGAATTTCTTTTACTGACATTTCGGGGCAAAAATCAAGCGCCGCCCAGACAGCTTTGTTTACGTCGTCGTTGACACCCTCGGAGTAACTGCAGCTACCCACAACAAAGGGGTTGACGAGCTTGTGGAGCCTTGCATATTCAAACGGACGGGGGTTAATTGATTCTCTGCCGTTTACGGCTGCGAGCGAGAAATGCCAATCGTCATTTTCAAAATGCACGGGATGCTCACAACGTACGTTGTGTGTGATGTCGTTGTAAAAACGGATGGGATATTTTGCCGGAAGTCTGCGGCGCAACTCGTCGAGATTCATTGCGCGGTTAGGGCCGAGGATGATGCCGTCAACGAAGGACGGTTCTTTTTCCATCTCTGCGATAAATTTATCACCCCACGTGGGTGAGTCGTGCGGAGCTTGCGCAGAAACCCAGATTTCAACATCAGGGTGCTCTGCTCTTGCCGCTGCGGCGATTTTTTCAACGCGCTCAAAAAGCTCCTTCGGTGCAAATTCACCGGGGTCACTGCCGGGAATAAACACTACGTCAAGCGCGGGCACGGATTTGAAAATCTCATGGCGCTTGCTTGCGCTTTCGTCAATGGGCAGGTCATCGTTGGGAAGCCAGAACGATACATTGAGACCGAGCTTGTGTGCGTCTTCACAGCAGGTAATCAGTGTTTCCTTAGGACTGCGCGGCATTATGTCGTTTGTTTGTGTTTCAAGCGGTATAAATTCGCATATATTTGCGCCCATGAGCACGGTGTCAAGCATGTAACGGAAATATTGTTCTCTGCCCCATGCGTCGTATGTGTTGTTGATGTTTCTGTATCCGAGCTGATGACCGCGTATGCGTTTGTTCGGGGTGTAGATGCCGTTGATATCTTCAATGAGGGTGATTTGCGCATTCTCGCCGTATACCGTTTTTTTCAAAAACGTGCCTATGCCGTAAATCAGCGCACGCTCGCAAGCGGCTGAGATTTTTAAGGTGCTTTCGTTGAGTGTGATTTTGTACGAATCACAGCCGAGTGAAGTGTCAATTGCAAGCTCAACTGCGGCACCGTTGCCTTCGGCACGCGGTGTATTGCCCGTGCGAAGCTTGATTTCTGCCTTGAAAAGCTCAGCGGGATACTGCGCATCGAGGGTATATCGCAGAACAAAATCTGTAAAATCGTGGCGCATACTGCACCGCCTTTCGGTTGTTATTTGTGTTTTATTGATAAATAATTTTGGGGTTGAATAAAAGCCGAACATCCGTAGGAGTTCGGCTTTTTCGGTTGTTGTTAATTATGCGGCAGGAGCAGTGGTTTCGGGCTCAACGCCTTTGAGTGTGGTGCTGTTGGGGGAGATAACACCGAAGTAGCTGTTGCCGGCATTTACGTTGATTTCAACACCGTTGAGGTCTGTTACGGTGATGGGTGCACTTTCGGTGGGCTTTGACCACTTGATCTGAGCAACCGTGCCGTTGGAGATATAGTAGCCGGTGCCGCCTTTCCAGTCAACTTCCATAATTTTCATGCCCTGATAGCTGCCTACGCTTGTTTCAAGTACGAATACGTTTGTGTAAGCGAGCTGTTCACCTGTTGAAGAATCCTTGTGAGCCTTGCCGGAGTGCTGTTTGAGATATTTGCCGGTGGCTTCATCATAGGTGAAGGTTGAATAGTAGCTGTTTGAGAACTTGAGCACTGCCTCTGTGCAGGATGTTGAAGAAACTGCAGCAGGTGCACCTTCGGGGTTGAAGTTGAAGATGGGCTTGCTCTTGTCTTGAGCGATGTCAGAGCGTACGCTCTCTTTTGCAAGGATTGAGGGAATGTCTGCGCCCTTGAGATAGGCGGTGTGCTCTGAGCTGTAGCCTGCGGAAGCGCGTTTTGAATCTCTTGCATAAAGTGCGCTGTAGAACTGACCGTCGAAATAGTCAATGCCGATTCTCTGCAGGGTGGGTGTGCCGAGAGTGGGGTTGGAACCATAGCAGCAATAAACCGCGTCGAAACCGTGTGCAAAAATGGGGAAGTAGTAGCGGCAGCTTCTGACGGAGCATACGTTGGGAATCTGCGTATAGTCGCCGTAAATTGCCATCATTCTTGTGATGCCGCCTTCAACAACGACTTCAAACATAATGTCTGCACAAGCAATACCGTACTGGGGAAGAGCTGCTTTGATGTTGTTTATCATAACTGCAACGGGACGTTTGCCGTATGCACCTTCGCTGAGGTCGGCAACACCTGTGAGCAGGTTGATGTTTGCGGGGAGAGGGGCTTCTGTTGTGGGTTCGGCAGTTGTGATTTCTGCTTCTTCTGTTGTGGTAACGTCTTCACCGTTGCCTCCGCATGCCGTAAGGCACAGGCAGAGCATTAAAACGGACAAGATGCAAGCGATGATTCTTTTCATTGATAGAACCTCCTAAGAAATGTTTTGCTCGAAAAAAGTATAGCACCTTACACTCTCTATTTCAAGAGGTTTTTGAAAATAATGTTGTGTGATGTAAGATTTTGTCTCTATTTTTTGTTGCTTTTATATAAAATTTGTGATATAATTCAACTTGATATAAAATGAACGGAGTTATTGCTATGAGTGGTTTTTTTGAGCTTATTGAAAAAAGAGAAAGCTGCAGGAATTTTCAGTCCGGCAGGAAGATTCAGCAGGAAGAGCTCACAAAGTGTCTTGAGGCGGCGTGCATTGCGCCTTCCGCGTGCAACTCTCAGCCGTGGAGCTTCATTGCCGTAAACAGTGAAGCGCTTGTGCCGAAGATTGCTGAGTGTGTGCAGATTGAGGGCAGAAACGGTTTCACCGCAAATGCAAGCGCATTTGTTGTTGTGTGCGAAGAAACGGCAATGCTTTTTGCAAAGGATGGCGTTGTTGCAAGTCAGAAATTTGCATGGAGTGATATCGGTCAGGCGGTTGCATATTTTACCCTCGCTGCCGCAGAAATCGGCCTTGCAACCTGCATTCTCGGCAGAATGGACGATGCAAAAGTCAAGCAGGTGCTTAATTTGCCTGAGGAGAAGGTTGTCCGTCTTGTTATTGCTGTTGGTTATTCCGATGACGAAGCGCCGCGTAAAAAGACACGCAAACCGCTTGAAAGCAAAATTCAAATAATATGATTATCCTTCAGCGCACTGCATAGGTTGCAGTGCGCTTTTTTGTGTGTTTGACATTACGTTTGTGTGTTTGACATTACGCTTGAAATACATTATAATATATTTTCAACGACTAAAGAGGTGATGTTGTGAAAAACGTATATTTTGTTCAGGCTGACGTTTCATCAGGCAAAGATTCACGCGTGGTATATTTACCTTATACTGCGGGTGTTATTGTTGCAAATGCATGGAAAAATGAGACGGTAGCGGCTGAATATTGCTTCAAGGAATTTCTCTTTCTGAGAAATGACGTTGAAAACATTGTTGACACAATGGAGCAACCATCGGTTGTCGGTTTCACAAATTATTGCTGGAATACCGAATATAACCTTGCGCTTGCAAGTGCACTGAAAAACAGATACCCCGAGTGTGTGACTGTTTTCGGCGGTCATAACATCCCTCAGGATACATCCTTTCTTGAGCAGTATCCGCAGGTTGATTTTCTTGCCTTCGGTGAGGGTGAAATAACTTTCGGTGATTTGCTTGCAGGGCTTGCAGACGATGATGTTGCAAGCGTACCCAACATTGCATACCGCAGTAACGGTGTTTGTTTGATGAGCGAAAGAAAATCAATTTGCAGGAATGATTATGCTTCGCCTTACCTTGACGGCTGGTTTGATGCGGTGCTTGAAAAATACTCGGACTATGAGTTTAACACCATAATCGAAACAAGCCGCGGCTGTCCTAATTCCTGCGCTTATTGCGACTGGGGACCGCTCAAAGAAAAAACGCGCTTTTTCCCGCTTGAAAAAGTGCTTGCGGAAATTGAGTGGATAGGAAAAAATAGAATACGTTTTGTTTGGGGCGCAGATGCAAACTTCGGTATCAGCGCAAACGACCTCATAATTGCCGATGCGCTTGTTGCAAGCAAGGAAAAATACGGCTACCCCGAAAGAGTACGAATCAATTATTCCAAGAACAACTTTGAAAGGGTAAGGGAAATTGTGCGCCGTTTCAACCGTAAGGGGCTTGACAGAGAGGGCGCAACTATTTCCTTGCAGAGTGTTTCTCCCGTTGTACTTGAAAACATCGGCAGAAAAAACATGTCACTTGAGTTTTTTCAAAAAAACTTCAGTGTTTACCATGAAGAGAAATTGCAGGTGTATTCTGAGCTGATTCTCGGTCTGCCCGGTGAAACTTACGACAGCTTTGTGGACGGTATCTGCAAACTGTTTGAAATCGGCCAGCACTTTATTTTTGAAGTTTATCTGTGCATGGTACTGCCCAACTCTCAGCTTGGGCAGAAGGATTATATTGAAAAGCACGGCATCAAAACGTCAAACACGGAAATTGTGCGTTTCCATTGCACCGCCGATGCATATTATATCCCGGAAAAAATCAACATAATAACCGAGACAAACACAATGAGCTGTGAGCAGTGGCAGAAAAGTGCGCTTTTTGCCTCTTTCACTCAGGCAATGCATGCATGCGGTGTTCTGCGTTGCTTTGCAATTTATGCGTATTATGAGCTTGGCGTGAGCTACAGAGCTTTCTATGAGGGGCTGATGTCATACATCGAAAACGGCAACACACCGTTTTTTGAGCCTTTATATAACAATGTAAAGCAGTCGTTCGCTAAGCTTGCGCAGGGCGAAACAACGAAGTTTCCCGTTGAGTTTGCAGGCAATCTCGTCTGGGATCACTATGAACATCTGTATATGTACATCACCGCAAACCTTGACACATTCTTTGATGAAATGTACGGCTATTTTGCTTCTGTAATTGAAAACAAGCAGATACTTGACCAATTGCTCAGCTATCAGAAAGCTGTGCTCAGGAAGCCGAATGAAGCCGAAACCGAATGTGTTACCGATTTTAACTTCCACGACTACTTCACAGATATCTACGTCAACAGATATAAGCCGCTTAAAAAAGGCAGATTCTGCACAACGTTTATTGACAATGCACCTGTTTCAACCTGGGAGGAATTCGGCAAGTTTATCGTATGGTACGGCAAAATGGGCAGCAGGTCATATAAGCATGAGATAAGGGTGACCGATATAAACCTTAATTGATTTTTGCGTGCTGATTGCGGAGATAAGGAAAAGCTGATGAGTAATAATAACATTGAATACCTGCTCGGTATTGACGGCGGAGGAACAAAAACAGAGTTTTTGCTTACGGATATAAACGGAAATGAAATCACAAGGTTGATTCTTGACGGCTCAAACCCTGTTAACAAAGGTATGGAAAACACTTGCAACATTCTTGCCGAGGGTATTTCGCGGGTGTGCAAGGATATCGCAAAAACATCTGTTTTTGCAGGTGTTGCAGGCGCAAAAAGCGGAGAGAATCAAATGCTCATCAATGATTTTTTGGCGCGCTTTGGCTTTGCTTTGTTTGACAGCGGCAGTGATACAGACCTTGCGCTTGAGATTGCGTTAAAGGGTGAAAACGGAACAGCCGTAATTATGGGAACGGGAATTGTTGCTTTCGCCCGGTCGGATTCACAACGTAGCCGTGTCGGCGGATGGGGCTATATGGTGGACAAAGGCGGAAGCGGATTTTGTTTTGGCTCTGATGCATTAAATGCGGCTTTTGAATTTCTTGACGGCAGGGGTGGAAGTGATTTAATTCTTAGGCTTATTGAGAAAAAACTCGGAAAAAGCCTCGAAAACACAATTTCGGAGATTTACGCAGGCGGTGCAGCGTGCGTAGCGTCTTTTGCACCCGTGGTTTTTGAAGCATATAAGCTTGGAGATTCAGTTGCTTTGGAAATCATTGAGCGAAATGCTTATGAAGCGGCAAAAATCATAAACAGTGCGTTAAAACAATCAGACGATTCCGGTAACAGAGTGGTTGTTTGTGGCGGACTTTGCAAACAAAAAGAAATACTCAGTCCTTTACTGAGGAAATATGTCGAAGGTAAGGTGTCGCTTTCCTTTCTTGATGAATCGATGGTAAACGGTGCAATCATCCTTGCAAAAAGGTTGTGTGAAAATGCTTAAAACAGAAATGAGAAACCCTGATACATACGGTATAGATAAAATGTCCACGCTTGAAATGCTTGACATAATCAATAATGAAAACGCAAAAGTGACCCTTGCGGTTGATGCCGCTATGCCACAGATTTCAGTTGTATGCGATGCGGTTGCAGATGCCATAAAAGCAGGCGGCAGAATCTTTTATATCGGAAGCGGAACTTCGGGCAGACTTGCTGTGTGCGATGCGGCCGAGTGTCCGCCTACATTCGGTGTGCCTAACGACATTTTCAACGGAATTATTGCTGGCGGTGAAAAATGTATGTTCAAGGCGTCAGAAAATGCGGAGGATAATATAGAGGCGGGTGTTGAAGACCTTAAATCCCGTAGCTTCTGCGCAAAAGACATTTTAATCGGTATTTCCGCTTCGGGCTCGGCAGCTTACGTTATTTCTGCATTGAATTATGCCAGGAGTGTTGGCGCAAAGGTGTTTTCAATCACTAACAATCCTAACTCTGAGCTGGGAAAGGTCGCAGACGTTGATATATGCGCCGATACGGGACCTGAGGTTATCACAGGCTCAACAAGAATGAAGGCAGGAACAGCACAAAAGATTATTCTGAACATGATTTCAACGGTATCCATGATAAAATGCGGTTGTGTATATCAAAACATGATGATTAATCTTAAGCCTGCAAACAAAAAGCTGCGCAGAAGAATGATTGGAATTGTTACTGAAATTCTTGGTTGCACTGCCGAAAAAGCAGAGGCGCTTCTTGAAGAAAACTGCTGGAATATTCGCCTTGCTGCAGAAAAGTAAACAGTGAAACTGAAAACACCGCCGAGGGTTAAACCTCGGCGGCAGTTTTTTTGTCAGTATAAATACCATTTTTTGGAAAGCTCTTGCCATTCTGCCGTTTTTTTCATTTCTTCGTCTATAAATGAATCCGGAGTAAAATCGGTTTTTAAAATTTCATCTGTGCCTAAAAGTTTGGATATGAACGGTGTGGTTTCAAACTCGGAATGTGTTTTTTTGATTGCATCAAAAAGTTTGATTCCTACGGTAAAGGGAGAAAACGTCTCCCTGTTTGTAATGTGGAGTTGAATGCCGTGGCAGAAGCCGCCTTCATAATCTGAAAAAGACGGTGTAAATGAACACTCGCGGAGTATAACGCCTTCCTGCGGTCCTATTCTTTCAATAACAGCCTTACTGTTAAGCCACGGTGCGCCTATCATCTCAAACGGCTTGGTTGTGCCTCTGCCTTCGGAAAGATTTGTTCCCTCAAAAATGCAGGTGCCGATATAAGCAAATGCCGTGTCAACGGTGGGAATGTTGGGCGACGGCTGAATAAAAACAAGGTCGGTATCATCGTAATACATATTTCTTTTCCAACCATCCATCGGAATAACAGTGAGATCGCAGCCAATAGCTTCTGTGTCATTCATCATAAGAGCAAACTCACCAATTGTAAGAGCACAGCGCGTGGGTGTGGGGAATCTTCCGACAAATGAAGAGAAACGTCTGTCAAGTACAGTTCCCTCTGCTTTTATTCCGCCCAATGGGTTGGGTCGGTCAAAAACGACAAATTTCACACCGTGACGGGCACAGAGTTTCATCGTGTCGGTCATCGTGTAGGCATAGGTATAAAACCTTGCGCCTACATCCTGAATGTCAAAAATTACAGTGTTGAGGGTTGAGATTGCTTTTTTGCTTTCCGACGTATTGTCACCATATAAGCTGTATACGGGCAGTCTTGATTCTTTATCGGTGTACGACACTATATTTTCACCCGCCTGCATATCGCCCCGCACACCGTGTTCGGGGCCGAAAAGCGCAGTCAGGTTACACGTTCCTTTCAGTATATCTACAGTTGAAGAAAGGTTGCGGAGAACGCCCGTATGATTAGTGATAAGTCCGCATTTTCCTTGAAAATCAAATCCGTTTTTTGCAACAACATCTGCACCGCAAAGAACTTTTTGTTTTTCTCTTTTCATATTTCACCTTTCTCCTGCAAATCTTTATATTCAGTAATCATAATATCGTAAAAGCTTCTGCGAAGTGAAAAATAAGCACTTCGGTTTTCTCTGCCGTAATGAACGGCATTGGTCAAAAGAACACCCCATAAGCCTGAATCGTTGTCAACGTAAAGGCTTGTTCCCGTAAAGCCGGTATGACCGTAGCTTCCCTGTGACAAAAGCTTACCGCCCGGGAAATCTTGAGTGCCTTTTAGTTGAAATCCGAGCCCTCTCGATTCAGTTTTTTCGGGGGTATAGTTTTTTACTGCAAGGTTGAATAATCCCTCGGGAAGATAGATTTCACCGCTTTTTGTAACTCCTCTTGAGTAACACATGCCTGCAAAGGCGATCATATCGTCAAGTGTTGCAAAAACGCCTGCATTGCCTGCAACACCGCCGAGGTAATGTGCGTTTTCGTCGTGAACGTGACCCGTGGCCCACTTCCCGTTGTGAGAATAGAGTTCGGTTGCGGCTATCGGCGTTGCGTTTGCCGGCGGATTATAGCAGGCTTTGTCCATTTCAAGAGGTTTGAAAACGTACGTTGCGGCAAGTTCATCAAGAGTTTCGTTGCTGATGCTTTCCAGAATATGTTGAAGCACAATATATCCCATGCAGGAATAAACGACATCTTCTCCGGTTGCGTAACACTTGTCTGCATTCATAATGGTGTGCAACACATTGCCGTCTTCGTGAGGCATTGCGAACAACGGCAACCCTGCAGGCATACCTGACGTATGAGTCATAAGATGGCGGATTTCACAATCACCGTAGTTACCTGTATAGTTAAAGAATCTGCTGATTTTGTCGTTGAGGGAAAGCTTGCCGATTTCAATGAATTTCATTGCAACCATAGACGTTGCAACAAGCTTTGACAAGGAAGCGAGATCAAAAAGAGTGTCCTCTGTAATATCAAAAACGGCAGGCTGTATTTGTCGCTGACCGAAAAAGTCGCGTACAAATATGTTGTGTTTCACACCTACGGCAACCGCGGCGCAGGGGAAAGCAGTTCCGACTCCTGATTCTGTTAGTTGTAAAGTTCTTTTAAACATTGGAGCTTTTCCTTTATCGTTTTCTCTATTTTACATCAATTGGAGCGCGCGGGTCAATATCTGCAGATTTTTCAGCATGAAAACATTTTAATATACTGATTCTGCGTTTTGTTTAGGGCGTTGCCGGAGCCGGTAAACAAATAATATAATACGACGGTTAAAAATTTCTGATTAATCAAAAATTTTACATTAATAAACCTTAGCGTAATTGCAACAATAATAAGGCAAACGCACAAATCGTTATTAAGGAGTGTATAAGCATGGCAAAGAACGGTAGCTCCAAGGGCATGGTTCCTGAAGCACGTGACGCACTTGACAGATTCAAGATGGAAGCAGCAGCTGAAGTCGGCGTGAATCTCAAGCAGGGCTACAACGGTGACCTCACTTCTCGTGAAGCAGGCTCAGTTGGCGGCCAGATGGTCAAGAAGATGATTGAGTCTTACGAAAGAAACATGAAATAAGTATGTTTCATTATTTGTGCCGAGCGCGCAACAGCGCGGTCGGTTTTTCAGACTGACGATAAAGGCGCATGAACAACAATTTCTGATTTTACACCTGATGAAAACATAAAAACAGACACCAACCTTGCATGGCGGATGGTGTCTGTTGCTTATTAAAGGTATGCCTTGAGGCTGTAAATCGGCTGACCGAGAGATGCGAAACGGTGCTCATATTCGGTTTCGATGTTGTCAGGGCAGTCTGTTGCGTGCAAATCAAGCGAAACATCTTTGAGCTTGAAGCCGCAAAGGCTGAACTGTTCAATGGAAAACTCAAACAGGTGCATGTTGTCTGTTTTCTGGTGAATCTCAGCACCGTCTGCAAGCAGCGGCTTGTAGATGTTGAGAAAGCGTTCATGTGTGAGCCTGTGAACTGCATATCCGCTTTTAGGAAAGGGGCATGAAAAGTTGAGATAAAGCCGCTCAATTGAGTTTTCGGGGATGTACTTGGGCAGATACTCAGCGGTGAGTTTCAGAAAGCGTACGTTTGTGAGTCCGTTTTCCATTATCTTTTCGCAAGCTTCAATGATAACGCTGCTGTTGCGCTCAATTGCAAGGAAGTTGATGTCGGGATTACGCTTTGCGGCTTCGCACACAAAGCCACCTTTTCCGCAGCCTATTTCAACGTGAAGCGGTGCTTCCCTGCCGAAAAGCTCTGCCATGTTGAGAAGCTTCCTTTCGTGCTGAGCGGTACGGAAATCTCTGTTTTCTTCATAAAGAAAAAGCAGAAGGTCACCGCAGGCATCGCGTCGTGCCTCAAGGTTTTTGATTCGTTTCATTCGCATAGGGGTATCTTTATGCGGTGTACCGCATGGGTACACCGCATCCTTTCTTGTTGTTATTCACCGCTTGTAACGGCAACGGGCTCACTTTCAGCCTGAGCTTCTCTGCGTGCAATAAGCTGACGGCTGATTTCCGCTTGCATATTGCGGTCATCTTTAAGGAAGCTGATTGCAATAACATAGAGGAGTGAACCGATGGCAGGGGAGAGGACGTAAAGCGGCCACTGCCATTTGAGGAATTTTGCGGACTGTGGTTTGCCTGCATCCTTGAGCTTTGAATCGTAGCCGAGGGCACTGAGCACAAAGCCTTCAATGAGGCTTGTTACACCGTTGTTCATCTTGCTGACGAAGTTCTGGGTGGAGAAAGCCACGCCTTCGCTTCGTTTGCCGGTTTTTAATTCAAGCTCGTCAATGCCGTCACTTGTGAGGGCGCGGTGACCGATATCCATCATGCTGCAGGGAATGTTCATTGCGGCGTGAAGCAGAAGGATGAGCACAAGCTTCCACGGAGTGTTGTATCCGCCGTTGAGACCGATGATGAAAGAGAGTACACGGCAGGCTGTTTCCATAACCTTTGCAACAATAAGCAGACGCTTCATGCCGCCGATTCTGATGGCAATTTTGTTTGCAAAGAAAATTGCCGCCGCACCGGGTATGCCTGCGAGAAGCGGGAACACCGTGTTCATCATGCCGCCGCCGATTTCAATTGAGCCGATTTTAAGCGACATGCAGTTTTCAAAGAAGTAGATTGCGCCGACCTTTGGGAAGGTGTTGCCGAGGAAACGCGCGATGCTGATGATAAGAAGCTTTTTGTTTTTGAACAGCATGCTGAGGGTTTCACGCAGGCTTTCTTCACCTTTTTTGGCAGGAGCACTGCGTACTCTTTCTTTGACCTTATGGGCGCGCATTGCAAGGAGCTGACCGCCGAGACCGAAGAGTACGGCGAAAATCATGAAGATGTATCTGTCCTCAAGTCCTGCACCGAGGAGCATATCTCTTATGAATGAGAATGCGCCTGCAATGGTACCGCCGGCACCTGCACCGATGCTGACCCACTGTGCCACTCTGCCGCGCTCGTCTGAATTGGGGGAGGCAACCGCCACAAGACCCCACAAAGCAACGTCTTCAACTGAATAGATGAAGTCCCAGATAAGATAGAGCAGAAGAATGTAGAAGAGTCTGCCCGTGCTGTTGAAGGGGACTTGCAGGAACATCAGCGCTGTGAGTGCACCGATGATTGGCGGCGTGTAAAGCAGGAAGGGGCGGAGCTTTTCACCTGATTTGAATCTGTGACGGTCGATGAATGAGCCGATGATGGGGTCGTTGACTGCATCCCAGAACTGACTTGCAAAAAAGATGCTGCCGACCTTTCTTGAATCGATGTGCAGAAGGTTAACGCAGAAATAGTTGAGCCAGCCGCTCTGGAAGCTGTATGCGATGTTCTGTCCTGTAAGACCTGTGGCAAAGTTAAACAACTCTCTGTTTGGTACGTTGCCTTCGCCCGAAGCTTCTTTGGAAAAGAAGTTTTTAATTGAAAATGCCATTTTAACCGCTCCTGTTTCTATTATTTGATGGGTTCAATGGTATAGCTGTAGTTATATTCGCCGCGCTTGAGCTTATATTTGTCTCTCAGGCAGATGCTGCCGGGCATATCGCCGCCCACGCCGCGCTGACCGTAGTCTATGCAGAGTGTGGTGAGGTCACTGTGGGGAAGCTCATGGATATGGCAAGCTTCGTCAAGGTTCGTGAGGGTATAGTGCCATGCGTTGAAGCTGATGGGATGCTGAGCTGAGGCACAGAAGCGCAGACCCATGCCGTCGTTATTGGTTACTTCAAGAGTTCTTACGTCTGTGCGGCAACCGTTTTCCTGCGGACGCATGTAATGATGCTCAAGGTCAGCAACCTTCATTTCGTGGATAGCAATTTTTGCACCGGTCTTGCGGTCGCAGTAGTTTTCCTGCGGACCTCTGCCGTACCACTTCACGTTGTCAAATTCGCGCTTGAGAGCAAAGATTGTGCCGAAGCGGAGCATATCCATCTTTGCAGTACCTGAAAGTGAAACCGTGATTCTGCCGTCTGCAAAGATTCTGTATTTAAGCACAAGGCCGACCATGCAGCCTGCAACAACCTCTGTTTCGATGTATGCGCTGTGGCTGTAAAGATGAACGAGCTTTGCTTTTGTTTTGAGTGAATCTGTTGAACGCTTCCACGCGTAAAGCGGATGGAAGGGGATGATTGGTGGTACAAAGTTGAGGTAGTCAACGTCATTGTCGGTGAGGGCGCGGTAGAAGTTGGGCTTCATCGGTGTTTTGATGAGCTCCTTGCCGTCAATTTGGTATGATGCGAGGCAGCCGTTGACAAACTTTGCGTCAAAGCCTTCACCGCTGACGGTTACGTTCTGGTGTGAGCCTGTGACATTGACCTTGCCGCTTTCCTTAACGGGCTTTGCGGCAGGCTCTGCTTTGAGTGTGAGCTGTTCAAACGCCTGCTCATATCCTTTTTCTGCCCATACACAAGCCTCGCGGCGAGTGAAGGAGAAGGTGATGAGACATTCTTTGTCCGGCAGGGCGGTAAAATCATAATCAACCTTGAAGTCCTTGTCGCTCAGCGGTTTGGTCGAGGAGAATGACGGGCGTCTGACCTTACCCTTTGCAATTTCTTCGCCGTTTGCGGTGATTACGTAGGAGAGGTCGAACGCAGAAAGATCGGAGAACAGTTGCTTGTTCCTGATTGTGAAAACGCCGTTTGCAATGTCTTTGGGAAGTATGGCAACTTCCTGATAAACCTTTTTGACCTCGTGAATGCACGGATGAAGCTTTCTGTCTGCCGAGATGATGCCGTTTGCACAGAAATATGTGTTACTGCCGACGATGGCAACATATTTGTAGGGCGGATGATACCATGCGGCTTTTTCATTGTAGTCTGTGCCGTAAAGCCAGATATCGTTGCCGTTGACGTCTTTTTTGTGGATTGCCTGGTCAACAAAGTCCCAGATGAAGCCGCCGCACATGTTGTCGTATTTTTCCATTGCCTGCATGTAGTCAATGAAATTACCGAGGCTGTTTTCCATTGAATGTGCGTATTCGCAGAAAATTACGGGCTTTGTGTAGGCGTCTGCGGGGATGGGTTTGTTGTCTGCTGAAAGAGCGTTTGAGAGGTTTTCAAACGCGGTGATTTCAAGCGGCTGACGGTTGCCGAGCTTTTCAACCTGCACCTCTGAGGGATACATACGGCTTATAACGTCGCTCTTTGTGAAGTCGAAGTCGCCTTCGTAGTGGAACTGACGGGTTGAGTCAAGCTTGAGTGCGGCTTCCTTCATTCTCAGGAAGTTGTCGCCGTCGCCGGATTCGTTGCCGAGACTCCACATGAAAACGCAGGCGTGGTTTCTGTCGCGAAGTACCATGCGCTCCATGCGGTCAATAACTGCCGCGGTCCACATTGGGTTGTTGCCGGGTACATTCTTGCGGCGTACACCGTGGGTTTCGAGGTCACATTCGTCCATGACCCAGAAGCCGTATTCGTCACACATGTCGTAGAAACAGGGGTCGTTGGGATAATGGCTTGTTCTGATGGCGTTGATGTTGTGACGCTTCATGATTGAAAGGTCCTGCACGTATCTTTCATCGGGAACTGCCCAGCCGTGGTCGGGGTCATAGTCGTGACGGTTGACGCCGCGGATGAACAACGGCTTGCCGTTTGCAAGCAGATGCTCGCCGATGATTTCGATTTTCTTGAAGCCGAAACGGATGGCTTTGTATGTATCAACACCGTCAACAGTGAGTTTGAGAAGAAGTGTGTAAAGCGTGGGCTTTTCCGCAGACCATTTTTCGGGAGCTTTGATGAGCTTTTTGAAAAACAGCTTTGCTTCGCCTGACTGCATCATGCGGTCAAGAGTGCCGAGCTCAGTAATTTCACCGTCTTTGATGATTGATGCTTCAACGTTTGCGATACCTGCGATGCCGTAGCTTTCAAGCTTGACTTCAAGGCTGAGCTCGGAATCGGTGTATTTATCATCAAAATCAGTTGTAACAAAGAAGTCGCGGATGCAGATTTTAGGCTCACTGTAGATATATACTTCGCGGTAGATGCCGCAGAAGAACCACATGTCCTGATCTTCAAGGTACGTACCGTCGGTGTATCTGTATATAACGGCTGCGAGACTGTTTTCACCGGGGTGAACAAAGTCGGTTACGTCAAATTCGTGCGGTGTGTTTGAGCCCTGAGAGTAGCCCACGCGCTTGCCGTTGATGAAAACCTCAAGGCCTGCCTTTGCCGCGCCGAAATGCAGGAAGATTTCTCTGCCGTCCCATGATTCGGGCACGTTGAAGGTGGTGCGGTGCACGCCCGTTTCCTGAGCTTTGTGGTCGATTTTTGGAATTTCGTGCTTGATTGTGCTCAATGCGTTGGGGTATGTGTTGGCGTAATAAAGCGGCTTGGTATAATCCTTCTGGAGCTGCCATACACCGGGGATGACGATGTCTTCCCATGCGCTGTCGTTGTAATCAGCGTTGCAACAACCTGCGGGCAGGGGAAAGTCGCCCTTCTGCCAATGGAATTTCCACGTGCCGTTGAGGCTGATTTTGTAGGGTGATTCTGCGCGTGAAACTGCGGAATCGCAGTCGTCATAGCACAGTGCAAGGACGTGGCCGTCCTCTTTGTTCTGGGCAATGATTTTGGGATCTTCCCAAATGTACTTGTTCATGCGTGGTGTTCCCCTTTCGTTTGTTTATATGTTCTTATATTCTTCTGCAAGTTTTTTGAAGCCGGGCAGGGCCTTTTCAATTCTTTGAGTGCTTACGCAATATGCGATTCTCACAAAGCCGGGACAACCGAAATCGTCGCCCGGTACAAGCAGAAGCTCATATTTTTTTGCGCGCTCACAAAATGCGTTGGCATTTTCTTCAAGTGCCTGCACAAAAAGATAGAAAGCACCGTCGGGCTTTATGCAGTTGTAGCCGTAGGAGGTGAGGTTGTTGTAAAGCAGGTCGCGGTTTTTCTTGTATATTGAAACGTCAGCCGTAGCGCCGATACATTCCTTAATAACAAACTGGAAAAGGCTCGGTGCGCAAACATAGCCGAGGCAACGGCCTGCGCCGCAAACGGCGGCATATACTTCGGAAAATTCTTCAGCCTTGTTTGATACGGCTATGTAACCGATTCTTTCACCCGGCAGAGAAAGAGCCTTGCTGAATGAATAGCAGACCACCGTGTTGTCGTAGTAGTTGACGACGAAAGGTACTTTTATGCCGTCATACACAAGTTCACGGTAGGGTTCATCTGTGATGAGGTAAATCGGATGACCGTATTCTTTTTCCTTCTTCCTGAGAATATCGGCAATGGCAATGATTGTGTCTTCCGAATAAACAACGCCCGAGGGGTTGTTGGGTGAATTGATGATGATGCCCTTTGTGTGCTCGTTTACGGCTTTTTCAAAAGCCGCAAGGTCGGGCTGGAAGGTGTTGAGGTCGGGGGCGACTACAACAAGCTTTGCACCTGCGGATTCAACAAAGAGCTTGTATTCGGTGAAATAGGGTGCGAAAGCAATAAACTCGTCGTCGTCAACGGTGAGAGCCTTGACGGTGATGGTGAGTGAAGCGGCGGCACCGACAGTCATGTATATGCAGTCTGCGGTGAGGCTTGTGCCGTGCTGAGTGTTGAGATAATCTGCAACCGCTTTGCGTACGCCTGCATCGCCCTGAGCTGAGGTGTAGCCGTGAAGTGCGGTGCTGTCGCCCTCGAGCAGCTTGCGGATTGTGTCGTTGACACAATCGGGCGCGGGTACGCTGGGGTTGCCGATGCTGAAATCCAGAACGTTTTCTGCGCCTATCTGTGCGGCACGTACTTTGCTGTATTCAAAAATTTCTCTTATGACGGAGCGCTTTTTGCCGTGACCGGCCATTGTTTGTGAAACCATATTTTTGTGTTCCTCCGTGAATAATTTTAGTTATCTTAAACATTATATTATATAGAGCGTTTTTTTTCAATCAAAAATCTTAAAAATAAACACAAAAAATCTCAAAAAACGCTTGACAAGTGCATATCATGTGTGTATAATACCCCTTGTCCGATGCGGAATTGTGTAATGGTAGCACGGCAGACTCTGACTCTGTTTGTCTGGGTTCAAATCCTAGTTCCGCAGCCAAATAATCCGACAAGTTTCGACTTGTCGGATTTTTTTATCCAAGCCGACAGGCTTGGTGTATTATAACGCGTAAGCGTGTATATCACCAACAACGGCTTGCTGTTGTTATATCTCATCACGCCGCAGATGTGTATAGCTGTCGACTTTACGATATACAAAACTGCGTTTTGATGATATGCAATTCCTACAGAATTGATGATATACAAGGCTTCGCCTTGATTTTTTAGGTGTGCAATCAGAGGTGATAACATGTCAACCGCTTTACGCAACATGGCAACCGTCTATCTTATGAACAAAAAACGTTTTCTTCTGCTTTACCGTGAGGGCGGCAAGGTGATAAACAATGTTTACATAGGCTCTGCCGGAGGTCATTTTGAAGCAAACGAGTTGAACAAGCCTGAAACTTGTGTTTTGCGTGAAATGAAAGAGGAAATCGGCGTTACATCTGATATGATTGAAAATCTTGCACTAAGATATGTTGTTCTGAGAAATGTTGACGGTGAAATCAGGCAGAATTATTATTTCTTTGCAGACTTAAAGGATGAGTGCACAGACGAACTGCAGTCAAACGAAGGTACTCTGCGATGGGTTGATTTTGACGGGGTGCTGACACTTGAAATGCCGTACACTGCAAAAAAATCAGTTGAGCACTTTTTGAAAACGGGTCGTTTTGATTCTTATGTTTACGGCGCGGTGGCTTGTGAAGACGTAGTGGATTTTGTGTGTATGAAATAATTGATATTTACAATATGATTTACCGCTCTCAGTGATACGTCTTTCGTGATTTTTTGCGATACACGGTGCAGAATCTTTATAAACCATACTTGGCAATCCTGTTCTTCGCAGCAGGATTTTTTTCTTCTGTTGCACCGTTTTTTGTGAGAATACATCAACCGCTCAACAAAATTCCCGCTTGAAAAAGTAGTGTTTTCTATGCTAAAATAAAAGCAGTGACATAACGTCACAATAAGTAACATTTGATTTTAAGGAGGAAAAACTATGTTTGAGAGAATTATTGCGTTTTTTATGGCAATTATCAATTTCTTTTTGGGCCTTTTCGGTCTCGGAGAGATTGGCGGGCAGAAATTTGACTGTCAGGCTTTTTTGAATATGGCCTACGGCACTCACGAAAGGCAGGTTGTTGACCTTTGTGTACCGAATGATGCATCCGGAGATTTGGGACTTGTTCTGTTTATTCACGGCGGAGCGTGGATAGCAGGGGACAAGGAAGCCTATGCAGGCGGAATGAATTACGGCGCATCCAACCTCGGCATTGCAACGGCATCACTGAATTACCGTTACATCTCTGAAGACATTGACATCTTTGACATACTTGACGATATTGATGCGGCTCTTGCAGAAATAAAAGAGAAGGGCGCTGAAGTCGGCGTAAACATCAACAAGGTGCTTCTCACGGGTGACAGCGCAGGCGCTCACCTTTCACTGCTTTATGCTTACGCAAGGAAGAACACGGCACCCGTTGCTCCTGTTGCAGTTATCAGTAACTCAGGACCCACAGACCTTTATGACGATAACTTCTATCACAACAATGCTTTAGGTGACGAAGCGGTAATCTGCGACCTTATGTCAAAGGCGTGCGGTCAGCGGTTTACTTATGAAACCAAAGAAAGCGCAAAGGCAGCGCTTTACAGTGTTTCTCCCGTTGCTTATGTAAGTGCAGACTGTGTACCCACCGTAATCAACCATGGCACGGCTGATTCAATTGTGCCTTTCTCAAATGCACAAACACTTGATGCACTCCTTACACAATACGGTGTTGAGCACGTGCTCAACGTTTACGACGGAGCAGACCACGACCTCGGCAAGGATGATGAGGCAAAGGACAGAGCCGACGAGCTTCTTTTCGGCTATATTGACAGATTCCTTAAATAATTACCGTTCAACGGTGGCTTTGCTTGCTGTATGCGAAAGCATTGTGTTTTCTGCCTGCGGAAGTGAGCGGCTTATGTCAGTATCATGTTGAACGCGGTGCTTTAAATCGGCAAATCAGCGAATAACGGCACGTGTTGACTTGAAACATAGAGTGTGATAAAATATGCACCATAAATGACAATATAAGGAAGGTTGTGTATTGTATGAAAAAGATTGTTGCACTGATTCTGTCTTTGTCTTTGATTCTTGCCATTATGGTACCTGTTGCTGCTGCAACGGGTGAAGAAAATCTGCCGATTATTTACATCCGCGGCAACGGTGAAGCGCTCTATAACGAGGACGGCACTCAGCTTGTTGTCGGTGTTTCCGAGCTTATCGGAGGAATAGGCGACAAAGATATTGATGTGAACACGGTTGTTGAAACCTGCGCAAACATTATTTTGCCTATGCTCATTGAGGGTGCGCTTTTTGATGATTGGGATAACTACGGCAAGGCCGTCTATGAGGAACTTTATCCCTTGTTTCAGGGTGCTGAGCTTGATGAAAACGGTAACCCCAAAAACGGCAGCGGTGTTGCTCCTGAGCGTATGGCGGCATCTGAGGCAGAAGCCGGGCGCGATACGGTGAATTACGGTCTGTATGATTACAACTTCATGTATGACTGGCGACTTTCACCCTATGACCACGTAGACAGACTCCATGAGTACGTGCTCAAAGTTATGGAAACAACGAAGAAGGATAAAATTTGCATCTTTGCAAGTTGTCTTGGCGGCGGTCTTCTTATGGCATACCTTGAAAGATACGGTCACCTCGGTCATGTAAAAAACGCCATGTTCAAGGAAACTCTTTCAAATGAAGCTACCGTTATCAGTAAGAGCTTCAGCGGACAGATTGAATTTGACGGAAAGCAGGTTGAAAGATATCTTGCCCAGATGGATTACTGTGCACAGATAGGCATGCCCGGAGGCCTTGCTTTTACCGAACTGCTTGACAAAATTGTTTTCAGAACAATAGATCTTTTCAACCAGGTGAGTGTTACGGATTCCGTGCTTGGCGGAGTTGAGGATTTGTATTCAATTCTTTATGAGGCTTTTATGCCTGCAATATGCCATGCAACGGGCTTTGCAACCTACGCTAACTATTGGACCTGTGTTTGCGAGGAAGACTTTGACAAGGCTCTCAATCTTCTTTTCGGTAAGGAAGGCTCAGAGGTGAGAACCAAGTATGCAGGTCTCGTTGAAAAAATTGTGTATTACAGAGACCACTGTACGTCAAATCTTGAAGAGCTTTACAATAAGTTCAAGAATGAGTACGGTATCCACATCGGCTTTGTTGCAAGATACGGTTATATGAATCCGCCCATAACTAAGGATGCAGATAAGCTTTCGGATTTTCTTGTGAGCCTTGACGCCGCAACCATGGGTGCAACATGTGCAAGGATTGGCAGCACTCTGTCTGAAAAATACATAGCACAGAGAGTCAGCGAGGGCAAGGGCAGCTATATTTCACCCGACAAGCAGGTTGACCTGTCTACTGCACTTTATCCCGACCAGACGTGGGTTATTAAAAACGCACACCACAGCTATTTAAACGTCAGTGACCAAATCACCTACGACTTCCTTCGCGGCACGAAATTTTCAATTCATTCCGAAGGCGCACATCCTCAATTCAGCGTATGCTTTGAAACACAGGGCAGATGCGAGCCGATGAATGAGGACAACTGCGCAGACTATGAGTGGCTTTCAACGCCTGAGGAAAACCCCACAACACAAACAAGACTTGCGGCGCTTCTCAGATTTTTCAGAATGCTTTTTGAAGTGCTTACGAAGCTTTTTTCAGGTGAGCTTGATTTAGGCGGCATCTTAGGGTGACGAGTATAACCCAAACCCGCCCGAAAGCGTGAATTTTCACACGCTTTTCGGCGCTTCGGTTTTGAAAGGCGTCAGCCTTCCTGCGTCCTCATCATCCGAAAATCATGCAAAAATTCGCACTTTCAGGTCGAAGATTTTTTACAGAGGAGATTTT
>JAZNQF010000010.1:0-5608 GCA_045590055.1 Acutalibacteraceae bacterium
CGTTGAGCAAAGAGTTGCTTTCATCAAGATAAACAAATTCGGAGTTTTCATCAAACCTTACAAATACACAGTCATTGGCATCCGAGCCTTCAGCAAGTCTGATGTTGCTGTAAGCGGCATAAGGTGTATTGGGGATTGATATTTTTAAGTCAGCGCCCTTTTTAATCCACAGAGTTCGCGAGAAAACTATTCCGTTTGAGGCTCTGTTGTTTATAACCTCAAGGCTTCCGCCGTTAAGCTTTGCATCATATAAAAAGGAATAGTCACTGTTTTCTATAACCTTAACTGTGCCGCCGTTCTGAACATAATTCGTCTGAAAGGGGTTACCTCCTCCTGTTGATTCAAAGGTAATCTTTCCGCCGTTTACGGTTAAGCAACCGAGATCGTGACTGTTGCTGAAAACAGTAAAGGCTATTGAAGCTGCATTAAGGCTGTCATTTTCGCCGCCGTTAATAGTAACATCCGAGCTGTAAATAGACAAGGCTGCCTGACTTGCCCAATTATACTGGTTAATGGTGTTTTCGCCCTCGAGGGTTATGTTAACCGTGTATGAGTCTGCATAGTCTATATGAAGACGTCTGAAGCTCGCATTTCGCAGAGTAATGTTACAGCTTCCCCAAACATAAATTTCGGCATCGGGATTACTGCCCGTAACAACATAGTTTATTCTGTTGTTGGCCTCGGGGTTAAAGGCATAGGTATGCGTGCCGGTTGCCAGGCTCAAATCCTCAACCCAAGGCTCCGTATTAACCTCTGTGGCTGAGGACACAAAGGCGGCACTTGTCAGCAGTATGATGCACACAAACAGAGCGAATAATGTTTTCTTCGTAATTTTTTTCATCCGGTTTCCTCCTTTTCGTTATTGTAGCTTGATTTATTTATCAGACACAGGTCCGATTACTTGACCTTCACACTCTTAACGGCACTGTATGAGGAATATACCTTGCCGCCGTCTGTGTTCTTGTAGGTTCTTACCTTGAAGTAGTATGTTTTGCCGCTTGTGAGACCGCTGACGGTGGCGTCCGCGTCGTTTGCATCATACGTGTCATATCTCTTGTACGTGCCGTTTTTGCTTGTGGCATAATAAAGCTGATACTTGCTTTCACCGCTGACATCCGACCATTTAACAGTTGCCTTGCCCTTTGATGAGGACTTTGCGCTTGTGATTTCGGGCGTCTTTGTTTTGGTTGCGGTTTCAAGCACATCGGAATAATTGCCGTAAATTGTGCCGTCATCCTTAACGTATGCTCTTACCTTGAACTTATACTTTGTGCCTGATTTGAGACTTTTTACCTTGTATGAAGTTTCGGTTACGTCTGCGATTTTTTCATATTTTTCAGTGTCTTTGTTGTACTTATAAACTCTGTAACCGTCGGCACCGATGCACTCAGACCAACTGAGAGTGATTGTGCTGATTGTCTGCTTTGCGGTAAGGTCTGCAACCTTGCGCGGTTTAACGGTGAATTCAAGCACTTTTGTGCCGCTGTATTTTCCCGTGAAAGTAAGAGTGACGGTGTATCTGCCGGGATTTTTTCTGCCTTTTTCGTATGAAAGAGTGTAGTCCGCATCCTTAACGAGTTCGTTGCCGTTTGTGTCGGCAACCGTAACTGTCGGCTTTTTGGCGTTTCCGTTATAGGTGTACTCGGTTTTTGACAGTGTAAAGGAATCGGGGCGGTAAATAACAGTGGAGCTTTCAACGTCACCGCAGCTGCATACGTTGCTGATTTCACCGTTTTGAGTAAGTGTTGCGGGGGTGATGGTTTCAACGTGATTGTGCTCAATAACGGGCGTTTCCTCATGTCCCTCAAGCCATGTTTCGCAACCGTTGCAATAAACACCGGCGGTATAGCCGACAGAGGTGCAGGTTGCATCAACGGCGATGTGTTGTGTTGTGTCTGTGTGCTTGCAGTTGTACGTCAGCACAATATCAAATGAATGAGCGGAATAACATTGTACTTTCCAGAGGTATTCTCTGCCTTTTTCAAGCGTAACCGTTAGCTTGAAGTCGTAAACGTACTCGCCGTTTTCATTTTCATGGTCGTCATTATATCCGATTTCTTCACCGTTTGCATCGTAGATTACTGCGTACGGGTCAGCGCCGTTTCCGTTGAATGATTTGAGGATGTATTCACCGCTTCTTGGGGCAACAAACCTGAGTTCCTGAGCAAAATAGTTGGTGTTGGATATTGTTTTGGGCACGTCGAGAAGAATATCTGACACGGTCTCTCCGCAGGAGTCGCACACACCGTCTGCCGATGCATCGTTATGTGAGGGCGGAATAACTTTGTGGCCGCTGAGCCATTCTCCGCAAAGTGAGCAGGCGACACCTACAGTAAAGCCAGGGGTTGTGCACGAGGGCTCAGTGCCCGCATCTTCCCGTGTAGTGCCGTGGTAGCAGATAACGTAGTTGTAAATAATTTGAACTTCGGCAAAATCATCCGTATCTTCTATCTCAATGTCGTTCCAGTCTGCCTCGTTTGACAGATAGAATACCTTTTCAAAAACTTCTGCGCTGTCAAACACGGACATGCCGATGATTTTTACAGATTTGGGTACAACAATGCTCCTGAGATGCAGACATAAGGCAAAAGCGTCCTGTGCGATTGACTTAATTCCATCCGGGATTATGTAACGGCCTGCAATTTCGGGCACGGTTTCATAGTAATACTCAAAGAAATGGCATCCGATAATAAATGCGCCGTCCGTCCAATTTTCCTCGTTGTTGTAATATGATGTGTTATAAAACGTATTGCTTGACAGATAAAGCGGATGAGTGGGAAGAATGATTGTGCTCAGGCTCGTGCAGTTTTCAAAAGCTCCGTAGCCGACGAGGTCAAGGTTTGCATACGCCGAAAGGTCAAGTGACGTAAGACTGTCGCAATTGCTGAATGCATAGGTTTGAATCTCAATGAGAGATATGGGCAGATTGATTGTTGTGAGGTTTCCGTTGTTATAAAATGCGCAGTGAGTTATGTACTCAACACCCTCGTTAAGAGTAACTTCACTGAGTGCGGAACAGCGGGCAAATGCGTAGCTTGAAATCAGGTTTACAGTGCCGGGAATTTCCACGCTTTCAAGTTTGTAGCAATAATCAAAGGCGTGGTCTCCGATAGTTTCAAGTCCGTCATAAAACTCAACGGAATTAAGCTTGTGGCAGTCAACAAAGGCACTTTCACCGATTGTTCTGAGGTTACCTTCCTCAAATTCAACGTTTTCAAGCACAACACAGCTACCGAAGGCGGTTTCGCCAATGGTTACCGTTGCGGCGGGGATTCTGAAGCTTTTGAGTTTTCTGCAAAGTGCAAACGCTCTTCTTGAAATTGTTTCAACTCCGTCGCCGACGTCAACGTTTTCAAGTGCGGAGCAGTTTTCAAACGCACTTTCGCCGATAACCGTAACACCGTCACCGATTGAAACGTTTACAAGCTTGCTGAATGCGGTAAATGTGTTTTTTGGTATTGCGGTAACACCGTCACCGATTACGATTTCCTTTAAATATTCTCTTTTTATAACCTCGGTGGGAAGAGCCGTGAGGCCGTCACCGACTGTAAGCTTTTCGATATGAAGCCAATCGTCGGGAATGTAGTCAGATTCTTTCTTATCCTGCAGCTTAAGAAAATTCTCCGGATAAGAGGTAAGAGAGTCACCTATAGTAAGATTTTTAAGTGCGGTACAATCGTAGAATACCTTATCAGCTACAGTGGTTACTCCGTCACCGATTACCACAGTTTCAAGTTCTTTACATTCCTGAAATGCACGTAAGTCAATAGCTATAACATTGTCGGGAATAATTACTTCAGTTAAACCGGCTCTATAAAATGCCTGCTGACCAATTGTTTCCACTCCTGCACCGATATTTACGGTTTCGAGAGCCGTGCAGTAGCTGAAGGCACCCAAAGAAATTACCTCAACCTTATCGGGAACGGTAACCTCAGTTATCACAGTATTTGAGCTGAAGGCCCAATCACCGATAGTGAGAAGGCTGTCCGGCAGAGTAAAGTTGCCGAGGTTTTCACAGCCGTCAAAAGCAAATTCGCCTATACGCTCAAGGCCTTCACCGAAATCTACGGTAAGAAGCTTACCGCAGTCATAAAATGCTCTTTCACCGATTTCCGTTACGCTGTCGGGAATAACAAGAGATTCTATGGTTTCATTGTTGCCGAAAACCCATGTTCCGATTCTCGTAACACCCTCGGGGATAACAACATCCCTGATAGGCTCGGTGCTGTCACCGAAATAAATCTCCGTAAGAGGGTCTTCCTCGTCATCGTCCCAATATACGGGAGTAGCATGCATACCGTCAAAATCAATCTGCACCCATTTGGCAAGGTCGGGGTGGTTTACCCGTAAAATCTCGCACGATGCAAAGGCACTGATGCCTGCAAAGGTGAGAGTTGACGGCAGAGTGACTTCTTCGAGTGCATAGCAGCACCTGAATGCTTGGCTGCCGATTGTTCTGACACCCTCGGGTACCACAACAGAGGGCATATCCCACTGATATTCAAACGCCGAGTCACCGATTGCCGTTACGGGATATCCGCCGAGGGTGGATGGAATGACCAGAGCCTCCGTAATTTCTTCGGAAAAGCCCGTAACGGTTGCTTCGCCGCCGCTGACACTGTACAAAATGCCGTTTTCATTTGCCGCCGAAGTGCCGAAGGCGAAAAACACGGTGCCGAGCAGAAGCACAAATGAAAGGGATAAGATTTTAAATGCTTTATTCATAAGAATTTTTCCTTTCTTTAGTCCACAAACGGGCAGTCGGCAGTAATGCCAACCGCCCGTGGTGGTCTGGTTTGTTTAATGTTTATCTCCTTTTAGCCGCCGAGTGCTTCCTTGATTTCGTCTTCGTTTTCCTCCAGAGCCTGTTCCATATCATTAAGGGTATCGTCAAAGCTCTTCTGAAGTCCCACGCCGATGTCGAATTTTACACCGTAGTAGTAAAACAGTCGGTCAAATTCGCTTTCCTTAACATTGTCGTATATGTCGGAAACATATACAGCCATGCTCTTTCCGTTCTTTCGGAAGCACCAACCCTTCAAAAATCCGTTCAAAGCATCTTCCAGGGTAGTTTCATCGCCGGGATCCTCACCGTCACCTACAAATTCGTGACCGATGATGTTATATCCGTCATCAGAAGCGGCAGCAGTTACTTTAAATACCTGCTCGTAATACTCTTTTATCTGCTCATCGGTGAGTTCACCGTTGGGATTCTTGAAAACGACAACCGCATGACCGCTGCCATTTGCAGGATCATCGGCATAAGCTCCTTTTTCACTTACCTCATATTCCCAGACGGGCTTCAATTCATCATAAGAAATGCCGTAGGCTTTCAGATAATGCTCTGCTGCCGCTTCGCTGAATGAGTCTAATTCCTCAGCCTGCGCAAGAGCATCCTGT
Source organism: Acutalibacteraceae bacterium (assembly GCA_045590055.1). Lineage (GTDB taxonomy): Bacteria > Bacillota > Clostridia > Oscillospirales > Acutalibacteraceae > UBA6857. The sequence continues at coordinate 5,401 of JAZNQF010000010.1, forward strand.
GCCGAATCCTCTATGTTTACCTTGCCGTCGTCAGTATTGTTATTTCCTGTATCTTCTGAATTACCGCAAGCCGCAAGACAGAACAACATCAACAACGCAAGTAAAAGTGCAAATATTTTCTTCATTCTTTTTTCCTCCTTTAAATCAAAATCCTAATAAATCCTTAAAGCTCACGGGCTTTTTTGGCTCGGGCTTTATGTAATCGTAG
>JAZNQF010000011.1:0-35606 GCA_045590055.1 Acutalibacteraceae bacterium
TTCAGCTTGTCGAAAAACTCGTTTTCGACAAGCTGTCAGACTGCCGAGAAAGGTGCAAGATGACCTTTTCTTTGCCCCGAAGGTGTACAAAGGTACTCCGAGAGGGCAAAAAAAGGTCAAAACAATGCGAAAATCGTACAAAGTTCGATGCTTTGTACGATTTTTTATGTGTATATAAGTCTTACCATTTTCGTTTTCTTATTTAAGAAAAAACAGCATTGTTGTTCTTGTGCTTTTATCGACAGTCTGAAAAGAACTACATTCCTTTGGTAAGAATGTAGTTCTTTTTCCTATACCTCTTAATTGTTATCAGTTTTCTTTACCTTTAATCCAATCCAAAGAAACCTTGGTAAACCAGATATCCCGACATTCTAAATCCGGCTCAAACAATACACCTATATTGCCGTCAGGAAGCTGTGTCATTGAACTGTAAACGAAGGAATCTTCCTTCAGCACACGGCTGTAGGGAAAAGTTTCACCGTCATCCTCTGAAAGTCTTACCGTTCCGCATTGTCTTGCTTTCCTGTCTGCAGCATTCAGGAAAACCACATAGGGCTTTTCAGCTTTTTCGAGTTTAATAACCGAACTTTGACATATAGGTTGAGGAAGATTTTCATCGTGAGTGAAATTTTCCCAGCTTTCACCGCCGTTTTTGCTATATGCTACTGCAACACAGCGTTTGGGGTCGTGGTTTCTCATAAAATATTTCAGTGTGCCGTCTTCCTGTTCAATAACCTGCGATTCTGTGAGCATATTTTGTTCAATGATAAGGTGATGATTTGCCTTGAAGCCGTGAATTTTCCTTGTGTTGTTCGGTGTCTCACCCAACGACCATGTTTCACCGTTATCGTCGCTGTAGATTACACAGCAGGATAAACCTAACGGGAATTTTCTTACACCGTAATAAATGGGAACGATAATTCTGCCGTTATATTTTCCGTGTCTGATGACGATTCCGCATCCGGGACCGGGGCCGATAAAACTCATATACTTCTTTTTTATTTGAGAATTCAGCGAAACCGGTTTTGACCATGTTAAGCCGTCGTCATCACTGTAGCACATCATCAGCGTTGATGTATGAGCTTCTTTGAACTTACCGCCTGTGTATATGCTTCCGAAATCCGTTCTTCCGTCGCTGACCATACCGTTTTCAGAAACAGAATACTCGGTCTTCTTACCGTTTTTTGTATAGAGTGCACCGTTTTTCAAAATGTATTTTCTAAATCCGCGGCTGATGATTTTGTTGCCTTCAGCATCTTCACCAACGCAGGAATTGCAGTTAAGTATACCCACACCTGCAGGCGTGTGACAGTAGTGCAAAAAAATGCGTCCGGTATCATTCGAGTATGTAAGAATGGGGTCAATTGCCGCAGAAGAAAGATTTTTTTCTTCACCGTATTCTTCAACAACTACCTGATAATCCTCCCACGTTTCACCCGAATCCACACTTCTTCTGACAACCTTGTCAATTCTGTTGGGGTTGTCTGCACCGGTAAAAAATCTTGCGTCTGCGCAAGCTACAACCACACCGTTTTTTGTTGTGATCATTGAGGGTATTCTGTAATAGTCCGAAGGTCCGCCTGTACCCGGACCGAAAACAGTTTTAAACTCCACAACAATTATCTCCCTTCAATATTGAACTAAAATTTATATTATCTAAAATTATATTGCAATATACCAAAAAATACAAGAGGTAGAGTAAGTTTGTGACAATCGGTTTACCGAATTTGTATTAATAAATATCGTCAGGACGAAATATTGCTGACGAAAAAATGCCGATATTAAAACTCTATTGACATATTTTTAAAAATTATGTTATGCTTTTAACTATAAAGAAAAGTCGGCAGAAAACTTTTTGACAATTGATTTCATAAATATGCCGGAGAACTTTTTAAAACTATTTATAAACGGAGGAATTGTAAAATGCAGATTTTTATTGAAAGGGTAATTGCTTTTTTTACTGCACTCATAACATTGATGTCAGGCTGGTTTGGTATAAACTATGAGTCCGACAAAAAAGCCGGCGACTTCAGAGTTACAACTTATATACGAGGTGACTATGTTCAAACCCCTGAGAGTCTTTATGCTGAAGATTTTGATATAATTACCGATGTTATTCTTTTCGAATGTGCATCGTTTAACAGTGCCGGTGAGATTGTTTATGATAAAAACAAACTTGAAACCGCACTTTCAAATATACGAAGTGCAATCGGCAACAGAGACGTAAAAATAACGCTCAATCTGCTCGGCCCCGGTGGAAACACCTCTTCCGATGTTTGGGAGGAGCAAATGGAAGCTCAGAGCAACGAACACAACAAGGCTTTCACAAGCGGCGTTCTTGAAGACAATATCATTGCCATACTTGATAAGTATAATTTTGACGGAGTTCATTTTGACTATGAATATCCTCTTTCCCGTAATGCATGGAAATACTTTAATAAGTTTTTGGTTTCTCTTGATAAAAAGCTTGGCAAATACACCCTCGGAGTTGCAATGAGTGATTGGAATATTGAGTTTTCAACCGCATCGGTAGGTGCGATAGATACTTTTGAACTGATGACTTATGACTTTGTTGACAGTGAAGGCAGGCATGCAACATTTGAGGGTACACAAGAACTTGTTAAAAAAATCGGTTTTTACGGAATACCTGCCGAAAAAGTGAATATAGGTCTTCCTTTTTATTCACGCCCCGCAGATATGTCTGCATATTGGTACAGCTATAACGGATGCTACGAAAAAATTGATGAAAACGGATGGTACCATTGTGAAACCACAGGCAAGGATTTCTGGTTTAACACTCCGGACGTTATAGAAAAGAAAACTGAATTTGCTTATAATTACGGTTATGGCGGAGTTATGATTTGGCATTATAACTGCGACCTGCCTTCATCTCACGAGGATTCACTTCTCAGAGCAATTGACAGTACGTTGAAAATGTGCAAATAACAAATCAAGGCTGATTAGTGAAGTTATACGGTGTTAATTTTTGCGGAGGTTTGATTTGTGGCAGAACACGGTGCACTCGCTCTCACAGTATACTATGCAGGTGTGTCGATCGGTCGTTTTGTTTCAGGTTTGCTTGTTGGCATAAAAGTATATCCCGTTTTACTTGCTGTACTGTATGTTATTATGTTTGTTGGCCTGAAGCACTTTACAAATCAATTAAAAAAGCAAGGCAAATATAACCCTAACATCTGAGGTTGAACAATGAAAAATGTTGATAGATTTAATATAAGCAGTTTTATTTCTCCCGACATTTCTCATGCACCGGTATATGTTTGGGTGTGGAATGATATCTGTACTTGTGAAATTATAGATGCACAGCTCTCAGAAATGCAGAATCTCGGCATTCGGGCATTTTATATTCTGCCTGAGCCCAAAGAATTCCGGCCCGACAGTATGCCGACCGACCTGACACCTGACTACCTCTCTGCGGAATACTTTGAGCTTTGTGCCTACGCCGTAGAAAAAGGTAAATCTCTCGGAATGAATTGTTGGATTTACGACGAAGGCGGATGGCCTTCAGGCAGTGCGTGCGGAAGAGTGATAAAAGATCATCCGGAATATGGACAGCAGACACTCACAACTTATAAACGCTCTGTTTCTGCCGGCGATATATATAGAAAAACAACCCCCGACACTCTTGCGGCATTTTCGAGAGATAACCAAATCATTACAGAGGGTCATATATTTTCCGAAGATACCTTTATAACTGAGTATGTAACCGAAAAAGATGATTGTAATTATCCCGATTTGCTGAACAAAAACGCAACGGAACATTTTATTGAACTTACACACGAAAAATATGCTTCGGCATTTAAAAATTTGCTCGGCAAAACTGTTACGGCAGTGTTTACGGATGAGCCGAAAGCGCCGTCAGAGGCTTTCTCTGAAGAGTTGGCAAAGAAATATGAAGCTGCATACGGTGAATCAATAATTCCGTATCTTCCGTTGATTGCACAAGAAGTGTTGCCGACAGAAGAAAATGTACACATATTGCATCGCTGGCATGATTTGTGTAGCCGCATGTTCTGCGAGAATTTTCTTCTTACCTGCAAAAAATGGGCAAATGAAAACGGTATTGCTTTTACGGGACATCTGGATAAAGACCATGATCCTCTCGGATGTATGAATGGCGGCGGAAACTTTAATCTGATGCGAGCCTTGCGGTGTTTTGATATTCCGGGTATCGACGTTATATGGCGCCAGCTTTACCCTGAAAACAAGATAACAACCAAGAACGATTTGAACGGTTACAATGGTTTTTTCCCAAGATTCGCTTCATCTGCCGCTGCACAGAACGGCTCAAAGCTTGCAATGAGTGAAATTTTCGGTGTGGCAGGACCGGGACTGACTTACGATATAATGAGATATACCGTAGGCTATCAAGCGGTAAGAGGAATAAATATTTTTAATCCATTCAATTTCCCTCTCGGTCGCAAAGGTGCATTGCTTGCGCAGGAATTGCCTGTTTTTACGGAAAAGCAGGTGTATTACCGTTACCTCAACCGGTTCAACATTTACACGGAACGGTTGTCGTATTTATCCGCCCTCGGAGAACGTGTCTGCGAAACGGGACTTTATTATCCGGTTTCTGATTTCCAAGGCGGTCTGAAAGCAGAGACAATAGCAAAAGAATTTGATAACCTCGGCAGAGCGTTGGAGGATATAACGGTAGATTTTGACATCGTTGACGATGATGTTATACAGATTGCAGAAGGTGCAGAAACAGGCTGTATATGCATCGGCAACGCGAAATACAAACACATTATAATTCCCGAAAGCGCTTATATCCCCTGCGAAACGCAAAAAGTGCTGAACATTTTTGTCAAAGGCGGCGGTAAGGTTTCACACACTCTTTCTGACCTTACACCGGTAATTAAGATTGAAGGTATCGGTTTGCGTGCACTGCACAGAAAGACAGAAAACGAAGAATTATTCTTTCTGTTCAGAGAAACGGGTGAAAGCGGTAATTATCGGGTGCATCTGCCCACATTCAACGGATATCTGCTTGATTTGATTAATGGCAAATTACTGCGTTTTGAAACAGAAAGCGGTATTTTGCATCTGTCCCTCACCATAGGCGAAACTGCTGTTATATTGCTTACAGATGAAGCGCTGAACGCAGAAAACATGAAAACTTTCTGTGAAAGATTTGATATTACAAGCAAGCTCTTGTTCCGAAAAGAAACTGAACTCATTTGCAATGAAAACGGGTTTGAAAACATAAAACATTTTGATAAGGCAGTTCCCGTCAGCCTTGGTGATTGGGCAAAATTTATCGGCAGTGCTTATTCCGGAAGCTGTATTTGTGAAACAACGTTTACACTCCCCGCCGAAAAAGTCGGAAAAGAAGGCGAAATCGATCTTGGGGATGTGCGTTTTGCGGCTCAGGTATATCTCAACGGTAAACCGTTGGGAACAGCTTTTATGTCCCCATACAGATTCAGAATACCCGACGGTGTACTTACAGAAAACAACCGGCTGAAAATAGCAGTAACAAACACCTCAGCAAATTGGTATACTCACACCGACTATTTTGACAAGTGGAGTATCGAAGAATTATCACCGTATTTTAGCATTGAAAGGGAATATGCAAAAGACTCCGTATCAAGCGGATTGTTCGGCCCTGTTGCGGTGTATACGGAATGATACATATTTTATAATGAACATAACGCAAAAACCTCTGCAGTTCGTGTTGTTGCAGAGGTTTTAACCTCGCTATGCTCCACCAAAAAGGCAGTCTGCGGACTGTCTTTTTGGTTTGTGTTTGACTATTTATGGTTTTATTGAAAAAATCTTTTATTTGTAGTATACTTTAAAAGCAAGGTGTCTTTATGGAGGATATACTATGAAAATAAACATCGTTAATAAGTCATCTTATAATAATTTAAATCTCATTTGTAACGGCAAAACATTTCCCTTGCGTAAAGATAAAACAATTACTGATTTGGATATTGATAATAACGCTAAAATTGAAATACAGGTTTTGGAAAAGAACAAAGTATTATTGAATCTGTTATTTGCTCTTGTTGACGGCTTTATTGATGGCGAAAGTGTTGTCAATTCTCTTGTGTGTGATGTTTCTTTTAATATATGCGAAACTAATGATTTTCAAACATTAATTATTAAAGATTTAGAGCATAGAGATGATAAGAACGGATATATATATGAGTCTGTTTTTATCGAAAACAACAATGTTGATAATCTGCTTTACAGCTTGACAAATACAGATAAAGCGCGAAAAAAAGCTTTATTCTATTATGTTTTTGTTGTTTCGTGGTTGCCGGTTATTTCAGCTTTATTGGGTTATTACTTTTTGGCAAAAGGAAATGTGTTGGCAATCCTTGCAAGTATTTTGATACTCTTTGTTTTTGCAATTCCCGGTTGGAAAAAGGCTTCAAGAGTGAAAAAATACTACAGTAGTGAATTTGCAAATGAAATATTAAATTCAGAATATAGAAAAATCATAGCAAACGGCACTAAAACAGATGAACCTAAAGATATTATAGGACAAGCAACATATAAAGCTTTGGACTTGTTATTTAAAAAGAAAAAATAAAAATTGATAGCATTCAAACCCGAGCAGAACATAAAACTCTGTTCGGGTTTATCTTACACCACCATATCCAATCCCCACCAGAACCGTTCAAAGTCAACGCTAAACTCAACTTTCAGCTTACATCCACTCCCCTCCTCCCCAACCATTTTTATTTGTTTTTACAGAACTTTATTGTATAAATAAAGTTATAGTGGTATAATCAGGTTGCAAATATAATCCGAACCATGCAAAAAACACGATCGGGGGATTCTTATGACGGGCTTTATTGAATACATTGAGACCTCCTGCGCAGGATTGAAAGACAGTCAATCAGTTTACCGTTACAAGAAAAAGCTTCTGGACGAAATGACTGAAAAATCAAAAGAATACGTCTATTCGGGGCTAAAAGACGAAAAAGTTATAAACGACCTGATTGCTGATGAATTCTGCAACCTTGAGGCAAATTATCCGAAATACGAAAAGAAAAGACGGAGGGCTGAGTTTCTGAAAGTATTTCTGCCGGTCTTCGGTGTCGCTTCTTTCGTGCTGATTTTCTTTGCATACTTCTCGGTGAGTGCACTTACGCATGCTTGGGACAAAACGTGGCTTATTATCGTCGGCGGAGTTTTTTCGCTTATTATATTCTACTCAACCTTTGCCGTAGCAAAGCTTTGCACAATGCGCAGAATCTTCCACCCGATAGCGCGCGTGCTGATTATCGGCTGCACTGTGCTTGCGGCGGTATTCACGTTCCTTTTTGTCCTTATGATGACACCTGATGAAGTTGTCTCGTGGCCCATCGTACCGGGCGGTATCATCGCCGCTTTGCTCGCCGATCTTATTTTCGCATACGTCACAAAACAGAAGCTGAGAACAATTTCTCTGTTCGTTTATATGCCTGCTATTTCAACAATGCTTTATATCATCCTCTCTGCATACGGTGTTATTTCATGGAGCACCGGCTGGCCGACCGTGCTTTTAGGCCTCGTGGCAGATTTTGTTTATATTTTGCTTGTTATAATATATAACACAAAGTATTTCATGTATAAGCAGGAGGTGGATGAATAATGGCACGCAGACTCAATGCTGAACTGTGGGATAAAATGCATTATCTGTTCCGCGATTTCAACGACAGAATGGTGCACGTTGAACTGAAATATGATTTTATACCCGACATAGATGCCCTTAAAACCGTGCTCATCTGCGCTTTTGAAAAAGCTCCTGTGCTTCATTCCAGATTTGTTGACAACAAGCTTTCCACTCATTGGGAGGTTATGCCCTACAAAATCGACGATGTATTCAGCGTTATATATCCCGATGACATTGAAAAGGCTGTTGATGAATTCCTCACACAATACATATCCCCCACTGAGAGCATACAGATGAAGGTGGCTTTGTTCATCAAAGACGATAAAAGCACGCTGTGCATGGTGGAAAACCACATGTGCATGGACGGCGGCGACCTGAAATATTTTCTGCAGGAGTTTTGCGAAAACTACAGTAAATACGTCAGCGAAGGTATAAGCCCCATTCACTTCAGAACCGGCTCACGCTCTTACGACGACGTTTATTCGGGTTTTTCAAAAACCGAAGCAGGTGTTGCCCGTCGGCTTTTCAAAAACATAAACGCGAGGGACGACCACAAATTTCCGCTCACCCCCGATAACATCCGTGATGAATCCTTTATCGCAAGAAAAAAATTCAGTGAGGATGTTTTGAAAAAGCTTAAAGCAAAAGGCAAGGAGCTTGGCGCAACAATCAACGAGCTTCTGCTTGCAAGCTATTTTTTCAGCATCTATGAACTGGCGGGTTATCCCGCAAGCGACACGGTTATGATATCAAACGCCATCGACCTTCGCCGCCACATGAACAGTGTTGACAACAAGGGCTTCACCAACCATACTTCGTGGATGCAGTGCGCCATTCCCGAGCGCGGCAAGGATATTTTTGAGACGATAAAATACGTGGTGCTCAGCTCAAACAAGTTCAAAAAAGACAAGTTCATGGGGCTCTACGGTCTGCCGCTTCTCAACTTCGGATACAACGTTCTTCCCCACGGTGTTTCCGAAGAAATCATAAAAATCGGATATTCAAATCCGCTCATGGCAATGAGCAACATAGGTATTCTCAACGGTCAACATTTTGCGCTTTGCGGTCACGAACCCACAGATGCTTTCATGTCGGGCGCGGTCAAATATAAGCCCTTTGTTCTCCTCACAGCTACAACCTACAAAAACATCATCACACTTTCAATGTGTGTAAGAGGAAACGACGAGGACAAAAAAATCGTCAGCAGATTTTTCGAGCTGATGGAAAAGAATATCCACACGATTATAGCTTGAAAAATCAACCTGCCGTAATCATTAACCCACCGCGTAAAGCTGTTGCGCGGTGGGTTTTGCTGACTGTGCCGCCTTATCCGACGGAGTGCAATACTTTGTCCGAAGCAAATTTTATTATCTACCGTCTCCCCCTCTTTAACCTGCATTTTTAGTCCCGTCTTCATTGACAAAACTACCGCTTTGTGCAATACTTTTTATAAATAAAACGCGAAAGGATCGTTGATATGGGAACGAAGCAAAATTATTTTGATATATACTGCAAAGCAAGCGAAAATCCTACGTTTTGCTACCGCAGCGGTAACATGGTTTATGAAGAAATGTTGCTTAACGGCGTTTTTGTTTCCAACGGCTGGAACGGTGCAGGCTACCCGAACGATTTGCTTGCCTGCATGCCGACGCACCCCGACCACAGACACTACAGTGAACCTTTTGCATTCAACATTGAGCTTGACGGGCAGAGCGTGGATTTCTGCCTTAAATTCGTGGACTTTCAAACCGAAAGAACCGAAACTTCTCTTAAAGCAACCGTCACCCTTGAAAGCACGCTGAAGCCCGTTACCGTTAAGGTAATCACTGTGCTTGACGGCACGCAGATGTTCACCCGTTATTATGAGATACATAACAAGTCCGACAGCACAATGTGTCTCAGCCGCCTGACGCTTCTCGGCGGTGCGCTTGACGAAATGGACACAGAAAAGCTGACTCTTTCAAAGGATATCGAAAAATACTATTCCGTCGGATACTTCACAGACGACCGTTGGGCAAATGAGGGCAAGTTTGCTTGGAGAGACTTGACCCCAGAGGTAACGGAAATTAATACGCGCTTTTGCCGTGACCGTTTCCGTCACCCGATGATTATGCTGAAGAACAACCTCACGGGCAAAATCTGGTTTGCTCAGCTTGGCTGGAGCGGCGGTTGCCGTTTTGCCTTTGACTATAACGCAAAGCCCGAAAGCACCGACACGCACCTTTCATTCAAGGCTGAAATAACCGCGCACAACCCGATGTACGTGCTTGAGCCGAAAGAGACTTTTGTCACGCCCGAGGTACACATGGGCATGGTTTGCGGCGATTTTGACGATGCCGTTTATGAGATGCATTCGCATATCCGCAAGTCCGTGCTGAATCTGCCGGAAGCAGACCCCACCGCCGCACTTGTGGGCGCAGGTATGGGCGCAGAGCACGACATGACGGTTGAAACAAGCAAAGCCTATATAGACCGCTTTGCCGAAATGGGTGGCGAGGTATTTATTGTTGATGCCGGCTGGGAGTGTCCGCCCGACAGACAGACTCAGTGGAGTGACTTTACGGGCACAAACGTTCCCGATGCTGACCGCTACCCGGACGGAATAACCGTGCTGGCTGATTACTGCCACCAAAAGGGTATGAGATTTGGCTTGTGGGCAGACATTGAGAGTCTCGGCAAACTGTCTGCGAAATACGCAGACCACCCCGAATGGCGCGCACCGAATGTTTACGGCAACCCGACCAACAGATTCATTGACATCACCCGCCCCGATGCCGCTGAATACATTGAAAACGAGCTTGCAAGGTTTATACAGGAATATAAGCTCGATTTGCTTAGAATTGATTACAACACCGACTATAAGGAGTATTTCAACCTCCGCGACGTTGGAACAGGTGTGACGGAAAGCCTTTCCATCCGCCACTTTAAAAAAGTGTATGAGATTTACTCACGGCTGAAAAAACGTTTTCCGAACGTTATTTTTGAAAACTGTGCAGGCGGCGGCGGACGCACCGACCTTGGCATGATGAAAGCCTTTAATCACACGTGGGTGTCAGATAATCAGTGCGCACCGCTTTGTGTAATGATAACCAACGGCATGACAATTGCTTTGCCCCCCGAGCGTGTTGACAGACTGTTTGCAGGCATGAACGGCCACAAATTCGGCTCACTTGACCTGCAGATGCGCAACACAATGCTCAGCCACATGACACTTAACGTTATTTCACCCGTAACAGCGCCCATGAACGAGGCGCAGCTTGAATTCGTTAAGCACAGTGTACGCGTATACAAGGATTTCATAAGACCCTTCCTTTCACAAGCAAAAACCTACCACCACACACCCGACGTTGCAAAAACGTTTGATGACGGATTTTCGGCGCTTGAAATTGCTTCACCCGACGGCGAAAGAGGCGCGTTGGCGGCATTTAATCTCTGTGCGGCAAACAAGACCGTACGAAAAATCCGCTTGAAGGGTGCAGACGCCTCAAAGCAGTATGAGGTAACGCTGGATAACAACGGCGAAAACTTCATTATTTCGGGCAGGGAGCTTAAATATGAAGGCATAAACGTTTATATTCCTGCATCGCTTTCTTCTGAGCTTGTGCTTTATAAGGCGTTATAAAAAGCTGAGTTTGTATAAGTGAATACTAACACCTGCACACTCAACCTTGGAGGGTGCAGGTGTTTTTTGAGCTTGCCGAGCCTGACTGCTTTGCACCTTAGGGTGACGGGTATAATCCGAACCCGTTTTTTACAGGTGGATTTCCGTCAATCCTTCGTTAAAATACTCGCAAATCCGTCAAGGATTTGCTGCGTTTTGTGTCTTGGCTCGCCGAAAATCTCCTCTGTAAAAAATCTTCGACCTAAAAGTGCGAATTTTTGCATGATTTTCGGATGATGAGGACGCAGGAAGGCTGACGCCTTTCAAAACCGAAGCGCCGAAAAGCGTGTGAAAATTCACGCTTTCAGGCGGGTTCGGGTTATACCCGTCACCCTAGCCGTGTGTCACTTGAAATATCTCGTTATAAATGTTATACTCCGGTAGCATAGGAAACACGGAGGTAACAACATGGCTTTGGATAAAATCAGATTCGGATCGGTGTAAGCTACCCGCAGGATAATTGAGAACATCACTTAGTGCAAATTTCAAATCCGCCATTGAAAAAGCTTACATAATTTGATAGAATATACCGCACGATACAAAAAGAACGGAGAATTAAAATGACCTACTTTTACAAAAAGAACAACGAAGTATTCGTACCTGAAAAAATCAACCCCGACCTTGTGAAGCTTGCAACTGCAGTTGTAAAGTCCTGCAAGCTTGATTTCAAATTCAAGCTCAAAACAACTTCACTCAACAACGCGCTCAAAGCAGGCAAAAGGGAGCAGATGCTCACCCTCATGCAAAAATGCTTTGAAACCAACAAAAGAAGCTACAACGAGGATATGTCCCTCACAGGCGTAACCGTTGCAGAGGTTGAGGACAACTATTTTAACGACAAGGACGATGATTTCATCAAGGCACAGCTTAAGGTACTCATCGACTTTGCAATGATCAACACCGTTATCGAATCAAGAGCGATGTCTCTGTTGAGCGCAAGCTGCGAAAAGGTACTCGGCACCCCCATCAACAAAATCAAGTTCTTCACAAATCAGGATGAGATTCTTGAAGAACCCGAAGACGAGGAAGCCGACGAAGAATAATTATCTGTTCCCGATATAACAACGAGGTAAAACCATGAATGTGTGGAATGAGCTGTACAACGCAGCGGTGAATGTGCAAAACAGCCGCACCGTCTCCCCTTTTATTGATGCGGGCGGTGTTGCGGCGGCAATACTCACAAAAAGCGGCAACGTGTACGTTGGCGTGTGCATTGACACTGCCTGCTCGTTGGGCATGTGCGCGGAAAGGAACGCCATCGCAAGCATGATTACCAACGGCGAAAGCCGCATTGACAAGGTGGTTGCCGTGATGTCAAACGGCAAGGTCGGCTCACCCTGCGGTGCCTGCCGCGAACTGATGATGCAGCTGGACAAGGACAGCGGCGAAATTGAATTTCTTGTTGACCTTGACACTCACAAGACGGTGAAGCTCAAAGAACTGATGCCCGATTGGTGGGGCAAAAGCAGATTCAGCGAATAAGAGTCAACGGTACTGAAAGGGAGATAACATGGAACTTGCAGAAAAAGTCGTTCTCACCAACATGTGCATGGTCTATAACGGCAGCAAGGTGCTTGTACAAAACAAAGTCAACGGCAAATGGACAGGGCTCACCTTCCCCGGCGGACACGTTGAAAGGCACGAATCGTTCACCGACTCGGTTATCAGAGAGGTGTTTGAAGAAACGGGGCTGACAATCTCTGCGCCCCGACTTTGCGGCATCAAGCAGTGGCCTCATTCTAAAAACGTAAGGTATATCGTTCTGTTTTATAAAACGGACAGATTTGAAGGCGAATTGAAATCATCTGCAGAGGGCGAAGTGTTCTGGATGGAGCTTGAAGACTTCAGAAAAGGCAACCTCGCGCGTGATATGCTCGGTATGCTCGACGTTTTTCTTGATGATGACAAAAGCGAGTTTTACTATTTCCCCGACAAGACAGACGGCGGCTGGAGATACGAAATCAAATAAAAGAATCGCACAAAGCATTGAGCTTTGTGCGATTTTGCATTGTTTTGCACGTAAGAATCAATATGCGAAGGTGTATTCGTAGCCCTCAACCCACTCGCCGTCATCAAAGTCACGGAATCTGAGAAGCACCTCGTTTTCGTAGACCTCAACAACTGCACCGATGCCTGTCTCGTAGCCTTCGACGGCGTGCTCGGTTGACTTGGGCACGTTAACAGACAGAACGCCGTCTACGGTTGAAACTGAGTTGGGTGAAAGTGCAAAGTGTGTATGGCCGCAGAAGAAAATCACATTGTCGTAGTCGTCAAGCACGCTTGAAAGTCTGTCCGCTTCGCCGACTTCAACGTAATTCACGGGATGGTGTGAGAAAACAAACACGGGCTTATCTTCCTGAGAGGCTTCATCAAGCACGTCTGTCAGCCATTGAAGCTGAGCGTCGGAAATGTCAATGCCGTTGACGGAGTCACTCTCGGTTGAAAGCACAACAAAATAATATCCGTCAATGACCTTGTAATAGTTGTTTGCTTCAATTTCACAGCCTGCAAAGTTTGCATATTTGTTGAAGCGCTTATACATCGTTTCATAGTTGCCCGTACCGTTGGCATAATCGTGGTTGCCGGGGGCGATTATGAGATTGTCTGCCGCCTGAGCCATTCTGAGCGCACCGAAGAAATATATGCTTTCGATGTTCTGGCCGTTCATGGTGTTGTCGCCGAGGAAAACGAGGGTGTCGTTATCCTTGCTGTTGTGAACTTCCTTGAGAATCTCTGAAAACTCCTTGAAGGTCTGATAGTTGTTGCCCTCAATGTGAATGTCGGAGAGCACGGTGAAACTCGTTTTGAGCGCGTCGGGGTCTTTTGCCTCGTAGCTATCCGTCGGGGGAAGCATGAAGGAAATCGGAAGGAAAATAAGTGTAAGCAGGGTTGCAACAACGTGTTTTGCAAATTCAATAACTTCCATAAAGTGCACCTTCTTTCTTTTTTTACATTATAGCACTTACCGGGTGCAGATGTAAAGGGTGAATATCACCGCCCGGCATCATTTATGTATATACATTCTTGACGGCTGAGTTTCACCGTCCGATAACACCTTGCACAAAAACTCCGTTTTCTCCTTAACAATCGTGCTCCCATCATCAATCCGCAAATCTTCTTACGTGTTGACATCGCACCATAATAGAATTATAATTATTCCATAGCAGAAACAAAGGAGAGATTAAAATGCTGACGTTGGACAGAGCAAAGGAGCTGCTCGCAACAACCACAACCGAGCCGCATCTTATTCTGCATGCAAAGAACGTTATGGTTGCCATGGGCGGACTTGCAGAGCATTTCGGCGAAGATAAGGCACATTGGATGGCAATAGGCTATCTGCACGATTACGACTATGAGCAGCACCCCGACGAGCATCTTGCACACACCGCAGAGCCGCTCAGAAGCGCAGGCGTGTGCGAAGAAGAAATCCGCACCATCCTCGCTCACGGCTATTCAATCATAAACGACGTTGAGCCGCTGACGAATATGGAAAAATCCCTTTTCACCGTTGACGAGCTTACGGGTATCATTTAGGCGGCGGCAAGAATGCGCCCCGCAGGTATAACCGACATGGAAATTTCAAGCTTTATGAAGAAATTCAAGGACAAGAAATTTGCCGCAAAGTGCAACCGCGAGCTCATTAAGCAGGGCTGTGAAATGCTCGGTATGGACGTGAAGGAGGTCGCTTCCATCTGCATCGAAGCCATGAAGCAATATGCAGACGAGCTTCAGATAGGAGTTAAAGAATGAACACGTTTGAAAACCTTTTCAGCAGAAGGTCAATCCGTACATACAACGGCGAAAACGTAAGCGATGCAGAGCTCGCCCAAATTCTCAAGGCGGCTTATGCCGCACCCGTAGGCAGAGCGCGGTTTGATACTCTGCAGCTCACGGTCATCAGCAACCGCGGCTACCTTGACAGATGGGAAGACTACTGCGAAAAAAGAGGCGGTCACAGACCGTTTTACGGCGCACCAACGGTTGTTCTCGTTTCGTCGCTCATTCCCTCAACAGAACTCAAAAGCGTCAACGTTAATTTTTCCAACGCTGCAATTCTTGTTCAGAACATGGCAACCGCCGCAACCGAGCTTGGCATAGGCTCCTGTCATATCTGGGGCGCGGTCAGATTCCTCAACGACAACGCAGAGCTTCTTGAAGAGCTCGGTCTACCCGAAGGAATGGTACCCTGCTGTGCAATAACCCTCGGTCACACTGATGAAAAATACTCTCCTCGCCTTATTCCCGAAAACAAAATCAAAACCAATTATATAAAATAACAGAGGTGAGCTAACGTGGATATAATCAGAACCGTTATTTCATACATTGTGCTGTTGATTACACTTCTTTTCAACGCTCTTGATGCGGCGTTGCTTGTCAACGCACCCGAGCCGCTAAACGAGCAGACTCTTGTTGACATGCAGGAAAGGTTTGACGAGCATGAGCTTGCAGACGAAATAACCGTTATTAAAGCTTCCGCGCTTACAAGCGCTCAGCGCCACACCGTCAACGCCCTTCAGGGTCTTGTTGCAAGGGACAAGCCTCAGATTTTCATTGACTTCGGCAATGCAACAAGCCGTTACGCGCTCAGTGAGCTTCAAAGTGCGGGGCATACACTCATGTACAACGACGAAGCGGGCAAGCCGTGGAATTTCAGCACCCTTGTCAAGAAGTTCAACTCATACATTGCAGACAGCGGCTACACCCTCTACGCAACTGCAGAGGACCACGGCCAGCTCAACACCGCAACAAACCTTGCCACGCTCAACGGCTGGCTGCCTGTAACCCCCGAGGATGAAGAAACGGTTGTTCAGCTTGGCTTTGAAAAGCGCGCCGACATCAGCGGCGACAATATCGACATCGGCTACATTAAGGATTTCTACAAAGAAAACAAGGACAGCTTCCGCAACGACAGCCTTGTTCACCTGTATTACTACGCGCACGGAATGAGAGATTTTGCCGTTCAGCAGAAAATCTTTGTTATGTACGTTGATGACAATGACTATGTTGGCAGGCTTTTCCGTGACAGTGTGATGAAAGACCTTGAGCCTTCTGCAACAATCTTCGGCTGGTGTCAGTATGAGGTGAAATTCAACGAATCCATCTCACGCTACGGGCATCACGTTATCCCCTCCGACCATTCATACAACCTGAGCATTCTCTCATCGTTCAACGCAACTGACGAAAAGTTTGCCGCACCGTTTGAGGGTGAGGTTGATCTCGATGCCGACAAGCATTACGTCGCTATCGTCTACAGTGACGGCGACAATCTGCAGTGGATTCAGAACGGATTCAGCGAATTCCACACATGGCAGAGCTACAATTCGGACGTTCCCGTAAACTGGACGTTTGCGCCGCTTGCCGCAGAGCTTTCGGACGTTGACCTGAAAAGAACGCTTACAAATGCGAACAACGCGATGTTCATTTCAGGCCCTTCAGGTGTAGGTTATGCGAGAGTTTCCAAGATGGGCTCAAAGGAGCTTGAAGCTTTTTCGGATTACACCGCTTCGGTTATGCTTGAATCAGGACTCAGTGTAGTTACCATTCTTGATGAAATAAACAACAGCACCTTTGATTTGAGGATGCAGAAAAGACTCGATTATTTTTCAAGATACGATAACATCAAAGGCGGCATTCTTCAGCTTGACCCCGACCGCTACGCAGGCGGAGGCGGCAAAGTTTATTTCTCTGACGACAAGCCGTTTGTGAGTGTAGGCTTCAGTCTCTGGCATCCGAGCGGAAATGCAGACGAGGTTACAAACGAGTGGCTTGCAGAGCAGGCGGCAATTATCAATGCAAAGCCTGCGGATATAAACACAATCAACGGTTACACCGTAATCAACGTTCATCCATGGACGGTAGGTCCGGACGACCTGAAGTATTTTATCAGTCAGCTTGATGACAGCAAGGTTGAAGTCGTCGCCGTTGACGAGCTCCTTGCGGCAATTGAGCAGAACATTCCCCACGAATTTGCTCAGCCTGATGTGGCAAGCGAGTGATATAAGAGCGAGCGCTCCGCAGAATTTACTGCGGAGCGCTTTGGATTGTGAAAAGAAAGAAGCCATTGGAATTGTTGAATTCCAATGGCTTTGATAATACCCGTTCGGGAAGAATTATCTCTTTGAGAACTGGGGTGCACGACGTGCGCCTTTGAGACCGTATTTCTTTCTTTCCTTCATTCTGGGGTCTCTGGTGAGGAAACCTGCCTTCTTGAGTGCGGGACGAAGGTCTGCATCATACTGAAGGAGAGCTCTTGAAAGGCCGTGACGGATTGCGCCTGCCTGGCCTGTTACGCCGCCACCGCTTACACGGCAAACAACGTCGAACTTTTCGGTAGTCTCTGTGAGATTGAGAGGCTGACGAACGATGAGCTTAAGGGTATCAAGACCGAAATAATTGTCGATATCTCTGTCGTTGATTGTGATTTTGCCTGTGCCGGGATATATGCGGACTCTGGCTACTGATTTCTTTCTGCGGCCTGTGCCGTAAAAATAGGGGTTTGAATCGTACATGGTTTAGCCTCCTCTCTTATATTTCAACTGCTTCGGGCTTCTGTGCAGCCTGGTTGTGCTCAGCACCGGCATATACGCGAAGTCTGGTGAGTGACTTGCGGCCGATAACTGTGTCAGCAAGCATACCCTTGACAGCCTTGGTTACAACAAAGGTTGAATCCTTTGCCATTAAGGTGCGGTAGTTTGCGGACTTAAGGTTGCCGATGTAGCCTGTGTGATGGTAGTACATCTTCTGGTCGAGCTTCTTACCGGTGAGAACGATTTTGTCAGCGTTGATGATGATGACGAAATCGCCGCAGTCGGCGTGGGGTGTGAAGGTGGGCTTATGCTTGCCGCGAAGAAGAACGGCAGCCTTTGCGGCTACGTGACCGAGGGTCTTGCCTTCGGCGTCAAGCAGATACCACTTGCGGGTGATGTCGCCCGCTTTAGGCATATAAGTTGACATTGATTTTTCCTCCGTTTTTATTGCGTTTTGTTGTTTTAGCTTGGATATGATACCACAGGCGCAAGGCATTGTCAACACCTTTTTATTGATTTTTTAATTTACAAAGCGCAATCTCCGTTTTTCTCCGTTTTTCTCGCGTTTTCATATCATTTGCTCAAAAATGATTTTTCAAATCTTGTTGCAAATTGCGACTTTTCCGCAGAAGACTTGCCTGCTTTTTGCCCCTCGGTTTGTTTGAGAATTACTGTTTTATGTGTTTGTTATTGACAATATTTTACATATTTGTATAATAAACTTGTGGAACCCACTGCTTACTGCTGAGTTTTGCCACCTTTGTAAGTAGCGTGCGGTAAAAAAGACGGTTGCCTCCTTGACCTGCGGTAAGCAGCAGGAGGTGTATTAGCTTCCGTAGGTGGATTTGATTTCCAAAACAATCTCACCAAAGGAGGACGATACTTAATGTCATTTTCTACTTTTGTCGGAATTTGCTCCATTGTTAGTACAGCTATTGCTGTTATAACTTTTGTGCTTCGTATTTACGATAGAAAAAGGAAATGAGCCGTCTGTACCAGAGACGACTCATTGTCCTGAAGTAAAACTTCTTTTTCAATCCGTTTATCTGTGGCAACCGTCTTGGGTTCCACATCATTATATTATCACGATTGTTTGCATTTGTCAACATTTTGCTCACATCTATAGTCATAAGCTATCCTTTTTGGGTAGCTTTTTTGCAAACTCAAAGCTAAAACAAAACCACTTGTTCTATAACCTATTGTCAAAAATTAGTTATGAGGTAAAAATGAAAACCAATATCCTAAAACAAAATGAAAAAAGCTGGGATGCATTGGCTGAGGATTTCTTCGGTGTAACCGCATTACCTGTACTCGGCTGTTCAATTCCGACAGAAGATGAACTGCACCTTTTTCCCGACCTGAACGATAAAAATGTTTTTGAAATGGGTTGCGGCAGCGGTCATTCACTCAAATGGTGCGCCGAACACGGCGCGAAAGAACTTTACGGTCTTGATATTTCCGAAGAACAGATTAAAACTGCAAAAAAATTACTTAATGAGAACGGGTATTCCTGCACACTCCTTCATCAGCCTATGGAGGACAGCACAAACATTCCGCAAAACTATTTTGATGTTGTGTATTCAATCTATGCAATCGGTTGGACTACAGACCTTGAAAAGACTGTTAAAAACGCCGCTTCCTATCTCAAACAAGACGGTGTTTATATTTTTTCTTGGGATCATCCACTTTTGCATTGTGTTGATTTGGAAAGTGTTTCAATTTCCGGCGGTAACAGAACAGTTGCAAATGAAGAACGCATCATTTTCAGCGGAAATTATCTTGAAGAAGATTATTATACCTTCAAGAAATACGGCAATCCCTTAACCTTACAAAACCGCAAACTTTCAACATATATAAACGCCCTTGCTGATGCAGGCTTTGCCGTTGAAAGAGTTGTTGAAGAAACCAGCGAATCCGTACTAAAAAAATCAGCCGACTTTAGTTCGGGCTATTATGCCGATTTCAAGGCTAAGCATTTTCCTTTGTCCGTTGTAATTAAAGCAAGAAAACTATAAATTAAAAAACTCAACCACATAAAACAAAAATGCAGGTGTCCGAAAACACCTGCGTTTTACTTCCTGTTCTGCTCTCAATATGCCAAATCACCGCTCACCGAAGGGTTGTCAGATTGAGATGCAGAAACCGTTTTTCGCCCCGACGGTGTATGAAGATACTCCGAGGGGCGAAAGGCGGTTAGAAAATCAAAAACACAGGAGCTTACCGCAACCTGTGTTTTTGTCATTTTTGATTTTCGTTCTGCGCTCAATATGGCAAGCCGAAAGCGCTTATTTAATTACCTGAATCCAACCCTCGGGAGCTTCAATGCGTCCCATCTGGATGCCGGTGAGTGTGTCGTAAAGCTTCTTGAGGCCTTCGCCCATCTCGGTCATGCCTGAGGGCAGGCAGATTTCTTTGCCGTGGTCAACAATCTTGCCAACGGGTGAAATAACTGCAGCAGTGCCGCAAAGACCGCACTCGCGGAAATCCTTGACTTCGTCAAGATAAACTTCTCTTTGTTCAACTTCCATGCCGAGATACTTCTCTGCAACAACCATGAGTGAACGGCGTGTGATTGAGGGAAGGATGCTGTCTGACTTGGGAGTGACAAGCTTGTTGTCGTTTGTGATGAAGATGATGTTTGCGCCGCCGGTTTCTTCAATCTTTGTTCTTGTTGCGGGGTCAAGATAGATGTTCTCGTCAAAGCCGTTGTTGTGGGCGTCAACGATGTTGTGCAGGCTCATTGCATAGTTAAGACCTGCCTTGATGTGACCTGTACCTCTGGGTGCGGCACGGTCAAGGTCGGAGATTCTGACTGTGAGAGGCTTAACGCCGCCCTTGAAGTAGGGACCGACGGGTGTGCCGAAGATGCGGAACTGATATTCAGTTGCGGGCTTAACGCCGATTACGGGGTTTGTGCCAAAGAGGAAGGGGCGCAGATAGAACGTTGCACCTGAGCCGTAGGGCGGAACCCAATCTTCGTTTGCAAGCACAACTTCTCTGACGGCTTCAACAAATCTTTCCTCAGGGAAAACAGCCATTTCAAGTCTCTTTGCGGTGTCTGCCATTCTCTTTGCGTTGAGGTCGGGGCGGAAGGTTACGATGTGACCGTCCTCGGTGGTGTATGCCTTGAGGCCTTCAAAGCAGGTCTGTGCATACTGGAAAACGCAGGCGCACTCGCTGAGGGTGATGTCGGCATCTGCAGTGATGCAGCCTTCATCCCACTTGCCGTCTTTGAAGTTTGAAACGTATCTTTTGGCAGTCTTGGTGTAACCGAAACCAAGGTTGCCCCAGTCGATGTTCTGTTTGCTCATTTTTACATTCTCCTTTCGGTGATACAGTTCAGTATAATACCGTAAAACTGATATGTCAATAAATTATTTTTGCAGTTCTCAGTCTGATTTTTCAATCTGCTGAGCAACGAGGCTTTCGCCGCAATAAATCTTCCTGAGCTTCGGCTTTTCAATTTTGCCCGTGGGGTTACGCGGAATATCTGCAAAAATAACCTTGCGCGGACGCTTGTATCTGGGAAGCTCGTTGCAAAGTTCGTTGAATTGCTCCTCTGTCAGCTCTGCGCCTTCTTTGAGTTCAACAATCGCGGCGGCAATTTCACCGAGTCTTGCATCGGGCAGACCGATAACCGCGCAATCCTTGACCTCGGAGAAGCTGCGGATGAAATCTTCAATCTGCACAGGATAGAGGTTTTCACCGCCGGAAATGATGACGTCCTTCTTTCTGTCAACAAGATAAATGAAACCATCCTCGTCCTCCTGCGCCATGTCGCCGGTGAAAAGCCAGCCGTCATGCAATACGGCGGCGGTTGCAACTGCATCGTTGAAATAGCAGTTCATAACACCGGGGCCCTTAACGCAGAGCTCGCCGACATCGCCGCGGTTGACAAGCGCGCCGTTTTCGTCAACAATTTTAACTTCCCAGCCGTAGCCGGCCTTGCCTATTGCGCCTACCTTGTGTATGTTTTCAACACCGAGGTGAACACAGCCGGGGCCGATTGATTCACTCAAGCCGTAGTTTGTGTCGTACTGATGCTTGGGGAAATATTCCAGCCATCTTTTGATAAGACTCGGCGGTACGGGCTGAGCGCCGATGTGCATGAGTCGCCACTGGTCGAGCGAATATTCGCTGAGCCTTACGTCCTCACGCTCAATGGCATCAAGGATATCTTGCGCCCACGGCACGAGCAGCCAAACGATTGTGCAGCCTTCTTCTGACACGGTGCGGAGAATCCACTCAGGCTTTGTACCCTTGAGAAGCACCGCCTTACCCGCGGAAAGCAGACTGCCAAACCAGTGCATCTTTGCGCCCGTATGATAAAGCGGCGGTATGCAAAGGAAAACGTCGTCCCTTGTCTGCCCATGGTGATTCTGCTCTACCTTGCAGGAATGCATAAGACTTCTGTGCGCGTGGATGATTGCCTTAGGGAAGCCCGTTGTGCCCGATGAGAAGTAGATTGCCGCATCATCGTCGTCGGAAAGCTGTATACCGGGTGCCTTTGATGAGCAATAGGCAGACATCCTGTCGTAGCTTTCTGCAAAAGAGGGGCAATCCTCGCCTGCATAGAGAAGCAACTCAACGTCGTCGATTTTGTTGCAGATTGCTTCAACACGGCTTGTGAATTCGGGCCCGAAAATGAGCACTCTTGACTCGGAGAGTGACAGACAGTATTTGATTTCGTCTGCGGTGTATCTGTAGTTAAGCGGAACGGCAAGTGCACCCGTTTTGAGCACACCGAAATATATGGGCAACCATTCAAGGCAGTTCATCAGCAAAATGGCAACCTTGTCGCCCTTTTTGATGCCCCTTGTGAGCAGGAAATTGGCGAATCTGTTTGCTTTCTTGTCGAACTCACCCCACGTCATTTCGCTTCTGAAGGCGTTATAAGGGCTGGATTCAATGAGGGAATAGTCCTTCCACGTATGTCTTGTGGGGTGCTCGCTTTTGGGGTTTATTTCAACAAGCGCCACGTCGTTTTTGTACAGTGCGGCGTTCCTTTCGAGCAATTGTGTAATTGGCATTTTTCTGTCCCTGAGCTGACGGAATGAGTTTTCCGCCGCTTCCTTTCGATTTGCTTGTTGTCTCGCTTTAAAGCGAAAACATAACGTTACAGAATTATACCACCGCAAAAACAACATGTCAACACCGCAGAAATTTTTAGGCGCAGTTTTTCTCTTTTTTTACGGCAAAAACGTGCGGCGCGGTACAAAAAGCGCGCCACGGACAACATCTGCCGCATAAAAGGCAAATTTTGACGGAAAATTGCAACATTACGTTTAAATTATATTAATTGACTTTTTTTCCAATATGCACTATACTTTAGAAGGAGACACGACACTATTGTCGTACGATGTTCTAAAAGGAGGAACAATTATGAACAACAAACTCAAAAAAATCCTTGCAGTGGTTCTTTCGGCGCTGATGATGTTCTCGGTTACAAACGTTGCCTTTGCAGCCGACCATGAGCATGAATACAGTGAAACGGTTGTTAACCCCACCTGCGTACAGGGCTATACTCTTCACACCTGCGCCTGCGGCGACAGCTATAAGGACAACTACACTGAACCGGTTGCTGAGCACAATCTTGTTAACGTCATCAGAACTGTTGAACCCACCTGCACAAGCGTGGGCTATCAGATCTGCCTTTGCGCAACCTGCAGAGGTGAAGTTGTCAACACCAACTCATACAAAGACAAGATTCCTCACCCCTATGAGACGAGCTATACATACAACGTTGCAACAGACGATTACACACAGCACAACATCTGCACAACCTGCTCCGACCACATCACAGACGACGGCTATTATGCAGTAACTCTTTACAAGACCCTCGGTGACGGCACAAGGTCACTCATTGCCGAAACTTATGCCAAGGCAGGCGGTGCTCCCATTTATGAGGGCAACCCCACTCTCTCCAAGGCTGAAAACGATGCTTTTGCAAAGTGGAGATTCCTCGGCTGGGGCGACGACGTTGTTGCACTTGAGGAGCTTGCAGTAACCGAAAACAACACTGACATCGAAGCCAAGTTTGAAGGCATCGAAGTATGGTACAACGTATATTTCCAGTATTATGACAGCTACGGCAACTGGTGCACCAAGCCCTCACAGGCTGTTTATTACAAGAATGATGCCACCATCCCCACAGACATTCCGCACACAATCAACCTCACCCACCACAGCTACTCCTTCAAGGGCTGGGACGGTGACGGCAAGAACATTCAGAACGATACATACATCAGAGCTCTCTACGACACAGACTACGAGCAGGTAAAGGTTATTTTCTATGACTACAACAACGAAATAATCAGCACCGTTTTTGCCGACTACGGCTCAGAGCTGAGAGTTATTCAGCCCGCAAGCGAAGTGATGGAAAGACCTGCTGACAATAACTATACATACGCTTTCCAGGGTTGGATGGACGGCTCAGGTGCAGTTAAAACAAACGTTGTTGTTGAAGGCGGCATCCTCAACCTCTACCCCTCATACTACAGAATGCAGAGAGGCTATGAGGTTACCATCCGCGCCTACTATAAAGGCGAAGCTGCTTCCAACGCATCATATCAGATTCTCTACGCCTCAAACGGAAACCTCAAAACTGCAGGCTTCTGCAACCTTGCAGGTGAAGCAAGAGTATCTCTCCCCTACGACACATTCGTTGTAAAAATCGCAAGTGAAGACAAGCTGAAGGCAGGCGAAAAGACTTTCATCGTCAACACAAGCGGCACCGCACAAACGCTTGTTCAGGTTGACCTTGTTGACAACGAGGAATACTATGAGGAAGAAGCCGTCAGATGCAGCTGCATCTGCCACTCAATCATCAGCCCTATCTGGATCAGAATCCTCAACATTCTCTATTCATTCTTCAACATCAGATACGTATGTTGCAACGACATGTTTGCAACACACGGCAACTCGCTGAAATACACAAGATAAATCTCACATAACAACACCGCCGATACACAACGGTATCGGCGGTCAGACTGTCGATAAAAGCACAAGAACAACAATGCTGCTTTTCAAAAACAAGAGAACGAAAAACTTAGACTTATACATACACAAAAAATCGTACAAAGCATCGAACTTTGTACGATTTTCGCATTGTTTTGACCTTTTTTTGCTCTCTCGGAGTACCTTTGTGTACACCTTCGGGGCAAAGAAAAGGCCATCTTGCACTTTTCTCGGCAGTCTGACAGCTTGTCGAAAATGAGTTTTTCGACAAGCTGACCGCCGATACGTAACGGTATCGGCGGTATTTATTTGCCTTGTATCTGAATTTCACTTAAAAAATAAAGAACGCTACATCAGCCTCAAAATTAATTTTCCCTAACTTGTATTTGCTGAATTGTTATGTTATAATACGGCATCGTTATTTATTGCTTTAAATACAGAAAGGAATAACTATGAAACATCTTCTCAAGCTTTCCGATTTATCAACCGAAGAAATCATCGCCGTGCTCGACCTTGCAGACAAGCTCAAGGCAGAAAAGAAGCAGGGAATTGAACATCATCTGCTCAAAGGCAAAACCCTTGGCATGATTTTCCAGAAATCCTCAACACGCACACGCGTTTCATTTGAAACGGGCATATATCAACTCGGCGGCACAGCTCTTTTCCTCAGCCCCAGAGATTTGCAGATTGGCAGAGGTGAGCCTATTCAGGACACTGCAAGGGTGCTTTCCCGCTATCTTGACGGCATTATGATAAGAACCTTTGAACAATCAGAGGTTGAGGCCCTTGCCGAATACGGAAGTATACCCATCATTAACGGTCTTACAGACTATTGCCATCCTTGCCAGGTGCTTGCAGACCTGCAGACAATCCGCGAGCACAAGCACGGTCTTGAAGGTCTCAAGATGTGCTTTGTCGGTGACGGCAACAACATGGCAAATTCTCTTATCGTCGGCGGCATCAAGTGCGGCATGCACGTGAGCGTTGCCTGCCCTGACGGCTACAAGCCCGATGCTGATATTATGGCATGGGCAAACGAAACCGGCCGCTTCTCATGCTCTGCCGACCTTGCAAAAGAGGCAAAGGACGCAGACATTCTCTACACTGACGTATGGGCTTCCATGGGTCAGGAGCAGGAACAGCAGGAGCGCGAAAAAGTGTTCCGCGGCTTCCAGATCAACAACGAGCTTCTCAGCGTTGCCGCAAAAGACGCCATGGTGCTCCACTGCCTGCCTGCACACAGGGGCGAGGAAATCACCGCAGAAACATTTGAAGCTCATGCAGACGAAATTTTCGACGAAGCAGAAAACAGACTCCACGCCCAGAAAGCCGTTATGGTTATGACAATGGGCTGATAAATCACCTTGAAAATTGCCCGTAACTGCATTTGAGCGTTACGGGTGTTTCATTCAATTTCAGTTTCAGGAGGAAGCAACATGCTTTTTGATAACAAGATTCTCGGAATATATAAAAAAGAGCTCGTCAAAAGAAACGACGATTACGGCACTGCGTTCTATTATGCCCACACTGATTTTGACGGGCTCAACGCCCTTCCCTATTCTTTCACCGGCTCATTCAATCAAACTCTCAACGGCAATTTTTATTACTACGGTGAGATAAAAAAAGAACGCCTCGTAATTTTTGAGCACGGTATGGGCGGCGGTCACCGCTCATATATGAAGGAAATTGAACTGCTCGCACGTCACGGCTTCACCGTGCTCGGCTACGACCATACGGGATGCATGACAAGCGGCGGTGAACATATTGTAGGCTTCGCTCAATCTGTATGCGACCTTGACTACTGCATCAACTCATTGAAAAACACAGAGTTTGGGGATGCGGCAATCTCTGTTGTAGGTCACAGTTGGGGCGGCTATTCAACGCTCAA
The DNA here is from genome assembly GCA_045590055.1 of Acutalibacteraceae bacterium. GTDB lineage: Bacteria > Bacillota > Clostridia > Oscillospirales > Acutalibacteraceae > UBA6857. The sequence goes on from JAZNQF010000011.1 coordinate 26,664, forward strand.
CATCGGCGCACTTCACCCTGAGGTAACTCACATTGTGGCAATATCAGCTTTCATTTCAGTTGAAGCAATGGTTACCCGTTTTTTTCCGGGTGTGCTGAAAAAATACATTCCCACCGTTTTGGAATATGAAAGGCAGAACAATCCGAAGTATGTTGACCTCAACGCCGCCGACTCACTGAGCAAAACAAAGGCAAAGCTGCTTGTCATCCACTCTGCAGACGATGACACCGTAAAAAGCAAATACCACTTTGAGGTGTTGAAAAATCAGCTCAGCGCAAGGGAAAACACCGAATTCATGCTGCTGCAGGGTAAAAACCACAACCCGAATTTCACAGTTGATGCCGTAGCATACAAGGATAAATTTTTCAAAGACCTCACCGCAAAAATCAAAAACAATGAATTCACCACTGAAGAAAGCAAGGCAAAATTTAAGGCAAGCTATGATTTTGACCGCATGACTCAGCAGGACATGACAGTGTGGGAAAAGATTTTTGCTTTTCTTGACAACTGAAAATCAAATGTGAGCTTCTGACCAACCGTCTGAAAGCTCACATTTTTATATGTAATTAAACAGCCGCATAAAAGCAAAAGACGGCACAAACACGTGCCGTCGTAAAATGCTGATAAAGTTGTTTAAGGCTCAATCTTCTGAACCTTCAAGGTCTTCGTCCCCACTGTCTTTTTTGAAGAAAGCAATAATCTTCATGATCAAATCGATGAGAAGCTGCCAATATGCATTCATGTAAAGCTCCTCCTCCCAATAGTTTATTGTACAATTACAGCTTTATTATACATATTTGTTAAAAGAATGTCAATATTTTTTTAAAAAATAATTCACTTGTTATAATTTAAAATATTTCCAAATTATTTGAACAAATTTTTCTGTACTTTGAAAGCCAAAATTGACAAAAGCGCATCAACCAAGATACAGGAAAGAATAAAACTGAGCCTTTGCTCTTTCGGGTCTTATAAGGGCGAGTACGTTGAAAAGGAACAGGCAGACGGAGCCGCAGATTACCATATTCCAGAAGCCGCTGCGCGCAAACAGTGCACCAAGCAGGCTGAGAACAACAACGGGCGAAAGCTTCATCATATATTCGCAACCGTAAAGCAAAGTACCCTTTTTCTGCAACAGTCCGCAAACAAGATACACAACGTATGCAGCAACAAGAAGCACGGGCACACCAACCGACCAGAAGGCAGAATGACCCATGGCGGCAGCAACGATGAAGCCGAGTTCAAATGCAATCACAACGGGAATAAGATACTTGCCGTAGAAATTCTTTTTCACCACGGTTTTCTCGCTGAGAAGCACAGAATCGTCATACTTCGGATATTCAGCCGTTGTTATACCTTCAATAAGCGGCGCTTCGTCAACTGCGGCGGCACCGCACAAGGGACACTTTTTATAGTTTTCGCCTAAATCTACATTACATTCAAGACATCTCATGTGAATCACCAAAATTATTCGTAGTCTACATTACTTTCAACGCGCACCTTTATACCCTGCTGAGCAAGATAGCGGAAGAAAAAGCGTTGCTTATCTTTGTTGCGGTTGCTGCTGCAAAATGTGAAATTGAACAAACCGTTGATTGAAACAGCGGCACAGCCGAAGTGCATATACGGTGTGTCAGCCAACACACTTTCAACACGCAAAACATGCTTTGCCACTTCCTCGGGATAGTGATATTCGCCGAGGTTTGTGAAGAAGGTTGTGTATGCACTTTGCAGTTTTTTATACTTGTTATTAAGAAAAGCTTTTTTGATAAAATACGGAATGGGTTTGATAATGGGAGACACCCTTGCGCTCGCATTTGAGCTGATGCTCTTGAGCAGATTTTCGGGTGTTGCGCGCTTTTTAAGCTCGCCGCGTATCGTATCGCATATTTCGTCAAAGGTGACGTCTGTTCTGCCTTCAGGGCAGAAGGTTATGTCGGTCATATAAACGAAATTACGCACTGAAACAGACTCAAACCTTTTTCTCAGATCCATGGGTACGCTGATTGCAATCGGCTCGGTTATGGGCGCGTCTGCGCATTGGCAGAAGGTGTAAATCAGCAAAGCGGTAAGGTATTCCGTAATTGTAAGACTCTTTGTTTTGGCAAGCGCCTTGATTTCATCGACCCTGAACATGCCGTGTATGACGTTGGCATAGTTGGGGATTGTGTTGTTTTCGTTTGCGTAAGCTTTTATTGTGGGCGGATTTGAAGCAGACACACTTGAATCGTAATAGTCAAAGTGGCTGTCCTTCGCCTCGTCAACGGTCTGCTTCTCGCAGGCGTTACGTACGGTTTCACCGAAAGAAATCGTCTCACCTCTGAGCTGGAGATATCGGCCTACGAGCGTGTCAAGGAAAACGCTTGACCCACCGCCGTCGGTAAGACTGTGGAAGGCTTCGATTGCAATGCGGTTTTTATAGTACAGAATGCGGAAGCAAGGCTCGTCCGTACCCTCAATGATGATGGGGCGGTAGGGATATTTTGTTTCAAGCTGAACCTTGGGATTGTTCTTCACACGCTCAAAATAGCTCCAGAAAAGTCCGTCCCTGAGCTTCATTTTGAAGGTTGGAAACCTTTTGATTGTATCGTCAAGAGCGTGTTGCAGCACAACAGGGTCAATTTCTTCATCAAGAACAACACACGTCCTGAAGGTTCTGCTCCATTTTTTTGTTCTTGATGCAGCATAAAGAGTTGCCGCAAGGTCAAGCGGCAACCATCTTGTTCCTTCATCATAATACTGCGCGGTTACTTCCTGCGCAGAAAGAGCTTCATGCTTTTCGTTCACTTTTTCCATTCCTTACCTTATAAAAATCGTTTGAAAGTCGGATTCTCCAATTGTATCAATATTAATCTTAACTAATTATATAATGTAATGAAAGTTTGTCAATAAAAAGGGGTACATCTTATTCGAAAATCACTCAACTGTTGGAAAACGTATATCTTTTTCGACTGAAAAGCAGAAAAAATCCACACCGTAAGCGGTTGCAAAACAGCCGCTTCTTTGAGTATCAGTGTGTAAAAATGAGTAACCAAAGGTCGGCTAATCAACACCAAAATCGCCCGAAGCATTGAGCCTCGGGCGATTTTCCAATGTTTATTTTCCGTAGAATAAAAAGCAATTTGTTGCACCTTTATCGGCGCTCTGTGTCACCGATTACATCAAGCTCTTGTACATTGCAACAATGTCTTCCACACTGACATCTCTCGGGTTGCCGGGACGGCAAGCGTCGTTGAAAGCATCAAGTGCAAGCGCATCAATGTCTTCTTCTTTAACAACGCCCTTGAGGCTTGTGACAATGCCTACGTCCTCTGCAAGCTGACGTACAGCTTCAACTGCTGCTTTGCGGTATTCTTCCTGAGTCATTTTTTCAACACCTTCAACACCCATGGCAATTGCGATATCTCTGTATTTTGTGCCGGTGTATTCAGCATTGAATGCCATAACTGTGGGCAGAAGTGTGGCGCAAGCCTTGCCGTGAGGCATGTCGTAATAAGCGGAAAGAGTGTGAGCCATTGAGTGGTCAACACCGAGGCCTACGTTTGAGAAGCCCATGCCGGCAACATACTGACCGAGTGCCATGCCTTCGCGGCCGTCTGCTTCGTTTTTAACTGCGCCACGCAGTGACCTTGCGATGATTTCGATTGCTTTAATATGGAACATATCGGAAAGCTCCCATGCTCCCTTGGTGATGTAACCCTCGATTGCGTGGGTAAGAGCATCCATACCTGTTGCGGCGGTGAGGGATGCGGGCATTGAAGCCATCATGTCGGGGTCAACAACTGCAACAACGGGAATGTCGTGCACGTCAACACAAACAAACTTGCGCTTCTTTTCAACATCTGTGATAACGTAGTTAATTGTAACCTCAGCGGCTGTGCCTGCAGTTGTGGGCACTGCGATGATGGGGACGCAGGGATTCTTTGTGGGTGCAACACCTTCAAGTGAACGTACATCGGCAAACTCGGGGTTTGTGATGATGATGCCGATTGCTTTTGCGGTGTCCATTGCGGAGCCACCGCCGACTGCTACGATGCAGTCTGCCTGAGCTGCTTTGAAAGCTTCAACACCGTTTTGTACGTTTTCGATGGTGGGGTTTGCTTTGATGTCTGAATATACGGTATAGGCGATGCCGGCATTTTCAAGCACATCCGTAACCTTGGTTGCAACTGCAAACTTGATGAGATCGGGGTCTGTTGCAACAAAAACCTTGCTGAATCCTCTGTTTTTGATTTCGTCAGGGATGGCATTGATGGCGCCTGCGCCGTGATATGATGTTTCGTTGAGTGTAAATCTGTTCATTGGTATCAATCCTTTCTTTTTGGGTACTTACATTATATAACACAACACAACCGTAATGCAATAAAAATTTGTATCGTTAACTATAAAAAAATCGTACAAAGCATCGAACTTTGTACGATTTTAGCATTGTTTTGACCTCTTTTTGCCCTCTCGGAGTACCTTTGTACACCTTCGGGGCAAAGAAAAGGTCATCTTGCACCTTTTTCGGTAGTCTTATATTATTTCATCATTGATTTTTTACGTTTTTCTGCCATGCGCATGAGCCTGAGCTTTGCCTCATACTTGGGAGATTCAAGATATGCCGAATATGCGGCACACGCGATATCCATACCCATAAAAATAACAGTGAGAACATAAAGCGCAATTGAGAAGCCGAGGCATACCTTGCCTTTTTTGAGGTAGCCTTCTGCTTTCTTGTCAACCACCTTGTCTGTCTTATCGTCTTTTTTATCGTCCTTACCATCTTCTTTTGTGAGGTCGCCGAGAAGATTTGTGAGCCAACCTGCAAGCTTTTCGCTCAGCTCGGAGCCTTCTCCGTCTGCCTTGTTTGCGGCGGCAATGATTTCTTCCGCTTTGTTGTTAAAGCTGTCTCTTACAATAAGAAGGGATGATGCCGTGATGAAACAGACAAGCAGAAGAACGGTGAAAACAACTGTGTTTTTTCGGTTAAATATTTTTTGCATGGTTTGCACTTCCTATGTAAATTATTCTTGTGTATTCTATCACCTTTCTAAGAAAAAAACAAGTGCCGCGCACCAAAATTAACAACGGATTTAAAAATATCGCATAAGTACGTATTGAAACGATTGAATCTTGGGTGTATAATTGGATGTACAGAGCGCACAAAAGGACGGTGCTTTTATGAAACTTGTTTTACTTACTGCCGTGGGTGTCGGTGCCGCAACCGTAATCGGTGCACTCATCGGCTTCATGTTCAAAAAAATCTCACACAAATTCAGCGACATTGTGCTTTCCTTTGCCGCAGGCATCATGCTTGCCGCCGCAGTTCTCGGGCTTATTCTCCCGTCGGTTGAACACGGCGGGAAATACGGACTGCTGATTACTGTTGCGGGTATTTTTACGGGTGCGCTGTTTCTCAACCTGATTGACAGACTTACCCCACATCTTCACAAGCTTGCAGGTGCAGATATTGAAGACCACTCTGCAAATGCAAGCATTGACAAGGTGATGCTTTTTGTGATGGCAATTGCAATCCACAATCTTCCCGAAGGTATTGCAGCAGGCGTAGGCTTCGGCTCAGACAACGCAAACGAAGCGTTGCTTATTGCAGGCGGCATCGCATTGCAAAACATCCCTGAGGGCATGGTAATAATTGCACCGATGCTTTCAGCAGGTGTTTCTCCGAGAAGAACTTTTCTTCTGGCCTCATTCACGGGGGTAATTGAGGTTGTCGGCACGCTTATCGGCTTTGCGGCAGTTAATATTGCAAGCGCAATTCTCCCCTTCGCCCTTGCTTTTGCGGGCGGTACCATGCTTTATGTAATCAGCGACGAAATGATACCCGAAACACATGCACACGGCAGTGAACGCGGTGCAACCTACGCGTTGCTTATCGGTTTTTGCGTGATGCTGGTTTCGGACGTTCTTCTGGGGTAAGTGCACACCTTCAACAAAAAAAGCTGATTGCATAGGCTGATTCACTTTTGTATATGTCGGCTTTTTGCCGTCAAAGATAATTCTAAAAGGAGGTAAGACAATGAAATACGTTTGCCCTTGCGGTTACGAGTACATTCCCGAAATCGGTGACGAAGAAAACGGCATTGCTCCCGGCACCGCTTTTGAAGACCTGCCCGAAGATTGGGTATGCCCCATTTGCGGACTTTCAAAGGATGCTTTTGAAGAGGCATAATTTCAAAGGGCGGATATCCACATCCGCCCTTTTTTGTGACTTCGTCACTGAAAAATGATTTTTTCAGGTATATAATACAGACACAACACAGATAAAAACCGCGGCACAATAGCCACGGCAAACAGAAAAGCTGTGTAAAATATAAAACCATAACAGGAGGACACAACTATGTCAGTATCAGTTATCACCAACAAGAATTTCAACGAAGAAGTTATAAACAGCGAAAAGACTGTACTGCTCGATTTCTGGGCAAGCTGGTGTGGCCCGTGCCGCATGCTCTCCCCTATTGTTGATGAGGTTGCCGAGAGCAGACCCGATATCAAGGTGGGCAAAGTCAACGTGGACGAAGAGCCTGAGCTCGCTTCAAAATTCGGCATCATGAGCATCCCTACGCTCATCGTTTTCAAGGACGGCAAGATTGTCAACCAAGCAGTCGGCGGCAGAGATTACGACGGTGTTGTGGCTCTCATTGACTGAGACGTGTGAGCACGTCACGATCCGTGATTTTAACGGTGCCCCTTGAGAGTTCAACGGCATTTTCCGTTTGGAAGTATTTGAGCATCCTTGTAACAACCTCACGCGCAGTGCCAAGATTTGCCGCAATTTTTTCGTGAGTTATTTTCAGGCAGTCGCTTTCTTCGAGCAGACTTTCTTCAAGCAGAAAAGCCGCAAGTCTTTTGTCAAAGCTTTTCCACATGATCTGCTCCATAAGCCACATTATTTCCGTCATGCGTGAGGCAAGAAGATTATTTGTGTAATTTGCAACCGTGGCAGATTCTTCCATCAGCTTTTTATAGGCATCGGGCGCAACGATTATGATTTCGCTGTCTTTCTGTGCCTCGATTGACACACTGAACTGAAGTCCCGACATCATACAAGAGGCAGAAAACAGGCAGTTGTCCATTTCAAACAGCCTAAAAAGTGTAATCTCCCTGCCTTCATCTGAAACAGAAAACACCCTGAGTTGACCCGACAGTACGATATACAATCCATCGCACTCAGCTTCGCCGTTATGAAGAATTGTTGAGGCTTTGACTTTTCGTTTCACACTATGCTGTGTCAACAACGTCTGTTCAAAGGGAGAAAGCTTGTTCCATACCGGAAAACAATTGCTTAATTCCACGCTACCGACCCCTTTCGCAGAAATTATATGCTTTTTATTTGCAAAAGTCAATTGTACAACAATTGACATATAAGCGTAGCCGTGGTAAAATTTAAAAGACTTAACGTCGATTTAAATATGATTTATTGGAGGAAACAATTATGTGTGAAATGAAATTTTATATCTGCCGTCATTGCGGCAATATCGTAGGGCTTATCCGCAACGCAGGCGTACCCATGATGTGCTGCGGCGAAAAAATGCAGCTTCTTGAGCCTAACACCGTTGATGCCGCTCAGGAAAAACATGTTCCCGTTGTAACCGTAAACGGCAACGAAGTTACCGTTGAGGTTGGCTCTGTTGCTCATCCCATGCTCGAAGAACACTTCATTCAGTGGGTATATCTGCAGACCGAAAACGGCGGTCAGCGCAAATGCCTCAAGCCCGGCGATGCACCCGTTGTTAAGTTTGCACTTTGCGACGACAAGCCCGTTGCCGCTTTTGAATACTGCAACCTCCACGGTCTGTGGAAAGCAGATATCTGATGTATAAACGGTGTTGTCACAGGCAACACCGTTTTTTTTGAAAGGAGCAACCAACATGGAAAAAGTATATGACTGTGTTATCATCGGCGGAGGGCCTGCGGGTTATTCTGCAGCACTTTATGCGGCAAGAGCAGGACTTGAAGCGGTTGTAATTGAAAAGATGTCCATCGGCGGTCAGATGACACTGACCGAGACGATTGACAATTATCCCGGTTTCGACGGAGGCGTTGACGGTTTCACTCTCGGAGAAAAAATGAAAAAAGGCGCTGAACGTTTCGGGGCAACAACCAAAGTCGGCACGGTAAAGTCAGTTGAGCTGGAAGGCAAAATTAAAAAAATTGAACTTGCAAGAGAGACGCTTTATTCAAGGACCGTGATTATTGCAACGGGCGCTGACCACAAAGAGCTCGGCATTGAAAATGAAAAAGAGCTTGTGGGCAGAGGCGTAAGCTACTGCGCGCACTGTGATGCAAACTTTTTCAGAGGCAAAACCGTTGCCGTCATCGGCGGCGGCAACTCTGCGGTATCAGATGCGATGATTCTTTCGCGCGTTGCTCAGAAGGTTTATCTCATACACCGCCGTGACACACTCAGGGCAACAAAAATCTATCACACGGCATTGGAAAACGCACAGAACGTCGAGCTTTGTTTCAACAGCACCGTTAAGAAGCTTCACAGCGATTTCAAACTGAATGCAATTACCGTTTCCGACAAAGACGGCAATGAAAAAGAGCTTGAACTTGACGGCGTTTTCATCAGTATCGGCCGCAACCCTGCAACTGAGCTTTTCAAGAATCAGCTTGAGCTTGATTCACACGGTTACATTGTTGCTGACGAAAGTACACGCACAAGCATTGAAGGCGTTTTTGCCGCAGGTGACGTGCGCACAAAAGCACTCCGGCAGGTTATCACTGCGGCGGCAGACGGTGCAACCGCGGCAAGCTTTGCCGAGGAGTATATTGTAGAACTTGGAGACACCATATAAAACGGGCACCACCGCCCCTGCCGCGCCGAGCGCTTGCATGCAAGCGCCTGGCCTTTTTGCGTGCAGAAAAGCCTGCGGTTCATCACACGGGGGAAAGCATGCAAAAAGCCCCGCCCGCGCCGCCGCTGCTAAGTCGGATCGTAGC
>JAZNQF010000012.1:0-32838 GCA_045590055.1 Acutalibacteraceae bacterium
CAGACTGCCGAGAAAGGTGCAAGATGACCTTTTCTTTGCCCTGAAGGTGTACAAAGGTACTCCGAGTGGGCAAAAAAAGGTCAAAACAATGCGAAAATCGTACAAAGTTCGATGCTTTGTACGATTTTTTATGTATGTATAAGTCTAAGTTTTTTCGTTCTCTTGTTTTTGAAAAACAGCATTGTTGTTCTTGTGCTTTTATCGACAGTCTGAAGGCGGCAAGCAACGGGTAAACCGATGTTTGTTGTTTTTGCTTTTACATTAGGTTGTTATCTTACGTCTACTTGCAGACCTTTGAGCACGTTGAGTACCTGCTCGTTAAGGCTTTTATCAAAGGAATCTGTGAGTGCAGAGTCAACAATAATTCTTGCCTGCGGATAAAGTGTTTGGAATGCTACAGCGTTGCTGACAACACAGATATTAGAAACAAGACCGCAAAGCTCAACTGTTTCAACGTCTTCCTTGCGGGGCAGGGCAGACACAACATCAGGGTTGCTGATGTCAAGACCGAATGATTCTTTGCAGAATCCAACGGCGTTTACCGCCTTGAGCGCTTCGGCGGTTTTGCCGTATACCGCGTGACCTTGACTGCCTTTGACACAGTGCACTACGGGCAAAAGCTTGCCTTCACGCGTGTCCATGTAGTCCTCGGAGTGTGTGTCAAGTGTATAGAACACATTACCTTCGCCGTATTCATTTATTCTTTGAGCGATTTTTTCGTCGAGCAGTTCTGCACCGGGGAAACCAAGTGCTCCGTCAACAAAATCGTTTTGATAGTCAACCACAACAAGCAATTTCATTTTTATCACCAGATAACCTTACTGTCAACTTCACCTGAGATGAGGTTGATGAATTCTTCAACAGGCATTGAGCCCATGTCGCCGTGACCTCTTTTTCTGACGGAAACTGTGTTTTCCTCGGCTTCCTTGTCACCCACAACAAGCATGTACGGTACTTTTTCAAGCTGTGCTTCTCTGAGCTTGTAGCCGAGCTTTTCACTTCTGTCGTCAACTTCAACACGCTGAATGCCTCTGTCCTGCAGAGCCTTTTTAACGGCGTATGCGGCATCATGGTGTCTGTCTGCGATGGGCAGAATCTTTGCCTGAACGGGTGCAAGCCATACGGGGAATGCACCTGCATATTTTTCGATGAGCAGAGCAAGTGTTCTCTCATAGCAACCGATTGATGTTCTATGGATGATGTAAGGCTTTTTCTTGGAGCCGTCGCGGTCAACGTATTCCATGCCGAAAAGCTCAGCGAGCATCTGGTCAACCTGAATTGTGATGAGGGTGTCTTCCTTGCCGTGTACGTTCTTAATCTGAATGTCAAGCTTCGGACCGTAGAATGCGGCTTCGCCTACACCGACCTTGTACGGAATCTCAAGATTGTCAAGGATCTTCTTCATGATACCCTGAGCTTCATCCCACTGTTCAGCAGTACCGATGTACTTTTCTGTGTCTGCAGGATCCCACTGTGAGAATCTGTATGAAACGTCCTCATAAAGACCGAGAGTTTTGAGCATGAAGATTGCAAGCTCAAGGCAGTTCCTGAACTCGTCTTCAAGCTGTTCGGGTGTGCACATAAGGTGACCTTCGGAGATTGTGAACTGACGTACTCTGATAAGACCGTGCATTTCACCTGATGCTTCGTTACGGAAAAGGGTGGAGGTTTCGTTATATCTCAGCGGAAGATCTCTGTATGATCTGCTTCTGTTGAGGTATGCCTGATACTGGAACGGGCAGGTCATGGGGCGAAGTGCGAAAACTTCATCATCGCCTTCGGGGTCACCGAGAACAAACATGCCGTCAAGATAATGATCCCAATGTCCTGATACTTTATACAAGTCACTTTTTGCCATGAAGGGCGTTTTTGTAAGAAGCCAGCCCCTCTTTTGCTCTTCGTCTTCAACAAAGCGCTGAAGAAGTTGAATGATTCTTGCACCCTTGGGCAGAAGAATGGGAAGACCCTGGCCGATGAGTTCACTTGTTGTGAAAAGCTCAAGCTCACGGCCAAGCTTATTGTGGTCGCGTTTTTTAGCCTCTTCAATTCTGTTAAGGTGCTCTTCGAGGTCGCTTGCCTTTGTGAAGGCTGTGCCGTAGATTCTCTGCAGCATCTTGTTCTTTGAATCGCCGCGCCAATATGCGCCCGTTGCTGATGTAAGCTTGAAAGCCTTGATTCTGCCGGTATCGGGAATGTGAGGACCTGCGCAAAGCTCGTTGAATTCACCTTGGCGGTAGAATGAGATTTTTTCGCCCTTAGCTGCGTGCTCTGCAATAAGCTCAGCTTTATAGATTTCGCCTTGAGCTTCAAACATTGCAAGTGCTTCTGTGGGGTCAAGCTCATATCTTTCAAGCGGCAGAGCTTCCTTTACAATCTTCTTCATTTCAGCTTCAATTTTTTCAAGAACTTCAGGTGTGAAGCTTGTTTCGCAGTCAAAGTCGTAGTAGAAACCGTCATCAACTGCGGGACCGATTGCAAGCTTTGCATCGGGGTAAAGTCTTTTTACTGCCTGAGCAAGCACGTGGGATGCGGTGTGACGGAAAGCCCATTTGCCTTCGTCGCTGTCGAATGTAAGGATTGAAACATCGCAATCCTCGTTGAGTGTGGTGCGAAGGTCGCAGACGGTGCCGTTGACGGTGCATGAGCAAGCGGCCTTGTAAAGACCTGCGCCAAGGCTCTTTGCGATGTCCATTACGGAAATTCCGCTTTCAAATTCGCGGACTTCGCCACCTTTGAGTGTAACTTTAATCATGATTTTCTTCCTTTCATGTGTTTTATAAAATAAAAAACTCCACCCTGCAAAATAACAGGGTGAAGCATAATGACTCCACGGTTCCACCTGAATTCCGTAAACTTACGGCACTCGATGCTTTAACGCAGCAAACGGCAAGCCTTATCTTTGCGCTTCGGCTCACACTCCGGAGTGGTTGACCTGCTTTGTTCCTGCATGCGCTTTCAGCCGCGACGCTTGCTCTCTGGAGGACATTATCAGATATTTTCTCCGTCAACGCTTTAACAATATTATATTTATATTACCACCCCGGTTTTGTATTGTCAAGCGGATTTTTTTCAAAAAATCATACTGTTTTATCCGTCTGTGTTCTATACTTGTCCGTTTTGCCATAGATTTAAGCAAAGACATTTTCGGAGGTGCAAAATGGCAGAATTATCATCAAAGAATTATGAAGGTGCAGTAAAAATTATATCACCCGATATTCGTGAAATTCTGTTGAAGGTTAAGGATGAAATAAAACGTGAAGTTACGGAAATACGCCTGAGAGCAAATAAACCACCCGTACTTGTTACTGCACGTGCAAGCTACTGCGTTTGTATTGACGGGGGAGTGAGCTTGACGGCTGACAAGGGCTTGAAGGTCAGTTTGTCTGCGCTTAACGATACCTTCAACCGCCTTTGTGGGTATTCGTTGCACACGCATGCCAACTCAATCAGTAACGGTTATGTGACGTTCGGTGCGGGACACCGTGCAGGAATATGCGGCAAGGCTGTCTGCGACGCGCAGGGCAATTGTACAAGCGTACGTGAAGTGTCTTCAATCAGTATACGCGTTGCACATGAGTGTATCGGTTGCGCTGACGACATCGTGAATGAGCTTTTTAGTGACAGAAAAAAGAGCCTAATTCTTGCAGGACCGGTCGGTAGCGGCAAAACAACCATTCTTCGCGATATGGCAAGGCAGATTTCATCGTGCGGTGTTGACGGATGCAAGGTTGCCGTGATTGACGAACGCGACGAAATAGCAAGTGTCAGCGACGGAGTGTGCGGCTTTGATGTCGGGGTTAACACAGACGTTCTCAGCTCTTATTCCAAAAAGCATGCAATTGAAACTGCGCTGAGAACTTTGTCACCTGACGTGATTATCTGTGATGAGGTTGTGAGCGATGCAGAACTTGAGGCGATTGAAGCAGGTATTAATTCGGGTGTTGTGTTTGTGGTGAGCGTGCATGCTTCAAGCAAAAATGAATTGCTTAGCCGACCACAGATTAAACGCTTGCTCAGTACATACGGCTTTGAATATGCTGTATTGCTCAGCGAATCAAAAACTCCGGGCAGGATTGCAGGGATTTATGAAACAAAGGAGCTTCTTGATGAAATATGCGGGAGCAGCAACAATTTGCGTTGTGTTGATTTTTGCGGGGATATATGCCGCCTTGTTTGCGGCGCGCAGGCTGGCGGAGCTTGAAGCGATTGTGCTGATGATTTCGTTAATTGAAAACGACGTATCGTACGTTATGACACCTATACCTGAGCTTGTCGGCAAACTCAGCACAGATGCTTCGATGTGCAGGCTTGATTTTTTGCAGGAATGTTTTCGGCTTTGCTTGAATGGAGCGGATTTTCCGTATGCGTGGCAAACGGCAATTGGTGAAAGCTGCACCTTGCTTAATACCAATGAGCGCAACACACTCACGGCATTTGGCGTTTCACTTTGTTCAAACGACAAAAACGGACAACTAAATCTTTGTGCGTTGTGTAAAACCAACATAACAAAAGCCGCGGGATATGCTGAACAATTCAAGCGCAAATACTCAGGAATGTTTGTTGCGTCAGGCATTATGGCGGCGATTTTATTTTGTATTTTGATTCTATGAGGAAAGAACATGGAAATTAGCCTTATTTTTAAAATTGCCGCAGTTGGTATCATTGTTGCGGTTTTAAATCAGCTTTTGTCAAGAGCGAATAAGGATGAATATGCAATGGTACTCACTCTGGCCGGGCTGATTGCTGTATTTTTAATGCTGTTGCCGCAGATAAGTGAGCTTTTCAGTACGGTGGAAGGATTGTTTGATTTGTGATACTGATAATTAAAATCTGTGCCGTTGTTTTGCTCACGGTATGCGCAGTTCTTTTTGTGCGCTCAAACAACAAGGAATTCTCGTTTGCAGTTGAACTTTCGGGTGCGGCGATTGTTTTGTCGTTGATTGTGTCTTCAGTTTCAGATGTTGTTAATCAACTGAGCGAGTGGATGAACAACTACGGTGAATTGCATGTATATTTTACATTGTCGCTGAAAGCTTTTTGTGTTGTTGCACTCACGCATTTTATCGCAGAACTTTGCAAGGATTCGGGCAACGGATTGCTTGCGACGTGTGTTGAATTTGCCGGTCGTGTAAGTGTTGTCGGTATGGCGTTGCCGTTAATAAAAGCGGTTGTTTTGTCTACGGCGGAAATGTTATCGCAATAGGTGCCGTTATATGAAAAAGGTTTTATATTTTTGTGTTATGTTAATGCTCCTTTGTGCAACTGCGTTTAATGTGTCAGCAGTTAGTTCAGTTGAAGATTTGGTTGATACGGACAGCCTTTATGACGCGCTAAGCGATGATGCCGCTGAATTTCTCAGTGAACTTGGTGTTGATTCGGTTGAATCAGCAGGCATGTTTGACGTTTCTTTTGAAAATCTGTTCTCTGCCGTAAAATCTGTTTTCATACAAAACATAAAAGCTCCGCTCGGGTTGTTTGCAAAGCTGACGGGTGTACTGCTTTTACTTGCATTACTCAAAAATCTTGTGCCTGACAATACCGCAGCGGATTTGTTCACTATTCTCATTTGCATTCTAATCAGCATTTCCGGTGTTCGTGAGTGTGTTTCGGCAGTTGTGAGTGCCATTGAAATTACGTCAAAATTTGTGTTGGCTTTTGTGCCGGCGTTTGCGGTTATTTTGGCGGTTTCAGGCTCAACGGCATCTGCGCTGACATACAATACGGCAGTTATGGGGTGTTCCCAGGTGATTTCGGCTTGTTGCAATTCAGTTTTTTTGCCATTGACAAGCGTATTTTTGAGTGTTTCAATTGCATTTTGTCTTAATTCAAGCGTTAATGCAAACAGACTTGTGAACGCGATGAACAAGGTGATTTTCTTTTTTCTCAGTTTGTCCATGAGTATATACACCGCGGTTTTGTCTTTTAAAAACGTGATGGACGTGAGTATAAACAACGTTGCTTCAAAAAGTGTGCGCTTTGTTGTCAGCAGTTTCATTCCGGTAGTCGGCAGTGCAATAAGCGAAGCATACTCAACAGTGATGGGGAGCTTCAGCCTTATAAAAGGCTCAGTTGCACTTTTCGGTATCCTTGCGGTTTTTGCCGTGAGTTTGCCCGTGTTGATGCAGATTGCACTGTTTTCCGTTTGCTTCAACACGGCGTCTTTTGTGGCAGAGTCGCTTGATATGGGTGGTGCAGGTACACTTTTCGGTTGCATGAGCTGTACGCTGAAAATTGTTGCCGTGTTGCTTGTACTCGAGATGTTTTTGCTTGTTATTTCAACGGGTATCGTCATTGTAAGCGGAGGCGGTGTGTCTTGAAAAGCTTGAATTCATGGGCACTTAACGTTTGTGTTGTAACAATTGTGACGGGTGTTTTACTCGCTCTTGTGCCAAACGGTAAACAAAAAAGCACCTTGAGGCTTGTTGTTGTAACTTCGGTTGTGTTTTGCTTCATGCAGCCGCTGTTCGGTGTTGTGGATGAATCAGAGCTTAACATGGATTTTTCTTCCGTAAACATCAACACTTCCGTTGCCGCTGAACTGATTGAAGGTGAAGTGCTTGAATATGCGGCACATGAACTTGAAACTGAACTTACCGATTGCCTCGCTTCCTGCGGTTATACAGTAAAAAAAGCACGGATACAATTGCAGAAATATAACGACGGAACAGTTGAAGTGAAAAGTGTTTATATTGACGGTTTGACTGATGAAGTTGAAAAGAATGAGGTGCGCAAAAAGGTGAAAGAACTGCTTGGGGAGGGTGCTGAGGTTGAATTTGACCGAAGAAATTAAAAAGAAACTAATATCATTAAAAAACAGATTTCCTGCGATAAAAAGAATTGTGGCTGATAAAAAATCATTGTTTTTAATTGTTGCAGGTGTTTTGGGTATAATGCTGATAATTTTCTCTGAATTCACAAGCGGTGACAAGCAGAAAAAAAGCGTTAAAGCAGACGATTGTGAAATAACGTGTGTTGATGAGTATGAAATCAAGCTTGAAAGTAAGCTGTGCGAAACACTCAGTGCAATTGACGGTGCAGGCAGAGTACAGGTGATGCTGATGCTTGACAGTACCCAAGAGACGGTGTATGCCGTGAACACAACACAGAAAACCCGTACTGTAACAGACAATGAAAAAAATAATTCGGATTATGATACTAATGTGAGCAGTGAATACATAATTATTAAAGGCGACGGTTCGACACAGCAAGGCTTGCCGGTCGTTATGATTCAGCCTCGCGTAAGGGGTGTTGCCGTTGTTTGCGATGGCGGCAACAACCCGCAAGTAAGGCTGGATATAATTGAAGCGGTTTCATCTGTGTTCGGGCTGAGCAGTGCAAAAATCAGCGTCAGTGCTATGTCACAAAACAAACTTAATTGAACGGAGGATATCTCATGGGTATGATTATCAGAAAAAGGCAGCTTCTTATGGCAACGCTGGTTGTTGCATTGGGTGCGGCAGTGTTTGTGAATTGGTATTATACAAAACCTGAATCTTCACCTACGGGGGCGCAAACTGAAAGCACAACCGAAAGGCAGGCGAATCTCGGAGACTCGCTTTACGTTCAGGGAACAACTTCTCCAAGTGAAGAAAGCGATAACACAACTGAGGAGCCCACCGAAACTTACGTTGCAACTGCGGCAGACACGGCGCAGTATTTTGCAGATGCCAGACTCAAACGTACGCAGGCTCACGATGAAATACTTGATGCGATTGAAGAAATTGCTGAAAGTGACGATGCAAGTGCCGAGCAAATAAACAAAGCAAATCTTTATCTTAAGGATTTTCAGGAAGCCGTGAAGCTTGAAAGCGACCTTGAAAATCTTATCACTGCCAAAACGGGGCTTGAGTGTCTCGTGAGCATAAACAACGGTAACGTTCAGGTTGTAACCGTACCGGGAAAAGTTGATTCCACGGTTACGCTACAAATTACTGAATTAATTAATAAACATGCAGAGATTTCTTCGGAAAATATTTCAATAATTGAGGCTAAATAGTTGTATAAAAATTTATTTTATGCTATAATTCCAAAGATAATAGGGTGTATTCTGCATTTTTAGCAATTGCACGTTGCATAAGTGTACTGCATTTACCAAAATGTCAGTTTATGCAAACAGATGCAGAAAAACAACAAGGTTGTAAAAATATACGAAAGGGTGCGAGTATTTCCACAGCTTCAACAGCTCGTGTTCACTCGCGAAGGTTCTCACAATGACAACAAGAAGACAAGCAAGAGAACAGGCATTCATTCTTATATTCGAAAAAGCTTTTCAGCAGGACTGCACCGTAGACGACATTGTTGCCTATGCGGTGGAATCCTGCTTTTTTGAGCCTGATGAGTACTCGGTGGCACTTGCCAAAAAGGTTGAGGAATGTGAGGCTGAAATAGATGAAAAAATTGCACCTTGCCTTAAAAAGTGGACCGTGAGCAGAATACCCCGCGTTGCACGCTCCATTCTCAAACTCGCAGTTTGTGAAATGCTGTATTTTGAAGATGTACCCGTCAGCGTTTCAATCAATGAAGCTGTTGAGCTGTGCAAGACTTACGCTTCAAAAGAGGATGCCTCGTTTGTAAACGGTGTTCTCGGCACGATTTCACGCAGCGGTGAAGAGAAGAGTGAGGAATAATATGGCTTTTCTCGGTCTTGACACAAGCAATTACACCACAAGTGCGGCACTCTGGTATCCGGATGAAAACAGAGTAGTACAGCAAAAAAAGCTTCTGCCCGTAAAGCAGGGTGAAAAGGGGATCAGGCAGAGTGATGCGGTTTTTCATCACACTCAGCAATTGCCGCAGGTTATTGAAGCTTTGTTTGAAGGTAACACTTCGGGCATTGACGGCATCGGCGTATCGCTCACTCCGACAACAGCCAAAGGCTCATACATGCCGTGCTTCAGTGTCGGTGCTTCAACAGCAAGAGTTTTGGGCACGGTTTTTTCAAAAAAAGTGAGCTTCTTTTCGCATCAGCAGGGTCACATCGCCGCGGCGCTTTATTCGGCAAACAGGCTCGATTTACTGTCCCAAAAGTTCATAGCCTTTCATGTGTCCGGCGGCACAACAGAAGCGGTGCTTGTTGAGCCTGATAAAAATGAGCTTTTCACATGTACACCCGTCGCTAAGTCGCTTGACCTTAAAGCGGGGCAGGCTATAGACCGTGTCGGCGTTATGCTCGGGCTCAGTTTTCCTTGCGGTGCAGAGCTTGACAAGCTTTCACGCAACGCCGAGCCTGTTAAAACAAAAATCAAACCATCCATGAAAGGCACTGATTGTAGCCTTTCGGGTGTTGAGAATAAATGTAAAATGATGTTCGATAAAGGTGAATCACCCGAAAATATTGCACTTTTTTGCATTGAGTATATTGCAAGTGCGCTTGAGGGAATGATAACTGAGCTTTCCGCACAGCATCCGAATTTGCAGCTGGTTTTTTCGGGCGGCGTTATGTCAAACTCAATTATCTCACAGCGTTTCGCTGAAAAATACGGCGCGTTATTTGCAACACCTGCTTTCTCGGCAGACAATGCCGCAGGTATTGCCGTGCTTGCTTCAATGCGCTGAAACATTCTGATTTTCAAGGAGGTGAGGTCATGCCTGCAATGATTTCGGTTGCACAACTTAATGCCTACGTTAAAAGCTTGCTTGAAGCTGACCTTAACCTCAACAACCTTTTCGTTTGCGGTGAAATTTCAAACTTCACTAACCATTACAGAACGGGCCATTTTTACTTTACACTCAAGGATGAAACATCAGCGGTTAAAGCTGTAATGTTCCGTTCAAGTGCACAACGCATTAAATTTATGCCGCAGGACGGAATGAAAGTGCTTGTACGTTGTTCAGTCAGCCTTTTTGAGAGGGACGGTGCATATCAGCTCTACGTTGAAGATATGCAGCCCGACGGTGTCGGTGCTCTCAACCTCGCGTTTGAACAGCTAAAACAAAAGCTTGAAAAAGCAGGTATGTTCGACCCGTCTCATAAAAAGCCTATCCCTGAATATCCCGATTCAATCGCGGTTGTAACATCACCTACCGGTGCCGCCGTGCAGGATATATTCAACGTGCTTTCAAGGCGTTATCCCTTGGCAAGGATTATTCTCGCACCTGTTCAGGTGCAGGGAAGTTCAGCAGCACCGCAGATTGCCGCCGCAATTGATGAAATCAACCGTAAGCGTTGCGCAGACATAATTATATGTGGCAGAGGCGGCGGTTCAATTGAGGATTTGTGGGCTTTCAACGATGAAAACGTTGCTTGCTCAATTTACAACTCAGACATTCCCGTTATTTCAGCTGTCGGGCATGAAACCGACTCCACCATCGCAGATTTTGTTGCCGACCTTCGAGCGCCGACACCGTCTGCCGCCGCTGAGCTTGCAGTACCTGATTGGCGATCGGTGCTTTCGATGGTGGATTCCCTTGCTCTTGATGCAGGAAAAGCGGTTAACCGCAAAATCTCATCATGCAGCTCATTGTGTGATGCTTACAAATTCAAGCTTGCGGCATTGAGGCCGGACAGACAGCTTGAATCCATGCGTTCAACACTTGACTCACTCTCGCTTCGATTAAACAATTGCGCGTTTAATGCCGTTGATTCAAATAGAGAAGCTCTTGCACTCACTTGTGTCAAGCTTCATGCGCTTAGTCCGCTTAAAGTTCTCGCTCGCGGTTATTCAATCGTACGCGACAGTGAAGGTTCTGTTGTAACAGATGCCGCAAATCTTAAATCGGGCGACAGACTCAGTCTCCGTTTTTCAAACGGTGAGGCTGTCTGTACCGTTAACTGATAATGAGAGGTTATTATGGCAAAGAAAAAAGAAAGCCTTAAAGTTTTGATGGAAAAGCTTGAAAAAGCCGTTATTACCCTTGAACAAGGCGAGCTTGAGCTTGAAGATTCCGTCAAATTATATGAAGAAGCAATGAAAATTGCCGCTGAATGCTCAAAGCTTATCAGTGAGGCAGAACAAAAAGTTGTTCAGCTTTCCGATGCAGGAAGGAATGATGCTGATGAATAAACCATCTGTAGAAAATTATGTTGAGTTAATTAATGCTCAAATTGCGAAGAGCGTGCCCGAGTGCACCTGCGGTGAAAGCGTTGTGCACGAGGCGATGAAATACAGTCTCAGCGCAGGCGGCAAGCGCATACGTCCCATGCTTGTGCTTGAATTCTGCCGTTTGTGCGGCGGTGACATTGACGATGCAATGCCTTTTGCGTGTGCAATTGAGTTTATTCACACTTACTCACTCATTCATGACGACTTACCCTGCATGGACGATGACGACATGAGAAGGGGACACCCGTCGTGCCACAAGCAGTTTGGCGAAGCCTTTGCTTTGCTTGCAGGTGATGCTTTACTCACGTGCGCATTTGAAAAATGCACGAACAGTGAGCTTATCCATAAAAATCCGCTTGCGGTTGTCAAGGCGGTCAGGTTGCTCAGCGAGCTTGCCGGTGCAAACGGCATGATCGGCGGACAAACAGTTGACCTGAGCAGTGAAAACAAAGCCGTTGACGTTGACACCTTGCTTGTTATGGACAAGCTCAAAACCGGTGCGCTCATCAAGGCAGCTTGCCTTTTAGGCTGCACTGCGGCAGATGCGGATAATGAAAAGTGCGAAGCTGCTTCCTTGTTTGCGGAAAAGCTTGGTCTTGCGTTTCAGGTTGTTGACGACATTCTTGATGTTGAAGGAGATACCGCACTTCTCGGAAAGCAGGCAGGCAGCGATGCAAAAAGCGGCAAGTCAACATACGTTACCGCACTCGGTATTGATGAAGCAAAAAAATATGCCGATAAACTCACAAACGAAGCCATTGATGCTCTTTCTGTTTTCGGCTATGATGCAGATTTTCTCAGGGAGTTGGCAACAAGCCTTATCAGCAGAAAATTTTAGGGTTACCTAAGGTGTAGATTATGAAATACTTACATCAGATAAAGTCACCTCATGACCTCAAAGCTCTGCCCGAAGCGGTGCTCGATGAGCTTGCTGAGGAAATTCGTGAGTTTCTTATAAAAACCGTGTCACAAAATGGAGGGCATCTTGCATCGAATCTCGGTGTTGTGGAGCTTTCAATTGCTTTGCACCGTGTTTTTGATTCTCCGTGTGACCAGATCGTTTGGGACGTTGGTCATCAATGCTATACACATAAGCTTCTCACAGGACGATATGATGGTTTTTCATCACTTCGTCAGGCCGGCGGTATCTCTGGATTTACCCGTCCGGGTGAAAGTGAGCATGATGTGTTTTTCAGCGGTCACAGCAGTACCTCTGTGTCAGCTTCCCTTGGACTTGCGGCGGCAAAACGTATCGCGGGCGACAAAGGTTTTGTTGTTGCGGTTGTCGGTGACGGCTCATTCACGGGCGGCATGATATACGAAGCGCTTAACTGCGGCGGACGAAGCAATAACAGGCAGATTGTTATTCTTAACGATAACCAGATGTCAATTTCTGAAAACGTTGGTGCGCTTTCAAAACAGCTTGCGGTTATGCGCACAAAACCGGGTTACTTCTTCCTCAAAGAAACAACCGAGCGCGCCATCAACAAAATTCCGCTTGTGGGTGAATCACTTTCAGCGCAGATTTTCAAGCTGAAAACCGAGATTAAAAACAAACTTTATGATAAGAGTACGTTTTTTGAAGACCTCGGTTACAGATATATGGGCCCGATAGACGGGCATAACATCCAGCAGCTTTGTCAGGCTCTTGAAGGCGCAAAGCATATCAACGGTCCTGTTTTACTTCACATAAGCACAATCAAGGGAAAAGGGTACGACAAGGCAGAAAAAGCACCGAGTCTATACCACGGTATCGGTTCGTTCGACATTGTATCGGGTGAAACCAAGCTCTCACAGCCCGGTTATTCCGATGTTTTCGGTACTTTCATGTGCAGAGCGGCTGAAGACAACAAAAAGCTTTGTGCTCTTACTGCGGCAATGTCAATCGGTACGGGACTTTCGGATTTTGAACGCAAGTATCCCGGCAGATTCTTTGACGTAGGTATTGCTGAGGAGCACGCCGTCACAATGACGGGAGGTCTTGCCAAAAACGGCATGATACCCGTATTTGCTGTTTATTCAACCTTCCTTCAAAGAGGCTACGACCAGCTGATTCACGATATATCTCTGCAGAATTCCCACGCAGTTTTCGCAGTTGACCGCGCAGGCTTCGTCGGTCAGGACGGAGAAACGCATCAAGGAATTTTCGATGTGGCATTTTTCAATACCATACCGAATTTCAAGGTGTATTCTCCGTGTACATTTGCTCAGCTTGAGTCCGTGCTTGATATTGCAGTTAACGAGTGCGATTCGCCTGTTGCAGTCAGGTATCCGCGAGCTTCCGAACACACGCTCTCGTTTGACGTTGACAACCGTGCAGATTATTTTGTGTACGGTGATGCCGATGCTGACACTGTTGTTGTCACCTACGGCAGACTTTGTGACAATGCCGACAAGGCCGTAGCACAGCTTCGCCGTGAAGGTTTAAAAGTCAAGCTTATCGGTCTCAATCTCATAAAACCCATTCCCTACGGGGCAATTGAGGAAGCACTCAAAGCACAAAGTGTTTTCTTCTTTGAAGAAGGCATAAGAAGCGGCGGTGTCGGCTCACTCATGGCTCTTGTTCTTGTTGAAAACGGATACAAGGGTGACTTTTCACTCACTGCTGTCAACGATTGCTTTGTACCGCAAGCACCGATTCCGCAGCTTATGAAAGAGTATCATCTTGATACGAATTCAATCATCAAAACTGTCAGAGGTGAACTTAATGGCTAAAACAAGGCTTGATGTTGCCGTATATGAGCGCGGATTGTGTGAAAGCCGCGAGAAAGCTAAAGCGCTTATAATGGCAGGTCAGGTTTATCTCAACGGGCAGAAAGCTCTTAAATCGGGCGCAAACGTCACCGACGAAGATAACATTGAAGTCAGAGGCAAAACACTGCCGTTTGTCAGCCGTGGCGGTCTTAAACTGCAAAAAGCAACACAGTCGTTTTCGTTGAGTTGTGACGGTCTTATATGTATGGATGTCGGCGCTTCAACGGGGGGATTCACAGATTGCATGCTCCAACTGGGTGCCGTTAAGGTTTATTCAATCGACGTTGGCTATGGTCAGCTTGCATGGAAGCTTAGGACGGATGAACGTGTTGTTAACCTTGAACGCACCAACTTCCGTTACGTAACGCGTGAGCAGGTACCTGACGAAATTGATTTTGCAAGCGTCGACGTTTCTTTCATATCCTTGAAGCTTATTCTTCCAAACATGAACCTGCTTCTTAAAGACGGCGGATGCGCGGTCTGTTTGATTAAGCCGCAGTTTGAAGCAGGCAGGGAAAAAATCGGCAAAAAAGGTGTTGTTCGCGACCCTGCAGTACATCATGAAGTTATCGAAAAATGTGTACATTATGCACTCGAATCCGGCTTTAATGTCTGCGGACTTGATTATTCACCCGTTAAAGGACCTGAGGGTAATATTGAATACTTAATGCTTATTGAAAAATCCGCTGAACCTGCAATTTGTTGCGAGGTTCAACCAAAACAGCTTGTTGAATCATCACATGCTGAGCTTGATAAATAAAACGGGGCGGTGGTAAAATGAAAGTAGCCGTTGTGCCCAATCTTTCACGCGAATGCGCACATTCAATTGCAGTTGAAGTCTGCAGACGCTTGAACAGTTTAGGCATACAAGTTATTATGCAGGACACAATGAAAAGTGATTTTGCAGATATGGGTGGCGTTGAATGGTTGTGTTATAACGAAGCAATTGATACCTGCGACGCAGTAATTGCAATCGGCGGTGACGGCACAATTTTACATACCGCACATGATGCCGCTTTAAAAAACAAAGCAATTCTCGGCATAAATGCGGGCCGACTTGCGTTCATGGCAGGGCTTGAGCAGCAGGAGCTTGAACTTCTTCAAAAGCTTGTTGACAGTGATTACCACATTGACAAGCGAATGATGCTCAATGCAAGTATATATGACGGTGAAGATTTGCTTTTTTCATCCGTATGCCTCAACGACGCCGTGATTGCAAGGGGTAACTGCCCTAATCTCTGTGACGTAACAATTTTCCGTGACGGGCAGAAGATAGCCGAATACTATGCCGACGGCGTTGTGTTTGCCACGCCTACCGGCTCAACCGCATATTCACTTGCGGCCGGAGGGCCGGTTATTGAGCCGACAATTGAGAGTATTGTGCTGACACCGATTTGCGCTCATTCTCTTGCAGTAAGGCCAATCATTATATCGCACGATTCGGTGCTTGAAGTTAAAGTGCACAGCAGGGGAGAACCGATGCTTTCGTGCGACGGTGTGGCAACAATTCCCTTGAAGTATACCCACAGAATCATAATTTCAAAAGCTGACGTTTCAGCTCAGTTCATTAAAATTAAAAGCGACAGCTTTATGGATGTCGTTGCAAAAAAGTTGTCATCGGTTAACTGATGTCAAGTAAAAGAAAGGTAAATCGAAATGAAAAAGAACAGACACGACGCTATTCTCAGCATTATCGAAACCCAGGATATCAGCACTCAGGAAGAACTCATGAAAATATTACTTGACATGGGTTTCAAGGCAACACAGGCTACTGTTTCACGCGACATTAAGGCACTCAAACTTGTTAAAACTCCCATTGCATCGGGTCAGTACAAATATGCCGTTGTCGGCTCTGAGACAGAGGATAATTCGGAAAAATACACGTCAATTCTCAGACATTCAATCATCAAGGTTGACTATGCCGTGAACATGACAGTTATCAAGTGCTATTCAGGTATGGCTCAGGCAACCTGCACCGCGGTTGATGCAATGTATGACGGTGAAATCGTCGGCACAATTGCAGGTGACGACACAGTGTTCATCCTTTGCAGAACAGAGGATGCAGCTGTCGGTCTTATGAATGCAATCCAAAAGATAATTAAGTAAGCATTTTTGCTTTTATCATATAAAAGGGGGTGATAAACATGCTTGCAAATCTCAAAATTGAAAATGTTGCAGTTATTGAACGCGCTGAATTAGATTTCGAGCGGGGTCTTACGATTCTCACGGGAGAAACGGGCGCAGGTAAATCAATTATTATTGACTCAATCAATGCAATTTTGGGCGAACGTACGTCAAAAGATCTTGTACGTACGGGTGCGCAGAGTGCCCGTGTTACAGCGGTATTCAATGATGTATCGCCAAAGCTACGGCCGTTTCTTGATGATTTTGGTGTCGATTTTGACGATGACGGCACAGTTATTATTCAGCGCACCGTTTCTGCAGACGGCAGAAGCACTTGCCGTATTAACGGTTGCACAGTTACTGTTTCAATGCTTCGAAGCATTGGTGTTGAATTGATTAACATTCACGGTCAGCACGACTCTCAGGCTCTTCTTAATAGTGACAATCATTGTGGTTATATCGATCTGCTTGCTGAAAACGCTGAACTTCTTGATGATTACAAGCATCTTTATGCGGATATGCGTTCGCTTGAAAAGAAAATCGCCGCCCTCACCACAAATGAAGACGAACGATTGCGAAGGCAGGAGTTTCTCAAATACCAGATTGACGAGCTTGAGGCCGCTCAACTGCAAGTAGGTGAGAAAGAAGAGCTTTTGCACTCGCGTGCTCGATGGCAGGACAGTGAAAAAATCCAGCAGCTTCTGCACAATACTTATACTGCACTTAGTGGCGGTGAGGAGTTTGCTGGAGCAAGCGGTTTAATATATGATGCATCAAGAGGCTTAAGTGAGCTGAAAAAGTATTTTGCAGAGCTTGAGGATGTCCATGACTCACTCAATGACTTAATGTATGTTGTTGACGAGTGCAGCACGCGGCTTTCGAGGCTTATCAGCTCATACGAATATGATACAGTTGACATTGATGCAATCGAACAACGGCTTGACCTTATTTTCCGACTATCGCGCAAATACGGCGATACTGAAGAAGAGATGCTGGCATATCTTGAAAAAATCAGCGCTGAATATGAAAATCTCATGTTTGGTGATGAACAGCTTGAGGCTCTTGCAATTGAGCTTGAAAAGCAAAAACAGCTTGTTTTTGCAAAAGCGGCTGAGTTAACTGAATCACGGCTTAACGCCGCACGTGAGTTTTCAGCGCAGGTTATGTCAAAGCTCAGAAAGCTCGATATGCCGTCATTGGTGCTCGATGTTGACGTTCAGTCTGTTCAGCCCGGCCCTGACGGCGCTGATAAGGTTTCGTTCCTTATTTCGCCCAACCCGGGTGAAGCGCCTAAGCCCTTATCAAAAATTGCATCGGGCGGTGAGCTTTCCCGCATCATGCTTGCCATCAAAACCGTGCTCAACGGTAAAGACGGCATTGAAACGATGATATTTGACGAAATTGATGCAGGCGTCAGCGGCTCTGCTGCAGGCAGAATTGCAGAAACCCTTAAAGACGTTTCCGTAAACGGTCAGGTCATCTGCGTAACCCACCTTGCGCGTATTGCCGCTTATGCCGATCAGCATTATTTCATCGATAAGGTGTCGGATTCCGTCAGCACAAAAACGCAGGTTACACTGCTCGATCTCGATGCGAGAAAACGTGAGATTGCGCGTATCATCGGCGGTGAGGTTATAACCGACCTATCGCTTGAAAATGCAAATGAAATGCTTGTTCATGCATTGAAATATACAACTGAAAGTTAATGTATAATTTTTTGGAGGAATTCAAATGAAAGTATATGACGAACTTGTTGCAAGAGGTTTGATTGCACAGGTAACAGATGAAAAAGAAATCAGAGAACTTGTTGACAATGGCAAAGCCGTTTTTTACATTGGTTTTGACCCTACGGCAGACAGCCTGCACGTCGGTCATTTCATGGCTCTTTGCCTGATGAAGAGACTGCAGATGGCAGGCAACAAACCCATCGCTCTTATCGGCGGCGGTACTGCAATGATTGGTGACCCCTCCGGCAGAACCGACATGCGTTCAATGATGACTGAGGAAACCATCCAGCACAACTGCGATTGCTTCAAGAAACAGATGAGCCGTTTCATCGACTTCTCTGAAGGCAAGGCTCTTATGGTAAACAATGCCGATTGGCTCAAAAAGCTCAATTATATCGGACTTCTGCGTGACGTTGGCGCATGCTTCAGTGTTAACAAGATGCTCACTGCTGAGTGCTACAAACAGCGCATGGAAAAGGGACTCAGCTTCCTTGAGTTCAACTATATGATTATGCAGAGCTACGATTTCCTTGAGCTCTATAAGACCTATGGCTGCAACATGCAGTTTGGCGGCGACGACCAATGGAGCAACATGCTCGGCGGTACAGAGCTTATCAGAAAGAAGCTCGGCAAGGATGCTTATGCAATGACAATCACCCTTCTACTCAACTCTGAAGGCAAGAAAATGGGTAAAACCCAGAAGGGCGCAGTATGGCTTGATCCCAACAAAACCTCACCTTATGAGTTCTACCAGTACTGGCGCAACGTTGCTGACACTGATGTTCTCAAATGTATCAGAATGCTCACATTTCTTCCCCTTGAGGAAATTGATGCAATGAGCACTTGGGAAGGCAGTCAGCTCAATAAAGCTAAGGAAATCCTTGCTTTTGAGCTTACAAAGCTTGTTCACGGTGAAGAAGAAGCACAGAAAGCTGACGAGGCTGCAAAAGCACTGTTCTCTAACAACGCTGACTCAGCAAACATGCCCACAACTGAAATTTCTGCCGATATGTTCACTGATGGCGCAGTTGCCGTGATTGATGTTCTTGAAAAAACAGGTATCATCAAGTCAAGAGGTGAAGGCAGGCGCCTGATTGATCAAGGCGGTGTTTCCGTTGATGACAAAAAAGTTGCCGGTGTCGGTGACACAATTGCTTTGAGTGATTTTGAAAAAGGTCACGTTATCATCAAAAAGGGTAAAAAAGTATTCCATAAAGTAGTCGTAAAGTAAGCGGCTAATGCACACACAAAGGAGCATATAACATGAAAATTTGTTTTTCAACACTGGGATGTCCCGATTGCACGTGGACTGATATATATTCAATGGCTAAAGACCTCGGCTATTCGGGCATTGAGGTCAGAGGTATCCGTAACGAGCTCAATGCTTGCAATGCTCAGCCGTTTCTAAAAGAGAACATTGAGGCAACAAAGAAAAGACTCACTGAAATGCACCTTGAAATTCCGTGCCTTTCAACCGGCTCTGCTCTGAAATTCAAAGACCGCATTGATGAAGCTTGTGAGGAAATTATCTCATACATCAACCTTGCCGCAACTCTTGAAACACCTTTCATCCGCGTACTCGGTGACCTTTCACCTGCACCTGACGGCGAAGTTGACGATGCTTTTGTTGCTGAGCACCTCAAAAAACTCGGTGCAATTGCTGCTGAAAAAGGCGTGACCTTGCTTGTTGAAACAAACGGTGTTTATTCCGACACTAAGAGGCTCAAAGCTCTGCTTGATGATGTTGCCTGTGATGCCGTTGCGGCTTTGTGGGATATGCATCATCCTTACCGCAACATGAATGAAAGCGGTCAGCAGACAGTTGACAATCTCGGTTCATACATCAAATACGTTCACGTTAAAGACAGCACAATTGTTGACGGCAAGGTTAAATATCACCTTATGGGTGAAGGCGACATGCCGTTTGACGAGATGTTTGCCGCACTCAAAAATGCAGGATATGACGGTTACATGTCACTCGAATGGGTAAAGCGCTGGTCAAGCGACCTGAGTGACGCAGGTATCGTATTTCCAAAATTCGCTTCTTACATGAAGAAGTACATTTCCAAGAAAGCAATCACTCTGCAGGACAATGCAAGAGGTACCGGCAAATATGTTTGGCCAAAGGAAAGATTGATTGATGCAACCTTCCCCGACGTGCTTGACACAATGTGCGAGCATTTCCCCGATCAGCCCTGCTTCAGATATACAGAGCTTGATTACACCCGTACATACAAGGAATTCCGCGATGACGTTGATGCCTTCGCACGTTCACTTATCGCAATGGGTGTAAGGAAAAACGACCACGTTGCAATCTGGGCAACAAATGTACCGCAGTGGTACATTACATTCTGGGCAACAACAAAAATCGGTGCAGTTCTTGTAACTGTCAACACCGCATATAAAATCCACGAAGCCGAATATCTCCTCAGACAATCGGATACCCACACGCTTGTCATGGTTGACGGATATAAGGACACAAACTATATTTCAATTATCAAGCAGATTTGTCCCGAGCTTGAAACGAGTGAAAAAGGCGAGCTTTACAGCGAGCGTTTGCCGTATCTTCGCAATATCATCACTGTTGACTCATCACAACAGGGTTGCTACACCTGGGATGAAGCGATTGCGCTTGGTGACAGAATTCCGCAGAGGGTTGTTGAAGAAAGACGTGCAAAGATTGATAAGCATGACGTTGTTAACATGCAGTATACCTCAGGCACAACAGGCTTTCCCAAGGGTGTTATGCTCACACATTACAATGTTGTTAACAACGGTAAGGCGATCGGTGACTGCATGGACCTTTCAACTGCAGACCGCATGATGATTCAGGTTCCGATGTTCCATTGCTTCGGTATGGTGCTTGCAATGACCGCTTCAATGACTCATGGCACAACAATGTCACCCATAACTGCATTCTCTCCCAGAAAGGGACTTGCTTGCATCAACAAGGAGAAAATCACTTGCTTCCACGGTGTGCCCACAATGTTTATTGCAATGCTCGGTCACGAGGATTTCCCGAAAACTGACTTCTCATACATGAGAACAGGTATCATGGCAGGTTCACCTTGTCCCATCAAGGCGATGCGTGACGTTATTGAAAAGATGAACATGAGCGAAATCTGCATCACCTACGGTCAGACGGAAGCATCTCCTGCAACAACAATGTCCAAAACAACAGACTCCATTGAAACCCGCGTTAACACCGTCGGTGGCCCTATCTTCGGTGTTGAATGTAAGATTGTTGACCCCGAAACCAACGAGGATCTTCCTGATAATGTTGACGGTGAGTTTGTTGCCCGTGGTTATAACATTATGAAAGGTTACTACAAGATGCCTGAAGCTACCGCCGCCGCAATTGACCAAGACGGTTGGCTTCACACCGGTGACCTTGCTCGCAGACTTCCCGACGGTAACTTTAAAATCACCGGTCGAATCAAAGATATGATCATCCGCGGTGGTGAAAACATCTATCCCAAGGAAATTGAAGATTTCATGTATACTCACCCCAAAATCAAGGATGTTCAGGTTATTGGCGTACCCGACAAGCAGTACGGTGAAGAAATTATGGCTTGTGTTATCCTCAATGACGGTGAAACCGCAACTGAGGAAGAAATGAAGGAATTTGTGCTTGCAAGCATGGCAAAACACAAAGTGCCGAGATACGTTGCGTTTGTTAAGGAATTCCCGATGAATGCCGCAGGCAAAATCCTCAAATATAAAATGCGCGAAGCCGCGGTTGAAATGCTCAACCTTCACGGCGCAAATGCAATTGAAACTGCATAATTCAGATGTTACGGCAGGGTTGTCCCGCCGCCCCGACGGTCGCAGGTGTGCGACCGTCGATTTTTTTCGCGCGCGGCAGGGGAGTATTGTTATTGAAAAGTTTAATCTGAGCGCAAAAAAAGTACGCATCCTAAAAGGATGCGTGGGCGGCGGCTTGCCGGAGACTATAGAGCGTTAAAAAAGGCAGAATCATTGATTCTGCCTTGAAAACAAGTTACTGCTTTGCTCCTTCGTCAAACATTTCAAGCATCTTAACGCTTGCGGCAAAGCAGTTTGCAAGGCCTTCAGCGTTCATGTTGTCATAGGAGTCAAGTCTTGTGTGGTAGTATCTTTCGAGCTTGTGGTTGAGACCGGTAATACCTGCCGCTCTGAAACCGCCCTGAACAAACGCTGCAGCGTCAACTGCGCCACCCATTGGAGGAATCATGCCCTTTTTGCAAGGTACACCAACCGCCTCTGCTGCTTCAAAGAAGAGGTCAGCAGCTTCTTTATCTGTCTTTACAGTGCCGTTAAGGTCGCGGTAGTTAGCCATAAGCTGTTCCGGTTCATTGATTGTGTCGTATGCATAAATGAATGTGGGAACATCCTCAAACTCGCCCTTGTGCATCTCAGCCCAAGCTTTTGAACCTCTGAGGCCTATTTCTTCGGAACCGGTGAGTATAACGCCAATCTCAGTGTTTTCAAGCTCAATGCCTTCATCTTTAAGTGCTTTAAGGATAGCAATACCAATGTAACAGCCGGAGAGGTTGTCGTTAGCACCATCAACAACTCTGCGGTAATTAACCATAAAATATAAGCCGATAATCAGCGGTACAAACACAAGACCGCAAAGACCAACCTTGATGATTGTGTCAGATGTGTCAGGCATGCCGAAATATGCGCCGTTTTTGCAAACATTTACAACTGAAATAACAGCATAGAAAATAGCGGCAACAGCAACAGAAATTGCGTGACCTTCAAAACCTACACCGCCGAGAGCGTAGTTCACGGGCCATTCCCAAGTTGCATCGGGGTGGCCGTTGAAGATGATTCGTCTCTTAGTTTCGCCGGAACACTTTTTTATAGCGGTAACATTGTGGCTTGTGGCCTTTTTGAAAATCGGATCGAGGAACTTTTTATAGATACCGAACTGAAGAACAACTAACACCAGACCGATTACAACAAGCGGTGCTGATAAAACAGGGGCAAAGAAGAAGCAGATAACTGCAAGAAGTACAAATGTAACCGTGAAGTAAATCCAACCGTAGAATGCACGTGGTGCAACTTCGTAAGATTCGATTTTAACATCTTCACAACCGCAATCATTTTTCAGTACGTCTGCCATGTATTCGCATGACTTTTTTTCACCCTCTGAGCCGGGGGCACGCTTTCCGCAAGTTTTAATGATGTGTGTGATTTCATCAATCATGTATTTTGTGGCTTTCTCTTTCTGGTCAATAATTCTTTTCAAGTCCATTTTTAATTCCTCACTTTGTTATAATTATTTTTCAATTTCAGCTCTCTCGGCTGAATAATTAACACTGATTTTTTTGCCGAAGCCACCGCCGTATTGCGGTCTCCAGTTGCCGCCCTTGCCAATTGAATCAAACTCGTTTTTTTCAAGCGGAGTGTTCACTTGTGCAATACCGTGCAATTGACCGTCACTTTCATAAACGGTTGCCCAAAAAGCATGGTGGCCGATGTAAGTTACGGAGTCAGGGATATACAGATATGTGATGCCCTGATTATAACTGAAAGCATCTGAGCCAATGTATTCAAGTCCTTCCGGGAGTGACGGATAAATGTCAGTCATCATTTCAAGTGCCGTAACATCAGTTGCTTCAATCACTTCATCGGTTGTGTAGGAATACACACCGTTGAGGGCATAGTTTTTAAAAAATGCAAGTGTTTCAATTGTCTTTATACCCTCGGGCATATAGACATTAACGATGTCCCAACTGTTGTTGAAGCAAAGCTTGCCGATTTTTTCAACCGTTGAAGGAATTACATACGTCAGTACTTCGTCAACATATTTTGTATAATCAGGTGAATCTGCCGCAACGGGTTCGGTGTAGCCGTATTTCTCACGCAGATATGCGGCGTGATTCATCGGATAGCAAATGATTTCGGTTTTGTCTTTGTTGTAAAGAACGCCGTCTATGTCGCAGAAATGCTTGTTGTTTTCATCAACAATGATTTGTTTGAGTGACCTGCAGGTGTAAAATGACTTGCCGTCAATTTCAGAAACGTCAGCGCCGATTCGTACAATCTCAAGTTTTTCATCGCAATTGAAAGCATACTCTTTAATTGCAACGATGGGCTGTGCGGTGTCTTTGACAATTGTGAAGTTTTTTTCGGGGTCGGCTTCTTCTTTGTTGTATTCTATGTGTGAAATGAAGTCAATGTCAAGTTCTGTGATATATCCGGTGTTGCTGAATTTTACAAATTCATAAGTGCCGCTTCCCGTATCCTTATATTCAAATGTCTTTTTGTGTACAGCTCTAATGCTGAAATACATTGAAAGAGTAATTGCAATAATAATTGTCACAACAAAGATAGCTTTCTTCATTGCATATTTTGTGTACGGCTTGTTAATGTGAGGCTCAGCAAGTCCGTCAATCCGATACGTCCAGATTTCATCCTTCGGAATATCAAGCTTAATCTCGGTCATAGGATTGGCAATCTTTTTTTCTTTTTTCTCCTTTTTCATGTCAATCCCTCCTTAACCAATGTAACCGCCGGAGACGGTTTCGCCTTTGGCTTCAGCTTCTTCAGCAGTGACTTCCGCGCGGCGTTTGAGTACTTGCATAACTTTGTTCTGCTTATCGTTGTCGTAATCCCAGAAAAGATAGGGGATAGTCATAAGCAGATAACCTACGATATCAATGAGAATCGGTATAACGATGATTTTAGCTCTCGATTCATCAATGAAAAGAACTTCCCAGTTGCTGTTGAAACCAAATTTGAGCAGCAGAAGGGGAATGATAAGGCCAACGAAAGATGTGATGGGACCCGTAAACCAGCCAAATACCCCCGTGAAGCTTTCAAGTCTTTCACCTGAAAGATACATCTGGTAGTCGTTGATTCTTACGTCCATATCGTGCGCCGCAGAAGTCGGTACAGTTTTTGTCATTTCCATAAGGAACAGAGTTGTGCAGCAAATTACACCGCAGAGGTGAAGATTATCACCGCAGAAAAGAATTGCCAAAACAATAACACTGTTGCCGATTGCTCTTGAAAGCTGGTAGAAAATCATTATCTGCTTGTAAGAGAATCTCTTAAGGAAATAAGGCGTAAAGAAATCAGGCGGTGTACCTGCAAAGGAAATCAACGTTGTAATCAGCGCGTAGGGTAGACCTGAAAGGCGGAAGGTGTAATAATAAAGCACAAGTGTAAAATCAAGCATACCGTTGCCGAGAGAGTCAATAAGCTCAACAATAGTTTTAATGCGGCGGTACTTGTTGCGCATAACACCAAACATGCCGTCCCAGAAATTAATTTGCGCTTTCTTTTCAAGCGGAGGCTGTGGTATTCTCTCCTGAACGCGTCCTGCAAATATCATTGTTAGTATTGCGAAAGCAATAAATGTTATCGGATATACGTAGCGGAAAACATTGATATCTTCCCATTTGTATCTCAGTGTACCGATAATAACAGGGAGAATAATTGCAAGGATTGAGTGAATGAAGTGCGAAAGCTTGACGGGATATGTCCTGACAAGGATTCTTTCTCTGAGATTGGGGCTGATGCTTCTTGTGCATGTTTCAAGCTGATTTGCGAAGCCGAAAACGTTGTAGCACGCGAAAAGAAGGTTTGCTGCCCATACTCTTGTGGTAACATCCTCAATATGATAAAGCGGAAGCCAACCGATAAGAACAACCATAACACACTTGGGGATGAAATCTGAATAGAGGCAGTATTTGTATCTGCCGTATTTCGGCACAAGCTTTTTACGCCAGAAAATATTTCTTGCACCAACCCAGCCGTTATACATGATATGGGTGCCAAGTATTTTGAATGCCGATGCCGCGCTTATACCTTCAAGATTGTTAAGGTAAACGATGAAAGTGCTTGACTGATTGAAAAGCATTGAGAAATCACCAATTATCATCGCAAGTCCGAGCGCAACCATTGATATGTATAGCGTGTATAATTTCTTTTCTGTTTTCTTTGGCAAGAATCCGAGGTTGTCGCATACAAACCACCAGATAAGTGTCCAAATATAACCAAGCGGCATGTTGATGATGTTTATTATTGAGAATGTAAGATATGGCAGTTTGTAGTGATACATCATCAGCAAGCAGGTTGCAAAAAAGCCGATGCTTTCAAGCGTCTTTGCACCGACATAGTTACTGCCTACTGCAATGAAAATGTCTCGGTAGTCGCGGTAGGGTACATATTTACCCTCAGCAGGTGTTTTCCAATGTGTTTTGACTTCGGTAAAAAGCTCCCCTACTTTACCGAAACGTGAGCCTCTGTTATCTTGGCTCATTTATATCAACCCCTTAAAATTAATGTAATAATATTATCATAAATTGACAATATTTACAATATAAAACAACACAAACATTTAAAATATTATGAATTAAGACAATTATGTTACATGTGTAGATTATTTCATACTAAAAATTATTGTTATTTTTCAGAGTAGATGGTATAATGCTGATATTAAATATGAAGGAGAAAAAATCATGGCACAGTTTACTTCCTTTTTATCATTGATTCTCTCTTTTATGATTGGGTTTTTCACTTATCCGATCAGCTTCATCCCCACGGAAAACGACACGGAGTTTCATGTAAGTCAAAGTGATTTTGCAATTGAAAGCATATTTGTTGATGGTCAGGCTGCTGAAGAATCTGCAGAGCTTGAGTTTTCCGATTCACTTAAGATAGAGATTAGCAATTATTCCTGCGGTTGGTATAATTATTATGCCGTTTCTTATTCGTCCGATGCGCATCTTAAAGGCGTTATTACATACCGCACAGGTGTAACGGAAAAATCAGAAGAATTCTTCCTTGAAAAAGCTGATTCAACGGAATTTTTCTCGTTCATTGATAATTGCCTTAAAGGCACAAAAGCCAATGCTTTGCTGAGCATTGAATTTTATCCTCTTGATAAGGATACTGCAAAAATGAGCTTTTACGGCGTTTCGGTTTTCAACCGTGAGATACCTGAAAGGGAAGTATTTATTTCAAATGAATACTTGAAACTTGGCGTTGATTTGCAATGGGGCGGAGCTCTCAGTTACCTTGAAGACCTTGACTCAGGTGTTCAGGCAGTAAAACACGAGGGCAGAATCAAGGTTGACTCAAATGCCGCAGAAAGATACTCTTCGCAATCTGTAAACAACAATGTTAACCTTATCAACCGATATGATCCCGGCAGACTTGTTCAGCAGTCTTATTACGGCACAAGCGGTTACGGCTATGTCTGCGGTGAGTTCATGGGTAATCAGTGGGGGTATAATCCCGTACAAGGCGGAAATCAGTTTAACGACAGCAGTAAAATTGTTGACCTAAGAATTGAGGAAAACAAGCTTTATGTTAAGTGCAGACCTCTTGATTGGGCAAAGGAAAAAGAACACATCACACCCTCATACATGGAAGCAAGTTACACTTTGGATGGAAAGCTTGCACATACGACATGCAGATTTATTGATTTTTCAGGGTATCAAGGCATTGTTGCATCCCAGGAAATACCCGCATTTTATTGCATAGAACCCTTTAACAGATACGTGTACTACGGCGGTGAAAAACCGTGGACCGGCGATGCACTGACTGTTGAGCCTGAGCTTATTTTCTGGCCTGATGCAGGCTATCCTAACTTTACGGCTACAGAGAACTGGTCAGCTTTCATTGGCGAATTTGACGACAGCTTCGGCATCGGTCTTTACACGCCCAACGAAACCGTTTTCCTCTCAGGCGTGTTTAACAGAGAAAAAACACAAAACACAGACCCGTCAAAAGACGCCACAACCTCATATATCGCGCTTGTCAAACACATGATGTTCCAAAGCTTTTCACCCATTGAATATGATTATTATCTTACAACGGGTGACACGGCAGAAATACGTGAAAATTTCTCTGTTTTGAAATAAAATAACGCATTTAATACAAACCTCCTGTGGCAGAAACGAAGCCGCAGGAGGTATTTTTTGCCATAAACGCCCGTTGTAAAAGTGTTTATATTTTGTCAACTGTGTACTATTGACCTGTTAAGAAACACACGAAAAAACACTCCGTTAAGCTTCAAGCCTTACGGAGTGTTTTACTGTCTATATTGCATTTATGCAACCAACCACTTGTACTTTTCAACGCTATAAAGAGGAATAAAAGGTACCATAATCGGAACAGTTTTTACGTACTTCTGATATTCAGGGTCGTTGCCGTAGTTTTTATTCTGGCGGATTTCAAGACGGCGCGCACCGCTGAACATAACAAAGATTATTCCGATATAACCGATTGCAACGACAACCCACTGCCAGCCGCTAACTGCGCCGATGCCTGAAACAAGAACACCTGTCCAAAATATCATTTCGCCAAGGTAGTTTGGGCAACGCACAAACTTGTAAAGGCCTGTATCAACAAAGCGGCGGGGGTTAACCTTCTTTGCCTGATTCTTCTGAATATCAGCAACTGATTCAAGTATAAGGCCGAGCAGCATTATGGCGGCACCGATGAAAACAAATGCATTGTCCTTGCTGTTGTTGTGCATACGGTAGAAGACGCCGGACACCTGAGTTACATAAAGAAGCGCACACGTTACCCAAATGGCGATTTTAACGCCGAAGGGGACTGATTTGCCGTCTTTGATTTCGCCCTTCATGTTCTTCTTATATGAGCTGCTGCCAAACTCTCTCACGGCAAGATATCCACCGAGACGGCAACCGTAGATGAAAAACAGTACACAGCAGATTATTGTGCCAACTGTGAGTTGTTTGCCGTAAAGCAGCATCATCAGCAGACCTTCGCCGGCAATTGAAAAACCGTAACCGAGAGAAATAAACCACACATAATTCTTGAAGCCGATGGCACTGATAAGCATAGCTGCTGCGAACAGCCACAAAAGTTCAATTGTAAATACCATGATAATTAATCCTTTCCATTTGCATATTTTGATGAATAGAAACTGTGTGTAACAAGCAAAAATTCCAAGAACGGAAAGTTCTAGGAATTTTGGTACAGGTGTTCATAACGGACTTAAGAAAAATCGGACGGAATAAACCAACCGGGTGTTTCCGGGAACAGGCGATCTAATGTTGGTAATAAGGTGTTCTCAAATTCGGAAACGGTAAGCAGTATGTCTTCCAGAAATGCGTCAGTTTCCTGCTGATTTGTAGGTGTTTGATTGCTACAGCCAATTCTGTGATTAAAACCAACACCTTGATATGACACACCTACACCCAAATCGTAATGGGACGGTCCACTGTCTACATCAACATAGATCACATTTCCTTTTGCAGTACGCTTTTCCAGCGAATACACGCCCCCGTTCCAAACAAGCTTGTAGGTATACCCATATTTCTTTGCAAGCTTCTTTAACGGTTTTGCTATGGAGTAATTAGACTCAAAAGGATTTTGAGAAGAAGTGAAAGGAAGCCGATTCGCAAAAAAGTCGCGGCAATTTTGCAAAACTGGTTCGGCAGATTGATTGATTTCTTCAATGCGCTGTTTTTCTTCTTCGGATAGGTAGATGGATAGAGAAGACGTTACTTTGATTTTGGGCAATAGTTTTTGCATTGCCTCATAATAAGGAGTTGCATCCATTACGATGCCATCGTGCAAAAGATCCACAGACAGTTTTAGATAGTTTTCCGCGCAAGCATCTCTGTGTAAGGTGATGCCGGAACCATAAGGCTGGCATTCCATATATAATGTGGGATCAAAAGGTATTTTATCCGTTTTTGACATTCGAAGTGCAACAGAATAATCACGTTCAAAACAAGTTCTTTTTCCAAAGAAATCAATGTCAAAATAGTATAGATTACTTTCACAGAAACCATATCTACGGTGTATCTTCTTCATAAGCGGCAAGAGGTTGCTTTCAGAGAAGTCATCCGATCTGTCAATATTACTCAACCATAGTCTGTCTGACCGATTGTGCGATCTTCCGTTATGATACCGAATCTCGCCCAGAGAGGGACAATCTTTCAAAATTTTAGCGCAGCTGCTGCGAGGCAGTGCCTCGTCCTTAGTTTCGTTATAATCGAGAATATCCTCAAAGAAATACAAGAAGCGATGACTTGTAAGATGGTTTTCAGACAAAAAACGATGTACAATTTCCGGTAGTTCTGAGAAAGGAATTTTTGTTTTGATATTGAAAATATAGTGCTTAACCAGACGCATAACGGGACACCTCCTTGAGAGATATACACACATGTTCGTTATTTCTATTATACATTGATGCATACGGTTTTTCAACAGTCTGGTATAGGTTGTCCCATTAATATCAAGCAACGGATTTGCTGCAGCAATCCCGCTTGTCCGGGGATACCCCTGATACCCTGCTAGAAATGATCTGAAAGAAACAGAGAAATTCATCGTCTTAGTATATTTCATTCTAAAGCCCAAAAAGAGTAGGTAATCTGCCTGCTTGTATATAAGGGCAAACAGAAATCGAGTGTCCACAACGATCAAATCCGTTATGAACACTCGATATGGTGCGGATGTTCATAACACAAGTAGTTCTCCGGCAATACATATTCTATCTTTCGTACTCTAATATATTTCCTCAGATACGGAGGAATACATAATGTCAAATATTATTGAAGATTTCTATTACGGCAACATTGAGCCACAAGAAGTAAATACCGAATTGACGCCTAAACTCAAGAAAAAGCTGAGTAACCTTGCCGAAAAAGAAGAACAGTTCACGGCAAGACTTGCCGGTGAGGACAAGGAATTGTTTCAAAACTATGTCAGTGCATATATTGAGTTCTCAACAACAAGTAATGCTGACAGCTTTATATCAGGCTTCAGGCTCGGAGCAAGATTTACATATGACACATTTGTTAAAAATACGAAAGGATGAATTCTATTATGAAAAACAATATAAATATTATATACAGACAAGTTGGAGATTTCAACATACCTAACCTTATATTACCAACCGAAGAAGCGAATATTACCCTCGGTAAATGGGGTATGTTACACAAGGATTATCTACTCAAACACAAGAAAGTTGTGTTTGCAACTCTGCTTGCAGAAGGTAAACTTTATCAGCACTGTGCCGAAGTGGAAAATCAAGCACGAGAGATGTTTGATACACTTGTCGAACAGATGAAAGATGCTGAAGGTGTAACCGAGCAACTGAAAGAGAAAAATCAGTTGGATTGGGTATGCCGTATGCAAAATATTGAAGCAAGGGTAAGTGAAATTGTTTGTGAAGAACTAATATATGTATAAAAACAGGGAGCTGTCTTTTTTAGATAGCTCCCTTTATCATTATTAAAACAAATTGTTACATTCATCAATGATGTTTTCTATAATTCTTAATTGAGTAGGTGTTAGTTTGCTTAATTTTTCGGAAAGTAACAACATGTCTTTATCAATGATATCTCCTGTAAGAAGGTAGTCTGTGCTTACGCCTAATGCATTTGCTATTTTTAAAAGATTTTCAGGTCGCATAGCTCGTTTGCCTGATTCGGCATAAGAGACAAACTGAGTGGTAACATCACTTATTTCTGCAAGAGCTTCTTGTGTTATGCCAAGCTTTTTTCTGCGTTCGATTATACGCTGACCTACTTCTTGTAAAAATATTTCTTTATCTTGCATAACGACACCTCTTTTCTCTTTGTTAAATTATATCAACAAGAGGCAAAGAAAATAAGCGTTTATTGTTGACAAATATCAACAATGAGCGATATAATATAAGAAAGAAATTTATCTGTCACTGTTGACTGTTTTATAACCAATAAGTATAATGAACTTATATAAAAATTGGTATTAGTGGATTACTATTTATTTTTAGGAGGAAACACACATGAAAACTTTAAAGAGATGTATATCCGTTTTTTTAGTAGTGGTTATGCTACTATGTTCATCTCCGCTTCAAGGTTTTGTTGGACTTAAGTTGCCTGATTGGAACTTTGATTTAACTGCATCTGCGGCTGGAGCATCAAGCGGTACGGACGAAAATGGTTTTTCGTGGACATCTGACGGAACAAGTGTAACCATAACGGGATACAGTCCGTATAAGGATAGTTCGTTGTTTTATGGTGTTCAGTATAATGGACATTATTATGGATTGAGTGTCAATACCAAAACGTGGAGCGAAGCAAAAGCTGATTGTGAAGCAAATGGCGGACATCTTGTTACCATTGCTAATGAAGCTGAACAAAAAATAGTTAAGGATTTGTTATCCTATGATTTTTCAACAAACGCTTGGATTGGTGCTACTGATGAAGCATCAGAGGGTGAATGGACTTGGTGTACCGGTGAAGAATTTGTTTATACAAACTGGGATTCAGGCGAACCAAACAATGACAATGACGAAGATTATGTTTGTATTGATGTTAGTACTCTCAAGTGGAATGATTATGGTACATTGCAAACATTTAAGTATATTTGCGAATGGGAAGAATTGCCGCCGGAAGATATTTTCTCTGAGTATAAGTTTTATGGCTTGGAGTATAATGGACATTACTATGGTCTTAGCCAAAACAAATTGTCTTGGGAAGATGCAAAAACAAGTTGCGAAGAAGTTGGCGGAAAATTAGTAAGTATCAATACAGAAGATGAACAATCCTTAGTTGAAAGACTGTTAGGGTTTGCTCCTTCGGGAAACCGTTGGATTGGTGCATATAAAGCTGACGGACTCTGGCAATGGGTTGATGGAGAAGTTATTGGTTATAACAACTGGGATCCCGGTGAACCTAACGGTAATGCTGATACAGCACATATTTATTACAGCAATTTTAGGTGGGATGATGCTCCTGGTACTTTGTATTATATCTGCGAGTGGACTGAAGAACCTTCTGAAGCCCATTTTAAGTCGTGTGTATCCGATATTGTTATTCCTGAAAAAATCAATGGTCTGCCAGTAACGGCAATAGGTGGTTCGGTATTTAAAAACAACAAAACAATCTCATCTGTAAACATTCCAGATACCGTAACATCTATCGGTACGTATGCCTTTAGTGGATGTAGTAGTATAAAAACTTTAGAATTATCCAAGGAATTAACTACTATTGGAAGTAACGCTTTCAATGGTTGCACAGGCTTAACGAATCTTACAATTCCTGAAAACGTAACGACAATTGGCTCATATGCATTTAGTGGCTGTGCAGGAATAACAGAGTTCTCGTTGCCTGAAAGTTTAACATCATTGGGAGCATATGCTTTCAACGGATGCACAGGAATGACAGAGATCACATTGCCCGAAAGTTTAACTAATATGGGTAGGTATGTGTTCAATGGCACAAATA
>JAZNQF010000013.1:0-71485 GCA_045590055.1 Acutalibacteraceae bacterium
ATATGATTACACAACCGTAGCGGAGCCGAGCGATTGGGACGTAAAAATCAGCTATGAATATGACACCGCATGGAAAGACAAGCTGATTAAATACGGTGATGAAACCATCACTTATGATGCAATCGGCAATCCGCTTTCCTACCTCGGCAGAACGTTCACGTGGCAAAAGGGAAGACAGCTCAGCAGTACGGTTTATGACGGCAACACCATAACGTACAAATACAACTGGGACGGCTTGCGCACAAAGAAAGTCCTTAACGGCAAAACCACAACCTACTATTACAGCGGCTCAATGCTTATGGGGCAGAGCAACAGTGATGACAAGCTGTATTTCCTTTACTCTGCTGACGGTAAGCTGATAGGCTTCAAGCGCAACGACCTGAACTATTACTATGCCTATAACGCACAAGGCGACGTCATAGCACTTTACAATTGCTATTCAGAGCTTAACAGCCGTTACGTTTACGACAGTTGGGGCAAGTTGATTTCCGTTCAATATCCGAACGGCAACGAAATTACCGACACCACGCACGTTGCACAAGCGGTTGGGTTAAGGAGTGAAATAATATAATGACGAAATATCTCGGTTCAAAAATAACTGCCTTTTCTGCTGTTGTTATTCCTTTTTTTATTTGTTTTCCTCTACTATTCGGAATTAGTGCACTTTGTACAGAAATAAGTATAGGTTCGGTAGTTGTATTTCTTGGATGTGTTTTATGCACCGTTGTTTGGGGATTTTATATAAAAGGTGTTGGTATTCAACTTTATTCCTGGGGTCGCTTTACGAGTAATGGTGTTCAGGTTATAACAGGATTCAAGCAAACCAGTACGATACTGTATAAAAATTGCTTTGGATGTGGTATTGGGTACTACACGCATGGAATTTTGAATTCCCAATGTGGAACCAAAATCTATTTTATATTTTTGTCATACAACAGATTTGATGAGAGTTATAGGTCAAAAATCAATCTTTGGAAACCATCTGGCACCCAGATAAAAGTAGAATTTAGTGAAAAACTATATGAATACTTACTAACAGTTCTACCAAAAAAGCAATCACGAATGCTTGTCAAAGATTATGAAAAATACTTCAAGAAAATAGAGGAATGATAAAAAACAGATTGGTACCTGAAACAAAAAGCATAGGGCCCCCTCATGCTAACTCACGCAACCGTTACCCCAGCCTTACATAACGTAAACACCTCACCGCCCGTGGCGGTTGCGCCACCGTAACCGCCAACCCTCTTTTTAAACATCAATACAACAACCAAGCCGAAAGTCCTCTCACAAGGACTTTCGGCTTAACTTTTGATATGTTAACGGTGAGCAAAACGCAAGGTACGTTTTCGCCGCTTTCACAAATCCATATTTCTGAGAACCGTGTATTCTCTGAGATAAAGGCTTGCCTGATCTTCTCTTTTGCTTTCGTATTCTCCGAAAATTTCAATTGCTTTTTCCGTATCTATCCACACGGGCTTCACTCTGTTATATTCTTCACTTTCAGTTAGGTGACGTTCACATTCACCAACTATTTCGCAAAGAAAATAATTGTTCACCCAAAGGGTTTCAAAGCAATATTCATTAACCTTAAAAATCGGCTTTACAACCTTGATTCTGTATCCGGTTTCTTCGCTTAACTCTCTTATAACACATTCTTCGAGAGTTTCACCGTCTTCGACTCCGCCGCCGGGGCTCATATATACGTTTTTTCTTTCTTCCCACGATAAAAGCACCTTGCCGTTTTTGACAATGATTGCTCTGCAGCCCTCACGCACTCTTTCGGGCGGGTCTGTGTAGCTTTTGGCGTATTGAGTTATTGTTCTAAAGTCGCCGCTGTCGGTTATTACTGTTTTCATTACGTCACCCGTATCTTCTCTGCCGCTGATTATCAATCAAGCACAACGGACTTTTTCTTACCTTTTTTGTCTCTGGGATATTCCCTGATTCTGATAACAAAATCAAGGTTTATTGCTTCGGTTGTGCCGCCTTTTTCAAGCAGAACAGCACCGTCGCTGACTTCTTTTATAACACCTGTGTACTGGTGACCGCTGTCAAAAGCATAAATTATGCAATCTTTGCCGATGAATCTTTTTGCAAGCTCAACCATTTCTTTGTTGCCCTCCGTTTTCCTTTTCTTAACCGCGTTTTTAGCAATTACAAGCTTGCGCTTGTGCATGGTGATAAACAACACAATGAACAGAAAAATTATCGGTATGTAATAATACTGCACAATAACATCTCCGTTCCATCTGTAGTCTGAGGGGTTGCCCTGCGTGAATTATAGCACACTATTTTGCTTTTTTCAATTTCATATATAAAATTTACCTCGTCAACGGAGATGTCTGTATACACGAAAAGCACCGCTTCTTCATCGGAAAGAAGCAGTGCTTTTTTTGCCGGTTTTGACTTATACGTTATTTCACCGCAATCTCAACGTTACCGATTGTGCCGCCGTTTGCATACTCGCCGTTTTGGTAATAAACCGCTGAATTGACGTTCACAACCGCACCGTCAGGCACGTACAACACTGTCTGCATACCTTCGGGCAGAGTGAGGTTGATAATGTACTCTCCGTCAGCTTTTGTATAGTCCAGCGTGATTAATCCCTTTACACTCGGGACTGTACATTTTACGTTGTCTTGCAAATCGTATTGAGGCTCGATTTTAACCTTTTCATATCCTGCCTGAAGGGGAGCAATGCCCGCAAAATGCTTGCTCATTATAACAAGCGGTCCGCCGCTCCACGCGTGGTTCATTGTTCCGCGCCATGAGTCCCAGAACTCCCAGAGCGTTGAGTAATCCTCGCACATCATACCTTCATATCTGTCCTTGATTCTGTCTCTTGCGGCCTCGTATTCACCCATTTTGCAAAGAGCTTCAAGCACGTAGTATTCCATATACGGACTTGAATTTTTCGTGGTTGTGAGCACGTTTTTAATGGTATCATACTGCTCTTTTTCTGCAAGGCCTGACAAAACTGCAAGGGCGTTGGCTCTGTCGTCAGGCTTTTTCACGTCATTGCTCTTGAATCCT
The DNA here is from genome assembly GCA_045590055.1 of Acutalibacteraceae bacterium. Lineage (GTDB taxonomy): Bacteria > Bacillota > Clostridia > Oscillospirales > Acutalibacteraceae > UBA6857. Next base: position 3,034 of record JAZNQF010000013.1, read on the forward strand.
TCTTCTGTCCAAAGAGCCTTATAGCCGTTTGCGATGGTTTCTTTTCTTTCGTCAATAAATGATAAGTCATCATCTTTTCCCAAAAGCTCTGCCATTTCCTCAACGGCACTGAGTGCGTGGTAAACCCAGGCGTGTTCAATGGCGGTCATGTCTGCTTTTGAGCCCCAATCAGCCCAATCCCATGATCCGCCGCGATGAACAACCAGGTTGTTTTCACCGATTTCCCAAAGCTTCAGGTAGTCGAGCGCGGCAGTGTAAACCTTTTCGATAAACGCCGCGTCACCCGTATATTCATAGTAGGTGAGGAAGCCTACTATTCCTGCAAGCTGCTGAACGGGCAGCTCAAAATAATCTCCGTTTATGGGCACAACGGTCTGCAGTACCTTTGTGTTGTCAACGTGAGAAAGCATTGCTTCCACACCTTTTTGATACAGAAGGTAAGAGTTGCTGTCCATAGAGTACATTGTCATAATCATTTCGCTTGTGACGTCGCCCCACCATTGCGCTCTTTCTCTGTCGGGGCAATCCATAAAGCTGTCGCGCATGGTAACGTAGAGTGTGCGCAGAGATTTCTGCCACAGTGAATTGAGGAATTCATCGTCGCAACTGAAGTTGCCGCAGAATGAACTGTCGTATCCCGTTTCGCGGTACATAAGAGAAAGCACCGTAACACCTTTGGGTATTTTGTATGTAATATGCTCGCCGTTAAACCAGCCCAAAGCCTCAAATTCCTGTTCACCGTCTTTGGTTATGTAGGTGGTTGAAACAGCGCCGATTAAAGTGTTTTCCGTTGTGATGCGAATCTTTTTCCCGGCAGGAGCTATGACCTTGAGGTAGGGCGTAAGCTGAGCATTGTAGGGGATATCCACAGTGATTTTTTCACCAAGGAGCTTGCTTACGGTGTAGTTTTCGTAGTCCTTTGAATTCTCATATTCTTTGAGACCGTAATCCTTGAGAAAGGGGATTCCTCTCGGATAAAGTCTGCCGTAAGCACCTTCGCCGCCGACGGCATATTCGGTTGCGTTTTCCCATGAGGAAAAGTCATAACCCTCGTCAAGCCAATCAACCATATCTTTCCTTGCATCAAAATAAATGCTGTATTCGGGGAGTCTGTAGTTGGGCGGATAAAGGGCACTGTCAATGTAAGCGTTGCTTCTTTTGGCTTTCCAGCTTTCGTCGGAAACTATGGTGACATCATCATTTACGGCTTCAAAAATGAAGCCGCCCTGACCGCTGCCGCAATAGGAGTAGCTTGTTTTGTTGTCCCAGAACCACACCAGAGCACAGATTGAGTTTTCGCCTTCTTTGAGGTAAGGTGCAACATCAATGCTGTCATAATATCCGCTGTTTTTACCGGGCCCGCGTTTTACGCTTCCTTCAAAAACAACGGTTTCGCCGTTTATGTAAAGCCAGTATTTTGAGTCTGCTGAAATGTCAGCAATGAGTTCTTCGGGAATCTTGTCAAGGTTAACCTTTTTATTAAAGCACATCCAGACGTTTTTTTCTGTTAGGTTTTCATTGTCCCAAATCCATTTAGCTTTCCAATCTGTTTTCTCCTCAGTGGAAATCACGTTGTATTCGGGGATAGTGTCCGGAATCTCGTAGTCGTTTGTATACGGTGTCATTTCTGTTCCTCCGAACGAAAAAACTGAAGAAATAAAGGCGGCCGCTATTGCGAGGTAAGAAATAATTGTCTGTATGATGTTCATGTTGACCTCCGTTATATTGTTTTCAAAATAAACATGTTTTTGAAATGAAGCTATCGAATGTGTATTCGACTTATTTTAGCATAACCGGCGCATGAATTCAACAGTGATAAGACGACTGATATAATCTGTTTTTATGTTAGAAAAACGGCAGGCACAAAAAAACAGTACCTGCCGTTATTTATTATTGTGTCATACCCGAGTTCATATTTTCCGTAAAGAGTTTGATAAATAATTTCAATATGATTACAACCAATTTCATAAGCGCCGTAAGCTTGGTTTGAAGGGTGGGGTTCTCTTCGGCGGCACTTAACCAATCAAAGCTGGCTTACGTAAGCACTGCCGTTTGCAAGCACTTCACTGTAGAAAACTCTTTTAACATGCCCCAAATGTCCATAGACGTCGAGATATGAATGAAGAAGACTGCCGCCGAGACATCTTGCGGCGATGCAGATGCCGTCAGAGCCTGTTGTTTCCATAACGGTAAGGATGTATTCGTGAAGTCTGTCTACATGGTCGTAGGGTGAAAGACGCCAATCGTAGCAGAAATCATACTGACCCAAGTTATAATTCTTGAAGTCAATGTTTATTACCAAGCTGATAGAATGCTACCGCGGAAGCGGCGGCAACGTTCAGCGAATCAACGCCGTGATACATTGGTATTTTTACGGTATAATCGCAGTCGGATATGGTTTCGTCAGAAAGACCGTCACCCTCTGTTCCCATAATTATGGCGAGCTTGTTTTCAGCCGTAAGCCTTGGGTCATTAATGTTAAGAGAATTATCCTTAAGTGCCATAGCTACGGTTTTAAATCCGAGAGCTTTTATTATATCAAAACTGTCGTCGGATAAAAACGTCCAATCAATTTGAAACACGGTGCCCATGCTGACTCTCGCGGCGCGTCTGTACAGTGGATCGGAGCAACCGGGAGAAAGGATTACGGCATCCATTCCGAGCGCCGCGGCAGAGCGGATGATGGCACCTACGTTGGTTGGGTTCATAACCTTGTCAAGTATGACAATTCTGTTTTTGTTCTGGCATAGCTCTTTTACGTCGGGCAGTGGCTTTCGCTTCATAGCACACAGCATACCCCTCGTGAGCTTGAAGCCCGTGAGCTGTGTCAGTATATTAAATTCCGCACAAAAAACCGGTACGTCTTTTATTCTTGCAAGAATCTGCCTGCCTTCACCGTCAATATGCCTTTTCTCCATAAGGCACGATACGGGCTCGTATCCTGCATCAAGTGCACGTTCAATAACCTTCGGACTTTCTGCTATAAACAGACCTTTTTCGGGGAACTCTCTGTTCAACAGCTGAACCTCGGTCAAGCGTGCATACACATCCAACTCAGGCGCGAGAAAATCTGTTATTTCTGTAATTCTGTTCATGTTGTTCTCCGTTGTGTTGATTTGGATTGTGGATATACAATGAATGTATAAAACCGTGTTTGTCGAACTGATTATAGCACAGTTAAAGTTAAAATGCCACCCTCACGGATGACATTGCTTTTACTCATTAACAATTGCAATCTTAATAACTCCATCAAGCTTATTTTCAAAAATGTCATAAGCTTTTTCGATATCCTTGAGTGCAAATCTGTGAGTAATGAGAGGTGTGGTGTCAATCTTGCCGTCCTCAATGAGCGAAAGGATTTCATCACAATCACAACCGTCAACACCGCCCGTTTTAAAGATAAGATTCTTGCCGTACATATCGGGAAGAGGTAAGGTCTGTGCCTTATCGTAAAGGGCAACCACCGTAACAACGGCGTTTGGTCTTGCGCACTCCCATGCAAGGCGGAAGCTATCTTCTGCACCTGCAACCTCAAGCACAACATCAGCACCGCCGTGGTCAGAGTTGGCGAGTACAAAATCTTTGCAATTTTCAGGCTCGCAGACAAGAACGGAAGGGTAGTGGTTTTTTACAAAATCAATGCGGTTTTCATCCTTTTCGCAAACGATAATACGCTTGGGGTTTTTCAGCATCGTGCAAAGCAAAGTACAGATACCCGTAGGGCCTGCACCGATAATAAGCACAGTATCATCCTGAGTGATTTCGGAAATGCGTGTCGCCCAGAAGCCTGTGGCAAGGACATCGCCAACAAAAAGAGCCTGCTCATCGCTGACGCTGTCGGGAATTTTGTTAAGTCCCATATCAGCATAAGGCACACGGACAAACTCGGTCTGTCCGCCGTCAATACGGCAACCGAGAGCCCAACCGCCGTTCTTGTCAGTGCAGTTATTCACAAAGCCCTTCTTGCAGAAAAAGCACTCTCCGCAGAAGGTTTCAACATTGACAGTAACTCTGTCACCGGGCTTGAATTTTGTCACATCACTGCCGACACTTTCAACAATGCCGACCATCTCATGACCGACGGTAATCCCCGGAACAGCTCGTGGCACAGAGCCATGTTTGATATGTAAATCGCTTGAGCAGATACTGCTCATTGTCACTCTGACAACCGCATCACGAGAGTCGATGATTTCGGGTTTGGGTTTGTCGGTGAGGGTAAATTTCCCATGTTCTTTGTATGTATAAGCTATCATATTAGTTCTCCGTTAAAAGATTAGTGATTTAAATATTAGCCAAGGCATAACAGCAACGCCTTCAAAAAGTCCGCATCGTTCTGTGCTGTTCTCTTTTTTGGGCCCTTTGTCCTGTTACCTGCCATTCTCTCCTTTTTGCCTATAAAACGGGTGAAAAGGAGATTTTCTATGTTACTGTCGGTGTAGATAAGTCCGTTCTGATTAAGAGCTTTTCCACCCTTACCAAGTACAAGAGCAGCAAGACCGTAGTCCTGTGTGACAATCACATCACCCTTTTCGGTAAGGTTTGCAATACGGCAATCGGCAGAATCTGCACCCTTGTCAACAACAATAGTTTTTGCTCCTTCTTTTTCAATGGAGTGAGTGTTATCGCAAACGATAATACACTCAAGCCCTCGCTCTTTGGCGGTCTTGACTGTGATATCTACAACGGGACATGCGTCGGCATCAATTATTATTTTCATAATGTCACCTTAAACAAGTTAAACGTTTAATTTAACATAGCACAAGAATAAGTGTTTGACAATATAATGCGAATATCCACCGGGGTATTACATCCTAAGGGTATTCCACACAACAATACAAAAGAAGTATTTAAAAAACGAAAGATTAAGGTTGGGCATTGCCGTCACTCTTTTCAACTTCTTCTGTTACATCTTCAACCATCTTTTTATAAAGCTGAACAGCAAGGTCATATTTATTGTTATCAATAGCACTTATGCACACTGTTATTTGTTTATAGATGTTTTTATAAATCTCGTCCTTTTGTACCGAAGCATCAATTTTATCAACCAGATTTGGTGCAATACGGTAATACTCTTCTACTAAGTTCTTACCTTCGGGAGTTGTTCCGAGAACATCATCTCTGAATCTACGCAGAGTTGTCAGTTCAGTACAGTTATCAGGTAAGCCGAGATACCCTGCACAAGCACTTGTAAGGAAGCATCCACCTGAATCATTTGATGAAGAATCGCCACCGTAACTGAAAACGGGAGCATATTTTCTGCATTCGTGACTGCGATAGTATTCCTCGTCCCACATTTCGCAATAACCTTTCCCGCCTGATATTCTGTTACCCCAACGGTCATGACCTTCATTGAAGCATCTGCAAGTTGAACACGGCATAGCATTACCTCCGTATAAATACTTATATGAATTGATTTCATTATACTATATCCGACGTTTTAATTGCAATAGCACTAATTCCATTCAGTTTGTTCAGTCCCAATAATAGGACTTCACATTTCGCTTGCGCTGCATTCTGCCTGAGTTAATGTTCTTTGCAAAATAAAAACCCGAAAGCCATTGTAAATACAAGACTTTCGGATTATGGTGCCGGTGACCGGGGTCGAACCGGTACGATGTTGCCACCGAGGGATTTTAAGTCCCTTGCGTCTGCCTATTCCGCCACACCGGCGCACTTGGTTATTATACTATTCTTACCTTGTGTTGTCAAGGGATGAATACACCGTATTATCAAGTTTTTTAGTTATGTAAAACTATCACTACTTTTATGCGCTTAAATAAATTATTCATTATGTGTTCATAATGATTTGATATTATCAAACAAATTAGTCAATTTTGCAGAATTTTTTCATAAATAAGTAATATTTATATTTGGGGGAATAAATATGTTGCGCGCGTTAAAATATATGAAACCTATGCGGAAATATGCCGTGCTGGCGGTTATTTTCACGTTTCTTGCTCAGGGCATGAGTCTTGTTATGCCGCTTTTTATGTCACAGATAATCAACAACGGCGTTATCAAATCCGATTGGGATTACATTGAAAAAACAGGTCTGCTTATGCTTATTGTGTCTGCGGCAGGTGTATTTATTTCCATATTCAATGCCTATTATTCCTCAAAAACGTCAGCGCTTTACGGTAAGATTCTCCGTGAGGAAATCTTTTTGAAGGTGGAAACACTCTCTCAATGCGATATTGACAAAATCGGTACGTCGTCGCTGATTACAAGAAGCACAAACGACGTAAAGCAATTGCAGGACATGGTGCTTGAATGCATGCGCACGATTCTTGCCGCACCCATTATGCTCGTCGGCGGCGTATTTATGGCGTTCATCATCAACGCGAGACTTGCGATTTACATTTTTGCTGTTTTACCCATTGTTGCGGTTCTTGTGGCAATCGTTTTTAAATACGTTATGCCGATGTTCAGGCTCCGCCAGAAGAAAACGGACAAGCTTAACCACCTTGTACGCGAAAAGTTCACCGGTATTCGTGTTATCAGAGCTTTCAACCGCTCCGAATATGAGGACGAGCGCTTTGATGAAAGCAATGCGGAGCTTGCTGATATCCAGCTTAAAGTTATGCGTATGTTTGCAGTGCTTTTGCCGATATGCATTGTGTTGCTTTTTTGCAGTGTTTCGCTGCTTATTTGGATTGCCGCAAAGAATATTGACCGCATGGATGCTGTTACTCAAGCGGTTAAAATTGCAAATACCATTGGCGATTTGCAGGCGTTTCTCATTTATATGATTATGATTGTCGCTGCAATAACTATGGCTTGTGCAATGTTTTTCATTGTGCCTCGTGCAAACATTTCAGCAAAAAGAATTTTTGAAGTAATTGACCTTGTGCCGCAGATTGTACCTGCTGAAAATCCGAAGACGGTGAGCTCTCAGCAGAAGGGCAGGGTGGAGTTTGAAAATGTGTCTTTTGCTTATCCGGGCGCGGACGAATGTGTGCTTGAGGGTATTACCTTCACCGCAGAGCCGGGGCAGACAACCGCAATAATCGGTGGTACAGGCGGCGGCAAATCAACGCTCGTTAATCTTATCCCGCGTTTTTATGACGTAACGAGCGGTTGCGTACGGTTTGACGGTGTTGACGTCAGAGAGCTTGACGAGCAGGATCTCCACTCCCGAATCGGTCTTATACCGCAGACTCCATCGTTGTTCAGCGGTACAATTGCAGATAATGTGCGTTTCGGCAACGAAAACGCCACCGAGGAGCAAATACGTGATGCTCTTGAAACGGCAAAGGCGGCAGAATTTGTGTACGCCATGCCCGATGGAATCAACAGCCGTGTCAGCCAGAGCGGTACAAACCTTTCGGGTGGTCAGAAGCAGCGTTTGTCAATTGCCCGTGCAATTGCAAAAAATGCCGAGGTTTATATTTTTGACGACAGTTTTTCCGCTCTTGACTTCAAAACCGATGCTCAGGTGAGAATGACACTGAAAGAAAAGCTTACTGATTCTGCTATAATCATCGTTGCGCAAAGAGTTGGCACAATTCTCTCTGCCGATAAAATTGTTGTGCTTGATGAGGGCAGAATTGCAGGCATCGGCACACATTCGCAGTTGCTTGAAAACTGTGCTGTTTACCGCGAAATTGCTGAAAGTCAGCTTGCAAAGGAGGAATTGGTATGAGCACGAAAAAACGTCCTTCTTTCAAAAATAAACAAATCGCAAGCTCCCGTCCGCATACCGCTGACATGCCGAACCGTGACAAGCCGAAAAACATGGGCAGGGCGGCGGTTAAAACACTTGCTTTGCTCGCCGACTCAAAAGCTTTGGTTGCGGCGGTTGTGCTGATTGCCACGGTCAGTACCGCGCTGAGCACAATCGGTCCCGTATATCTCGGTGATATTATCGACAACATCACCGCTCTTGTTGAAGTCAAGCTCAACGGCATGCCGCTTGATTTCACGGAAATCAGAAAAGTTCTGCTCACAATCATCGGCATCTATACCGCAAGCAGTTTTATGGGCTTTGTGCAGAATTACACCATGGCAGGTGTAAACCGCAGGCTGATTTTTGAAATGCGTTCAAGATTCAATGCCAAGCTCTCAAAGCTTCCGCTGAGTTTTTTTGATAACAACACAAAAGGTGAGATTCTCAGCCGCGTAACAAACGATATTGATAACATCGGCAATACTTTCCAGAACAACGTGCTGCAGATAATTACTTCTGTGGTGTCTGTTGTGGGCGTATTTGTAATTATGCTTTATATCAGCCCGCTGATGACGGCGGCGACTGTTGTTTCACTGCCGCTAGGTCTGCTTTTTGCTCTGTTTCTGCTCAACAAATCAAAACGGTATTTCCGTGAAAACTGGAAGGTGACGGGTACTCTCAACGGTCACATTGAAGAGATGTACACCGGTCACAAAATAGTTAAAATCTTTGGATATCAGCAGAAAGCCACAGATGAGTTCAAGGCGATTAACGATGAACTCTATGAAATCGGCCGCAAGGCGCAGTTTATTTCCGGCATGCTTATGCCGCTTATCCGATTCACAAGCCATATCGGCTACGTTGTTATATGCGTAATCGGCGGCAAGCTTGTGCTTGATAAAAAGATGTCAATCGGTGATATCACAGTTTTTATCACGTATTCAAAGCTGTTTATGCAACCGCTGATTGATATGAGTAACATCGTCAACAATCTTCAATCTTCACTTGCGAGCGCGGAAAGAGTTTTTGACGTGCTTGAGCAAGACGAGGAAACTGCTGATAAAAACGCGGTCGAGCTTGATAGCCCCAAGGGCTACGTTGATTTTGAAAACGTCAGCTTCCGATACAGTGAAGACAAGCCTCTGATTGAAAGCTTCAATCTTTCCGTAAAACCCGGCGAGCTGATTGCAATTGTAGGCCCGACGGGTGCGGGAAAAACAACCATCGTCAATCTGCTTATGCGCTTTTACGATGTAAACGAAGGAGCAATCAAAATTGACGGCGTTGATATAAGAGACATCCCCAGAGAAAAGCTCAGAAACATTTTTGGTATGGTTTTGCAGGATACCTGGCTGTTTTCGGGCAGTATTGAAGATAACATTTCTTACGGCAGGCAAGATGCAACCCATGAACAGATTGTTGAAGCCGCAAAAGCCGCGCGCGCCCACCATTTTGTGAGCACCTTCTCCGAAGGGTATGAAACGAAGCTTGAAGAAGATGCAACTAACATTTCGCAAGGTCAGCGTCAGCTTCTCACAATTGCACGTGCAATTCTTGCAGACCCGCAAATTCTTATTCTTGATGAGGCAACAAGCTCGGTTGACACAAGAACGGAGCAACAAATTCAGCTTGCGATGAAAACACTCATGCAAGGCAGAACAAACTTTGTTATTGCGCACAGACTTTCAACAATCCGCGATGCAGATGCAATTATTGTAATGGATAACGGCAGAATTGTTGAAACGGGCACGCACGATGAACTGCTTGAAAAGGGCGGATTCTACAGCGAGCTTTACAACGCGCAGTTTGCAGGTACAACCATATAAAACAGTAATTCCTGCAATGCGTTAAGTGTTGCAGGTTTTTTGTCGGAGTTGTCATTTGATCGGACGACCGCCGCCGCCCGCGGCGCGCGAAGGCGCGTCGCGGGCTTTTGCATGCCGTTTGAGCTATTCGGTTAAGTAGGGCGGGCGGCATGCAAAAAAATGCCGCCGCGCGCGGTGCTGCTCGGAATGCCGTACGGCATTCTTGAGCGGCACCGCATGCGCGGCGGCTCCGGCGGCGGTACTTACCCTCAACCGCCAATGTTCAATAAATCACAGCTTCTTTTCAAGCAGCACAAGCCTTATGTCAGGTATCCCGTTAAAGTCGCAAGGTACAATCCCTGCCTCGCGGAAACCGAGCTTTGCATAAAATCTGCGTGCACGTGTGTTGCGCTCGTTTGTGTCAATACGAAGCACCGTACAGCCCGTTTTTCTTGCAAGTTGCTCATAAAAAGCCACAAACTGCTTTCCGATTCCGGCGCCGGCTTCTTCGGGATCAACCGTTAGTGTGTAAAGCACAAGCACCTCGCTATCGTAAGCATCAAACTGCCAGTTTCCCATGCAGTATTCGGGTACTTGAACATGGTTTATGATAGCTGAAGCCACAACCGTTTTGTCTTTTTCACACACGTAAAGCCATCTGTTTTTGTGCGCATTTTCAGCGGTCTGTCTTATGGGATAGATGCCTTCAACCCAACCAATTGTGCTTAATCCTGATTTTTCATTTCCGTGTATTTTATCGTAGATTTTTTCAACCGCGTCAATGTCTGCGGCCGTTGCTTTTCTTATCATTTGTTTGCTCCTTGATTTTTATATTATTCATTTTATCGTATATTTTATCATCTTGCAACCGCTTTTTTGTGCATACCCTAAAACTATATTAATTGTGTTGCTTTAACTGCTTAACTGTGGTATTATATTCGCTATCACATTTGCAATTATGCATCTCTGTCGGAGGTAACAAAATGAACAATATTTTTGAAACTGATAAATCGTACGTTGCATCAACTTATGCGCGTTTTCCAGTGCAGATTGTTTCGGGTAAAGGCTCATTGCTCACAGATGTTAACGGCAAGGAATACATAGATATGGGCAGCGGTATTGCAGTTAATACCTTCGGCACGGCAGACAGTGAGTGGGTTGCCGCAGTTACCGCTCAGCTCAACACGCTTCAGCATACGTCAAATCTTTTTTATACGGAGCCTTGCGCTCTGCTTGCTAAGAAGCTCTGCGAAAAAACGGGCATGAAAAAGGTGTTTTTCTCAAATTCCGGCGCAGAGGCTAACGAATGTGCAATTAAAACCGCGCGTAAATATGCCGCAGACAAAAAGGGCAGCGAGTATTATACAATCGTAACCCTCAAAAACAGTTTTCACGGCAGAACCGTAACCACTCTTGCCGCAACAGGTCAGGATGTTTTTCACACACAGTTTCTTCCGCTGACAGATGGCTTCGTTTATGCCGAGGCAAACAATTTCGAACAGGTAAAGCAGCTTGCGCTTGAAAACAAAGCGGCGGCAATTATGTTTGAGGTCGTTCAGGGAGAGGGCGGTGTCAACGCTCTTGAAAAAGACTTTGTTCAGCAACTTGTCTCTTTCGCTCACTCTGAGGATATCCTCCTTGTTGCAGACGAGGTGCAGACGGGTAACGGCAGAACGGGCGAGCTCTACGGCTATATGAACTATGGCTTTGAGCCTGACATCGTTTCAACCGCAAAGGGCCTTGCAGGCGGTTTGCCTCTCGGTGCAACTCTGTTCGGTGAAAAAACTGCAGATGTTCTCACTGCAGGTACGCATGGCTCAACCTTCGGCGGCAACCCCGTTTGCTGTGCAGGTGCTTTGAATGTGCTTGACAGACTCGATGCTGAAATGCTTGAAAACGTAAAAAGAAAATCACGTTACGTAATCGAAGCTCTCAGCGGTGCAAGCGGTGTTAAATCCGTCAGCGGTCTCGGTCTTATGCTCGGCATTGAAACCGAGCGTCCTGCGGCAGAAGTGCTTGCGGCTTGCCGCGAAAACGGTGTGCTTGTGCTCACCGCAAAAACAAAGGTACGCCTTCTTCCGCCGCTTAATATTCCGGATGACCTTCTTGAAAAGGCTGTGGCCGTAATCAAAGCGGCATGTGCCGTTTGAAGCGAGAATAATTAAAAATGCAGTTGACTTTATTGTGTTAACATGGTAATATAGTAAAGCGATAAAACAAAATGCATATATCTTCTGTTATAGCAATAAAACGAAAGCGAGTTATACCCAATGGCATTCAATGAAAAATCATTACGAAGCGACGAGCGTGCCGTATTTGAGCTCAGGTCTCTTTATGCGATGCACGGTTATGAAAGATTCAAAATGAGTCGCTTTGAAGAATATGAACTGTACGTCAGGAACAAGGACTTCCTTGTCAGCGACAGAATGATAACCTTCACCGATAACCATGGCAGGATGCTGGCGCTCAAACCCGACGTTACAATTTCAATCATCAAAAGCTACGCCGAGCAACCCTTAGGCGTGAAAAAGCTCTATTACAACGAAAATGTCTACCGTGCACAGAAGGGCGACAGCTCCTTCCGTGAGATTATGCAAACGGGCCTTGAATGTATCGGTGAGCTTGATGATTACAACATCTGTGAGGTTATCACCCTTGCTGTCAAAAGCCTTGAGCTTATCAGCAGCGAATATGTGCTTGACATTTCCCACATGGGTTTTGTTTCGGGTCTTATGGACATTGCCGGAATCAGCCGCTCACACCGCGCTGAAATAGTTAAACTCATCGGTGAAAAGAACAGCTTTGCTCTTTCTGCAATATGCCATGAGCTCGGTGTTGAAGAATGCTATGCAAAAGCCTTTTTGCAGCTCGTCACAAATTACGGTGATATGGGCACGATGATTGAATCGCTTAGCACAATCTGCTTCAACAGCACAATGGAAGAGGCTCTCAATCAACTTAAAACAATAAGCGTGTGCCTAAAATCCTGCAACCTTGAAAGCCGCGTCAACGTCGACTTTTCTGTTGTTAACGACATGGCATATTACAACGGCATTGTATTTCAGGGCTTTGTCAAAGGCATACCCACGGGCGTGCTTTCGGGCGGTCAGTACGATACACTCGTGCAAAAGGTTGGCAAATCTAAGGGTGCAATCGGCTTTGCGGTTTATCTCGATGAACTTGAAGCGCTCGATTGTGAATCAAGGCAGTACGATGCTGACGTGCTTGTTGTTTATGACGACACTGTTGCTTGTGATGAAATCCTCGCAACTGTGCAGAAATACAACGCTGAAGGTTTAACCGTTCTGCCCGTCAGGGAAGACGACGGCACAAAAAAATACCGCAAAAAAGTTGTTTGCGGCAAAACGGAGGCACAACAATGAGTGATATGCTTAACATAGCCTTACCCAAAGGCAGGCTCGGAGAAAGTGTCTACAACATGTTTGCTCAGGCAGGCTTTGAGTGTCCTGCTCTTATGGAGAAAAACCGCAAGCTCGTTTTTGAAAACGAGACCGCAGGTGTAAGATATTTCTGGGTCAAACCGTCGGACGTTGCAATTTACGTTGAACGCGGAGCGGCTGATATCGGTGTTGCCGGCAAGGACATCTTGCTTGAAAACTCACCTGAGGTGTATGAGCTTGTTGACCTCGGCATCGGCAGATGCCGCATGGCTGTTGCCGCAAAAAACGATTTCCGTGATGACCCCGGCAGAACCTTGCGCGTTGCAACAAAGTTCCCCAACATTGCCGCCGCGCACTACGCCTCAAAAAGCAGAGCAATTGACATAATTAAGCTCAACGGTTCAATTGAAATTGCCCCCATTCTCGGCCTTTCCGACGTTATTGTTGACATTGTTGAAACAGGCACAACCCTTAAAGAAAACCGATTGGAAGTTTTTGAAACCGTGCTTCCCATCAGCGCAAGGCTGATTGCAAACAAATCAAGCTTTAAATTCAAAAACGCGCTCATTGAAAAGCTGTGCACCAATCTCAGCTCCATCATTGAACCGCGAAAGGACGATTGATATCATGATTAAGATATATAAATACGGTGAAGTACCCAACAGTGAAATTTTTGCCCGTGCAGAGTTTGCCGGCGGTGTTGAACAGGTTGTGTCCGACATTATTGCAGACGTAAGAGCAAACGGTGATGCGGCACTTTATAAATACTGTGAAAAGTTCGACCGAGCAAAGCTCGACACGCTGCTCGTTTCTCAGCAAGAGATTGACGAGGCTGTTGAAGCGGTAGGGGAGAAGTTCATTTCCGTGCTTGAAAAAGCCGCCGCAAACATCCGTGAGTTTCATTCAAGGCAGGTCAGGAACAGCTTTATTATCAACAACAAAGACGGTGTTGTTGTCGGCCAGAAAATCATTCCCGTTGACAAAGCAGGTCTTTACGTGCCGGGCGGCACGGCTGCCTATCCGTCATCTGTGCTGATGAACTGCATACCGGCAAAAATTGCAGGTGTAGGTGAGCTCGTTATGGTTACCCCCGCAAGCAACGGCACAGTTAACCCCGTAATTCTTGCTGCTGCGAAAATCGGAGGTGTTGACAAAATCTTCAAGCTTGGCGGAGCGCAGGCAATTGCCGCGCTTGCATACGGTACCGAAAGCGTACCGAAGGTAGATAAAATTGTCGGCCCCGGAAACGCCTATGTTGCAGAGGCGAAAAAGCAGGTTTTCGGCAAGGTGTCAATTGATATGATAGCAGGACCGAGCGAAATCCTCGTTGTTGCCGATTCAACCTGCAATCCCGAATACGTAGCCGCCGACCTGCTCAGTCAGGCAGAGCACGATAAAAATGCATCTGCGGTGCTTGTAACAGACAGTGAAATCCTTGCAAATGCTGTCAGTGCTGAGCTTGAAAAGCAGATTCCTCTGCTTGAGCGTGCCGAAATTGCAAGAACATCAATTGATAACAACGGCAAGATTATTGTTTGTGATGATTTGCTTACCGCAATTGACATTTCAAACGAGCTCGCTCCCGAGCACCTTGAACTGTGTGTGGACAATCCCTTTGATTTGCTCGATAAGGTAAGGCATGCAGGTTCTGTGTTCATGGGCAAAAATTGCCCCGAAGCACTCGGAGATTATTTCGCAGGTCCCAACCACACCTTGCCCACAAGCGGCACTGCAAAGTTTTCAAGTCCGCTGTCCGTTGACGACTTTATCAAGAAAACACAGTACACTTACTATACACAGAAAGCACTCAGCGAAGTCGGCGACGACGTTGCCTATTTTGCTCAGCAGGAGGGTCTCACCGCCCATGCAAAAAGCGTAACAGTAAGAATGAAGGATATGAAATAAACATGAGCAGATTTCTCATTGGAAAATATCAGTCACTCGAAGCATACGTGCCGGGTGAGCAACCCAAAGGTTTTGACCTTGTGAAGCTTAACACAAATGAGTCACCCTATGCGCCGGCACCCGAAGTGGTTGAGGTAATCACAAGCACCGAGGTTGAAAGGCTCAGGCTTTATTCCGACCCTGAGTGTGCTCAGCTCAAAGAGACTGCGGCTGAGATATTCGGGCTTGATAAAAGCAACTTTGTTTTTTCAAACGGCTCGGATGATATTCTCAACTTTGCCTTTATGGCGTTTGCAGGGGACGAAAAAACGGCGCACTTTGCCGATATTACATACGGCTTTTACAAAGTTCTCGCTCAGCTTCATTCAATCAACTGCAACGTTATTCCGCTGAAAGAGGATTTCAGCATTGACGTTGACGAATACATAGGCCTTGACGGACTCATTGTTGTTGCAAACCCCAACGCACCCACGGGCATAGCGTTGCCCAAAAGTGAAATTGAGCGCATTGTCATTTCAAACCCAAACAGTGTTGTGCTTGTTGACGAAGCCTACGTTGATTTCGGCGGCGAGAGCTGTATTGACCTTGTTAAGAAATACAAAAATCTTGTGGTTGTGATGACGTTTTCAAAGTCACGCTCGCTTGCAGGCGGCAGGCTCGGTTTTGCTGCGGCGGATGAGGAATTGATTGCAGATATCAACAGAATCCGTGATTCAATGAATCCCTACAGCGTTAACCGTCTCACATCCCTTTGCGGTGTTGCCGCACTTAAAAGCGGCGACTACTATAAAGAGCGTTGCGCGCTCATTGCCGAAGACCGTGAATTCACAAAAGCTGAGCTTGAAAAAAGAGGGTTTACGGTGCTTAAATCAAAAGCAAATTTCCTCTTTGCACAAAGCACTGAGGTTGACGGCGAAACACTCTATCTTGAACTGAAAAAGAGGGGCGTGCTTGTAAGGCACTTTACCTCAGGCAGAATCAGCAACTTTAACAGAATAACAATCGGCACAAAAGAGCAGATGCTTCGTCTGCTCAGCGCGGTTGATGAAATTATCCGAGAAATTAATAATAACAAGAGGTGACATTATGAGAAAGGCAGAAATTATCAGAAAAACAAACGAAACAGACATCAGCCTTTTCCTTGAGCTTGACGGCACGGGTAAAAGCGAAATTGACAGCGGATGCGGCTTTCTCAACCACATGCTCACCCTTTTTGCAAAGCACGGCATGTTTGACCTCAACGTGAAATGTGTTGGCGACATGGACGTTGATGCCCACCACACAACAGAGGATATTGCAATCTGTCTCGGTAAGGCATTCGGTGTTGCTCTCGGTGAGCTCAGAGGCATCAACCGTTACGGCAGTGCGCTTATTCCCATGGATGAAGCTCTCATTCAGTGCGCGGTTGACATTTCAGGCAGAGCTTACCTTTCCTGCAACATTGATTTGCCCACACAGAAGGTCGGTGACTTTGACTGTGAGCTTGCTGAGGAATTCCTTATGGCTTTCGTAAGAAGCGCAGGTATTACTCTGCACGTCAATCAGCTTGCAGGCAGAAACTCCCACCACATCATTGAGGGCTGCTTCAAAGCACTTGCTCGCACAATGAAAGAGGCAGTTGCCGTTGACGAAAGACTCGGCGGTGCGGTACCCTCAACGAAAGGTGTGTTATAATGCTTGCAATTGTTGATTACGGTGTTGGTAATCTGTTTTCACTGCAGAGCTCGCTTAAGGCAATAGGGCAGGAGAGTGTTATCACCTGCAACGCCGATGAGCTTCTGTCAGCAGATAAAATCATTCTTCCCGGTGTCGGTGCGTTTGAAGATGCCGCGCGCAAGCTTCGCGAAAGCGGACTTGCAGACGTGCTCTGCCGTGCCGCAAAGGCGGGTACGCATCTTATGGGAGTCTGCCTCGGTATGCAACTCCTTTTTGAAAAAAGCTATGAATACGGTTGCCACGATGGGCTTGGTCTTATCAAAGGCAACGTAAAGCCCATTTCCGACATTATCCCTGCTGAGCTTAAAATTCCGCACATTGGTTGGAATGAGCTGAGCTTTCCGTATGATAAAGAAGTGCATCCCATCTTCAGTCGCATCAAAAACGGTGATTGTGTGTATTTTGTACATTCCTATTATGCACCCGACTGCGACGACGCTGTGATTGCCACCACGGAATACGGCGCTCAGCTTACTGCCGCTGCCGCTCAGGGCAATGTCTGCGGTTGCCAATTTCACCCCGAAAAAAGCGGTGAAGTCGGACTCAGTATCATGCGCGCTTTCTGCGAGATGTGAGGAGACAGAGTATGCATATTTTTCCTGCAATTGATTTATACGAAGGTAAGGCGGTCAGGCTGTTCAAGGGTGACTATGCGCAGATGACCGTGTATAACGAAAATCCGCTTGAGGTTGTGAAGGCGTTTGAGAAAGCAGGTGCATCCTTCATCCACCTTGTTGACCTTGAAGGTGCAAAAACAGGTGGTACACCCAACTACGACACAATCTGCTCAATTGCTTCATCTACCGATGCTTTCATTGAACTCGGCGGCGGAATCAGGAGCATTGAGGTTATTGAAAAGTATCTTTGTGCAGGTGTTGACCGCGTCATTCTCGGCACCGCCGCCGTTACACAGGATGGATTCGCTGAGCAGGCGGTTAAGCTTTTCGGCAACAGAATAGCTGTCGGTATCGACATAAAAGACGGTCTTGTTGCAATCAAAGGGTGGACTCAGACCACCGATTATACCTGCGAAGCCTTCTGCGAAAAGATGCAGTCCGTAGGTGTTAAAACCGTAATCTGCACTGACATTTCACGTGACGGCGCAATGCGCGGCACAAACAGAGAGTTATACGGTGAGCTGTCTTCAAGGTTTAACCTTGATTTCATCGCATCGGGCGGTGTGTCCTCAATGGATGATATCCGCGCTCTTGCCGCACAGAAGCTCTACGGTGCAATTATCGGCAAGGCGTATTACACGGGCGCAATTGACCTTGCCGAAGCAATCAGCTACACAAAATCCTTGTGAGAGGACATAAACGATGATAACAAAACGAATTATTCCCTGCCTCGATGTCAAAAACGGCAGAGTGGTCAAGGGTGTCAATTTTGAGGGACTCTCCGACGTGAGCTGCCCCGTTGAGCTTGCCTCATATTACAGCTCCTGCGGCGCAGACGAGCTTGTGTTTTACGATATCACCGCATCTGCCGAGGGACGCAAGCTTTTCACAGACGTGCTTGTTAAGGCGGCGTCAAGGGTGTTCATACCACTCACCGTCGGCGGCGGTATCAACACACTTGAAGATTTTGACCGCGTGCTCAAATGCGGCGCGGATAAGGTCAGCGTAAACAGCGGAGCAATCAGAAACCCCGACCTCATTGAGCAGGCGGCAAAGCGTTACGGCGACCAGTGTGTTGTTATTTCGGCCGATGTTAAGCGCGTGGACGGCGTTTTCCGCGTTTACCTCAACGGCGGACGTGTCAACACGGGGATGGAAGCAGTTGAATGGATAAGAAGCTGTGTTGAGCGCGGCGCAGGCGAGGTTGTGCTTAATTCAATTGATACGGACGGTGTTAAAAACGGCTTCGACCTTGAAATGCTTGACGCGGTATGTAATGCGGTCAACGTGCCCGTAATTGCATCGGGCGGCGCAGGCTGCAAAGAGGACTTTGTTAAGCTCTTTAAAACTCTGCCCAAGGTAGATGCAGGTCTTGCTGCATCGGTTTTCCACTTCGGTGAAGTGGAAATTGACGACCTCAAGCAAACACTCAGCGAAAACGGTATTAACGTCAGGAGGACAAAATGATAGATATAAACTCACTTAAATTTGACGAAAAAGGTCTTATCCCTGCAATTGTGGTTGATGCAAAAACCAAAAAGGTGCTCACCCTTGCATACATGAACAAAGAGAGCCTGCAGATTTCACTTAAAAAAGAGCTCACCTGCTTTTTCAGCCGCTCACGTCAGGAGCTGTGGCTGAAAGGGGAGACGTCGGGCAATTATCAGCACATTGTCAGCATCACCGCAGACTGTGACAAGGATGCGCTTGTTGTTGAAGTCAACCCCGACGGACCCGCTTGTCACACAGGCACACAAAGCTGCTTCACCGCACCCGTGTTTGAAAGCGAAAACAACTCCGCTTTCTCTCTTGAAGCCCTCATGAAATTGATTGAAGGCAGAAAAACGGAGAAAAAAGAAGGCTCATACACAACCTATCTTTTTGAAAAGGGCATTGATAAAATCCTCAAAAAAGTCGGTGAGGAAAACACCGAGGTCATCATCGCCGCCAAGGCAGACGATAAAAAAGAGACCGTCTACGAAATTGCCGACCTCACTTATCACGTTATGGTGCTGATGATACAGATGGGTATTTCACTTGATGATATCTATAACGAGCTTGCTTCCCGCCACGTAATTGACAAAAAGGTGAAGCAGGAGAAGATGACGAACTGATAGTAACTGCAACAATAAAAGGAGACGCTTCTTTATGCCAACACCACATAAGGAAGTATTTGTTTCTCGAACAAAATCCCTCGTATTTTTGCCAAAAGCCTCGCAAGGCGGCAGCCTTGCTGCGTTTTGTGGCTTCAATACAAGAAATTTTCAGTTCTTACGAAACTGCGAAGCACTTTAAAATGCGAAACAGCTTTGCAAGAAAAGGCAAAACCCGCCGATAATGCTGACGCATATCGGCGTCTTTTAACGCGTTATTGTGAAGTTGTTTCACATTTTAAAGAAATACTTCCTTATGTGGTGTTGGCATATGAAGTGTCTCCTTTTTTCTGAAACATCGTGGATATCGAAAAGAAAATTAATAGTACCAGTATTCCTCTTTTAAAAACTCAACTACATCCTCCTTATGCTCCTGAACAAAAGCCTTAACCTGAGCTTCACCTCTCCTTTTTTCAAGGTTGAATGAGCGGAAATCGTGTGTGATTTCTCTCTCGGTAAAAGTAAACTGTGTTTCGCCGTTTACCTTTTTAGTGTCGATTTCATAATACTCATAAATCTTGTTTGACATGCAAAGCATAAGGTCGTATCTTTGTGTTTCTTTGAGCTTGTCGCTTTCATAAAGCCTTACCATTTCGGCGTAAACACCGGGGTCGGAGTTGTCAAAGTCATATATGATAT
The DNA here is from genome assembly GCA_045590055.1 of Acutalibacteraceae bacterium. Taxonomy (GTDB): domain Bacteria; phylum Bacillota; class Clostridia; order Oscillospirales; family Acutalibacteraceae; genus UBA6857. The sequence goes on from JAZNQF010000013.1 coordinate 22,936, forward strand.
CTTCGGCGTATTTGATTTTGCCGCTTTCAAAAGCATCAATGTTGTATCTTGCAATGTAGGTGTCAATGTCTGTGATGCTGATGCCGAGAAGAATAACTGCGGCAGCGGTAATCAGCACTTTCATATACGGGAAATTCCTTGCAAAAATGCGGATTATTGCGGTGATGAAAGTAACACCGAGGAAAACCATAAAGCAGCTTGTCAGTATTCTCAGCCTTGTCATGCCGTAGTTGTCAATGTACATGAACATCTTTGAAATTGCCGTGGAAATGAGGAACAACGTGAAAGCGCAGATGAACATGCAAAGCATCTTTGATGAGAGTGAGGGTTTTTCATCGCCGTTTTTTGTTTTGACGGCGGCAAGGCTGACAAATACAAGGCAGATGTTGATTGCGGCTATGATGCAAATTTCAAAAAAGCCGCGCCTTGCATATTCCGCGTGCGAGAAATCGTCGGGCAGAAGATTTGAAAACGCGCTGATAAAATATGAAAGCTGAGAGAAAAGATAAACCGCATAAAGCGCACTCACAACACTGAGCACTGTGTTGAAAATTGTGCCGTCAACAAAGCGTGGAATGGGCTTGCCGGGCTTTACGGAAGCATCTGTTTTGTTTTTGAGCGTGAATGCAAATGCAAAAAGATAGGGGAAGCAGATAAGACCGACGAATACGTATTTTGCAATGCCCGTAAGGTCAAACCTGATGTTTTTGACAAGGTTTTCAAAAGCAACGTCTGACCTTGCAAGCAGGAAAAACAGAAGCACGGCAAGGGGGAATGCAAGCAGCAGACCGATGATAACGCGCCAGTTGAATGAAAGCGTCTTTTTCTCCTTTGATGCAGGGAGAGAGCGCAACGGCAGAATTGTGTGCCTGAGCGGGTGAAGAAGCCTGCGGAGCACGTCTGTTATCATTGTAACTTCGCTGATTGCGTATTTCGGTGTGCCCCAGAGGTTGCCGAAATAAACACAGTCAAGGCAGACGATTGCGGCAAAAAGTGCAATATCAATGAAAGTGTCTATTCTCAGTGCAAACATTGCACTCATTGCAACTGCAGTTAAACCGCAGAAGATGGGGAAGGGCGTCAGCTTTGTTTTGCCGCCCTGCGCGGCATATACGCTTGTGAGAATGAAAAATAGCGTGTGTGTAACAGTGAAGCCGAGGTTGAATCTGCCCCAGAAGGTCAGCCCTGCGCCAACAATGCTGAGAAGAAGAAAGAGGAGTGAAAACACACGGTCTTTTTCGTCAGTGTTGACAATTCTTCTCTTTTTTGATTTCACGGGGGCTTCAGGGGCGGCAAACGGTGCTCCGTTGTTGTTATTATCGGGAGCTTCGTTTGGTGTGAAGGGAGCTTCGTAGTTGATGTTTTCTTCCATGATTAATCCTCCTGTTTGTTAGAATATTCAAGGATATCTCCGGGTTGGCAGTCGAGAATTTTGCATATTTCCTCAAGGGTGGAAAAGCGCACGGCTTTTGCCTTGCCCGTTTTGAGAATTGAAAGGTTGGCTTGGGTGATGCCGATTTTTGCCGCAAGCTCACCCGAAGACATTTTACGTTTTGCAAGCATGACGTCGAGGTTGACAATTATTGACATAATCGCTCCTCCTTAAATAGTCAGGTCGTTTTCCTGCTTGATGCGGCAAGCTTCTGCAATAACGTTTTTTACAACGCGCAGAATCAGACCGAGGAAGCCTGCGGAAACGGCGACAAGGAAAAACGGCGGAAAGAAAATGAAAGTGCCTGCAAAGGTTATGCCTGCAACAAGCAGACAACACCATGAAATCATGCGAAGCAGCTTTATGTTCTTTTCGTCAAACACAATGCCCTTCCTGATGTTTGTCAGGAGCATAATCAGGCAGACAACAAGGGTAATTGCCATGGGGCAGCATACGTAGAATGAAATCATAACGCCGTTTGCAAAGTGTTCTGTTTTGAACCATCTGGGCAGAATGTCGGGAGCAAAAACCATGCACCCCAAAAGAATGAACGAGCAAAGATATGTAAGAACAAGTGAAAGTGTTGCGGAGTTTTTTGTGCTCCATAAGGGTTGTTTGTCCATTTTGAAAACCTCCATATAAAAATCACCCCGTAATCGTTGATTACAGGGTGATAATAACATGTGATTTATCGTTTGTCAATAAAAAGTTGTTGATTAATGATATTTAATTTTATTTAATACCCATGTCAGCCTTGAAATTGACAACCATATCGTGAAGCTGTTCAACAAGTCTCTTGTCCTCAGCGGAGAAGTTTGCAACGTTTGTTGAACGTGAAAGGGTTGTGAGCTTAAGACCTTCAAGCTGAAGGAAATATTTTGCGTTGCAGGAATAGCGCTGACCCTCTGCAAGTGAGCAGAAGCCTGCGAGAGCCTGAAGCTTCTTTGCTCTTTCGGGATCAGTTTTGAAGCAGCGGAAAATCTCGCGGAAGATTTCGGGGTAGAAGTTTGCCATGATGCCTGAGAAGCCTTCGCAACCAAGCTGAATGCTTGAAAGGAAGGTTGAAGCATTGGCGTTGTAAATCTTGAGGTTTGTGCCCTTTACTGCATCAAGCTTTGCGGCAATTTTGTCAAGGTCACAGCAGGTGTCCTTAACAAAGCAGAACTTGCCTGAATCTGCAAGGCTCTTCATTACGAAGGGGGAGAGCTCTCTTTTGTAAGGATGGGGACACTCATAAACACCGAAAAGGCATTCGGGCAGCTTGTCAACTGCGTTGAGCATGCGTTCAACAAGCAGTTCGTCACTGTCTTCGGGGTTGACAAAACGGTTTGAGATGAATACGTAAGCATCCATGCCGGATTCCATGTAAGCGGCTGCCTGCTTAATCTGTGTGTCAAGGTCGTCTTCGGTGTGGCCCGAAGCAACAATTGTCATGTCTTTCGGCTTGTGAGCCATGATGAAGTTGATAAGCTCAAGCTTTTCTTCGTGGCTGAGATAGAAGATCTCGCTTGACTGACAGGCGGCAAAAACACCGTCAACCTTGCCGTTGTACCACCAGAGAATCTGCTCAACCGCATCAAAGTCGATTTTGTTGTCCTCTGTATAGGGGGTGATCATTGTCGGGTAAATACCGGAAGGGATTTCTGTTTTCATTTTTATTTATACCTCCAAAATGCCGCTAACGCGGTATAATTTACTGATTAGAAGATGCGTCCATCTGTGCGCGCAGAGCCTTGAGTTCAACGCTGACGTCCTGTGAACGCTGTTTTGTCATCGGATAGAGAATGAAGCAGATAAGCATGATGATGAACATAACTGCGGGACCGATTGTGGTAACCTTGTATATGCCGTCACATACCTCGGGAAGCTGATTACCCACGTTGTTTTTATCGTAACCGATGAGCTGAAGCAGGAAGGGGACACAGCCTGCAATTGCCTGGCCGATTTTTCTCATGAATGTGAAGCATGCAAAAGATGCAGCTTCCTCGCGGCGCTTTGTTTTAAGCTCGTGCAGGTCGATTACGTCGCCTGCAAATGCCCATATTTCAAGGGTAACAAAGCCGACACCAAGGTTGATTAATGCCACGAAAAGAATGAATATCCACGGGTTTGTGACTTTCCAGAAGCAAAGCGTAAGGCTTGAAACCACGGAAATTGCAAGACCGATTACGGAGAATTCCTTTTTGCCGACCTTTTTGATAATGAGGCTTGTGAACGGAATCATCAACGCCATGGGGGCATAGGTGAAAACGGTGAACATCGTCATGATAAGCCCCGTCTGCTTAAAATAGTCCTTGAAAACGTAGACTGCTGCGGAGCCGAGATACATTGAAGAAGCAATGAGAAGACAACCGATGATGCTGATGATAACAAAGCTGCGGTCTTTGATGAGTGAGGAGAAAATCTCCTTGAATCTAATCTTCTCGGGGTTTTCAACCGGAGGCACGTATTCCTGCGTTGTCGAGAAGGAGAAGAAGTAAATTGCAACCATTATAGCCGACACAACAAGCATGGTTTTGAACAGCTTGTTGCCGTCAAGTGCATTGTCTGTGAAAACAAGCATGGGAAAAATAATGCCGCAAGGTGCGCTTCCGAATCCGCCGCCTATTGAACGGAAAACGGATAGGTTGCTCCTTTCAAGCGGATTTCGCGTCATCACGTTGGCAAGTGAGCCGTAGGGGACAAGCACAACGGTGTACGCCATACCGCAGAAAATATATGTCAATATTGCCCATATAAACTTGAATATGTATGAATCCGTGCCGGGAGTTGTGAAAACGAGGAAGGTTGCAACGGCGTAAGGTATGCCGCCGAGGAGTATGAAATGTCTGTATTTGCCGAACTTTGTGGGCTTTGCCTTCTGCGCAACAACACCCATCATCGGGTCGTTGATTGCGTCCCAGATTCTTGCAAGAATCATAATCAGCGTTGCTGACGTGCCGGACAGTTTTACAATATCGGTATAGTATGCCGAAAGAAAGCGCGAAACCGCAGAAAAGCTGAGTGTGTTGCTGATTTCACACATTGCATAACCAATGTAATTTTTAACAGAAAGCTTTTTTTCGTCCACGCAAACCACCCCTTATACAATTAGTCTTGTGTACCGCTACAAAGATATCACACAAAGACGGCTTTTGCAATACAAAAATGCTTTTCATAGGCTAAAAATGTAAATTATTATTTGTACTTACAGCGATGGATATGCTTGACAATGTATTAATAAAATGTTAATCTATACTTAGGTTATTAAGCTTTTCAGGAGGTATACTTTAATGAAAAAAGCATTATGTTTGGTTCTTTCACTGATTATGATGTTCTCGGTTTGCTTCACCGCGCCCGTTTATGCTGAGGATGAAACAGGCTCAACAGGTGAGGATGCAGGCTTTGACATCGGTGGCAAAATTGACGAATATCTCGGCGGATTCACACTTGATAACTACACGATTCCCGAGGATTTTTACGATGCAGAAATTGAACAGTTGCTTGAAGCGGGTTATCTTGCAGGTGTGGATATCGGCGGCATTTCACTTGAATACCTTTACACAAGCAAAGATCCCATGCCGTGGCAGACCATGACAATTGACAAGAACTCTGTCTATCTTGCCATGGGTAACCTCAACATGTATCTGCAGAACCTCATGTTTGATTATTTCAAGGACGATGATGTTTTCACAAGCGAAACTGCAACGTGGCTTGCAAACTGGATTGTTGACATCTTTTTCGGCCCGGAATGTGCAGATGTTAAAGTTACTTTGAGCGAAGAAGGTGACCTTGATACCTTTGTTGTTGAAGTGCTCAACGCATGCAGAGGCCCCTTCGGTGTTTCTCTTTACACTCACCTTGAAAATGTGTGGCTTGAATCTCACGTCAATTTCTGGCCCATCATTTATTCTCTCGGCACAAACCTTGACGATATCTATGTCAAAACCGATATAACAGAGATTCTTGAAGAGACACTTCGCGCTTTGATTCTCAATTTCAGGCTCGACCCGCTCTATTCAATCATTGACATTCTCTGGGCATTTTCAAGGCATTACAACAGTGCAATGGTAGTTCCGATTGATGCTGCACTTGACATCCGCGTTTCAAACAATCACATCACCGCAGAAGAAATCTGCGATCCGCACAACGTGCTCAATCTTATTTTCAACGGCAACAATTCTGCAAACACAGGCAAGCTGCAGTTTATGTCCATTCCTTATCAGCGTTTTGCTGTTGCAAACGACAGAGTGGATTGTTTCTACACTATGATTGTTTACGTTCTTCTCATTTCGGGTTATAAGAACAACTCCGCAGTTTTCGGCGGATACAAAAACATGATTCAGGCAAATGAGAATCTTCCTCAGGCTGATAAAGACAACCTTTGCAATCTGATTGACTCTTTCACAAAAGGTGATTTCAATTATCTTATGGATTTCACGGTTAATGGCCTGATTGACAATGCAACTGAAAAGGCGAAGAACATTGTGTGGCGCATTATCGAAAGAATCAGAGAGATTTTGGAAGACTTTGTCTTGTTCCTTGACAATATTTTCACCTTTGGAGACCGCTGGCAGTGATTATCCTTGCGTGAGTTGGTTATACTAAAGCAAGACGCATTTATTTTGGTTGCGTCACAATCAATTCACGGGAGGAAAATATCATGTCCTGTAACAACATGGCAAACAAATGCATTGGTTGCACGGTTACACAGTGTGCCTATCACTGCAAGGATGAAAACTATTGCACACTTAACAAGGTTTCAATCGGTACACACGAGGCAAACCCCACTGCCAAGCAGTGCGTTGACTGTGAATCATTCATGCTCAAATCATAATCACGGTACCCGTCGGTTACGCCGACGGGTATTATTTTTCCGGATTGAGAAAAATGTATTATTTTTCCGGATTGAGAAAAATCACTTGACTTTAGCGGCATAAAATTATAAAATCAATTGGGTTAATACGATAGAACGGAGGCAAATCTATGACAGCAAAAGAGATTTTGTCTGCTCTGTCAATTGAGGACAAAGCGAAGCTTTGCTCAGGTGTCGGCAATTGGAACACCTATGCATGCGAAAGCAAGGGTCTCAAAACCGTATCAATGGCAGACGGACCTACGGGACTCAGAAAAGAGCAGAAGATTTCATCTGTAAGAAAGCGTAACCTTCCTGCCACCTGCTTCCCCACTGCAGTTACAACTGCTTCATCATGGGATCCTAAGCTTATTGCTGAGGTTTCTGCGGCAATCGCGCAGGAATGTAAGGCGGAAGGTGTTAACATCCTTCTTGCGCCCGGCACAAACATCAAGCGTTCACCGCTTTGCGGCAGGAATTTTGAGTACATATCAGAAGACCCGTATCTTGCAGGTACAATGGCGGCGGCATATATTGACGGTCTGCAGAAAAACGGAATCGGTGCTTCACTCAAGCACTTTGCCGTCAATTCACAGGAAATGGGCAGGCTCAAAGTCAGTGCTCAGGTTGATGAAAGAGCACTCAGAGAGATTTATCTTCGTCCGTTTGAAATTGCTGTCAAAACTGCAAAGCCATACACAATCATGAGCTGTTACAACCGCGTCAACGGTGAATATGTGGGCGAAAGCAAAAAGCTTCTTAATGATATTCTCCGCGGTGAATGGAAGTATAAGGGTGTTGTTGAAAGTGACTGGCTTGCCGTTAACGACAGAGTTAAGGCTCTCAAAGCAGGCATGAATCTTGAAATGCCTTCAAGCGGCGGCAACGGCACAAAGGCAATTCTTGATGCGCTTGAAAGCGGTGAGCTCACTGAAGCTGAGCTTGACAAGCGTGTGCTTCCGCTCATTGAGCTTTCACTCAAATTTGCCGATGCTGAGGTTACACCAAAGCCCGACCTTGCCGCTCAGCATCTTATTGCAAAAAAGGCACTTGTCAATTCAGCGGTGCTGATGAAAAACGGCGGAGCTCTTCCGTACGCGGAAAAAGACAGGGTTGCAGTTATCGGTGCACTTGCCGATAAAGTACGCTTTCAGGGCGGCGGCAGCTCAAACGTAAATGCATACCGCAAGTCAAGCTTCCTTAATGCGCTTAATCTTAACGCCAGAAGCTATGCGTACGAGCCGGGTTATACTCTCAGAAATTCAGGTTATAACAAAAAGCTTATTGATAAAGCTGTTGCACTTGCAAAAGCAAACAAGAAGGCAATTGTGTTTGTCGGTCTCACTGACGAATATGAGTGCGAAGGTTTTGACAGGGTCAACATGCGTTTGCCCTACGGTCAGCTTGAGCTTATCAAGGCGCTGCTTGCAACAGGTTGCCGTCTCAGCGTTGTGCTCATGTGCGGCAGTCCCGTTGAGCTTCCGTTTGTTGACGAAATTGATGCCCTGCTCAATGTATATCTCGGCGGTCAGGCAGTAGGTGAGGGTATATACGACCTCATTTTCGGCATTGCAAATCCGAGCGGTAAGCTTGCCGAAACCTTCCCCGTGAAGCTTGAAGACAACATCAACCATCATTACTTCCCCATGGGTCCGCACTTTGTTGAATATCGTGAAAGCATTTTCGTCGGCTACCGTTATTTTGATACCGCGAAGAAAGAAGTCGCTTTCCCGTTCGGTCACGGCCTTTCATACACAAAGTTTACATACTCTGACCTTGTGCTTGACAAGGAAACGATGGACGAAAGTGAATCGCTCAAAGTTAAGCTTACCGTAAAAAATACGGGCAATGTGGCAGGTGCAGAAATAGTCCAGCTTTACGTTGCCGATAAGAAATCCACAATCTTCAGACCCGCTAAGGAGCTCAAAGCTTTCACGAAGATTATGCTTGAACCCGGCGCGAAAAAGACCGTGACCTTCACCCTCAAAAAAGACGCGTTTGCTTTCTATAACGTCAATGAAGCTGAGTGGCAGGTTGAAAGCGGCACGTTTGAAATCCTTGTGGGTGCAAGCAGCCGCGATATCCGGCTCAAAGGCAAGGTAAAGGTTAACGGTAACGCCAAAAACATCCCCGATTACCGCACAACTGCCCCCATTTATTTCTGTCTTGATAAAGCAAAGGAAATACCCAAAAAGCAGTTTGAGGCAGTCTATAACGGTGAGCTGCCCGAAAACAAGGCAACACCGAGAGGCGAGTTCGACCGCAACTCATCACTTCACGATTTCCGTACCTGCTGGTTCGGTAAGGGAATCAACGCCGCACTTAAAGTAGGCGGAAGGTTCATCTACATGACAGGTGCCGATGCACAGGACATGCGCAAGAGATTTGAAACCTCGCATGAAATCCCCGTAATCAGAATGGCATACCAGTCGGGTACGATTGACCGCGACACATTGAATGCAGTGCTTGACATGGCCAACAACGGAATAGCGCAGGGCGTTGCCAAGCTTATTGCAGATAAGAAAAACAAGAAAGATTAAGAGGTAACAAAAATGGAAAAAATCAAAGCTTTTCTTGCAAAGTACGACACAGTGTTCCAGATCATCAAGTTCACACTCGCAAGTCTCATCGCATTCATCGTTGAGTTTGCAATCCTTTTTGCTCTTGGCGCTCTGCTCAAGGACATGAACAATCAGCCGTTTGATTGGTTTATCTTCCACTATGCGGGCGACGGTGTCAACGGTCTCGGCACAGCCATCACATTCTTCGTATCCACCGTATGCGCTCAGATTGTCTCCTTCATCGTTAACCGCAAAAAGACCTTCGGTGCAAATAACTCACTCACATTCAGCATCGTTATTTACATCATCCTCATCGTTGCTCTTATTTGCGCACAGACATATTTTGCACCTCAGCTTGCAGGCATACTTGCAAACAAGTTCAGCCTTGGTGTTGAAGGTGCAAACAGCATCGCAAAGATGTTCTTCTGCTTCGTAAACTGGGTAATCCTCTTCCCGATGGAAAAATTCGTCATCATGAAGAAATCTCCCGAAAAGGAAACCGCCGCAGAAGAAACAACTGCAGCTGCCGAATAAACAAATTCGCTTCAATTCACCGTGTACTTTTGGTGCACGGTGAATTCTTTTGCCCGAAAAAACTCTTTATTTCTTCAAAAAACTGATATTTGTAATTATAAAATCTGTTTTTTGTCTTGTAAATTATATTAGTTTATGGTAATATTAAGCGAATAAACTAAAGTGAGGAGATTTTTTATGTTCACTTTTAAAGCCAGCGATAAAACAAAAGCATACATGGTTGACGGCATCAAGTATGTATGTGAGAATTTTAAACGCAGGGCACCCGGCACTCAGAGCGAAAGAGATTGTCAGGCCTTCTTTAAGCAGGAACTCAGCAAGTATGCCGATAAGGTAATCATGGAGGACTTCAATCTTCATCCCGGTGCATTCATGGGCTTCATGCGCATTGCGGCGGCCCTCATGCTTCTCAGCATCGGTCTTTATTGGGTACCTCAGGCACTCGAAGACAAGCTTCAGCTTGCACTCGGCAACGCACACAATGCCGTGTTCATTCTTTTCCTTGTTCTTCCCATTGTGTTCACACTCTTTGCTTTGCTCATGTTCATTTTTGAGTTCATGATGTACGGTGAATTTGTTGATTTTCTTTTCCCCAAGAAAGTCTCACGCAACGTTTATGCCGTACGTAAACCCGAAGGTGAAGTTAAAAGAAGAATCATTATCGGCGGTCATGCAGACGCTGCACATGAGTGGACATTCTCCTATCACGGCGGTATCTACGCACTCGGTCCCGTAATTTTCGGTTCAGTGCTCGGTCTTGTTGTAACGCTTGTTGTCTATCTTGTCCGTTTTATCTACTTCTTCACAGATGCCTGTAGCGTAGGCAAAAACAGATATCCCTACCTTCTTGCCGAAAGCGCCGCATGGGACAAGGTCGGTTTTGCAATTCTCGTATTCATCCCGTTTGCAATTGCAATCATGTTCTTCATCAACAACAAAGTTGTTGTAGACGGTGCAAACGACAACCTCTCAGCCTGCTATGCCGCAATCGGTGTACTCAAAGAAATGGCTGACAACGACTTCCGCCTTGAAAACACAGAAGTCTGCTGTCTTATCAGCGGCTCCGAGGAAGCGGGTCTTCGCGGTGCAAAGGCATTTGCCAAAAAGCACAAGGAAGAGCTTTCTGACGTTGAGACAATTGCAATCACTCTTGACACAATGAGAGAGATTGAGCAGCTTCAGGTATACACAAGAGGCTGCACCGGAACCGTTAAAGATGATGAAGCTGTCGGCGATCTTCTTCATGAAGCAGGTCTTAACTGCGGTATTGATATGCCAAGAGCTCAGATTTATCCCGGCGCAGTTGATGCTGAGGGCTTCTCAAAGTACGGTCTTCGTGCATGCGGCTTCTGCGGTGTAAACCACGACCCCAAAAAGTACTATCATACAAGAGAAGATACATGGACCAACATCAGCGAAGAATGCATCAATCTTTCACTTGACATCTGCCTTGAAGCAGTCAGACTCTTTGATGAAAAAGGCGGCATGGCTGAATACGATGCAGCCAGAGCGAAATAATCGGCGGAGGGAAAATTATGGTAAGCGAAAAACGTATTTATACCGTAGCAACTGCACATCTTGATACGGTATGGAACTGGGACTTTGAATACACAATCGGTGTTTGTCTTTACAACACACTTGCCGACAACTTCAGGCTTTTCTCAATGTATCCTGACTATAAGTTCAACTTTGAAGGTTCATACCGCTATGAACTTATGGAAGAATACTATCCTGAGCTGTTTGAAAAGCTCAAGGGCTATGTTGAGCAGGGTAGATGGAATGTTGCAGGTAGCTGCTACGAAAACGGCGACGTAAACGTACCGTCACCCGAAGCAATGTTCCGTAACATCCTTTACGGTAACGGCTACTTCAAAAAGACATTCGGAAAAACAAGCAGTGACATTTTCCTGCCCGACTGCTTCGGTTTCGGCTGGGCACTGCCTTCAATTGCAGAGCACGGCAACCTCAAGGGCTTCACAACACAGAAGCTCACATGGGGCAGTGCATACGGTGTACCGTTTGACCTTGGCCGTTGGCAGGGCGTCAACGGTAAATGGATTTTCGCAAGTCTTGACCCGAAATCCTACACAAGCACACTCAAAAAGGTCAGAAAGAATTCTGACCTCACCGACAAACTGAAAATGAACACCAAGAAGTACGACCTTCCCTGGACATTTGCTTTCCACGGCACAGGCGATGTCGGCGGTGCTCCCAAAGAGGAATCCGTCAGAACTGTCTGCACCGAAATCGCCGCAAATGCAACTGAGCAGGTCAAGGTGCTTTCCACCAAGGCCGATCAGATCTATGATGATCTCGCCGCACTTTCCGACGATCATATCTATAAGCTTCCCGTATGGAACAATGAGCTTCTTATGACTAACCACGGCCCCGGCTCTTACACTTCAAGAACCTTCAGCAAAAGATGTAACAGAAGAAATGAAGAGCTTGCTGACCTTGCAGAAAGAGCATGCGTCGCCGCTGAATACGTCACAGGTGCTCCTTATCCCAAGCACGAGCTTGAAAAGGCATGGAAGCGCAACATCGCTCACACCTTCCATGACGATATCACCGGCACATCACTTCAGCGTGTATATCAGCGCAGCTGGAATGATTACATCATGAGCTCCAATCAGTTTGTCAACGCTTATGAAGGTGCTGCTTCTGAAATAGCAAAGCAGCTCAACACAAGCTGGGTGCAGGGTGTACCGCTTGTTGTTAACAACCACATTGAAGTTGACCGCCGCGGTGCAGTCAACGCAACAATTGCAAACCTCGGCACTCCTTACATCAAGGTTTATGATTCCTTCGGTGACGAAGTACCTTCACAGGTTACATATCTTGATGAAAACATGATGCAGATCGTTTTCATCGCAACAGTACCCGGCCTTGGTTACAGAGTATACGACGTAAGACCGAGCGACGAGCCTTGCAGCCTTAAAACAGACGTACGTGCTTCCATCTCGAGCCTTGAAAACGACAAGTACATCGTTAGAATCAATAAGAATGGCGACATCTATTCAATCATCGACAAGACTCTTGCAAATAAAGAGCTTCTTGATAAGCCCATCAGGTATTGCATCAACCTTGACGCAGGTGACAAGAAATATCCTGCATGGGAACTTAAGTATAAAGAAGTCAAGCGTCCCTCATGGGAGTTTGCAGAGTACGGTGAATGTGATCTCATTGAAAACGGTGCTGCAAGGGTCACAATCAAAGTTACTCAGCGCAGCGAAAGGTCAACCTTCACTTATTTCGTATCCCTCACAGCAGGCGGCGAGTGGGTTGAAGTATTCAACGAAATCGAGTGGCGCGACAGAGGTTGTATGCTTAAAAACAACTTCTCCTTCACCGCAAAATCAAAGGAAGCAACCTTCGACCTCGGTCTCGGCGCAATCAGACGCGGCAACAGAACAAAGAAGCTCTTTGAAGTACCTGCACAGAGATGGGCAGATATTTCCGATGATAAGGAATTCTACGGTGTTTCCGTATTCAGCGACTCAAAATACGGTTGGGATAAGCCTAACAACAACACCATTCGTCTCACTGCAATTCACACACCCAAGCGCAACTTCCGTGAGGAAAGCATGCAGAGCATGATGGACCTTGGTCTTAACCGCTACGGCTATGCTATCTATTCACATCACGGCGGCTACGATAAGGGTACACAGTTCGGTGCAAGATGCTTCAACCAGCCCATGACCGCAATTGTAACAGACGTTCACGTCGGTTCACTCAGCGATATTTACTCATTTGGCACAATCAACAATGAAGACGTTATCATCCGCGCCATCAAGAAGGCTGAGGATTCCGATACAATCATTGTTCGCTTCAATGAAGGTGCAAATAAGCACGCTGAAAATGTACGCGCATATTTCGGCACAGGCGTTGAAAGTGCAGTTGAAGTTTACGCATCTGAAGAATACAAGGGTGAAGCAGTTGTTGACAACGGCAGACTTGTGTTTGACCTTGAACCCTATGAGGTCAAAACCTTTGCCATCAAGCTTTACAGCGGCAGACTTGGTGATTCTCAGAAGCAGATTGTTGTTGACCTTCCGCACAACATTGACGTTGTTACCTTCAACAACAATCGCCGTAAGACAATCATCCCCACACTCGGTGTTTCAATTCCCGGTGAAATCTTCCCCGCATGGCTTACCTGCGGTGGCGTAACCTTCAAAACTGCTGAGCTTGGCGATGAAATGAACAACGCACTCATCTGTGACGGTCAGACAATTGCTGTTAACGGCACAAGACTTTACTTCGTTGCCGCAAGCCTCGCAGGCGATCAGCCCGCAACCTTCTATGTTGACGATGCACCCGTTGAAGTTGTTGTTCAGGCAATCAACGAAAGAATCGGTGGCTGGGATCTTTACGACCTCGGTGAAACAGCATTTGTCAAGACTGATAAGCTTGCATGGGAATTCACACATACTCACAGCCCCGAAGCAGACAACATCGCTAACCAGCTCTTCTTCTTCAGATATGAGCTTAACATCACGGGCGCAAGCACAGTAACTCTGCCTCAGGGCAACAACATCATTATGCTTGCCGCAACCGCAACCGATGACACAAGCGACGCAGTTCTTGTTACTGACCTTTATGATAAGATTGAAAAGCGTCCTTTCACATACACTCTCAAAGGCCGCGACAAGAGAAAGTACAAAAAAGAACTCAAGCGTGTTGCAAAAAAGAACAAGAAGAAATAAGGTCGACACCGCAAGTTTTTAACTTGAACATCATGGAAACTCCCGTAATACATCAGTATTGCGGGAGTTGTTTTGATTTTTCTGAATTTTTTACCGTTCACACAAAAGAGTAAAAAATATCTTCATGCAAAAAACATACCCCGAACAACATAAAGTGTTCGGGGTATGTTTTTATAATTCAGCAGGGGAGACGATTATTCAACCGAAACCTTGTTATTCTTCAAATTAACAATTGCAACGCCTGCACAGACAAGCAGAATGGATATGTACTTCGTGATGTCGGTGAAGATGTTTTCGCTCAGAAGTATTGCTGAAAATACCGTGCTGAAAATCGGAATAAACAAATTGTATATGCCGATTTTGCCTGCGGGATTATATACGAGCAACAGTGTCCATAATGTGAATGCAACTGCGGAAACAGAGCCGAGGAAAATAATTACGAAGAAGCATTTTGCACTTGTAAAGTTCAGTTTACCGCCCATGAGAGTGCCGAGTGCGCTGAGCACAAAACCGCCGAAAATCATCTGCCAGCAGTTGAGCGTAATTGAACTGCGTGTTTTTGCCACAACCTTGCTGATGAAGTTACCTGCAACCGAGCAGATTGTTGCAATCAGAATGAAGCCTTCACCCATAAGTGAAAATCCGAGCATACCGTTTTTATCGAAGTTGATGAGAATGATGCCCGAAAAACCGACTATTGCACCCAACAGAGATTTCCACGTCAACTTTTCTTTTTTGAAGAATATGGGGGCGAGCAGTACACTGAAAAATGCAGAACTTGCCGTCATAATTGCAGATTTTGTGGCAGTTGTGTGCGCAACGCCGATGAAAGTGAAAAGATAATGCAAAAACGTTTGAGAAAAACCGACGGACATAATCGGAGCAAGATCTCTTTTCTGCGGCAGAATTCTTTTTCCATTGGTTATCACTCCGTAAATCAGAAGCAGAAGGCCTGCACATAAAAAGCGCGCACCTGCAAAAAGAATCTGCGTTGCCATATCCGAACTGTCAACGTTGAAAACACTTTCTGTATAGCCGTATTTGATTACTGGCGGGGCAGAACCCCAAAGCATTGTGCAAAGAATTGCAATCAGCGGTATGCCGCTTTTTGAAGTCATAAATCTCTTTATGTTCATTGTCAACCCTTATTTCATAAATTTTTGTGATTGAGCCACAGCGAGCTCGTCGCACCGTTCATTTTCCGGATGACCGTCATGGCCCTTTATCCAGACAAACCGTACGTCGTGTTTTTTGCACAGCTCCAACAGCTTGTCCCACAGTTCAGGGTTGAGGGCGGGTTTCTTGTCTTTTTTTCGCCAGCCGTTTTTTTTCCACCCCTCAGCCCAGCCGAGCATAATGCCGTTGTAGACGTATTGCGAGTCTGTGTGAAGGGTAACCGAGCAAACCTCTTTCAATGCTGAGAGACCCTCAATTGCGGCAGTGAGCTCCATACGGTTATTGGTTGTCATTTCTTCGCCGCCGCTGAGCTCTTTGCGCTTGCCGTTATATTCAAGTATTACCCCCCAGCCACCTGCACCGGGGTTGCCGCTGCACGCGCCGTCGGTATATATGTTTACGCTTTTCAAAAGGATACCCCCGTTCATTCCACTATTTTATCACCATTTTCTGTTCATGGCAAGAGCTGAGAAAAAATATAATGTTATATAATGGTAAACAATGCCCGTCCTCGCTTGACATGAAGTGTTTAAAATAGTACAATATCCCTTACAATGTGATATTGTGCGATATTGTACCCCTTTTATATAAATTGCATACGTGATATATACTATTAATATAAGGAGAATGCAGAATTACATGAGCGAAAAAGCTTTAAAAGAACAAGCTAAGACAACCAAAGATCAACAGAAAACTGCAAAAAAGAATACAAAAAAATCCGTGCCGAAAAAAACTGCAAAGAATTTTGCCAAGGTTGAAAAAAGTGTTAACGCTGCAGCTCAACCCAAAAAGCAGAGCACAAACAAACGCCGCAGTTACACCAAAAAGCAACAGAGTGCAGGCAAAAAGCCCGCGCTGCCCATTAAGATTTCATTTCTCGGCGGTCTCAATGAGGTTGGCAAAAACATGACGGTTGTTGAATACGGCGACGATATCATTATTATCGACAGCGGTCTTTCCTTCCCTGATGAAGACATGCCCGGCATCGACCTCGTAATTCCCGATTTTACCTATGTTGAAAAGAACGCAGGCAGAGTACGCGGTATTGTCATTACACACGGCCACGAGGACCATATCGGTTCACTTGCATACCTGCTCAAAAGTGTCAACGTGCCCATTTACGGCACAAGGCTTACAATCGGTCTTATTCAAGGCAAGCTTCGTGAGCATAATCTTCTCGATTCAGCAAAGCTCAACACCGTCAACCCCGGTATGTCGGTTAAGCTTGGCGGCTTTGAGGTTGAATTTATCCACGTTAATCATTCAATACCCGATGCGGTCGGCTTTGGAATCAAGTGCGAAGGCGGCACAATTGTCCACACAGGTGACTTTAAAATCGACACAACACCCATCGACGGCGGCATGATTGATATTGCTCGTTTTGCCGAACTTGGCAAAGAGGGTGTTCTGTGCATGATGTCCGATTCAACGAATGCCGAAAGACCCGGTTATACCGAAAGCGAAAGAAAAGTCGGTGAAGCGTTCAAAATGCTTTTCAGAAAAGCAGGGCAGAGACGAATTATCGTTGCAACCTTCGCTTCAAATATTCACCGCGTTCAGCAGATAATTGACGTTGCCGCAAGCCTCGGCAGGAAGGTTGCACTTTCGGGGAGAAGCCTTGAAAATGTTGTTGCAATCAGCGAGCAGCTCGGTTATCTTCACGTGCCGGAGGGAATTCTTATCACGCTCGACATGGTCAATAAATATATGCCTGAGGACGTAGTGCTTATCACAACGGGCAGCCAAGGTGAGCCGATGAGCGCGCTGACAAGAATGGCTTTTTCCGACCACCGCAAAATCTCTGTCGGTCCTGAGGATTACGTAATTATTTCTGCAACCCCTATTCCCGGCAACGAAAAAATGGTTGGAAAGGTCATCAATGAGCTCATGAAGCTCGGCGCTGAGGTTGTGTATGAAAAGATGTATGACGTACACGTTTCCGGTCACGCCTGCGGTGAGGAGCTTAAAATGATGCTCGGCGTTGTCAAGCCGAAGTACTTTGTGCCCGTACACGGTGAGCGCAAGCATCTGCAAAAGCATGCGCTTCTTGCTCAGTCCATGGGCATTGATTCAAAAAACATCGTGCTTGCCGATAACGGTACTCAACTCGAAGTCTCCGATGACTTCATAAGATTCGGTGAAAACGTACCCGCAGGACGTATCCTCGTTGACGGTCTCGGTGTCGGTGACGTAGGCAGTGTTGTTCTCAGGGACAGAAAACTGCTTGCTAAAGACGGTCTGCTCATCGTCGTTGCAACGCTCGACAGCGTAACGGGTGAGCTTCTCTCAGGTCCCGACATTGTTTCAAGAGGCTTCGTTTATATGCGGGAATCCGAGGCTCTTATTGAAGAAGCCAAGGATGTTGCATACGATACACTCATGTGGTGTCGTGAGAAGAACATTCGCGAATGGGGGGCAATTAAGCTGAGAATCCGCGACGATGTTTCCAAGCTCATGTTTGAACGCACCAAGCGCAATCCGATGATTCTACCCATGATAATGCACGTATAATATTAATTCTATTTTTAACTTGGAGGTATAAAATCATGAAAGTTGTACTTAAACAGGACGTTAAAGGTCTCGGTAAGAAAGGCGAGCTCGTCAACACCGCAGACGGTTACGCAAGAAATTTCCTTTTCCCCAGAGGACTTGCAACGGAAGCAAACGCTCAGGCGATGTCTGAGCTTAAAAACAAAGAACAGGCGGAAAAGTACCGTATTGCAACAGAAACTGCTGCCGCAAAGGCAAACGCTGAGCGCATCAGCGGCAAGACCATCAAAATCAGCGCAATGGCAGGCCAGGGCGGCAAGCTTTTCGGCTCAGTTACCGCAAAGGAAATTGCTGAAAAGCTCAAGGAAACCTTCGGCATTGACGTTGACAAGCGCAAGGTTACCGTTGAAGATATCAAGCTTTACGGCACGTACGAATTTGAAGTTAAGCTCTATCAGGGCATTTCCGCCAAGCTTTACGTAATGGTAGGCGAATAAATAACAGGAAGGTAAGTGGCAATAATGGATCGAATGAGCTCCATGAGCCTTGACAATATCAATCTGCCTTATAGCCTGGAGGCTGAGCAGGCGGTGCTCGGTTGTGTTCTTATGGAACCGTCGTGCATCAATCAGGTTGTTATCATCGTAAGACCTGAGCATTTCTATCTTCCTCAGCACAAGTCAATTTTCACCATCATGCAGAATCTTGATTCATCGGGCGGTAAAATTGACCCGTTGATCGTGCTTGAAGAACTTAAGAAAGACAAGGTGTACGATGATGCAAGCGGAAGAAATTATCTTTTCCAGCTTGCAGAAAGTGTACCGTCGGTTGAAAACGTTGAGAGCTACGCAAGAATAATCAGAGAGAAGTTCTACATAAGAACACTCATCAACGTTTCAAGGGACATCATTAACGATGCAACCCAGACCGATGAAACTGCAGATAACCTGCTTGATTCCGCTGAGCAGAAGATTTACGATATCCGTCAAGGTAAGGTTTCAGCCGGCCCCTCAAAAATCAGCGATATTATCGTCAATGAAGTTTATGATAAACTGCAGAAGCTCAGCTCGGCAGACAGTGACCAGTACAAAGGCTTCACAACAGGCTTTGTTGACCTTGACAAAGTTACAACGGGTCTTAACAAATCAGACCTTGTTATCGTCGGTGCCCGTCCTGCCATGGGTAAAACGAGCTTTGCGCTCAACATGGCCAGAAACTGCGCAATGATTGCAAAGAAAAAAGTTCTCTTTTTCTCGTTGGAAATGACTAAGGAACAGCTTGCACAGAGAGTGCTTTCAACCGAAGCGCGTGTGGAAAGCACAAAAATGCGTACGGGTAACATTACGGGTGAAGAATGGAGCAGACTTGCCACCGCAACTGCTCTGCTCACAAACTGTGAGTTGTATTTTGACGATACATCAACAATCACCGTGCCTGAAATGAAGGCGCGTGTAAGGCGACTGAAAAATGTTGATGCGGTTTTCATTGACTATCTTCAGCTTATGAAGAGCGGCGCAAGAACAGAAAACCGTGTTCAGGAAGTTTCTGAAATTACCCGAAGCCTCAAGCTCATGGCAAAAGACCTTAATATTCCCGTTGTAACCCTTGCTCAGCTTGCGCGTTCAACGGAAGGTAGAGGCAAAAGCCACAGACCTCAGCTTGCAGACCTTCGTGAATCAGGCTCAATTGAGCAGGACGCCGACATCGTAATTATGCTTTACAGAGAAGAATATTACGATGCCGAGAAGAAAGACGGCGCAAATCCGATTCCCGATGATCAGGATGACAGACCTGCCGCAAACGAGAGCGAGCTGATTGTTGCCAAAAACAGACACGGCCCCACACAAACGGTTAAGGTTGCATGGAACCCCGACTTCACAATGTTCAGCAACCTGGAGAAAATCAGAAATGATATGTAAGGTTATAAAAGCCGTTGAACAGCACTCAATGTTTGATGGCAAAAGCATCACGGTTGGTGTTTCGGGCGGCGCGGATTCCGTTGCTTTGCTTCACGTTCTGTTCACTTTGCAGGGTGAATACGGCTATTCCCTCAAGGCCGCACACGTCAACCACATGCTGCGTGGCGAAGAGGCTGACCGTGACGAAGCTTTTGTGCGCTCGTTCTGCGCTTCTCTCGGTGTACCGCTTGATGTGCTGAAAGCTGACGTGAATGCGTTTTCAAAAGAACGCCGCATCGGGCTTGAAGAATGTGGGCGACAGGTCAGGTATGAGTTTTTTGAAAGTCTCGGCTGTGACCTGATTGCAACCGCGCATACTCTTACCGATTGTGTTGAAACCATGATTTTCAATTTGGCAAGAGGTACAACTTCCGCAGGCTTGTGTTCAATTCCTGCAAAACGGGGCAAAATAATCAGACCACTGATTTTTTGCACTGCAGAGGAAGTGAAAGAGTATTGCCGCGAAAACTCACTTGATTACGTAACGGACAGCTCAAACCTCAGCGATGAATATGCAAGGAACAAAATTCGCCACGGAGTGTTGCCCGTGCTCAGCTCAATAAACCCTGCTTTTGAGGCAAACGCTCTGCGTTGCATTGAAAGCCTCAAAGCAGACGAAAGCTATTTGTCAACGCTGGCAGCGAATTTGCTCAATGATGCAAAGAGCTCCAACGGATACGACGTTTCAATTCTCAGCTCAGCTCCGCTTCCCGTAAGATACAGAGCACTTGCAAGAATTCTTGAAGAACAAAGCGAAGCGACACCTGAAAAAAAGCACGTTGAAGCACTTGATGAATTGCTTGTCAGCGGGGGAGACAGAGTACTTTGCGGTTCTCTGCTTTGCCGTCAAGGCGGCGGTTTGCTCTATTTCCCGGGAAAAGAAGCTTCACTTGACCCGTGGTGTATTCCTGCCGTAATAGGTGAGAACATTACACCTGCAGGTGTGTGTGTTATTGAAAGAATCACCCGTGAAGAATACGAAAAGCTTCCTAAAAAAGAAAAACTCAGCTGTTTTGATGCTCAATTTATGAAGTTTGAGCTTGTTTTCCGCTCAAGGCGAGCAGGCGATAGCTTCACAAGTCCCCTCAGGCATAACACCAAAACGTTGAAAAAGCTCTTTAACGAGCTCGCAATTCAGCCTCACCGCAGGAATCATATACGCATACTCGCAAGCGGTGATGAACTTGTGTGGCTTGAAACTCAGGGCGTTTCCGCAGAATTTTCGGTTACAAAAAAAACAAACGTATTGTTAAGAATAAAGGAGCAATAAAAATGTTGAACGACATTGCAAGGGTACTTTACACCGAAGAAGAGCTTGCCGAAATCGTTACTAATCTCGGTAAGAGAATAAGTGAGGATTATAAAGATAAGAATCTGTTGCTTGTCAGCGTCCTCAAAGGCTCGGTTGTTTTCATGGCAGATTTGATGAGAAGCATCACCGTACCTTGCCGCATTGACTTCATGTCAGTTTCCGCATACGGCGGCAAAAACACAACTGCGCGTTCTAACGTACAGATAAAAAAAGACCTTGACATCAACCTTGAAGGCTACGACGTTCTTATCGTTGAGGATATTTTTGACAGCGGAAGGACTCTCCAGCATCTCAGCGAGATTCTTCTTCTCAGAAATCCCAAGAGCCTGCGTCTTTGCACCCTGCTTGACAAGCCCGAAAGACGTGACCCCAATTGCACCATCAAAGCTGATTACATCGGCATCAACGTACCTGATGAATTTGTCGTCGGCTACGGCCTTGATTACGATGAAAAATACAGAAATCTCTCATTCATAGGCGTTCTTAAGCCTCATGTTTATGAATGATTAAGGAGTGAAATGTAAATTGTCCCCTGAACCCACAAACACAAATAACCTCAAGTGGAAATCATTGATTCCGTACATTGTTGTACCGCTTGTGCTGATACTCGTCATGGCATTCTTCCTGCCCGACTCAAAAAAGGACAACAAGAAACCGGAGTATTACGAGCTTGTGCAGATGTTTAACAGCGGTGAAGTTGCTGAGTATTCAATGAATCTCAGCAGCGGTAAGCTGACATACAAGCTCCAAGGCGAGGAAAAGTCAACAACATGCTCAGTGCCGAGCGTCAACCTTTTCATCAATGACGTACATGATAACATCGTTGCATACAACGCGTTGAATCCCGATGCACCAATCAAGTTCAACTACGTTGCAGGCTCATCAAACTCATGGTGGGCGAGCCTTGCACCGACTCTGCTTCTTTCAATCGGTTTCGTTATTGTTATGTACTTCCTTTTCAAAAGAATGGGGCAGTCAATTGCAAACGAGAACAACCGCACCCTCAGCTTCGGCAAGGCGCGTGTTACCGGTGTTAAGGACACCAAGAATAAAACAACCTTTGACGACGTTGCAGGTGCTGACGAAGAAAAAGAAGAGTTGAGTGAAATTGTAGATTTTCTCAAGGAGCCAACCAAATATAACGATCTCGGTGCAAGAATACCTAAGGGAGTTCTGCTTGTCGGCCCTCCCGGTACCGGTAAAACACTTATCGCAAGGGCAGTTGCAGGTGAGGCCAACGTACCGTTTTTCTCAATATCAGGCTCGGACTTTGTTGAAATGTACGTTGGTGTCGGTGCTTCAAGAGTCCGTGACCTTTTCATGCAGGCAAAGAAGAATTCTCCCGCTATCATTTTCATTGATGAAATTGATGCTGTCGGTAGGCACAGAGGTGCAGGCATGGGTGGCGGCCACGATGAAAGAGAGCAGACACTTAACCAATTGCTTGTTGAAATGGACGGTTTCGGTAAAAATGAAGGCGTTATTGTTATCGCTGCAACAAACCGCCCCGATATCCTCGACCCCGCATTGCTCAGACCGGGCAGATTTGACCGTCAGATTACCGTCGGTGCTCCCGACGTGAAGGGTAGGGAAGATATACTCAAGGTTCATGCCAAAGGCAAGCCGCTTGCTCCCGACGTTGAGCTGAGTGTTATTGCAAAATCAACAGCAGGCTTCACCGGTGCAGACCTTGAAAATCTGCTCAACGAAGCTGCGCTCCTCGCTGCAAGACGCGGCAAAAAAGCCATCACCATGACCGAAATTGAAGAAGCAACAATCAAAGTTGTTGTCGGAACGGAAAAGAAGACCAGAAAAATCAGTGATAAAGAAAAGCGTCTCACCGCTTTCCATGAGGCAGGTCACGCGCTTGCAACTTATTACCTTGAAGGTCAGGACCCCGTTCATCAGATTTCAATTATCCCGCGCGGTATGGCGGGAGGTTACACAATGTCGCTTCCCGTTGAGGACAAGAGCTACCGTTCAAAGAACGAAATGCTTGATGATATTGTTGTGCTCATGGGCGGCCGTGTTGCTGAAGCACTTGTGC
This sequence comes from Acutalibacteraceae bacterium, assembly GCA_045590055.1. Taxonomy (GTDB): domain Bacteria; phylum Bacillota; class Clostridia; order Oscillospirales; family Acutalibacteraceae; genus UBA6857. The sequence continues at coordinate 45,986 of JAZNQF010000013.1, forward strand.
TCGGTGATATTTCCACGGGTGCATCAAACGACATTGAAAGAGCAACCGAAACCGCCAGAAAAATGGTTACAAGATTCGGTATGAGCGATAAGCTCGGCCCCGTCTCCTTCGGCTCATCAAATCAGGAAGTTTTCCTTGGCAGAGATTACAGCCACACCCGCAACTATTCCGAAAGAGTTGCATCTCTAATTGACAGTGAGGTTGATTCAATTGTTAAAAACGCTTACGAGCGTTGCCAGACAATTCTTACAGACCACATGGATAAGCTTCACAAGGTTGCTGAGCACCTTATCGAAGTTGAGAAAATCGACGGTGAGGAGTTTGTGCGCCTTATGAGCGATGATAATGCAGAAACCTCAGCTGCTGAAGAAACCGTGGTTACAAAAGAAACCTCTAATACAGACGAAGAATAATCATCGCATCACCGCTCTTGTTAAAAGGGCGGTGATTTTGCATAAAAAACTGATGCGGTTTTTTATCACTGCATTTGAATAAAATGACAAAAACTCTTGATTTTGATTCTTTATGATGATAAAATTACAATGAATGGGTTTGTACCCAAATTCAACGAAAGGAATGGTACGTTTTATTGTATTTCGTACCGCACCGGTGTTTTTTATGAAAAAGAGTTTCACAAAAGTATTGAGCGTGTTCCTTGCAACAATTCTTGCTGTCTCTGTTTTGTTTGCAATGCCTGCAACTGCAGTCAACGAGCTTGACGCTCAGGACAGAATCCAGAGAGTTACAATTGCTGAAGACCGCTATTCCACAGAAGTACGCGACAGTTTTTCAAAGGGCTTCTTCAACATTCTTGAAAAGGCTCTCATGCTCATCGTCAAGTCACTCAGCCTCACTTTTGCAACACCTGACACATGGGTTGACCTTGAAGATTACGTTCCCTCACAATTCTATGCAGGCAACGACACTTTCATTGATGCACCTGCCGCAAATGCAAAGTGGAACCTCGGCTATGCAAACGCTTCCATGCTTGATGGTATGGACGTAATCGGCAAATACTACGTTGCAGGTTCAATCGCTGTTGGCGACAAGTTTGCAACAGAAGTTCTTGACGACCTTAAAGTCAGAACAATTGCCCTCAACGACGGTTCAGGCAGAGGCACACACCTTTTCATCGTCTGTGACTCCTACGGCCTTTCATACACAGAAGTTCAGAACATCAGAGCTGAGCTTGCCGATTTTGCTGAAGAAAACAACATCCTCAGCATCAATGTTTCCGTTCTTCATCAGCACAGCGCAATTGATACATACGGCATGAACGGCAACATTTTTGAAATGGTTCTTCTCAACCCCTCAAGAACACTCTTCGGTGTTGAAGCTCACAACGGCAAGAACGATGAATTCATGCAGAATCTTTACAAGGTCTGCAAAGAAACTGCAATTGAAGCCGTTGCCAACCTTGAGCCCGGCACACTTACCTTTGCTCAGGCAGACGTTAAAGAGTTTGTAAGAGACAAGCGCGATCCTATGGTTATGGACAATAACTTCAACATCTTTGCTTTCAATCCCGACAATGCTCAGAGCAACGACACATATCTCATTCAGTCTCCCATTCACTGCGTTTCCTACGGTGCATCAACCACAACCGTAACCGGTGACTACCCCTACCATGTTGAAAAGTATCTCAATGAAGAAAACGTCAACATGTTCATGTACATGGGTGCTCAGCAGAGCACAAGTCTTGCAAGGGACGAAGGACTCGGTGACCTCGTTAACGACACAATGACTGATGAACAGAAGCAGGATCTTGTCGGTCAGGTTATGTCTGACAGAGTGCTTACTGCAGTTGCAGGCTCTGATATTGAAGTTAACCCCATCCTCAACGTACGTATTGAAAACGCCGTTTTCAAACTTGACAATGCGATTCTCGCTCTTGCAGGTAAGGCTTCAATGTTTGAAACTGAAGTTGTAAAGAGTGGCTTTAATGAGTACAGCCTTGTTACTGAAATCGGCTATGTTGAAATCGGTAACAGTTTCGCATGGACGATGATCCCCGGTGAGCTTGCACCGGAGCTTGCATTCGGCGGATATCTTCCTGCTGACGTTTCATGGTCAGGTGAAGACTTCAACAACACAAACCTCTCTGAAATCGTTGGTGAAGAAAGATATGTTCTTCCCATGGGCCTTTGCAACGACCAGATTGGTTACATCATCCCTGACAATAACTACATGTCACTCATCGCAGAAGAAAGCGACAGCCTTGAATTCGTTTCAATCGGCATCAACACCGCTTCCACACTTCTTGCAAGCTTTAAGGCACTTGTTGATTCAGTAAGATAAACTCAATTCCTATATTGACGAAAAACCGCGGTATTCGCGGTTTTTCGCATAGTTTTAAAGGAGAAGAACATGAAAAAGAAATCTACCGTCGCATCATATCTCGGTGCAATAGGCAACGTAGCTTCTTCAATTTACGGCGCGGTGCGTTCAACTGCTGATGAAACCGAGCCTGAGGTAACTGTATCTTTTGCAAAAAGACCAAACCGCAACGGCAAATATACATGTGGCTTTGCCAAAAGTGCGCTCGTACCCGATGACTCAATGGCTAACCATTGCATCGCAGGTTACAACATCGGCGCAAAAATGACAGGCATATATGACTTGTGCTATGCGAAAGCAGTATGGCTTGACGATAACAGCGGTGCCGGCGGCATTTTGCTTATCGGTCTTGACGTTATTGGTGTTTCACGTGTTGATATTGACACTGTCAGAACAAGGCTGCAGGGCTTCTGCAGAAGAACGGGTTGCCGCAGCATTAACATCATGTCCACCCACAACCATGAAACAATTGATACACTCGGTCCGTGGGGCGAGCTTGCAAAGCTTTCGTCGGGCAGAACAGACGAATATATGGAAACAGTTTTTTCGGCCTGCATTTCTGCCGCCGAAAAAGCTTATGCAAACCGCACAGACGGCAAGCTCAGCTATGGTGTAATCGAAGTTGAGCCTAAGACAACAGACAACGGCAAATACATCATGGGTCAGGATGACTCACGTTTCCCGTTTGAAGTGATGAAAACACTTGCGCGTTTCCGATTCACTCCCGAGGATGAGAGTAAAAATGAAATCTACATTGTCAACTTCGCTGCACATGCTGAAGCTCTTATCAGCCAAAACCGCTTCATGAGCGCTGATTTCCCGGGTGTAATGTGCGATGCAATCAAGCAGACAAACGGCGCAGACACACTTTTCATTAACGGTGCAATCGGCGGCCTTGTTATGCCCGGCTTTTTCTATAACGACGACACACAGACACAGACTGTTACCGCGGACAAATTGAAGGCTTCTGCTCAGATTCTCGGCAATGCCTTTGCAGACGGAGCAGACAACAACGACGGCTACCCCGTGCTTAAAGGCGAATATCTTGACTGCCCGAGCGATGAAAACACGATTTTTATTGCTGACGAAAGGCAGCTTCTCAACCTTGCATCTGCCGTGAATGAAGGCAACACCATGGCAGGCTGCACCGTTAAACTCGCCACAGATATTGACCTGACAGGCGTACAGTTCGCACCAATCGGTACACTTGAAAAGCGCTTCAGGGGTTGCTTTGACGGCTGCGGACACAGAATTACCGGACTCTCAATCAACGGCGGCAAAAACACCGGTTTCTTCAGCACACTCGGCAAGGGCGCAACTGTTGCAAACCTTTCTGTTGAAGGTTTTGTTACAGGTGGCAACTGCACGGGTGCAATTGTCGGCTATGCCGATAAGGAAACGTTGATTGCAAATTGCGCGTCGTTTATCTGCGTCAACGGCGCAAGCAGTGTTGGCGGCATTGTAGGTCACAGTGAGGGCAGAGTTATGCGTTGCAAAAACTGCGGTGAAGTCAACGCGTACGGAAGCGAATGCGGAGGCATCGTTGGTCTTGCGGAAAATACAAAGGTGGACTCTTGTTATAACCGCGGTACAATTCGTTGCAAAGATATCCGTTGTGCAGGTATCTGTGGCAAGGCTTTGAATTCAACGGTTGAAAACTGTTACAACAGCGCGTTGATTTATGGTCTCATGTGCCGCAATGTCTGCCAGATTGTCGGTATTATGGAAGGGGAGAGCAAGGTAAGGAATTGCCTTGCCGATTCAACTGTTTCAATTTGCCCCGCTGTACCTGTTACAAGGCTCGGCAACGACGGTGAGTTGAGTGTATATGAGCAAATGGAGCGTTATGGCAACTTCCTTGCCGAGTATGCCTGTGCTGTTGAAGACAGAGCGCTTGAAGCGAAAATCAACATTGTCAGCGTTGAGGATAAATTCAGCATCAAAAACACCGTGCTTACAATTGCCGCACTTTCCGGTCTTATTAACAACAAAGCCGCAATGGTGAGAAGAAACGGTAAAAAAGCACCGTCTCTTGCACTCAAAACCGGTCTTAGATATATTAAAATCGGTGACGTGAAGCTGCTTCTTCTGCCCGGCGAGATTTTCACAGAGCTTGTTACGGGTAACCATCTTGATGATAACCATGCAGGCAATCCGTCAGCTGAAAATCCCATGCCTCTTTTCGAAATCTTCAGTGATGAGGGACTGCGCATCTTCGGTCTTTCAAACGATGAGGTAGGTTACATTATACCGCCAAATGATTTTGTGCTCAATAACCAGCTTCCTTATATCAACCCGGGTAGAGACCGCAACGGCAAAATTCATTACGAGGAAACAAACTCACTCGGACCCGAAACTGCGTTGAGGATTGCAAAACTCGCAAAGCTTGCAGTGGAAGCGATGAAATAAAAAGAAAAATACCCATGAGTATATAATCAAGGACGGCTTCAGCATGAAGCCGTCCTTCGTTTGTTGTTGAAATATCAGAAGCCGAAGAAATGTCTGAAGAAATCTTCATAGCTTTCGTCAAAGTTATAATCATAACTGTAAGGTGAGGTTGTTGATTCTTCTTCAACAGGTTCGGATGTTGAGCCTTTGTCTTCAACAAGCTTAACCTTTACGTCAAATGTGCTGGTTGAATAGGTCTGGGTGTCAACTCTGCAGATTGTGAGTGTGAGCGTGTCGCCGACAGAGCTCTTTTCAATCAGGTCGAGGAGTACGTCTGCAGTGTCAAGGTTTGTGCCGTTGACTGCGATGATGAGGTCACCGGATTTTACGTCTGTGTTTGCAAGGTCACTGTCTGTGCTGATTGAAGAAATAATGAGTGAGCCCTGCGGCAGACCCTTGATGCTGACAAGCATGTTGTAGAACTGGTATGCGCTGACGTCTGCGTAGGAAATACCAAGCTTGGGTCTGTTGGGTACGTAGCCGTGAGCAATGAGACTTTCAGCAACTGATTTTGCTGTTGACATCGGCACGGCAAAGCCCATGCCTTCAAAGTCAGTGTCCATAATTTTTGAACTGTTGATGCCGATAACCTGACCGTTAACGTTAACGAGTGCACCGCCTGAGTTTCCGGGGTTGATTGCAGCGTCGTGCTGAATAACCTTCATTGTGTATGAAGAGGAGATTGAGCGGTCAATTGCAGAGATGATGCCACTTGTCATTGAGCCGAAGTATTCGGAGCCGCCGGGGTTACCGATTGCATAGACAGTTTCGCCGATTCTGAGTGTAGATGAATCGCCAAAGGTGGCAACGGGCAGACCCGTAACTTCAACTTTGATAACACCGATGTCTGTTCTTTCATCGTATCCAACCATTTCTGCGGTGTATGAGGTGCCGTCAAGAAGCAGTATTGCAAGTTCTGCGCCCTTGTCGGATATTACGTGAGCGCAGGTGATGATGTAGGTGTAGCCGCCATCTTCGCACATAATGATGCCTGAGCCTTCACCGTTGAGCTTGCCTTGTGTGTAGCTCATAATGCCAACAATGCTCGGGCGTACGTTTTCTGCGATTGTAACGGCGGAAAGCTCATTCTTGTTGGGTTTTGTGGATTCAACAGTAACAACAATGTTGGGATTTTCAACGTTGCTTGTGCTTTCCGTGACGTCACTTTGCGCTGTTGTGGAGGTTGTGGGTTTGCTGTTTTGCCTGCCGATTGCGGCGCCGAGCGCAATTGAAGCAACAATAACTGCAACGGCAAGGATTGCAAAAAGCACCTTTTTGCCTGCAGTGTTTTTCTTAGGTTGCTGAGGAATGCGGTTTTCCTGCATCGGTCTGTATGCAGGGTTATACTGCGGTGCCTGCTGCTGATATGCATTTTGCTGACGGTAGGCAGTGTTGTACTGCGGTTGAGCCGTTTGATACGCAGGTCTTTGCTGATTGGGCTGAGCCTGCTGATAGGGCGGGGTATATGCATAACCTGACTGGTTGTTGAGCGGACGAGCCGATCTTTCCTGATTGGGTGTATGAGGAATGAAAGACGGCTCATCAGAGAAAACGTCGCGTTTTTCTTCTTCGGGCGTTGTGTTGGGTATGTCGTCGGAATCGTTTTGCAGAACCGCTGCATCAGATTTTTCAGTCTCGTTTTCTGTTACAAGGGTGTCGTTAGCGGGCGTTTCGTCAACGGGTGCGCCTTCAGTTTTGTTTTCTTCGTTGAAATTGAGCATGTTTGGTCCTCCTTAATTGAGCGGAATTGAAAAGATGAATTCGGTATATTCACCCTGTTTGCTGTTTGCATAAATCTCACCCGCATGCATGCGAATGATTGTTTTAACAATGTGCAGACCGAGACCTACACCTTTGATGTCAAAACTACGGGACTTGTCTACTTTATAGAAACGTTCAAAGATTCTTGAAATCTCCTCGTCTGAAATGCCGTCGCCTGAATTTTTGATTTTAACAACTGTGTTGTTATCTTCGTTTTTTGCAGAAAGTTCAATTGTGCCGTTTTGAGGTGTGAATTTTACTGCATTGTCAAGGAGATTGTAAATTACCTGATGAAGCAGATCTTTGTCAGCTCTGATATTTATGCCTTCCATTTCTTCAAAGCCCTTGATTGTGATGTTGTTGCTTTCAATTGTACGCTCAAAAGAAAGTAAGGTTTCGAAAATCTGCGCTGAAACGTCGTATGTTATCGGTTTAATCTGAGTTTCGCCTGATTCAATTTTGGAAAGATTGAGCATGGCGACAACAAGGCGAGAAAGTCTTTTTACCTCAGTTGAAACTGTGTTAAGGTAATCCCTTGCCTTGCTTGCGGGCACTGTGCCGTCAAGTATGCCGTCAATGAAGCCGCCGATTGTGGTCATCGGTGTTTTCAGTTCATGCGATACGTTGGCAATGAAGCTTTGCGTTGCTCTTTCGTCAGCGGCAAGGTCATCCGCCATTTTGTTAAGAGCTGCCGCAAGCTCCTTAAGTTCACCTTTTTTGTGCTTCTCGTTCACGCGGTAGGTGAAGTCACCCCTGGCAAAATGTCTTGTACCTTCGGTCATTTCCGTCAACGGCTTTGCCATACCGTAAGAGAACGCATAGCTTGCAATGAATGCAATAATCAGCGCAGCAAACATAGAGATAATGAACATTTTAGCAATTGACAAGATATAAGGCAAAAGGCTGTTAACTGCATTTTCAACCGCAAAAACCGCACCAAGTGCCACGGAGTCGACCTTGATTGGTACAGCAACAACAAAATTGCTCGTCGGGAAAACGTCTCCGAGTGTTGTGTAGTCGGAATATCCCGAGCTCATTGCCTTGTTCGTCTCGGCTATCGGCATAACCATACCCTTGTGCTCGGAACACGCGTAAATTGAATCATCTGTTGCACACGCTCTGCAGAGTATGACTTCACCCTTGCTGTTGCAGATGAAGTATTCGGAGTTAGTTGCGTTTGAAAGCAATTCAAGCGTATCTGAAACGGACGCTATTTTTTCATCGGAAATGATGAGAGCACCGTTTTCAACAACTGCAATGTCGCTGATAACGTCCGAGATGTTTTTTGAGTTCGTTCGTAAAATGCTCAACTGCTGTGTCCACCAGTTGCTGCTGCTCATAAGTATCATTGAAGAGCCCAGAACACCGAGACACACAATAACGATTACAACAATCAAAGTGAAATATCTTTTGAACAGTTTGCTTTTGTAGATTGTCATAAGTTTATCAATCCTTTTTTAAAGCTACTTAAAAAAGCCGCAATGCAGAAATAAATTCAGGCATTGCGGCGGTTTGTTTTAATGTCAGTCTTTGAGTTCAAACTTGTAGCCTACGCCCCATACAGTGCGAAGCTCCCATCTGTCGCTGACACCTTCGAGCTTTTCACGCAGACGCTTGATGTGTACGTCAACGGTTCTTGAATCGCCGTAATAGTCAAATCCCCATACCTCGTCAAGAAGCTGGTCTCTTGTGAACACTCTGTTGGGATTCTTGGCGAGATGGAAAATGAGCTCCATCTCTTTGGGGGGAGTGTCAACCTGAACACCGTTTACTTTCAGCTCATAGTTTGTGAGGTTGATAGAAAGCTTGTCATAGTGTACTTCCTTGACTTCGTCTGCGGCGGTGGCTGCAGTGCGGCGAAGTACCGCCTTGATTCTTGCAACAACCTCTTTGGTGTCGAAGGGTTTAACAATGTAGTCATCGGCACCGAGTTCAAGGCCGAGCACTCTGTCAAACACTTCGCCCTTTGCGGTGAGCATGATAATCGGATTGTCTGAGAATTTTCGGATTTCTCTGCATACCTGGAAACCGTCGGGAGGGGGAAGCATAATGTCAAGAAGCACAAGGGAGGGGCTTTCTTCCTGGAACATAGTGATTGCGGAAGCACCGTCGTTTGCAATAACAACGCTGTAACCTTCCTTTTCAAGATAGAGCCTGAGCAGTTCGCAAATGTTAAGATCATCATCAACAACGAGGATTTTTTCTACGCCCATGATTATTTCTCCTTAAATATTTTTTGTCTGTATACAGTATTTGCATTATTTTTCTTTTGATACTCACATTGACTGCGGAGCAGTAATTTTGAGCATGTTGAGAACATTTTTAATGGTGTCCCTTACACAGACACAAAGCATGATTCTTGCTTGCATGAGGTCTTCATCCTCAACATTAACACGGCACGCATTGTAGAACTTGTGGAAAAGCGTTGCAAGCTCTGTTACGTAATGTGTAACTCTTACAGGATCAAAGCTCTTCGCAGCACTGACAATTGCAGCAGGCAGACCTGAAAGGTGACGGATGAGCTCGCGTTCTTCAGGTGCGCTGAGCCTTTCAAGCTGTTCGGCAGAGCATGCTTTGATTTCAACACCGTCTGCGGCAAGCTTGTTAAGAATACTGCAGATTCTTGCGTGTGCATACTGGCAATAGTAAACGGGGTTTTGTGCACTCTGTTCAACTGCGAGGTCAAGGTCAAAGTCCATGACGGAGCCTGCTTCGCGCATGTTGAAAAGGAAACGTACGGCGTCAATCGGGATTTCTTCAAGCAAGTCGGTGAGTGTGATTGCCTTGCCTGTTCTTTTGGACATGCGCACTGTTTCACCGTCGCGCATGAGATTAACAAGCTGGAAGAGAAGAATCTCCAAACGGCGGCTGTCGATACCGATAGCCTCCATTGCGCCTTTCATTCTTGCAACGTGACCGTGGTGGTCTGCACCCCAGAGGTCAATTGCGTGGTCAAAGTTACGTACTGCAAATTTGTTGCGGTGATATGCAATGTCAGCGGCAAAATATGTGGGGTTGCCGTTGCTTCTGATAAGCACTTCGTCTTTGAGCTCAAGCTTTTCAATTTCTTCTTCGCTCTTGCCCTGACGGCGCAGAATATCGCCGAGAACAACAGAGTTTTTGTACCACAGAGCGCCTTCCTTTTCGTAGGTGTATCCCTTTGCGGTGAGAAGGTCGATAACTTCCTTGATGTCACCCGAGTGGAGTGTGCGCTCGCTGAACCACGTGTCATATTCAATTCTGTACTTCGCCATGGTGGCTTTCATGTTGTCAATATTCTTTGGGAGCGCAAAATCAACAAGAGCCTTGCGTCTTTCAGCTTCGGAAACGCTCATGAGCGCATCGCCGTGAATTTCGGCATATTCAGCGGCGCGGACTTTGATGTCTTCACCATGGTAGCTGTCCTCAGGCAGTTCAACGGCATTTTCACCGAGGAATATCTGCTGATAGCGGATATCGAGTGAAAGTCCGAATTTGTCAATTTGGTTGCCTGCATCGTTTACGTAGAACTCACGTGAAACTTTGTATCCGGCGTAATCAAGCACGGCTGCAAGGCAGTCACCGAGGGCACCGCCTCTTGCGTTGCCCATGTGCATGGGACCGGTGGGGTTTGCGGAAACAAATTCAACGTTAAAGGTTTCACCCTTGCCGTAATCACTGCGGCCGTAACTGTCGCCCTGAGCGTTGATGTCAAGCAGAATGTCTGCATAGTATCTGTCGGAAATATAGAGGTTGATAAAACCGGGGCCGGCAACTTCAATGCGGTTGAAATACGTGCCGTCGAGGTTGATGTTTTCAATCAGTGCGGCGGCAATATCGCGCGGAGATTTGCGCATTGTGCGTGAATTGACCATTGCGGCGTTGATGGAATAATCACCGAAGGCTCTGTCCTTCGGAACTTCGATGGCGTAATCTGAAAGCTCAGCCGTGGGGAGAGCACCTTTTTCGTGGGCAAGTGCGGCTGCATCGGCAACGGCTTGCTTAATCTGCTGTTGTGCTTTTGTTACAATAACGGACATTTTTATCATCCTCTCTTTCTTGGGGAAAGTGTTATGTCAAATTCAATGTCACACATTGGCTGCATGTCAACGTCGGTTGAATATCTGAAAAAGAGCTTGCCTCCGCTGTCCTTGATTGTGGAACGGATATCGCCTGCACAAACACCCATTGAAAATGAGCCGAAGGGTGTTTCGTGGTGGGAGATGTGGCGCTTTTCTTTTTCAAGTATGATGTGCGAACCGCACTCACCGTCACGTCTTATGGTGATGTATCTTCCGTTTTCAACGTGGAGTGAGGTTTTGCATGTGCGCTGTTCTTCGTCTTCGTCGGTATATGAAATAATGTAGTCGTCCGGTGTGCCCTCAAAAGAGGCGAGGGTTGTTATCTCAAAATTTTCAACTTCGCCTTCAACGGTCTGCCTGCTGACTACCTTGATAATGTAATCGTCTTGCATTGTGTTGTCCTTTCGCATAGTTAGGTTTATATCGGTCACCATAATCAATTTATATTAACACAAACGCGGCAATAAATCAAATGTTTTTCAATATTATATTGATTTTTTTCTTTATAATGTGATTTTTGTGTTTGCACATTATTGACACTCATGTTATAATGCTAAAGAACAAACATGAAATGAGGTTGTTTTATGAAAAAGTTTATGGATGCGGATTTCCTGCTTGATAATGAGGCGGCAAAAAAAATCTTTGCCGACGGCGCAAGTGAGGCTCCCATTTTTGATTGGCACTGCCATCTTTCGCCAAAAGAAATCTACGAAAACAGAGAGCCGGCCGATATTGCTGAGCTCTGGCTCGGCGGCGACCACTATAAATGGCGCGCAATGCGCAACTGCGGCATTGATGAAAAATACATAACGGGTGACGCTTCCGGTTATGATAAATTTCTCGCCTATGCAAAGATTATGCCGTTGCTCATCGGCAATCCTCTTTATCATTGGTCCCACCTTGAGCTGAGACGTTACTTTGGCATTGATAAAACCCTCAGTGAAAGCACCGCGGAATCAATATGGCAGGAAGCCAATGCAAAAATCAAAGCAGGCGGGTTCACACCGCGTGAACTTATTTCAAAATCAAATGTTGTTGCTCTTTGCACAACCGATGACCCTGCAGACACACTTGAATATCACAAGCTCATTGCGGCGGACGACAGCTTTGCAACAAAGGTGCTTCCTGCTTTCCGCCCCGACAAAGCTTTCCTTGTCAATTCCGACGGTTTCCCTGCATGGATTGCAAAGCTTGAGGACGTTTCGGGTATGACTGTTGACTGTTATTTGCATCTTGTTGAAATCCTTAAGACGAGAATTGCATTTTTTGACAGTATGGGCTGTCGTGCGAGTGACCATTCCTTTGCTCACGCCCCGTGGGAGAGTGCAACACGCGAGCAGCTTGACGATATCCTCATGAGAGCGGTCAGCGGAAGAAATGCTGAAATAACAGAACTTGAGTGCGAGCAGTTTGCATGTGCACTTCTCGGTGACCTTGCGGTTGAATATGCCAAGAGGGGATGGGTGATGGAAATCCACCTCGGCGCAATGAGAAACAACAACACCCGCATGTTCAACTCAATCGGCGCAGACACAGGCTTTGATTCACTCGGCGATGATGTTACCGCACACAAACTTTCAAGATTGCTTGACAGCCTTGACAAAAACGGTAACCTGCCCAAAACGGTTGTATTCTGTCTCAATCCCAAGGATAATTACGTGCTGTCATCAATGATTGGCAACTTCCAGTCAAGTGAAGCCGCAGGCAAGGTGCAGTTTGGCTCAGGCTGGTGGTTTAACGACCATATTGACGGCATGCGCGACCAGATGAGAGCACTTGCAAACACCGCCTCTCTCGGCTGCTTTATCGGTATGGTTACAGACTCACGCTCTTTCCTTTCATATCCGAGACATGAATATTTCCGCAGAATCCTTTGCGGTCTTATGGGTGACTTAGTTGATAAGGGACTTTATCCCGATGACTATGAGCAGCTTGCAAAAATTGCTTACGGTGTTTCATTCGGCAACGCCAAGGCTTACTTTAATTTATAAGCTGTAGTTAAAATATAATTCAAACGCGGTTGCCGTTGGGTAGCCCGCCGCGCACGGAGCTTGTTTTGCAAGCTCCGTGCTTTTTGCATACGTGCAGCGTTTTTTTGCTTTATCTGATGGTTTTCTGTATGCAAAAAGGCGCGCGCTGAAAAGCGCGCGGCGCGGCGGGTGGAAACCCTGTTGCCCGCAGTTTTTTTTCGGGCTTATGTAGACCCGAAAGTGTCGCCCAATCCGAAGCTTACCGACAAGGCTCTGTCAATGCGCTCCATGTCAGTTTCATCGAGGTTGCCCATGCGCTCTTTGAGTCTGCGCTTGTCAATGGTGCGCACCTGTTCAAGCAGAACAATTGAGTCTTTTGCGAGTCCGCAGCCGTCAGCATTGACCTGAATGTGCGTGGGCATGTTTGTTTTGAAGCGTTGGCTTGTTATTGCCGCCGCTATAACCGTAGGACTGAATTTGTTTCCGATGTTGTTCTGCACAATCAGCACAGGTCTCACACCGCCTTGCTCTGAGCCGACAACGGGGCTTAAATCTGCATAATATATATCGCCGCGTCTGATATTCATAATATCACTCCCGTTTAATTTTAACCTTAGTTTTGTCCGCGGGCGGAAAAAATAAACACAGACAACACGGGGAGCAATAATTTTCCGTTTCTGCCGCACTTGCGTGTGCCTTCGGGTTGCAATATATCTTATGCCGCAACGCCACTTGTCGTCACCTTTGTTTTATTCTGCCGTTTGTGCCGAAAGCGCGTTTGTCATGTTGTAAACACTCGCTTCAATCATCGCTTCGATTTTGTCAACATCGGCAACGATGCCCTTTGAAAGAAGAAATGCAACCACGTATTCCTTCTTTTTCTGCCCCATACCGCTGTCTTTGTATATCTGCTCAGCGGCATCAACCGCAATTCTGACCCATTTCTGCATGCTTTGAGTCTGCATTTCGTTGCATCTGTTTTTGATATACGGAATAATAACGGAAGTTATTATGATTGAAATGAGTGCGAGCAAAGCCTGAATAATCTCTGTAATGTCAATTTTCACATGTAGTCAAACCTTTCGTTTTTGTTTGTGCGCAGTCTGTTGCCTGCAATTTCGTCAATTCTTTTGAGTGCAAGTGAGCAATCGTGCTCAACAATCACCATTCTCTCAACAAGCCCGTTGTGCTTGTCTACTTTAAGCTCAAGTTGCTTGATTCTGTAATTTGTCAGCTTGCTTGAGGTTATCACACCTGCAAGTGTGCCGATGAACGTGCCTGCCAATGAAAGCAAAGCGACAATAATTTCACTTTCCATCGTCCGTTACAACCTCTTTATCATCGCTTGCAAGGCTTCTGCGGTTGACTGTGAGTATATGCCGTTTTGCACTTCACCGCCGATTTTCTGTATTTCTTTAACTGCGGCGGAAGTTTTTTCGTCATATTTGCCGTTAGGCATGGCATTTGTGTTGATGAGCTTTCTGTTGTGCAAGGTCTGCAGCACGAGCTGAAGTGTGTATACAGCGATGCCGCTGTTTCCGTTCCTGAGTGTGTCCGAAATCTTAACAACACTCTCTTTTTTATATCCGTTAATGCCCTTTATGCGCATTGTGGCAGGGTAGTCCTTGTATGCTTCGTTTAAATCAACGTTGCCGTTGATTCCGTTCACCTTTCCCGTGGAGCTTTTCTGCCACATGCCGAAGCTACCGTTGTACGTTGGCTTTTTGCTCCACTGCGCGTACCATACGTCGTATCTTTTCAGCTTGTTTGTGTCAAAATAAAGATTCATGCAGTTCATGTTGGTATACAGCGTTACGTAATATCCCGCGTTTTCCACCGTGGAAAGAAAGCTCTGCGCAATTTGTGTGCCGAGTTCCTTTGTGATTCTGATGCCTTTTTTCTTCGCGTATGCGGCGCTTTCTTCTTCAAAATCAAAAGCTACGGGATAATCCAGACGCTTGCCTTTGATGAGACCAAGCACAAACTCTGCCTCTTGCTTTGCCTGCACGGCATTGAAGGCATAGCTGAAATGGTAAACGCCGACTTTCAACCCTGCCGCAACAGCGTTTTTGTAGTTTTCATCAAACCTTTTGTCCTTTGTGGTTGAGTATCCTGTTCTTATCATTGCGAATTCAACGCCCGAAGCCGCAACCTTTTTCCAGTCAATTGCCCCCTGATGTGATGATACGTCAATTCCGTTTATTGCCATTGTTTTAACCTCTTTCTCAGTTGATATAGTTATTCAGTCCGCGCACAAGCTCTTCAAGCTCGCGCTTTTCGTCGTAAAGTATAGTCAGCACGCGGTTAAGCCGTACAACCTCGGCAAAATCGCGTTTTTTCTGCGCCTTGCGCAGTCGGATAAGATTTGCCCCGATAACCTCACGTTGTACAGAGATTGAATCGAGATATTCTTTGCGTAAATTCTGAATTGTGTTGAGCATACGTTCACGACCTTTCCGTTACGGCGAGGTTTCCGCCCTTGCCGAAAACAATATAATCTGTGCTTACATTGAAAAAAGCGGCAAGGTTAACAAGCTGATTGATGCTCATTGAACCGCCGTCTTTTTCTATTTTTTCAATTTGTTGCGCGCTGATACCCGTTTTCCTGCTCAGCGTGTCTGCGCTCAGCCCGTAGGCTTCACGCATTGTGCGGATTCTGTTGCCGGTGCTGTTGCATAAACTGTCATCGCTCAGTGCCGTATATAAAAGATAACGCCCGTTTCTGCCGTAGTGAAGCTCAACGGCATATTTTAACTTGTCATAAAGTATCTGTGATACTTTATTCAACTGACGGGATACGGTTGAACGGTGAACACCCGTTATTCTTGATATTTCAGCAATTGACAAACCTGATATCCAATGCATTTCAAGCAGCTTTCTTTGTTCGCGGTTCAACTCGCGCACTGCGGCGCGGTGAACAAGCTTGGAAATGTCGCCGCCAAAGCCGAGTGTGTGGCGGTTGTTTTCCTGAAGCCAGTTTCTGTATGCAACCGCATCAAGTGAAGCATCGGTGATGTCAACTTTGATGCTTGGCATAAGCATCACTTCCTTTCCGTGCAGATACCCCCGTTTCTGCACATAAAAAATTAAACGCCCATAAGGCGTTTGTGTCTGCAAAGACGTAGTATGAAGAATGTGAAAGCGAACATTTGTTCCCCTGATTTAATTATAGTCGAGAAAACAGAAGTTGTCAATATTCAGTGCCTACTTTTTTGTCAGCTTATTCGACAAGTTCTGTTATGATGCTAAATAATTATCTTTCATACTTGAATTTTCAGCTGAAATAGTATAGAATATCTTTTATGTTGAGCGAAACAACGTTTTCCGCTCAAAACACTTTTTTGTAAAGGATGAAACAAATGGCTAACAAAAACGAAAAAACAAGCGCCGAAATCTACAGAGAGGAACGAAAAGCACGTCTTGCCAAAGCGGCAAAGAAGAACAGCAAAAAGTCAAAGAAGATACACGTTCCGCCTGTTGTTAAAAAGGTTATTGCAGTTGTTATCGTGCTTGCAATCGTTGCAGGTATCGGCATCAATGCGTTCAACAAATCAGCTTTCAAAGCAAGGCAGGTTGAAGCTGTTGAAGTGAACGGTGAAACCGTTTCTCTGCCCGAATACGCTTTCTATTATAACTCCGCACTCCTTAATGCGTTTAACTATTCATACTATTATGAATCAAACTACGGCAGTGGCTACGGCGTTATGTTCACCGGTTACGACTACACAAAGATGCCCGATGAACAGAAATACGACGGTGAAATTGAAGGCGTTGAAGAACCCACATGGGCAGATTTCTTTGAGTATTCGGCACTTGAAAGCATCAAGCGATTCCACACTTATGCTGCACTTGCCAAGGAAGCAAACCTTGCTCTTGACGACGAAGACAACGCTGTTGTTAACGAAAACCTTGATGCTATCAAGAGCAACGCCACAAGCTCCGGCGTTTCCGTTAACGATTATCTCAAGATGATGTACGGCAAGGGCGTTAACAAAGCTTTTGTCAAAGCTCTCCTTGAACGTGAACAGCTTGCCGCAAAATATCAGGACACCAAGATGCAGGAATATAAGGATGCATATACAGACGAAGAAATCGACGAGTATTACAAGGCACATTCCGATGCATACAACGTAGTATCTCTCAGATTCTTTGATATCGCTGCTGAAAAAGAAAAGGTTGAAACCACAAACGATGCAGGCGAAACTTCAACTCAGGAAGTTACAACTGAGGCTACCCGTGCCGCCGCAAAGGTTAAAGCAGATGCATTTGCAAATGCAGTTTCAACTGAAGAAGAATTTATGGCAACTGCTGCTTCATACGCAAAGGAAGCAGGAACAGAATCAGCCGAAGATTATGCAATGAAAGATTCTCTCACCCTTATCAAGAACGTTACAAAGGATGAGGCTTCGGGCAACCTTGATGAAGCTGTTATTAAGTGGGCATTCGATTCTGCAAGAGCAGTCGGTGACACATACGTTCATTCAAACGACAACGGAAGCAGTGTTTACATGATCAGCGCACCCGTTGCAAAGGATGAAACCGTAGATAAGGTTTACAGTGTACGCCACATTCTCATTAAGTTTGCTGAAGAAAATGAGACCACAACCGTTCCCACAACAGAACCTGCAACTGCAGAACCCGAAGCTGAAGATAAGGTTGAAACAACAACTTCTGAAGCTGTAACAGACGCAGTTACAACAACCGAGCCCACAACTGAAGCAATCACAATTGCCGATATCAGCGAAGAAGATCTTGAATTTGTTGATCTTGATGTTGACCTTGAAACCGCAAAGCAGCAGTCAACCTATGCTAAGGCACACTCAATTCTTGTTGAATACCTCAACGGTAAGCAGACAGAGGAATCATTTGCAGACCTTGCAAAGAAGCACAGTGAAGACAATGCTGAAGATGGCGGCCTTTATGAAGACGTAACCCTCGGCAGAATGGTTCCTGAATTTGAAAACTGGGCAACTGCAGAAGGCAGAAAAGTAGGCGACGTAGGTATCGTTGAAACTGATTACGGTTATCACATCATGTACTCTGTTGACCTTGTTGAAAACGGTGTAACATGGGAATACAACATTCTTGAAGATATGGCCGCAGAAGACTTCAACGCTTACTCCGAAGAACTCCTTGCCAACGAGGAATACACTGTAACAGTGCTTAATGAAGAAGGCGTTGCAGGTATGCTTGACAGTGCAAAGAGCACCGTCAGCACATGGCTTCACAACATCGAGCACTCCTCATCAAGCGGCTTTTAATTGAACACGGTGTATGAACAGTATAGTAATATTCTTTTCATCACCGCATAAAAACGGCTTTACGGCGCAGCTTGTTAACTCTTATGTTGACGGCTGCGCCGCTGATAAAATTGCGGTGTATGATTTGTATGAAACCAATCCGAAGCCGTGCACCGACTGCGGCGCGTGTAAGCGCGTTGAAGGTTGCGCATTTTCTGATCTCGACGGTATGATGTCTGCTTTTGAGCAAGCAGACGAGGTTGTGTTTGCTTTTCCCGTTTACAATTCTTCTGTGCCCGCACCGATGAAGGCGTTGCTTGACCGTTTTCAGCGCTATTATAACGCTCGTTTTTCACTCGGCAAAAAGCCTGCTGTTGCAAAGCGCAGAAAAGCAACCGTACTTGTTACCTGCGGCAGAGAATGGAAAGATGCTGAAAGTGTTGTCATGCTGCAGTTGACTCGCGGCTTCAGCATTCTAAACCTTGAATCTCCAATGGTTAAATTCATTGAAAATACCGACAAAAACTAAGCGATATGTCTTTATCAGAGTGACATATCGCTTTTATGTTTGTTTTTTTCGTCATTTGTCACATATACGCGGCGTGTTAATCTGCAATTGTGCTGAAAAATTGCTTTCTGTTGCTTTTTGCTTCCTTTTTTGCTTCTCAATTTGTATAATGAATCTGTATTGTAATTGGAGGGATGAAAATGACAGTTTCGGATTTGATATCCAAAGTAAAAGGCGTGCCTTCGTATGTTAAGGAGCATTGGAATACGCCGGGTGAAGGGGAGTATCTTTCTCTTAAAGAAATTGTTGCATACACTCTTACTCAGTCGGGTTCTTACGTATTCCTCACTGCATCCGGTATCGTCACTTTTTCGGCATCATATTTCTGCGGCGCCATACTTGAAATTGCAAATAAGGATTTCTATATCATAAACCTTGTCAGCACCATCCTCAGTTATGTGCTGATGTTTATGAATCCCGTTGGTGTGCTGATATATGAAAATCACGGTGTTCTCACAAAAAAGATGAGTGTGTTTGCCCATGCGTGTTATCTTGGCCAGATGATTGTTGGCGGCGTGTGCTACTTTTTGCCGCAGACATCGTTTGAGTTTATCATAAACGGTCTGCCACAGCTTGTGGGTAACATGCTGTTTGTCGGTGGTCTCACGGGATACATCACGTGGGGGATCAGGCGCAAATTCTGTGCAAAATACGGAAGGCTCAAGCCGTTCATTCTGCTTTGCGGTATTCCGAGTGCAATTCTTGTTTCTGTAATACCGTATCTTCCCGTGCAGAATATGACGGAAACAAACAAGCTCATTGTTCTGCACTTTGCATTTACGCTTATGAACTACTTTTACAATAGCTACGTTGGTGTTAACGGTATGGTTGCGTTTATGTCGCCCAACTCGCAGGAAAGGCAGAAGCTTCATTCCTACGTACCAATTGTAACGGGGCTTTTTCCCTCAATCATCAACATGTTTTTCCCCATGCTGATTACAATTACGGGCGGTTATCTTAACATAAAAACTTACAAGGTTTTCGTACCGATTTTTGCTTTTATAGGCGCGCTGATGTCTTTGGCAGTTGTTTTATGCCATGAAAGAATTATTGAGCCGCCCGTGGAACAGCGCAAGCGCGTAACATTCTTGAACGGTGCCAAGCAGGTGCTCAAGAATAAGTATTTTTGGATTGTAAATGTCTCAAACGTAATCGGTCAATGGCAGGGGCTTGTCGGCAATCTTCTTTCGTGGTGGTTCATTTATTCACTCAGGCAGGAAGCAATTATGGGTGTTGTGGCAAGCGTAGTTGTTGTCGGCATGACACCCGGTAATCTTCTTTGTCCTTTTCTCACAAAACGATTCCAGAAGCGTAACATACTGCTTGCTTCACGTGCAGTTATGATTGCTACTGTATTCGGTATGTTGTTTGCGGTTAAAACAGAAAGCATAATCATTTTTGTTATTTCTCTGTTTCTCAAAAATTCGGTTCAGCCAATTGTTGACGGTGTAAACGTTGGTCTCGGAGCCGATATTCAGGACTACCACCAGTGGAAATACGGCGAGCGCGCAGACTCCATGTCGGGTGTATTCTCGTGGTTCCTCAGCCCGCTTAATCTCGGCATCGGCTATATTATGCCGTGGCTGCTTGAACTCATGGGCTTTACTTCAGACTGGGACGTACTTTATGATTCACGCATTCTCAACAATGTTTTCAGCCTTTATACGTGGGGCTCAATTCTTGGCCTTGTGCTTCTCACCGTGCCGTTCATTTTCTATGACCTCACAAGGGAAAAGCATGACAAATGTATTGATGAACTTAAAGCGCGGGTTGTTGCTCAGCAGGAATCCGCAGATGAATTGCAGGAGGTTGAAGCATGAAAAAGAAACTGATTTTGGCCGCGGTCATGCTTTTGTGTATCTGTACCGTGTTCACCGGCTGCAGCGACCTCACCCAGCTTGTTGACAGTCAGGCACTGACCTTCTCTGTTGATGACGGCGCGGCAACACTTAAAAAAGTACCGGATAAATCAACCGTAACCGAAATTTTCATTCCCGATGAATATGAGGGGAAACCTGTTACCAAAGTTGCAGATTTTGCGGCGGTTAACCTTGAATTTGTTACAAAAATCCACATCGGCAAAAACGTTGAAACAATAGGCGAGTGGGCGTTTGAAAACAACAAGAACGTCACCGCATTTGAGGTTGACGAGGAAAATGAGCATTTCTGTGACGTTGACGGTGTTCTTTACACCAAAGATATGAAAACACTTCTGTTCTATCCTCTTGCAAGGGGTGTTGATAAGGAGAGCGGTATCACATACGAAGTGCCCGACGGTGTTGAAACACTGCGCACCAAGGCGTTTTATAAATGCACAAACCTCAAATCCGTTACCTTACCCGATTCACTCATATCGATTGAAGAAAAAGTATTTTTCCGTTGCTCACTCACTGGCATTGAGTTGCCGGCAAAGCTTGAATTCATCGGCAAGGATGCGTTTTCCTATTGCACCGACATCAAGTCGGTTATAATCCCTGCAACCGTTACACAGATTGGCGAATACGCTTTTTTCAACTGCACCTCGGTTGAAAGTGTTAACGTGCTTGCAAAGCAGGAAGAAATGACACTCGGCAAGAAGTGGTACCCAACCGAAAACGGCAGAGAAATGAGTAAGCTTGAAATCAATTGGAAATAAAACAAAGAAAAAAGATGTCACTGTCAAAGCTGACGGTGACATCTTTTTATACGTGCATTATTCAATAACTTCTATTTCATAGAAAACGACCGCATGCGGTTCAAGGTCAATTGCAAGGCTAAGTGTGCCGTTTTCAACCGTTAACGATTCACTTGTGGGCAGAAGCTTTGAACATTCAGTATATTTGGCATAGAGTTCATTGAAATAAATGTTACGAGCATTTTCGTCGCGCAATGTTGTGGAAGTGTCAATGCACGGGTCATCGGGCGACCATGCAAAGCAATCATCGCCGATGCCGTATGTTTTTCTGTCTTCAGTCCACTCGTCAAAATAGTTGCAATTATCGTCAACCACGTGCTTTGTGACGGTAACCGTTTTGCCGTCAAACTGCGGTACGCTTACGTTAATGGTTAACTCTGCGGCAGCTCTGTAATTGAGCTTGTTTTTGAAGTTGTATGCCATAATCTGTACACTTTGTGTTTCTTCGTTGTATGCAGACACCGCATCAACCTCGGCGAAGGGAATGCATCCTTTTGACGTGGTCTGTGTGCTGACTATTTTAGCGCCTTCAAATTTTGAAACCTGCTTTGCAACGTGATAGCTGACAGTCGGGTTGCCATCAAGCAGACCGTTTGAAAGGTAACCCCATGCGGAAAAGTAGTTGATTCCGTTTTCAAACATTTGCTTATAAAGCCTTGCGTCGTATGCTGCCTGATACGTCTGACCGCAAGTGCGGTTGAAAAGCTCAGCACTGTCAGCACCGCTTGTTTTGCCTTCAAGTATTCTGCCTTCGTCTATGCCGTAAAGCAGGTTGTTAAAGCCAACTCTCTCAGCGGTTGAGCGCAGATAAGCGATTGTTTCGGGCAGAGTGTAGCCTGATGTGTATTCACCGGGCTTAGCGTCGTAGAAGGATGCTGAGAGATAGCAAAGGGGTGAGCCTTTTTTACCCGTTTTATAGTTAGTGCCGTTTGCGCAATGTTCAATGAAAACAGCTTCATCCCACAGACCCTCGGTTACTGTCATGGAATGTGCGCCGACGAAAACACCGTCACCGAGCACATCAACAAGCGCGGCAGTAGTGTAGTCATACAGCTTGCAATATTCAACCGCGGAATCATTGGGGGACTCGTTGTTTGCCATAAACCATGCGGAGTTTTCATATTCTGTCATAACGCCGAAACGCCATGTGAGCACTTCTTCCTTGCCGAATTCGTCAACAAGAGCTTGAATAATTGCGGCAATGTAGTCGTAGTATACATCGTAGTCATCAGGCGGATAAATATTGGTGCCGAAATATGCATCGGGGTCTGCTTTTGCAGAGTATTTCAGCGGTACACTTCCGAGCTTGAGCATGGGTTTTGCGCCGAGATTAAGTACGCCGCGGCAATTCTCAATGAGGGTTGTGAAGTCATAATCGTCAAGCACATTTTTGTTAAGCGGGTCAACAAAGAGGTCTCTGTCTGCGTTGCCGCCCGTGCACTGCATAAACTGTACGTAGCTGACGAAATCAAAAATGTTGTTTTCTTCATTAGCTTGTTTGTCAACAAACGGGTTGCCGTCAATTGACCAGACGTTGACGTTGCTGACGGGGTTAGACAGCACGTCACCGACCTGTGAAGTGTCAACCGTAAACTCATAATCGTTGACAATATTGGTGAAAAACGCTTCGATGCAGCCAAAAATTGCAATGATAGTTGCGAGTGTTGATGCAAAAAACTCTTTCATAAATTACACCTCTTTATTCTTTGTTGATGTCAATTTTTAATTATATTACATAAGGTTCCAAAAATCAATCGTTATCTTGCTGAGTGCAGAAAAGGATTGCGAAGTAAGGTGTTTTTTGATATACTGTCCTTGAACGTTGTGGAGGTGCTATATGATAGACGGAAAAAAATGCATTCTTGTTGCAGATGATGATAGAGAGATAAGGGAAATTGTCGGTCTTTTGCTTGCTTCGGAAGGTTATGCTGTTATCACTGCGGAAGACGGATTACAGGCAACTCAGCTTGCTTCCGACAAAATAGATTTATATTTGTTGGATGTAAACATGCCGGGGCAATCCGGCATAGTTGCGGCATCCCAAATCCGCAAGCAATTTGAAACACCAATTGTGTTTTTGACGGCTTACTCGGGCGAATCAGATAAGGTTATGGGCTTTTCTGTTGGCGCTGATGATTACATCGTTAAGCCGTTTTCCAACGCGGAGCTGTTGATGCGAGTCAGAGCGATTTTAAGAAGAAGCGCAGTTTATTCTGTTACGCAAGCTCCCAAAAACCACATTGTTATTTCCGACATTACGCTTGATTTGGACAGCCAGAGTGTTCTGCGAGGAGATAAAACCATTAACTTGACTTATACGGAGTTCAAGATTTTGGAACTGTTGGCAACGAACAGGAAAAAAGTGTTCTCCTTGGAGCACATTTATCAAAGCATTTGGGAAGAAAACGCAGTGGGTAACGATGCAATAATGGTTCACATCAAAAATATACGAAAAAAGCTTGGTGACAGCTCACGAAATCCGTCCTACATCAAAACCGCTTGGGGGAAGGGGTATTACATTGATTGATACTGCAAAACGCCGCAAGCTTGCACATGAGCTTCTTCGCTTTATCGGATTGAGTGCTGCGGTATCCTTGTTTTTATTTTGGGGTGTTTCCTCCATTGCATTACGTGTGGCGGAGACATACTGCTTTGACTATGACATTGTCATGACGGAGTTTGATTGGATAAAAGTGGACCGTTGGATTTTTTCTGTCAGTGCGGTGCTTTCCTGCATCACCTTCAGTGTTATTTTTTTATGCCTTTTGGGAGACAGAATTGCCTATATCCGTAAAATTACTGCCGGCATTAATGCTTTGCACACGCTTGAGATAACTGAACCGATTCCGCTTGAGTGGAACAATGAGTTGACTGAGTTGGCGGCAGCAATTAACGATATGGCAGAGGCTCAGCAGAAGATTCGTGAAAAGGAGCAGACACTTGCAAACGAAAAGGAACAGTTGATTCGTGCGCTCTCTCATGATATACGCACGCCATTGACGTCTATTTTGGCCTATTCGGATTATTTGGTTAGTCAGCAAGAAGTTCCCGTTGAAGTGCAAAAGGCGCATTTGGAGATGATCAGAAAAAAAGCAGAACAGATTCGCGAGTTGACAGAAATTTTGCTGGATGGTAGCCGACGCAATCCGGAGCATTTTGATGACGGCAAGCTTCTTATGGAGCAAATTGCCGAGGAATTTCAAGAGGAACTGGAAGAACAGTTTACCTTGTTTGTCGATTTTAACGGGTGTCCTCCGTTTTCCGGCACATTTGATGTGCAGGAATTGCGCAGGGTTTTTGATAATCTTTCATCTAATGTCCGAAAATACGCAGACCCGAGTAAACCGGTTACTCTTTCTGTTGAACTTAAGAATGGTTCTCTGCTGATTCAGCAGTGCAACGGGATACTCTCCCAAAAATCACAGTCTGAAGGCTATCGAATCGGGCTGAACAGTATCCGCCGTATAGCGCAGAGTTATGGGGGTAATGTTTCTGTTGAACAATCTCAAGGGCAGTTCAAAATATCTATTAGTCTTTGCAATTTTTAGAATTCTTTAGATTTTTCTCCCGTTTTTCTTCAGAATAGGGTGGTATTCTATCCTCACAAAAAGCAAACCACCCCAAACAAAAAAATGAAAGTGAGGATTTATTTATGGTTACTTTTTTGGATTTATTGGTTCTTGTTGTAATGGTGCTCTCTGCTGTCAGCTTGCTGACTGTGGCGCTGATGTTTCTTGTGAAGAACAGACGCGTGAAACAAGTGTGTTTGTACCTGATAGCTGCCCTTGGTGTTTATATGGGTTACGTCGGATTCAGAATTCTGTGGCCCGGTGGCTTCATGGCGCAGGTTACTCTTGCCGCGCTGATGGCGCTGGTCAGTGTAGGTGCCGTGGTGTTGGAACGGCTTAACAAGGGCAATCAAAAAGCGTTTCTGACGGCACAGATTCTTGCATCTGTTTCTTTAACAGTCGGTATGCTTAATGCCTTTATGTAAGATATGCAATATAAACCGAACCCGACTTAAGTAATTATGCACAGTGAGGTTTTATTAAATGGCAAAAATCATGTTCGTCTGCCACGGTAACATCTGCCGCAGTCCCATGGCTGAGTTTATCTTCAAAAACATGCTTATGCTCAGTGGCAGGGAAGGGGAGTTTACCGTTGCATCCTCGGCAACAAGCACAGAGGAAATATGGGGCAACATCGGTAACCCGGTTTATCCGCCTGCAAAAGCGGAGCTTGCAAAGCATGGTATCGACTGCGAGGGCAAACGCGCCGTGCAACTGCAAAAAAGCGATGCGGAAAAATACGACTTGTTTGTCGGCATGGATAGCGCGAATATACGCAATATGCATCGCATACTTGGGAGCGGATGCGCAGATAAAATACACAAGCTGATGGATTACACTACTCGCGGCGGCGATGTTGCTGACCCGTGGTA
>JAZNQF010000014.1:0-30306 GCA_045590055.1 Acutalibacteraceae bacterium
TATTCGGCAAAAGCCGAGTGATATTGCCCTTCAGGCAGTTAAAAGGCGAATATAAGAAGTGAAGCCGAAACAAAAGAACTCTACAGAAAGATTCTTACGGCGGCAACTGCAATGTTTATGCAGAAAGGCTTTGAAAAAACAACACTTATGGATATATCAAAGCTGTCAGGCGTAAGTAAAAGAGTAATCATTTACGAAATGAACAGCAAAGAGGAAATTCTCAGTCACACAGACGAAGACGTAAAAATCCTCGGCGGTGTACTATTATACAGAAAAAAACTCACTGCAACTAATTCTGATTTTATCGGTTTGTATTTTGCCATCCCCACGCCTTGCTCTTTTTGGCTCAATGTGCTATCATAAGTTAATTGATATCCACACCTCAATTGAAAGGAAAAAACACCATGAAGCAGAATTCCACCATAGTATTCACGGGTGACATCGGTTTTGACCGTTACATGTACGGCCAATGGAACGATGAAAACCTCATAGCAAGCGACGTGCTTGATTTTCTTCACAGCGCAGACCACGTTGTTGCAAATGTGGAGGGTCCCGTTGCGCCCGTTGAGCAGAACACCACAAAGGACGGCGTTCAGCAGCTTCTGCACACAATTGACCCTGCGGCAGTGAAGGTTCTCAACCAAATGAAGGCTGACGTGTGGAATATCTGCAACAATCACATCATGGACGCAGGCGAATCCGGCATAAAGAGTACCCTTGAAATTGCCGAGAAAAACGGTGTTGCAACAATCGGTGCAGGTATGGATATCCACGAAGCAAGGAAGCCGCTGATTCTTGACGAAGCGGGCGGAATCGGCATGTTCGGTGTGGGATATCAGCGCGCGTGCAGAAAGGCCGACGAAAACAAAGCAGGCTGCTATAGCTGGAGCGACCTCGATGCAATACAGAGCACAATCGATCACATCAAATCAAAATGCCGCTGGTGCGTTGTTGTTGCCCACGCGGGTGAGGAGTTCACTCCCCTGCCGTCACCGTACACAAGGGAGAGATATCACAGATATCTCGAAATGGGCGCAGACATCGTTGTTGCACACCACCCCCACGTACCGATGAACTATGAAACTGTGGACGACAAGGTTATTTTCTATTCTCTTGGGAATTTTATTTTTGACACAGATTATCAGCGCTCTCAGTTTAACACCGAGTTCGGTCTGCTTGTGAAGCTCAATTTCACACCAACCGATTTTACGTGGGAGGCAAAGGGACTTGAAATTCTGCGCGACGTTGAACACGTTGTGACAGCACCTCTGCCAAGAATATTCACAGATGTGCAGGAGGAGGAATTCAACCTGCTTTCCCCGCTTTCGGCAAAAATGCACATTGCCGCAACAAGACGGCAGATGACCTACCTCAACCCTGCGCGATTCAAAAATGCCACCGAGGAAGAATGGGCAGAGCATTTTGCAGAGCCGCTGAGAACAGGCCGTGTTCCCGGCGAAACACTTGACTTTTTCATTCTCTGCCCCCTTGCAGAAAAAGAAAAGGAAAAACAGTGGCAAAAAAGCAAATTGGAAGACGTAAAACAATATATCCTTGAACAGATGTAACGCTTTACCACGGTTGCACACTCTACCAACGGTTGATAACCCCGAATCAACCGCAGGTGTGTGTACTTAACGCAATCGCCGCGTTATACTCAAATTGCACGAAAGGAGAGGATGCACAATGGATCAGGTGAAAATCGGCAGGTTTATTGCAGAGCGCAGAAAAGCAAAAAAGCTGACACAGATGCAGCTTGCCGAAACGCTCGGTGTTACCGACAGAGCCGTTTCAAAATGGGAGACGGGCAAAGCTCTGCCCGACGCGGCAAATATGCTTGAACTGTGCAGCACACTCGGCATAAGTGTAACGGATTTGTTGAACGGGGAGGTAGTTACAATGGACAATTACAACAAAGAATTGGAAAACAATCTGCTTGAAATGGTCAGGCAGAAACAGGAAGCAGATAAACGGCTGCTCCTGATGGAAGCACTTGCAGGCATTATGGCAAGCATTCCTTTTGCGGTAGGTATTGTGATAGGGCTGACCGTACCGATGGAAGAGTGGAAGCAGGCAGTGATAGTACTGTCCGGCATGATACCGCTGTTGGTGGAAATTCCGTTTCTTCTGCGCATTGAGCAGGTTGCCGGTTATTACGAGTGTCAGCACTGCCACCACAAATACGTACCCACGTATAATTCTGTGTTTATGGCACCACATATCGGCAGAAGCAGATATATGAAGTGCCCGGAATGCAGAAAACGGTCTTTGCAAAAGAAAGTTATCAGCAAAGACGATTGAAGCTGTTTCAGGTAATTTTTTTAACCCACGTTCACTCGGACGTGGGTTTTTGTGTTGCTCTTTCGCTTTCATTTTGATATAATCACATTATTTCAAAGAAACGCAGGGTTACGTATAAATGCTGAACAAAAATATTCTCACAAAAAAGCTCTCGCTTCTGCCCGTTGTTTTTGCACTCGCATGGCCAACAATGCTTGAACAGCTCATGCAGACGGCGGTACAGTATATCGACACGGCAATGGTCGGCTCATTGGGTACGTCGGCAACTGCCGCCGTAGGCGCAACCGTTACGGTCAATTGGCTCATCAACAGCACGATTTCCGCGTTGGGTGTCGGCTTTCTCGCGTTCATCTCGCAGGCAATCGGTGCAGGAGAAGAAGAAAAAGCGTCTGCGGCTTCGTCTCAGGCGGTGCTTGCGGTGCTGGTATGCGGCACATTCTTCACCGCGCTCACGCTTTCCCTCAGCCGCTTTGTACCGGTGTGGATGCAGGTTGATGAAGCTGTTACGGACACCGCGGCGCAGTATTTCTTCATTCTTTACACGCCCATGCTTTTCAGAACCGCAACCATCATTTTCGGCACGTTGCTCAGGGCGGCAGGAGACACAAAAAAGCCGATGCTCGTCGGCGTGTGGGTCAACGTAATCAACGTTGTGCTCAATTTTGCCCTCATTTATCCCACCCGCACACTCACCTTGTTCTCTCACAATTTCACTGTTTACGGTGCGGGCATGGGTGTTACGGGCGCGGCTGTAGCAAGCGCAATAGCCTTTGCCGCAGGCGGCGTTCTTATTACGGCGGCACTTTTCATGCATCCGCTTTTAAAACCGCACATCAGAAGCATCAGGCCCGATTGGAGCATTCTCCGTCCATGCCTCAGGGTTGCATTGCCAAACGCGCTTCAACGCTTCGGCACCTCACTCGGCTACGTTGCCTTTGCTTCAATGGTCAACTCATTGGGCGAAATTTCAACCGCCGCACACACAATTGCAAACACGGTTGAATCCGCCTTTTACATTCCCGGCTACGGCATGCAGACCGCCGCGGCAACACTTGCAGGCAACGCATACGGTGCAAACGACAACGCAAAAATCAGCAAGCTGGGCAAAACGCTGATTCTCACGGAAACGGTGCTGATGATTTTTTCGGGCACGTTGCTTTTCGTCTTCGCACAAAACATGATGGGCATATTCAGCAAAGATGCTCAGGTGATTGCTTTGGGCGCAACGGTGCTGAAAATGGTTGCCCTCTCCGAGCCTTTTTACGGTGTTTCAATCATAATTGAAGGCATGATGCAAGGTATGGGCAAAACCGTAACGCCTTTTGTTTTTAACATTATAGGCATGTG
Source organism: Acutalibacteraceae bacterium (assembly GCA_045590055.1). Taxonomy (GTDB): domain Bacteria; phylum Bacillota; class Clostridia; order Oscillospirales; family Acutalibacteraceae; genus UBA6857. The sequence continues at coordinate 3,649 of JAZNQF010000014.1, forward strand.
GGGCATACGCATTGTGGGCACATTCGTCTGTGTCAGTTTTCTCGGCTACGGTCTTGTGTCGGCGTGGGCATGCATGATTCTTCACAACATGCTGCTTTTTGTTATGTTTGCGGTGTATTATTTGACCAAACGGCATTGGACAACAATTAACAAATAAGCGTTGAAAACACATCACTGCTGTGATATATTATTTCATAAATTGACTTTTCGGAGGCGAAAGCTATGAAAATTCTTGTTTGTGTAAAACAGGTACCGGGCTCAAACAACGTTGAGGTTGACCCCGTTACGGGTGTTCTCAAGCGCAACGGAATACAAAGCAAAATCAACCCCTACGACCTTTATGCAATTGAAACCGCAGTTTCGCTCACAGAGCGCTTCGGCGGCACGGTCGAAAGCATCACAATGGGTCCGCCGCAGGCAAAGGCGGTTATTAACGAAACAATCTGCATGGGTGCAAAGGGCGGTACGGTACTTACCGACAGAAAATTTGCAGGCGCAGACGTGCTTGCAACTGCATACACGCTCTCTCAGGGCATCAGAAAAAGCGGTGAATTTGACCTCATCATCTGTGGCAAGCAGACCACGGACGGAGACACGGCTCAGGTAGGCGCAGAGGTTGCCGAATATCTTGGCATACCCAACGTGTCAAACGTACTTTCTGTTGACGATGTGCGCGACGGAAAAATATATCTCACGGCAGGTCTTGACAACAAAAACGTCAGCATGTGCGTCTCTCTCCCCTGCCTTATTTCAACCGAGGCAGACATAAACACACCCCGTCTGCCCTCATACAAAATCAAAAAGACACTCACCGATAATTCCGTCAGCTTCCTCACCTTCGGTGATTTTAACGATCAGGACGAAACCCACTACGGTCTCACCGGGTCGGCCACTCAGGTTGAAAGAATTTTCCCACCCGAAAAGAACGACCGAAAGGTTAACATCACGGGCGATGCAGACACACAGTCGCAGGCTCTTTTTGAGCTTCTGCGCACAAACAAAATGATATAAGGAGGAGCAGAAAATGGGTAAACTCGTTGTAAATCATAACCTTGTAACCCCCGAAAAGGCGCAGGCGCTTGTCGGCCTTTGCCCCTTTGATGCAATCTCCTATACAGACGGCAAAATAGACATTTCCTCCGCGTGCAAAATGTGCAAAATGTGTGTACGTAAAGGTGATGGGCTCGTCGCCTTCGTTGAGGAAGAAACCGCAACGCTTGACAAATCACTGTGGAACGGCATCTGCGTTTATGCTGATTGCACAGACGGCACAATCCACCGCGTAACGTTTGAGCTTTGCGGCAAGGCAAAAGAGCTTGCCAAGGTTACGAATCACCCCGTTTATGCGCTTGTTATCGGAAGCGACGTTGCCGAATGTGCAAAAGAGCTTCTGCATTACGGTATTGACAAGGTGTTTGTTTATGACCATAAAGCATTCAGCGATTTCCGCATTGAGCCGTACACCGCTGCTTTCCGCGACTTCATTGAAAAACACAAGCCTTCATCAATCCTTGTTGGTGCAACAAACCTTGGCCGTCAGTTAGCGCCGCGCGTTGCCGCGCGCTGCCGTACGGGTCTTACCGCAGACTGCACCGTGCTTGAAATGAAAGAAAACACCGACCTTGTTCAGATCCGTCCCGCCTTCGGCGGCAACATCATGGCGCAGATTATCACGCCCAACACAAGACCTCAGTTCTGCACCGCAAGATACAAGGTTTTCACGGAGCCTCAGCGCATTGAAGCACCCTGCGGCGAAATTGTGAACATGTCGGTTACACCGGAGATGTTGATTTCGGGCATAGAGGTTCTGTCTTCAACAACCAAACCCAAAGATATTGACATTGCGGAAGCTGAGGTAATCGTAGCCGTAGGCAGAGGCGCCTGCAGTGAAGCAATGCGCAGCATGGCTCAGGAGCTTGCCGACCTTCTCGGCGGTGTTGTGGCATGCACACGTCCCCTTGTTGAAAACAACATGTTTGACGCAAAGCATCAAATAGGTCTTTCCGGCAGAACAGTCAAGCCGAAGCTGATTATCTGCCTCGGCATTTCAGGCTCAGTTCAGTTTGCCGCAGGTATGAAGTCATCTGACTGCATCGTTGCCGTAAACACAGATGCGTCCGCCTCAATTTTTGACGTTGCGCATTACTGCGTTGTGGGCGACGTGACCGAAATTGTGCCCAAGCTCATTGCAAAAATCAAGGAGGGTGTATGATGTATACCAGAATCACATGTGAAGATATTGCCGCACTCAAAGGCATCGTCGGCGAAGCTGACGTCATCGCAGGCGAAGAAATCAGCACCGACTATGCGCACGATGAATTGGGCGACATTGAAAAAATGCCTGACGTGCTTGTACGCGTACACTCCACCGAAGAAGTTTCACAGATTATGAAGCTCGCGTGGGAGAAAAATATTCCCGTCACCGTAAGAGGAAGCGGCACGGGTCTTGTAGGCGCCGCAGTTGCACTTGAAGGCGGTATTCTGCTTGAAACCACAAAGATGAACAAAATTCTTGAGCTTGATAAAAACAACCTCACCGTCACCGTACAGCCCGGCGTGTTGCTGATGGAGCTTGCCGCCTTTGTTGAGGAAAACGACTTTCTTTATCCGCCCGACCCGGGTGAAAAATCTGCAACCATCGGTGGCAACATTTCCACAAATGCAGGCGGCATGAGAGCGGTCAAATACGGTGTTACAAGAGACTATGTACGCTCGCTGACAGTTGTTATGCCTAACGGTGAAATCCTGAAGCTCGGCGCAACCGTTGCAAAAAACAGCTCGGGCTACAGCCTTAAAGACCTCGTCATCGGTTCGGAGGGAACGCTGTGCATCATCTGCGAAGCGGTGCTCAAGCTTGTGCCTCTGCCCAAGGTTTCGGTCAGCCTGCTTGTGCCGTTTGCAGACATGAAGAGCGCAATTGAAGCCGTACCGAAAATCTTTTGCTCAAAGGTTATCCCCACCGCAATTGAATATATGTCACGTGACACTATCCTTTTTTCCGAGGACTATCTCGGCAAAAAGTTCCCCGACACAAAAAATGACGCCTACATTCTGCTGACCTTTGACGGCAACACCGATGAGCAGGTTGAAAAAGACCTGCAGACAGTTGCAGACCTCTGCCTTGAAATCGGCGCGCTTGATGCATACATTGTTGACACTGAGGAACGCAAAAAATCCGTATGGTCGGCAAGAGGTGCTTTCCTTGAAGCAATCAAGGCTTCCACAACGCAGATGGACGAATGCGACGTGGTTGTGCCCGTAAACAAGGTTGACGAATTCATCAAATACACCCACGCGCTTGCAGAGGAATTCGGTGTGCGAATCCCCAGCTTCGGCCATGCGGGTGACGGCAATCTGCACGTTTACATCTGCCGTGATGCTCTTGAGCAGGCAGAATGGGAAGAAATTCTGCGCTCATGCTTTGACAGAATGTATGAAAAAGCCGAAGAGCTCGGCGGTCTTGTCTCAGGTGAGCACGGCATCGGATATGCAAAAAAGGAATACCTCAAAAAGCAATACGGACAGACTCCTATTGCAATTATGCAGGGTATCAAAAAGGTGTTTGACGAAAAGAACATCCTGAATCCCGGCAAGGTTTGTTATTGATAATACACGAGCGCTCCGATAGTAATATCGGGGCGCTCAGACTAACAAATTCTCAACACAGCCCGACACAATCCGATATATTTTTTTAGGCAGATTTTTCAACTTTTTCTCTTGACAAATAATCTCGGGAGGTGTATTATTACCTCAAGTTAGTTGATGCTAACTGCTTTTTATTGCGGTTTGGTTAGCATAGACTAACCACCTGATTCACCACACGTATTACATCGGAGGCAAAGAAAATGAAGACCCTTAAAGATGCAAGAATCGGTTCCACGGTAAAAGTTGTTAAAGTGCACGGCGAAGGTGCAATAAGGCGCAGAATTATGGATATGGGCATCACAAAGAATGTCGAAATCTACATTCGCAAGGTTGCACCTCTGGGCGACCCTATTGAAGTAACCGTTAGAGGATATGAGCTTTCACTCCGTAAAGCTGACGCAGCAATGGTTGAAACCGAATAACGCACTGATACAATATTTTTTACATTCAAGTTAGCGCAAGCTAACTAACTCAGAAAGGAAATCTCACATGAGCATCAAAATCGCCCTTGCGGGCAACCCCAACAGCGGCAAAACAACGCTTTTCAATGCACTCACAGGCTCAAACCAATACGTCGGCAACTGGCCGGGCGTTACGGTTGAAAAAAAGGAAGGCAAGCTCAAAAAGCACGATGATGTCATCATCACAGACTTGCCCGGTATTTATTCACTTTCGCCCTACACGCTTGAGGAAATTGTTGCACGTGACTATCTTGTTGACGAGCGCCCCGATGCAATACTCAACATTGTTGACGGCACAAACCTTGAAAGGAACCTCTATCTCACCACTCAGCTCATTGAGCTGGGCATCCCCGTTGTTGTTGCCATCAACATGATGGACCTTGTGAGAAAAAACGGCGACAAAATCAACACCGAGCAATTAAGCCATGAGCTTCGTTGCCCCGTTGTTGAAATCTCCGCTTTAAAGGGTGAATCAACCGATATTGCCGCGCAGGAAGCAATCAAAGCGGCTCAATCAGGTCATAAAGTACCGCCATATACCTTCTCAGGCTACGTTGAGCACGCAATTGCCCACATTGAGGAGGCAACCGTACATCATCTGCCCGAAGAACAGCAGAGATGGTACGCTATCAAGATTTTTGAGCGCGATGAAAAAGTTCTGCAGAAGCTCGGCATCAGCAAGGAAACACTTGAACACATTGAGTTTGACATTGTTTCCGCTGAAAAAGAGGCTGACGATGATGCCGAAGGCCTCATCACTAATGAAAGGTATCTGTACATAGACACGCTTATGAAGCGTTGTTGCAAAAAGAAAAAGCAATTCAAAAACACGTTATCCGATAAAATCGACAACGTTGTCACAAATCGTATTCTTGCGCTTCCCATCTTCGTAATCGTAATGTGGCTGGTTTACTACCTCTCCATCGGCTCAATCGGTGATTGGACAGTCGGCTTCATGAACGACACGCTTTTCGGTGAATGGATAATCCCCGGAGCAACAAGGCTTCTTGAAAGCATTGGCTGTATGCCCTGGCTCACAAGCCTCGTCGCAGACGGTATACTCGGCGGTGTCGGTGCAGTTCTCGGCTTCGTACCCCAGATGCTCATTCTTTTCCTGCTTCTCTCCCTGCTTGAAGACTGCGGCTATATGTCAAGAGTTGCCTTCATTATGGATAAGCTTTTCCGCAAATTCGGACTTTCCGGTAAGTCGTTCATACCCATGCTTGTTGCAACGGGCTGCGGTGTACCCGGCATTATGGCTTCACGCACCATTGAGCAGGACCGCGACAGAAAAATGACCATCATGACCACGGGCTTCATCCCCTGCGGTGCAAAAATGCCCATCGTTTCAATGATTGCAGGCGCCCTTTTCGGCGGTAACGCCTGGGTTGCCGTAGGTGCATATTTCAGCGGTGTTGCCGCGGTTATCGTTTCAGGCCTTATGCTTAAAAAGACAAAGCCCTTTGCAGGCAACCCTGCTCCGTTTGTTATGGAGCTCCCCTCTTACCACCTGCCCGTGCCCTCAAACATTCTGCGCACCACATGGGAACGCGGCTGGTCTTTCATCAAACGCGCAGGTACGGTTATTGTTGCCGCAGGCGTTATTGTGTGGATACTCAACTCACTTTCATTTGAAGGCGGCTTCCATTACATTACCGCAGAAATCGGCGGCGCTTCCATCCTTGAAAACCTCGGCAATCTTATTGCATGGCTGTTCAAGCCCCTCGGCTTCGGCAACTGGCAGTCCGCCGTTGCAACCGTGCTCGGCCTTGTTGCAAAAGAAGAAGTAGTCGGCGTATTCGGCTCACTTTCATCAATGGCTGACGCTGACCTCGCATTTGAGCTTGTTGACTCAATGAACTCAGAAAAGCTCGCCCTCATCGGCATGGAATTTTTCGGCGGCAGCAAGCTGGCAGGTCTCTCATTCATGCTTTTCAACCTGCTTTGTGCTCCGTGCTTCGCCGCAATGGGTGCAATCAGGCGTGAAATGAACAACGCCAAGTGGTCTGTATTTGCAATCTCATATATGTGCGTTTTTGCTTATTCAGTTTCACTCATTATTTATCAGTTCGGCTCATGGTTTGTCGGCTCGGGCAACATCATCGGCACAGTTGCCGCGGCTGTTGTGCTTGCAGTTATACTGTTTATGCTTTTCAGAAAGAATCCTCACACATCAAAACAGAAATGAGGTAACGTTATGAATATTCCCACTTTCATTGTTGCACTTATTGTCGCACTCATTGTTGCAGGCATTGTGTATTCAGAAATACGTAACAAAAAACAGGGCAAGCGCTCGTGCTCCTGCGGCGGCTCATGCGGTGCATGCGGCATGAACTGCCATCAGAACGCACAGTCAAGCTCTGTTGAATAAAACTCCTTTTCTCTTCCAAAGCGAACCCCCCGATGAATCATCGGGGGGTTCGTGTTTTTATTCTTCGTTAAGTCTCTTTGCAATTTCCTCAGGCATTTTGCCTTTCGCGGCTTCTTTTGCCCATTTAAGCGCTTTTTTCAGGTACATACCCGTATACGACTTTTCGTTATCTGCAATTTCTTCGGGAGTACCCTCAGCTACGATATATCCACCTGCATCGCCGCCCTCGGGGCCGAGGTCGATTATGTGGTCAGCGGTTTTAATTACGTCGAGGTTATGCTCAATCACAACCACGGTGTTGCCGCCGTCTGCAAGCACATGCAGTACGTCAATCAGCCTGTGCACGTCTGCGGTGTGAAGACCCGTTGTGGGCTCGTCGAGGATGTATATTGTTTTGCCCGTGCCTCTGCGGGAAAGTTCAGTTGAAAGCTTGACTCTCTGCGCCTCACCGCCCGAAAGAGTGGTTGCAGGCTGACCGATTTTAACGTAGCCGAGTCCCACATCGTAGAGTGTTTGCAGTTTGCGGCGGATTTTGGGTACGTTTTCAAAAAATGCAAGCCCTTCTTCAACTGTCATTTCAAGCACGTCAAAAATTGATTTGCCTTTGTATTTAACAGCAAGTGTTTCCGCATTGTACCGTCTGCCCTTGCAAATATCACAAGGAACGTAAATATCGGCAAGGAAGTGCATTTCGATCTTGACTATACCGTCACCCTGGCATGCCTCACATCGTCCGCCCTTGACGTTGAACGAAAAACGCGAAGCAGAATAGCCCTTCATTTTTGCATCCTGCGTCTGCGCAAACAAGTCGCGGATATCACCGAAAACGCCCGTGTAGGTTGCAGGGTTTGAACGCGGCGTTCTGCCGATTGGCGACTGGTCGATACAGATGATTTTATCAAGGTGCTCCACTCCGCTCATCGAATCGAAGTCACCCGGAAAATGCCTTGCGCGGTTGAGCTCGTTGGCAAGGTGCTTGTGCAGAATCTCATTGACAAGTGAAGATTTTCCGGAGCCTGAAACACCTGTTACACAGACGAATTTTCCAAGAGGGATTTTTACGTCAATGTTCTTGAGGTTGTTCTGCCTTGCGCCCTTGATTTCAAGAAATTTACCCGAACCTTTGCGGTGCTTTTCGGGTACGGGTATATATTTTTCGCCGCTGAGGTACTGACCCGTCAGTGATTCCTTGCATGCAACAATGTCTTTGACCGTACCCTGAGATACGATTTTTCCGCCGTGGATACCTGCGCCGGGTCCAATGTCAACAATGTAATCGGCGGCAAGCATCGTATCCTCATCATGCTCAACAACAATGAGGGTATTGCCCATGTCTCTGAGGCGGTAGAGTGTTTCAATCAGGCGGTCGTTATCCCTCTGGTGCAGACCGATGCTCGGCTCGTCAAGGATATACAGCACACCCATGAGAGATGAGCCAATCTGTGTGGCAAGCCTGATGCGCTGACTTTCACCACCCGAAAGCGTACCTGCCGCGCGTGAAAGTGAAAGATAACCAAGGCCAACACTTTTGAGGAAACCGAGTCTGCCCGTAATTTCACGGATGATAACACGGGCAATTTTCATTTCCCTTTCGGAAAGCACAGACTCCAGGTTTTCAACAAATTCAAGTGTTTTCTCGATTGAAAGGCTTGTTGCCTCAGCAATGTTTTTGCCGTTGACCGTGACGCACAATGCTTCTTTTTTGAGCCTTGCGCCGTTACATTCAGGGCAATCAACCGCCGTCATGTACTGTTCAACGTCAGCACGTGACCACTCGCTTGACGTTTCGCTGTATCTTCTTTCAAGGTTGTTGATGATACCCTCAAACGCGGCGTTATATATACCGCCGCCGAAAGAGGTGGAGCGTTCCATTTTGAGCTTCTCTCCCTTTGTGCCGTAAAGCAGGGCATCAACCGCCTCGTCGCTCATTTGTTCAATCGGTGTATCCATTGTGAATCCGTATTTGTCACCGAGTGCTTTGTAATACATTGCGGCAATTGTGCCGCTGTCCGTTGCAGACCAGCCGCTGCACTTAATTGCCCCCTGTGCAATTGAAAGGCTGCGGTCACGTATAACAAGGTCCGGGTCGACCTTTGAAAAAACGCCGAGGCCCATGCACTTCGGGCATGCGCCGTAGGGATTATTGAACGAGAACATTCTCGGTGAAAGCTCCTCAATGCTCACGCCATGCTCCGGGCAGGCGTAATTTTGAGAAAACAACAGTTCTTTTTCACCGTTGACATCAACCATGAGTATGCCGTCGGAAAGTGAGCAGGCTGTCTCAATGGAATCTGCAAGACGCGCTTCGATCCCCTCTTTCATCACAAGGCGGTCAACAATGATTTCAATGTTGTGCTTTTTGTTTTTCTCAAGCTTGATTTTTTCAGAGAGGTCATACATTATGCCGTCAATTCTCACGCGGACGTAACCGCTTTTTCTTGCGGAGTCAAGCTCTTTGACGTATTCGCCCTTTCTGCCCGAAACAATGGGTGCAAGAAGCTGAAGCTTACTACCCTTTTCAAGCTTCATTATCTGCTCTACGATGCTATCAACTGTCTGCTGTTTGATTTCTCTGCCGCAGACGGGACAATGCGGAATGCCCACCCTTGCAAAAAGCAGACGGAAATAGTCGTAAATCTCCGTGATTGTACCCACGGTTGAACGCGGGTTTTTGGAAGTCGTTTTCTGGTCAATTGACACCGCGGGAGAAAGTCCCTCAATGTAATCCACGTCGGGTTTATCCATCTGCCCGAGAAACTGCCTCGCATACGATGACAGAGACTCAACGTAGCGGCGCTGACCTTCTGCATATATTGTGTCAAACGCAAGGGTTGACTTGCCCGAGCCTGAAAGCCCCGTGAAAACCACAAGCTTATCTCTCGGTACGGATACGTCAATATTTTTGAGGTTGTGCTCCCTTGCGCCTTTGACTTTAAGATATTTCTGTGCCATATTTTCTATCACTTCTTAAGTCCTCTGAGTTTGTTTATTCTGTCTCTCAAATATGCCGCGTGTTCAAATTCAAGTATCTTTGCGGCCTGCTTCATCTCTGCAGTCAGGCGCTTGATAAGCTCCTCACGTTCCCTTGATGAAAGATACTTATCTGCCTTCTCCTTGGTTTCATCACGTCTTGAAATCTCGAGAATTTCTCTGACGTCTTTTTTGATGGATTTCGGCACTATGCCGTGCTCCTCGTTGTATTTCTGCTGGATTTCGCGGCGTCTGCGCGTTTCGCTGATTGCCTGTTCCATTGACGGCGTAATTCTGTCAGCATACATTATAACCTCGCCGTGCTCGTTTCTTGCGGCGCGGCCTATCGTCTGCACGAGTGAGGTTGCAGAACGCAGGAAGCCCTCCTTATCGGCATCAAGAATTGCCACAAGCGACACTTCGGGGATATCAAGGCCTTCTCGCAGAAGGTTTATACCAACAAGCACATCAAATTCTCCGAGACGCAAATCGCGGATTATCTCCATTCGCTCAATTGTGTCGATATCATAGTGCATATACCGCACCTTCATGTCAAGCTCTTCAAGGTAATCCGTGAGGGATTCCGCCATCTTTTTGGTCAGCGTGGTGATAAGCACCCTTTCGCCGCGCTCAACGCGCAGATTGATTTCGGAAACAAGGTCATCAATCTGCCCTTCCGTGCCCTTGACGGTAACAAGCGGGTCAAGCAAGCCCGTGGGACGGATGACCTGCTGAGTAATCTGCACGCTTTTTTCCTTTTCAAGATCGCCGGGTGTTGCGCTGACAAAGATTTTCTGCCCTACCCTTGAATAAAATTCGTCAAAGGTCAGCGGCCTGTTGTCATACGCAGAGGGAAGGCGGAAGCCGAAGTCAATCAGACTCTTTTTTCTTGAAAAGTCACCGCCGTACATGCCCCTGACCTGCGGCAGAGTTACGTGCGACTCGTCAACAAACAGCAAAAAGTCATCAGGGAAATAGTTGAGCAGGGTAAAAGGCGGCTCGCCCGGTTTTCTGCCGGACATTACGCGTGAGTAGTTTTTGATGCCCTTGCAAATGCCCGTTTCACGCAGCATTTCAAGGTCGTAGAGGGTACGCTGACGGATTCTTTCAGCCTCGAGCAGTTTGCCCTCTTTTGTGAATTCAATTACGCGTTCTTCCATTTCCTGCTTAATCTCGTCAAGCGCCGCTTCAAGCTTATCTTTGCCGACAACGTAGTGCGAAGCAGGATAAATCGCCACGTGTGAAAGCACGTTTTTCACTTCGCCCGTAAGGGTGTTAATTTCGCATATACGATCTATTTCGTCGCCGAAAAACTCGACTCTTATGGCATTCTCGTTTGAATAAACGGGAAAAATTTCAACCACGTCACCGCGCACACGGAACTTGTTTCTGACGAAGTTGATGTCGTTTCTGTCATACTGCATTGTAACAAGCTTTTCAATCAGCTCGTCACGGCTTTTTTCCATGCCCGTGCGCAAGGACACAACCATCTCTCTGTAATCAATGGGACTGCCGAGGGAATAAATGCACGACACAGACGCAACGATGATTACGTCTCGTCTTTCGGACAAAGCGCATGTTGCTGAGTGGCGCAACTTGTCAATTTCATCGTTGATTGCAGAGTCCTTTTCAATGTACGTATCGGTTGACGGCACGTATGCTTCGGGCTGATAGTAATCATAGTAGGATACGAAGTATTCCACCGCGTTTTCGGGGAAGAATTCCTTAAACTCGGAGCAAAGCTGAGCGGCAAGAGTTTTGTTGTGAGCGAGAATGAGCGTAGGTCGGTTGAGCTTTGCGATGATGTTTGCCATGGTGAAGGTTTTGCCTGAGCCCGTAACGCCGAGAAGCGTCTGCTCTTTGTAGCCTTTGTTCACACCTGCAACAAGCTCGTCAATTGCCTGCGGCTGATCGCCCGTCGGCTTATAAGGTGACACAAGTTTAAAACAGTCCACGCGGACTCCCCCTCTCTGCTTTGAAGTATGGTCTGTAATTTATTTGAAAATATATCTCATGTTCTCACTTTCGGACATTGCGAAGTATTCTTCTCCCGAAATAATAATGTGGTCAAGCAGATTCACGTTCAGCTTTTGCAGCACGTTGGCAACATCCATTGTGCCGTTAAAATCATTTGCTGACGGTACACACAAGCCGTTAGGATGGTTATGTGCGAGCACAACCATTGATGATTTCTGCTCAATGGCAACCTCAACAATTTTTCTGCGGTCAATCGGCACGTTGTCCTTATCACCCTCGCTGATGAGGGTGCAGTTGTTGAGCCTTGCGCGTGAATCAAAGCACAAAAGGTAAACCTTTTCCTTCGTTTCACCTACGAAAAATTTGCTGACGTATTGTGCAAGCTCTTCGGTTGTGTTGAAAGTGCGTTTGCTCGCGTTGGCTGAAACGGCATAGCGCTTATATAACGGAAGTATCATTTGAATGAGAGTTGCGGCGTTGGTTGAAATGCCGTCGACTTTGACAAGCTCATCAAAGCTCGCCTCAAAAACTCGGTCAAGTGAGCCGAAATGATCAATCAGATTATGCGCAAGCACGTTTGTGTCCTTGCGCGGTATTGCAAAAAACAGCAACATTTCAAGCACGTTGAAGTCCGACATACCGTCAAAACTGCCGTATGTCAGAAACTGCTCTTTTAATCTTTTGCGATGTCCTTCGTGAGGATGCGCCGACTTTTCACTCATATTAAACATCCTTTTCAAAATAAAGCGTACTCTTTTTATTATACATTAAAAAAACTGTTTTGAAAAGTGGTAAAGTATGATATAATTCAGATTATGAGGTGAAAACAACATGAAAAGTTTTGTTATTACAAAAAACGACGCCGAGCAGAGACTGGACAAGTATCTGACAAAAAGCTTTCCCAATCTGCCAAAGACGTTGATGTACAAATACATTAGAATAAAACGCATAAAAGTCAACGGCAAGCGTGCGGAGATTTCAACCCGACTCAGAAGCGGCGACATTGTTGACCTTTACATAAACGACGAATTTTTTGAGAAGCCCGAAACCAGATATGATTTCATGTCAGCATCAAAAAGCCTTGACATTGTTTATGAAGACGAAAACATTATGCTTCTCAACAAAAAAACGGGCCTTTTGTGCCACCCTGACGACCACGAATATATTGACACGCTCATTGGCAGAATTCAGCGTTATCTGTATGAAAAAGGCGAATATCACCCTGACAGCGAAAACTCATTCACTCCCTCGCTTGCCAACAGAATTGACCGCAACACCTGCGGCATCGTAATTGCGGCAAAAAATGCGGAAGCACTCAGAGAAATGAACCTGAAAATAAAGCAACGTGAGGTCAACAAGTTTTACCTTTGCATTGCCGTGGGAGAAATGCCGAAAAAGAGCGACACCCTCACGGGGTATCTTGTTAAAGACGAAAGCAAAAACAAAGTGAGTGTAAGCAAAAAACCACGTGAAAACGCCAAGACAATTGTGACAAAATACACCGTACTCGGCTTCAAGGACGGTTTGAGTCTGCTTGAGATTGAGCTTCTTACGGGCAGAACACACCAGATAAGAGCACACCTTTCGGGAATCGGGCACCCCCTGTTGGGTGACGGAAAGTACGGCACAAATGCACTCAACAAGGAAAAGGGTTACAAAAAGCAATGCCTTTGCTCATACAAGCTGCGCTTTGAGTTTGAAGACACCGACGGACTCCTCGGCTACCTGAACGGCAAGGAGTTTGCACTTGACGACGTATGGTTTGAGCGTGAATTCCGTAACGGCACACTATGATAAAGCAACATCCAACACTGCGCGGTGTTGGATGTTTTTTACGTGTACACAACCGCAAGGTTGCCTTGCGGCTTCGCCGCGCCGCACGCACTTTCACGTGTACTGAAGACTGAGCGCCGGGCGTGCGGCTGCGCCGCCGCGCGTTCAAACGCAGTTTGAACGAAAAATCCGGCTATGCCGGATTTTTACGGTTGCCTGCGGCAACCGCCGCGGCGGCGCCTCGGCCGGCGGTTTATCGCCGGAAAGCAGCGTCGGGTTAAGGATTCTTAATAATATGAGCAAAAAACTTTTCAGGAGAAAAATGGAGTAAAACGGCGTAAATCAAAGGAAAACAAAGCATTTCAGTTTTATAAATGACTCAACGGCATTTTGACATGAAAAATACCAAAAAAAATGTTGACATTTGCGGATTTTAGCACTATATTTTATATATTCCATAATGGGTTTTTATTAACTTCAGAAAGGGGTTGCATAATGAAAGAAAACGTTATTATCGACCTTAAAAACATCTCAAAGAGCTTTGACGGAGTCACCATACTTGATGATATCAGTTTGTATATCAAGGACAAAGAATTCATCACCTTCCTCGGTCCGTCAGGCTGTGGCAAAACAACCACGCTAAGAATAATTGCAGGCTTTCTGGAACCCGATAACGGAGAGGTCGTTTTTGAAGGCAAGGTAATAAACAAAATGCCTGCGCACAAAAGGCAGGTCAACACGATTTTTCAGAGATACGCGCTTTTCCCTCACCTCAACGTTTATGAAAACGTAGCGTTCGGGCTGAGAATCAAAAAGATGCGCGAAAAAGATATAAAAGACAAGGTTCTGCAGATGCTTGAGCTTGTCAACCTTAAAGGCTTTGAAAGAAGAAACATCCAGTCTCTTTCAGGCGGTCAGCAGCAGCGTGTTGCAATTGCACGCGCACTTGCGGTTGACCCTCGTGTTCTTCTTCTTGACGAGCCTCTTGGTGCGCTTGATCTCAAACTCAGAAAAGATATGCAGGTTGAGCTTAAAAACATCCAGCAGCGCCTTGGCATAACCTTCATTTACGTTACACACGATCAGCAGGAAGCATTGTCAATGTCTGATACAATTGTTGTTATGAACGACGGCAGAATCCAGCAAATCGGCACACCTATCGATATATATAATGAACCTAAAAACGCCTTCGTTGCCGACTTTATCGGTGAGAGTAACATTCTCGACGGCGTAATGCTCAAGGACTTCAAGGCTCAGTTTTCAGGCGCGGTATTCCAGTGCCTTGACAAGGGCTTTTCCGAAGGAGAAAAAGTTGACATTGTCATCCGCCCCGAAGACGTTGACATTGTACCCATTGAAGAAGGCGACATCAACGGCACCGTCACATCAAACACCTTCAAGGGTGTTCACTTTGAAATGATTGTTGACATTGCAAACTTCAAGTGGATGATTCAGACAACGGATTATTACCCCGTGGGTGCACACATCGGTATCAAAATTGAACCCGATGCAATCCATGTTATGAAGAAATCCGAATACTCAGGCAAATACGGTGACTACAGCTCATTCAGCGATGAGCACGACCAGCTTTCAGATGTCACCATTATGGCGGAAGAAGAATAAATTAACCCACACACCCCAAACACGCCTGAAAGGAGAACAAACCGTTGAACAAAAAAGGTTCCCTTGCGCAGAGGCTGTGCGCCGCACCTTATATGGTGTGGGCAGCAATATTCATTGTTGTACCGCTTCTGCTTGTTATTTATTATGCATTCACGGACAGGACAGGTGCATTCACACTTGCAAACATCAAACAGCTCGGCAGTTACACAAACACCATGCTCCGTTCAATCTGGCTCGGTCTTGTTGCGGCGGTAATCTGCCTCATCATATCTTACCCCCTTGCCTATATCATGGCAAGGAGCAGCGCAAATGTTCAACGCACCATGATGGTGCTTGTGATGCTCCCCATGTGGATGAACTTCCTTATCCGCACATATTCATGGATGACCATCCTTTCCGACACGGGTATAATCAACACGGTGCTCGGAAAAATCGGAATAGGGCCGTTTCACATGATAAACACGGCAGGTGCAGTTGTTCTCGGCATGGTCTATGACTTCATACCCTTTATGATTCTGCCGCTGTATTCAATTATGTGCAAAATTGATTTCAGCCTCATTGAAGCCGCAGAGGACCTCGGCGGCAACAAGCTCACAGTATTTTCAAAAGTCGTTGTACCGCTTAGCCTGCCCGGTGTTGCTTCCGGCTTCACCATGGTTTTCGTACCGTCTGTTTCAACCTTCTACATTTCAAAAAAGCTTGGCGGCAGTACGTATTTCCTCATTGGTGACGCCATTGAACAGCAGTTCATGTCCAACTATAACTATCATCTCGGTGCGGCGCTCGCCCTTGTGCTGATGATTCTCATTATGCTGTGCATTGCAGTTATGAACCGTTTCACCAACGATGAAGAAGTAGGAGGAGGCATGATAGTATGAGAACAAAAATGTCTTTCTCCTCAAAGCTTTATACGGCGCTCATTTTCATTTTCCTTTATGCGCCACTAGCCGTGCTTGTTCTGTTTTCATTCAATTCGAGCGAAAGTACAAGCGTTTTTACGGGCTTCTCCATGCAATGGTATCGCTCCGTGCTTGAAGATACAGCAACAATTGCCGCGCTGAAAAACACAATCAAGCTTGCACTTTGCTCCTCAGTTATTTCAACTGTAGCAGGCACTGTTGCCGCTGTGGGTATAGATGCATTCAAGTCAAAGTGGGTAAAAAGCACCGTTATGAGTGTTACCAACCTGCCGATGATGAATCCCGATATCGTTACGGGTATTTCAATGATGCTTCTTTTCGTTTTTGTGGGAAGAATCCTCGGCAAGCAGGAGGTGCTGGGTTTCGGCGCAATGCTGATTGCCCACGTCACCTTCAACTTGCCGTACGTTATTCTGTCAGTGCTTCCAAAACTCAGACAGGTCGACACCCATATTCCCGAAGCCGCAGAAGACCTTGGCTGCACACCCGCCCAGGCTTTCTTCAAGGTTGTTCTGCCCATGATTTCTTCAGGTATTGTGACGGGTATGATGATGGCTTTCACACTCTCACTTGACGACCTTATTATCAGCTATTTCACAAGCGGCAACATTCAAACCCTCCCCGTACTTATTTTCTCAATGACCAAAAAGCGCGTCACGCCCGATATGTACGCTCTTTCAACGCTGATTTTTGTTGCAATACTCATATTGCTAATAATCATCAACGTCGGTCAGATACGCGGAGACAAAAAAATGCGCAATACTCCTTCGCGCAAAAAAAGAGCAAAGTAAGGAGGGGCACGTTTCATGAAAAGAATTTTTGCTGTTATATTCATGCTTCTTCTTGCCGTGATAACCGTAACTCCGTGTTTTGCGGCAGGCGAGTTTGAGGTTTCTAACCCTGAGTATTACAACAGACCCGAACTCAGAGGCACCACAATCAACGTATTCAACTGGGGACTGTATATTTCAGACACCGACGACGGCGAAGGTATGATTGACGTCAACAAGGAGTTTGAAAAACTGACGGGCATCAAGGTGAATTACACCACCTTTGCAAGTAACGAGGATATGTATGCAAAGCTGAAAAGCGGCGGTACGAGCTATGACGTAATCATTCCTTCTGACTACATGATTCAAAAGTTAGTTTCTGAGGATATGGTCAAAAAGATTGATTATAAATCGTTGCCGAATTTCAAAAACATTGCCGAAGAATACACAAGCATGTATTTTGACCCGAACAACGAATACTGTGTTGCATACAGCGTTGGTTTTGTCGGATTGATTTACAACACAAGCGTTGTTGAAGAAGCACCTACAAGCTGGTCAGCTCTTTGGGACGAGAGATATGCAGGCAAAATCCTGATGTTTGACAATTACAGAGACGCTTTTGCGGTTGCACAACAGCTTCTCGGCATATCAATCAATACCACCGACGAAGCAGAGCTTCGTAACGCGGCAGACAAGCTTCTTTCACAGAAACCGCTTCTGCAAAGCTACGTTATGGACGAAACATACAACAAGATGGAGACGGGTGAAGCGGCACTTGCGCCCTACTATGCAGGTGACTTTGTGTGCATGCAGGAAGTTAACCCTGACCTTGAGTTTGTTTATCCTGAAGAAGGTGTAAATATATTTGTTGATGCGGCCTGCATACCCAACAGTTCGCAAAACACTGACGCCGCTGAGCTTTACATCAATTTCCTACTTGAGCCGAAGGTTGCACTTGCAAACGCGTTATGCATCGGTTACGCCACACCCAACGAGGCAGTTCTGGAGCTTGAAGAATATGCCGACATGGCTGAAAATAAATATCTTTATCCTGACGAAAAGCCTAAGTCGGAATATTTCCACAGCCTTTCAACAGAAACGCTTGACGTTATGAGCGACCTTTGGAATGAGGTTAAAACAAGCGGTGAAAACATAATGAGTGTATACATTGGCCTTTCTGCCACTGCAGTTCTCGTTGTTGTTTTCTATATTGCGCAGAAGATAAAGAAGAAAAAGCGCGATATATATTAAACAGACTGTCGATAAGGCCTTATAGCTTCACACATAAAAACGTACAAAGCATCGAGCTTTGTACGTTTTTTATTATTAGCCGCTGCTTCCCACAGCGGCTTTTTGCGTACATCCCGCCGCGTACGCCCCACCCGCCGCCGCAAAGCCGCGCCATAACAGTGGCAACTGATTTTACACGCGCAGGATTGCGCGGCTTAAATTTTCGGCGAAGCCGAAAATTGCCTGCGCGCTTCGCTCGCAGGCGCGGCGGCACAGCCGCGTGTGCACGCGCCGTCTGCACCGCCACACACACCTACCGCACACGCGCCACCCGACCGTGCTACCGCACGGTCGGGTGGCAGGAGCCACACCCCATGCCGCCAGATGTAGCATTAATCTGCTCCGGGACGAGACCTCCACACAAGCATCAAAAAAAGGCGCCTGACATTCTGCCAAGCGCCAAAAGTATTTTGCATTTTACACGTTGAAAAGGAAGTGCACGATGTCTCCGTCTTTCATCACGTATTCCTTGCCTTCGGAGCGGACGAGACCCTTTTCTTTAGCCGCCGCAAGTGAGCCGCAAGCCATGAGATTATCAAAGGAGATAACCTCGGCGCGAATGAATCCGCGCTCAAAGTCGGAGTGAATTTTGCCTGCTGCCTGAGGAGCCTTGGTTCCTTTTTTGATAGTCCATGCTCTTACCTCGGGCTGACCTGCAGTGAGGTAGGAAATAAGACCAAGAAGATCGTAACTACGCTGAATGAGCAGGTCAAGGCCGCCCTTTTCAATGCCGAGATCAGCAAGGAACATCTCTTTTTCTTCCTTGTCAAGTGAAGAAATCTGGGCTTCAAGCTCTGCACAGATGGGAAGCACCTCTGCACCCTCAGCCTTTGCGGCTTCAATAACCGCCTGATAGTTTGCATTGTTAACAATACCTGAGGAGAAGTCTTCCTCGCTCATGTTGCAGGCGTAAATAACAGGCTTTGTTGTCAACAGGGCAACAGAGTCAAGAATTTCTTTCTCGTCGTCACTGCACTCAATGCTTCTTGCAGGCTTGCCTTCTTCAAGCGTAGCCTTAACAGATTTGAGGAATTCAACCTCGCCTGCGAGGCTCTTGTCGCCCTTCATAGCCTTTGTGCTTCTGTCGATTCTTCGTTCAATCAATTCAAGATCGGAAAAAACAAGCTCAAGGTTAATTGTTTCCATATCTCTGAGAGCATTGATACTGCCGTCTACATGAATGATGTCATCGTTTTCAAAGCAACGCACAACGTGAATTACGGCGTCAACCTCCCTGATGTGTGAAAGAAACTTGTTGCCGAGACCTTCACCCTTTGAGGCACCCTTTACAAGACCCGCAATGTCAACAAACTCAATTGTTGCAGGTGTAGTTTTCACGGGGTTATACATTTCCGTGAGCTTGTCAAGTCTATCATCGGGTACAGCAACAACACCAACGTTAGGCTCAATTGTGCAGAAGGCATAGTTTGCAGACTGTGCACCTGCATTTGTGATTGCATTAAAAAGTGTGGATTTGCCAACGTTGGGCAAACCTACGATACCGAGCTTCATATCTTAAACCGTCCTTAGCCTTTTTTTACCTGCTCAAGAGCCTGAGCGATATCATCAATAATATCCTGCGCATTTTCAATACCCACAGAAAGTCTGACAAGGTCAGGCTTTACGCCTGCTTCTTCAAGCTGAACATCAGTTAGCTGACGGTGGGTTGTGCTTGCAGGATGAAGCACACATGTACGTGTGTCTGCAACGTGGGTTACAATTGCGGCAAGCTTGAGGCTGTCCATGAACTTTGTTGCGGCATCTCTGCCACCTTTTACACCGAAAGAAACAACGCCGCAAGTACCCTTGGGCATATATTTCTTTGCAAGCTCGTGCTGAGGATCATTTTCAAGGCCGGGGAAGGAAACCCATGAAACCATATCGTTGCTTTCAAGGAATTTTGCAACCTTGTATGCGTTTTCGCAGTGACGTTCCATTCTCAGCACAAGTGTTTCAATGCCGAGACCAAGCAGGAAGGCATTCTGCGGAGCAGGGATGGAGCCGAGGTCACGCATGAGCTGAACAACACACTTTGTGATGTATGCGCCCTTGCCGAAACGCTCTGTATATGTGATACCGTGGTATGAATCGTCAGGAGTTGTGAGACCGGGGAATTTGTCGTTCTGTGTCCAGTCGAAATTGCCGCTGTCAACAATGCAGCCGCCAACACTTGTTGCATGACCGTCAAGGTACTTTGTGGTGGAATGGGTAACAATGTCAACACCGAAAGCAAAAGCATCGCAGTTTACGGGTGTGGGGAAGGTGTTATCAACAATCAGCGGTACACCGTGCTTGTGGGCAACCTTCGCAAACATCTCAATGTCAAGTATATCAAGAGACGGGTTGGAAAGTGTTTCACCGAAAACGGCTTTGGTGTTAGGCTTGAAAGCAGCTTCAAGCTCTTCTTCAGAGCAATTTGGGCGTACAAAGGTGAATTCAATGCCGAGCTTGCGCATGGTCACATTGAACAGATTGAACGTGCCGCCGTAGATTGCGGAGGAGGAAACAACGTGGTCGCCTGCCTGGCAGATGTTGAAAATTGCAAAGAAGTTTGCAGCCTGACCTGAAGATGTGAGCACTGCCGCAACACCACCCTGAAGGTCAGCAATTTTTGCAGCTACCGCATCATTGGTGGGGTTCTGCAGTCTTGTGTAAAAATATCCGCTGCGCTCAAGGTCAAAAAGCTGGCCCATTTCAACGCTGGAGTCGTATTTGTAGGTTGTGCTCTGGTAAATCGGCACAATTCTCGGCTCACCGTTTTTAGGTGTGTAACCGGACTGTACGCATTTTGTATCTAAACGGAAATCACTCATTTTATTCAAACCTTTCTGTTGAATTTTTCAAGCTATAATTATACTTCAAGCCGCATAATTAGTCAATAATTATTTCAAAAACAAAGCCTTCATCAGCTCAGCCGAATCTGCATGTGTAAAGCCGCCGGGGGTACAGATGAAGTTATTAGGGGCTTTCACCCATCTCTCACAGTGTTTCATAACCTCAGCTTCGGTCATGCTTATGTCGGGCAACGCGGTAAGCTCACGTACGGTGTTGCAAAAACTCTCAACGTCCGTGTCAAGCATTTTCATCAGCAAAGCCACTCTTTCGGGCGCGTATTTCTGTGAGCGCTCAATCAATGCAGGCATAAACGCCGCGCACGCCTTGCCGTGAGGCACACCGTAGTTTTCGGTGAGGATATAACCCATAGGATGCGGAAAAAGAGTGCCGCAGGCATTGAGCACAATACCTGCATAAAGTGAACCGTAATAAAGCTCGCGCCTCGCATCTGCATCGGGCAATTCGCGGTTTGCAAGGAGCTTGCAAAGGTTGCTCCACAGAAGCGGAATACCCTTATAGGCAAACATTGTTGGTATATCACCGCAGGCCGCCGCCACAAAGCCTTCAACGGCGTGTGCAAGGGCATCAAGCGCGGTTGAAACCGTCACGTCGTACGGCATGGTTGAAGTATACGTACTGTCTGCAAAAACAAGGCTTGCGTATAATTCGTCGCCCTTGATGCTGCGCTTTCTTCCCGTTGTGTCTGTGAGAACAGACACCTTGCTGACCTCACTGCCCGTACCTGAGGAAGTACCGATAAGCACGATGGGCAACGGTTTGTTGATGAACTTCATGGCAAAAATGTCATCTGCTTCAAGCTCGGGATTGACGGTATATGCCGCCACCGCCTTTGCTGAATCAAGGGGTGAACCGCCGCCGATGCCGAGGATGAAATCCACACCCGCCTGCCTGAACTGCACGCTTGCCGCGTGGCACTCCGTTGTCTGCGGATTCGGGGTGATGCCGTCAAAAATGCTGTATGCAATCCCCTGCTGTTCAAGGGCTTTGATTGCATCGTCAAGTGCACCGCTTTTTTTAGCTGACGAGCCGCCGGTTACAATACCGCAGGTTGTACCCAGACTTTTGAGCATTGCCGCGTTTGCTTTAAGGCAACCCTCACCGCTGATAACCTTTGCAGGCATAAAAAAATTAAAATCCATATTTTCGCTTCCTTACGTCAGTTTATTTGTATATTGTACCACACATAATTTCTTTTTACAATGCACAAGACAGCTTTATCTTTTCAAAGTGCATTTTATATGAAAACTAACCTTGTGAAAGTCAATGTTTATCGTTTTTGACAATTGCAAAATCTTTCGTGATAATATAAAATAGTTTTTGGTCAAAAATAAGCTTAAATATAGAAAGGAAACAATGCAATGAACGTTCTCAACAAAAAAACAGTAGAAGACATTGACGTAAAGGGCAAAAAAGTTCTTGTCCGTTGCGATTTCAATGTAAAAATGGAAAACGGTGTTATCACCGACGACAAGAGAATCGTTGCTTCTCTTCCCACAGTCAAATACCTTCTCTCCCAGGGTGCAAAGGTTATCCTCTGCTCACACCTCGGCAGACCGAAGGGCGAATTCAAACCTGAATTTTCACTTGCTCCCGTAGCAGTCAGACTCGGCGAACATCTTGGTATGGACGTTAAAATGGCAACAGACGTTGTTGGCGAAAGCGCTCAGGCTCTTGCAGCCGATCTCAAAGACGGCGAATGCATGCTCATCGAAAACGTACGTTTCCACGCTGAAGAAACAAAGAATGACCCCGAATTCAGCAAGGCACTTGCTTCCCTTGCAGAAATCTACGTAAACGACGCTTTCGGTTCTGCTCACAGAGCTCACAGCTCAACCACAGGTGTTGCTGATTATCTTCCCGCAGTTTCAGGCTACCTCATCCAGAAGGAACTCGTATACATGGGTGGCGCTCTCGAAAATCCGAAGAGACCTCTCGTTGCAATCCTCGGCGGTGCAAAGGTTTCCGACAAAATCGGTGTTATCCAGAACCTTCTCAACAAGGTTGACACTCTGATCGTTGGCGGCGGCATGGCATACACATTCTTTGCAGCTCTCGGTTATTCAGTAGGTACTTCAATCTGTGAAGAAGACAAGATTGAGCTTGCTAAGGCAACAATGGAAGAAGCTAAGGCAAAGGGCGTTAACTTCCTTATCCCCATCGACACAGTTATCGGTAAGGAATATGCAGAAGACACAGAGTACACGACCGTTGATGCAAATGCAATTCCCGACGATTGGATGGGTCTTGATATCGGCACAAAGACAAGAGAACTCTTCTCAAACGCAATCAAGGGTGCAGGCACAGTTATCTGGAACGGACCTATGGGCGTTTCCGAATGGAAGAACTTTGCAGGCGGCACAATCGCAGTTGCAACAGCCATTGCTGAAAGCGGCTCCATCTCCATCGTCGGCGGCGGCGACAGCGCAGCAGCAGTTAAGAAGCTCGGCTTTGCAGACAAGATGAGCCACATCTCCACCGGTGGCGGCGCTTCCCTTGAATTCCTTGAGGGTAAAGACCTTCCCGGCGTTGCAGCTCTTAACGACAAATAATTAACCCACAACAAAAAGAAAATCGGGCTTGCGCTCGATTTTCGCATTAAACAGAAAGGTTGTTTTAAAATGAATAAGGCTTTAAGAAAGGCAGTTATTGCCGGCAACTGGAAGATGAACAAAACTCCCGCAGAAGCTGAAGCTCTGCTCAACGAAATCAAGCCCCTCGTAGCTGACGCTGATTGCGACGTTGTTGTATGCGTACCCTACGTTGACCTTTTTGTAGCTCTCAAGGCAACAGAAGGCACCAACATCAAGGTTGGCGCAGAAAACTGCCACTGGGCAAAGAGCGGTGCTTTCACAGGTGAAATTTCCGCAGATATGCTCAAGGCTTGCGGCGTTGAATACGTTGTTATCGGCCACAGCGAAAGAAGACAGTACTTCGGCGAAACCGACGAAACCGTTCAGCAGAGAACACGCGCTGCTCTCGATGCAGGTCTCAAGGTTATCCTTTGTGTTGGCGAAACTCTTGCACAGCGCGAGCAGGGCATCACATTTGAAACCGTTGGTCTTCAGACAAAGGTTGCTCTCGGCGGTGTAAGTGAAGAAGAACTCAAAAACATCATCATCGCATACGAACCCGTATGGGCTATCGGCACAGGCAGAACTGCAACTGCAGAACAGGCAAACGAAGTCAACAAGGCTATCAGAGACATCATCGCAGGTCTCTACTCCAAAGCTGCTGCAGATGCTTTCACAGTACAGTACGGCGGTTCAATGAACGCAGGCAACGCTGACGAGCTTCTCGCTCAGGAAGACGTTGACGGCGGTCTCATCGGCGGCGCATCCCTCAAGGCAGCCGATTTTGCAACCATCGTTAAGGCCGCAAGCAAATAATTATCAATCAGTTTCGCGGTCGGTTTTCTGCCGACCGCATTTTTTTGAAAAAGAAAGGCGGAAATATAATGAAAAAACCTACCGTATTATGTATTCTTGACGGTTTCGGCAACAACCCCGAAACTTACGGCAATGCCGTTGTAGCCGCAAAAACACCCAATATAGACAAGCTCTTCGCCGAATGTCCTCATACCTTCATCGGCGCATCAGGCATGGATGTCGGCCTGCCCGACGGTCAGATGGGTAACAGTGAAGTCGGCCACACCAACATCGGCGCAGGTCGCGTTGTTTATCAGGAGCTCACAAGAATCACCAAGTCAATCAACGACGGTGATTTCTTCACAAACAAGGCTCTGTGCGATGCAATTGAAAATTGCAAGAAGAACAACTCTGCACTTCATCTCATCGGTCTGCTTTCAGACGGCGGCGTACACAGCCACAACACTCATCTCTATGCCCTGCTTGAAATGGCAAAGAAAAACGGCATTGAAAATGTTTTTGTTCACTGCCTTATGGATGGCAGAGACGTACCGCCCACCTCAGGCAAGGACTTTGTAAAAGAGCTCTATGATGAAATGGAAAAAATCGGCGTTGGCAAAATTGCCACCATCGAGGGCCGTTACTATGCAATGGACAGAGAAAAGAAATTTGACCGCGTTGAGAAGGCTTACAGAGCAATGACCGCTCTTGAAGGCAACAGCTTTGAATGCGGCGTAAAGATGCTTGAGGAATCATACGAAAACGGCGTAACAGACGAATTCATCATCCCCTCGGTTTCAGCCGATGCAAAGGCTATCACGGACGGCGACTCGGTTGTTTTCTTCAACTTCCGCCCCGACAGAGCAAGAGAAATCACACGCGCTTTTGTTGACGGTGAATTTGACGGCTTTAACAGAGACAAGAAGCTTGACCTTTACTATGTCTGCATGACTCAGTATGATGCAACAATGCCCAACGTTGATGTTGCATTCCGTCCCCAGTCACTTGATATGCCCTTCGGTGAGGTTATCAGCCGTCAAGGTATGACTCAGCTGAGAATTGCTGAATACACCAAATATGCACACGTAACCTTCTTCCTCAACGGTGGCTCAGAAACCGTATATGAGGGCGAAGACAGAATCCTCATTGATTCCCCCAACGTTGCAACATACGACCTCAAGCCCGAAATGAGCGCATACGAAGTAACAGACCGTCTCCTTGCAGAGCTTGATGCTAACAAGTATGACGTTGTTGTTATCAACTTTGCAAACTGCGACATGGTTGGTCACACAGGCGTGTTTGATGCTGCTGTTGCTGCTGTTGAAGCAGTTGACACCTGCGTTGGCAAGGTTGTTGAAAAGGTTATGTCACTCGGCGGCATCATGTTTGTAACTGCTGACCACGGCAACGCAGACAAGATGTATGAGCCCGACGGCTCACCCTTCACCGCACACACCACCTTCCCCGTACCCTTCATTGTTGTGGGCAAGGAATGTGAGCTTCGTGACGGCGGCAAGCTTTGCGACATCGCACCCACAGTACTCAAGGTTATGGGTATTGCTCAGCCTGATGAAATGACAGGTGTATCACTTATAAAATAAAGGTTGTGAGCTCAATGGGTAAGTTTGAAAAGGTGCTCATTGCCACCGATTTTGACGGCACGCTGGTTACAGACAAGGGCGAGATTCTGCCCGAGGTACGCAAAGCAATTGAGTATTTCGAAGCAGAGGGCGGTAGCTTTGCTCTTTCCACGGGCAGAACACCGCAGGGCATGAGATACTATGATATGTCTTTCACAAACGCACCCTCACTTGTTGCAAACGGTGCTATGGCATACGATTTCCGCACGGATGAAATTGCTTTTCTCAGCGGCATTGACGAGGGCGGACGCGATTTCGTGCGCGACATTCACCGAGAGTTTCCCACAATTGCCATTGAGATGTATTCAACGGGTGACATCACATCTGCCATCAACACGTTGGACACAACACACAGGCATTTTTCGAGTCAGGGCATTGAATACAACACCGTTACAAACCCCGACGATGCACCTTTGCCGTGGATAAAAGTGATGTGCGGCGGCGATTGGAATGAACTGCAGAGACTGCAGGTTTACCTCGCCGAAAACTACACAGACCCCACATTTCTTCCCACAACAGGCTCAATTGTTGAGGTGCTCAAAAAGGGTGTTAACAAAGGCACGGGGCTTCTCAGACTTGCTGACAGTCTTGGCATACCGCACAACAGAGTTTTTGCCGTCGGTGACGGATACAACGACGTTGAAATGCTTGATGCCGCGGCGGCTTCATTTGTGCCGATGAATGCCGATGATAACACAAAAAAACATGCGACACACCTTGTTCGTTCAAACAACGACGGCGCACTTGCCCATGTTATTGAGATTCTCGATTCGATTTTTTAAGCAAATAATGCACCGCAAGGTTTTTAAAAGCCTTGCGGTGTTTATTATTCCAACGTGTGTGTGATACGGGGCACAGCCGCCCGCCGTGTGTGCATGCGAGAGGAGAGCAGTAACCTCAGGTAAGCTGCTTTTATGCTAAGGTGCTGAAACCTCAATGTGAGCAACGTGCATGCACACGTATTTTCCCAAGCCCCCCAAAAGCGTTCACGCTTTTG
>JAZNQF010000015.1:0-3172 GCA_045590055.1 Acutalibacteraceae bacterium
GGTGCACGGCATGCAAAAAACGCGAAGCTCAATGCGGACGTTTGCAAGCAAACGTCCGCGAGCTTCGCGACGGCGGCGGGCTTTCCACTTTATTTCAACTTAACTGATTCAATGATGATGGTGGTGGTGATGGTGATGTCCGTCGTGGGTATGAACAATCGGCTCACAGTGACGGTTTTCACATTCTACAAATTCAAGTTCAATTGTGGAGTGTGAAAAATTGTGATGTACAAGAATGTGCCTGATTTCCTGCTTCACACGTTCAAAGTCATCATGGGTAACGGTGCTGTCAATCACCGCATGCAAGGTGATGTAATGGCTGTTTCCGTCAATTGTCCACATGTGAATATGGTGCACGTCAAAAATTTCCGGTATTGCAAGAATTTCCTCATTGATAATATCTATGTTGACACCCTCAGGCGCCTTTTCAAGAATGATTTCAAACACCTCTTTGATGTGCCTGAAAGCTCCGACAATGATAATCAGCGTGATTATCAGCGACATGATAGGGTCGATAAGATACCAACCCGTGAACTTAATAACAAGACTGCCGATGAGCACTGTAACCCAGCCGAGTACGTCTTCAAGCATGTGCAAACTCAAAGCTCTTTCGTTGACGTTGTGACCGTGCGAGGTTTTGATTGCAGCGGCACCATTGATAACCACACCGACAATTGCAAGGCCAATCATACCGTCGTGGTTAACCGGTGACGGGTGGATGATGCGCACGATACTGTTATATATAATCACAAGGCTGCCGCAAACAAGAATGGTTGACGTGAAAAGCGCACCTACGGTTGAATAGCGTAGGTAACCGTAGGTGTATTTTCCGTCGGGCTTTTTTTCAGACTTGTTTTCAAGCAACAAAGCGATACCGATTGAGGCGGAGTCACCAAGGTCATGCAAGGCATCCGAGGTGATTGAAATTGAGTTTGTGAGAAGACCGCCCACCAGCTCTATGAAAGCAAAGGTGAGATTGAGTATAAATGCGGTCATCATGTTTTTTGTGCTTTGTTTTTTCATTCGTTATCTGCCAACCTTTCGGTAAGATGATTGAAGCCGACGGAAATCACGGTTTTCACGTGTTCATCAGCAAGAAAATAATATTTGGTTTTACCCTCTCTGCGAAAAGAGACAAGGTTTGCCTGCCTGAGCTTTTTGAGCTGATGGGAAATTGCCGATTGCTCCATACCGAGCAGTTCTGCAATGGCGCATACGCACAACTCGTTTTCAAGCAGAGAAAAAAGTATTTTGACCCTTGTTGTGTCTGCAAAGGATTTGAACAGATCCGCCAAATCGCAAAGAAGCTTGTCAGACGGCAGACCGTTTTTTACGTTACTGAGCACCTCATCATGATTGTGTTTCATAAAATCGCCTCTTATATGAACAATTGTTCATTTGAACATCTGTTCATATTATAAACAGAAAACCACCTGCTGTCAACCTCTTTTTGCATTATATGCAGTTTTGGTGTATAATTGAAAAAACGCCTGAAGGAGAAAAGCTATGGACATTTTAAGAGATGTTTTATTCATGCTGTTTGCAACGCTCGCATGCTCATGGGGTTGGGGTATGCGCGGCACAACAATCGGCGGAGAAAAAGGAGCAATGCTTCCCGGCGCATTGCTCGGGCTAAGCATTGCCGTGTTTTCGGCAAGCGACGTACTGTATGAAAACTTCTTCCTTCTTTCAGGTATGGGTGCAGTTGCAATGTATTGCGGCGGCAATATGACTTACGGCGAAACCTTCCGTTTCAGCATGGAATCAAGACCTGCGCCCAACATGAAAAAGGGAATGCTTGCTCTTTTTGTCAAGGGCGGTATCTGGTTTGGAGTTTTTTCTGCGGTAATCGGGCTTTACATCTCTTTCTTGTCAGGGCTTTACTATTCTCTTTTTGACATAATTGCGTTGTTTTTACTGATCCCCTCTTTCTCGCTTCTCGGGTATTACATTTTCAACAAACCGTACAACAAAGAAAAAGGCATTTTCCCGCGCGTGTATTTTTCCGTTACACGCAAGGAGACTTGGGGCGGTCTGCTCGGCATACTGTGCGCGTTTGTTGCAGTGGCGGCGGTGAATCTTGACGTTTTTACACTGATAGTGGCAACCGCAGGTGTTTTGTCGGGCGGTATAGGCTGGATGATTGCGCAGTTTATGCAGGTTTCGGTCAAATACGAAAACCGCCGCGGCAAATTCCTGTTTGACCGCCTGAGACGCAAAGGCTTTATTGAGAGCTGGAAGCTCATGGAATGTACCCTCGGTGCGTTTGGCGGACTTGGTGTATCTCTTTGCATTGTACTGTGCAAAAGTATGTTCGTCACAAGGCTTGATGCAATTGAAGCAGGCGGACTTTTCTCTTTTGTGTCGCAGGATGTGTCAACCGCCATGGCGGCCGCATTTGCGTTGCTTCTTATATTGGACACCGCCTTATATTTCATCAAGAGCCGTTCGACAAAAGCGGAGCTTGACAGAAAGCTTGAGCTCACGCTCATCAGCCATGAGGACTATGAGCGTGAGCTACCGTTCGCAACGGGAGAGGACACAAATCCGCTCGTCACAAAAATACGCGCGGCAGCGGAAAAGGCTGAGTTTGGGTTATACTCTACCCTGCCGATGATGCTGATGCTTTTGGGTAGCACGCAAACAGCGGCACTTGTTTCTTTTTGTGTGATTCTGTTGGTTGAGGCGCAGGAACAATGCTTCAAAAACTACAAATTTTTCAAGAAGCTATACCTATGGAAAATAGTCCTGTTGGGCGGTGCGCTTGCGGCTGCCATATTACAGTTTGTTGCAGGAGCAGTGCCGAATCTACCCGTTACTATGCTGCTTTACACGGTGGTTTACGAGGCGCTTGAATTGATTGAGGTGCGGTGGCGCAACATACATCCCGTCGGGAACGGTGCTCGGTTAAAGATACCGCCGTGTGCAAAGGGTGTGCACGGGTATTTTATCACATGCTGTGCGGTACTGCTTGTGATAACGGCGATAATCGTGGTTGCGTAGCCGCGGCGGGCGGGCACGCGGGGAGCGAAGTGGCGAAAGCCGCGAAGCGAACATGTGCGTGCCCGCACTTGCGCATGCGCAGGGAAATGTGGCGTTGTGCGGATACCGCGCTGAAGCTGATGTTGCTTCCGGGCGGTATGCCGCAAGGTTTGGCGCATGCGCAAGGTGG
>JAZNQF010000016.1:0-72549 GCA_045590055.1 Acutalibacteraceae bacterium
GAAGACCGCGGCTGTGACAAGGAAATCCGCAACACTCTTGAAGAGCAGTTTTTGCTTCTCAATACGGTTTACTCACATTATTTTCATTATAACGGATTCTTTTATGACCGAAGCTTTTCGGATGAATGGGTGCTTGCGGCATACAAGGCTGAGCTTGATTTTCTCAACTTTGTTTATGATGACGGTCACTACGGCAAAATGTGGCGCACGGTTATATATAACTACGGACATCTGGGTGTGAGATACTTTAAATTAGGTGACAACGAAAACGCACTCATTAATTTCCGCAAAATGTGCACACTTGCAAAACAGTTTGATGCTATGGACAGAATAACCGTTATGCATTCAACGATGTTTGAAGGTAAAGAGTTTGACAAATATACTCTCGGCAGTACGTATGTTGCATCAAGCCAGATGAAAACGTTGCTGACAGAAAAATATCCCTTGTCCGATGAATTCAAAGCAACCGCGGAATTCAAAGAACTGATAGCATCACTTTAATATAAAAAGCTCCGCTTGGCATTCACCTTCCTAATGAAGTGTTGCCCATGCGGTGCTTTTTGACATTTTATGAAAGATTATGTATTTTTATGCACTTTAATTTCATTGGATAAGGCGGTTGATTTTCTTATCACAGATATATTTTATCTTATTAATCATACAATCTATAACATTTTTTCAAAAAATGTCATATTTTACCGCTAAAACTTATTTGATTAGCTTATTGAATTTACCGCCGACTTGTGCTATAATTGCAAAGCTATATTATGCGCAAAGTGTATTTATGCGTTTTTGTGCTTTTAAGCACTTGATATTCAGACGAATAATTCGGGAGGAAGTTATAATGGGCTTCTTAATTGACAACGACTATGTAGCATACAACCAAATCAAAGTTATCGGTGTTGGCGGCGGCGGCGGAAATGCCGTTAACAGCATGGTATCCGCCGGTATCGTTGGCGTTGAATTCCTTTCAATCAACACCGACAGGCAGATTCTTGAAAACTCAGCCGCAACACACAAAATCCAGATTGGTGAAAAAGTAACAGGTTGCATGGGCGCAGGCGGCGACCCCGCAGTTGGCAGAAAGGCGGCAGAAGAAAGCCGTGACGTTATTGCCGAAGCACTCAGAAACACCGATATGGTTTTCATCACCGCAGGTATGGGCGGCGGCACAGGCACCGGTGCAGCTCCCGTTGTTGCACAGATTGCAAAAGAACTCGGCGCACTCACCGTCGGTATCGTTACAAAACCCTTCAAATTCGAAGGAAGAAAACGTATGCGTCAGGCAGAAGACGGCATTGTTGAACTGCAGAAGCACGTAGACAGCCTCATCGTTATCCCTAACGAAAGACTCAAGCTCCTCGGCGACAAGTCACTGAGCATGAGAGATGCTTTCGGCAAGGCAAACGAAGTTCTTTGGCAGGGCGTAAAGAGCATTTCCGATACAATCAAAGTTCCCGGTTACATCAACCTCGACTTTGCTGACATCAAGAGTGTCATGAAGAACGCAGGCAAAGCTCACATGGGTATCGGCCGCGGCAGAGGCGCAGACTGCGCAAGCGAAGCCACAAGGCAGGCAATCACAAGCCCGCTGCTTGAAACCGCAATCGACGGTGCAAGCGGTGTTATCATCAACGTTACTTGCTCATCCGATATGTCACTTGACATGATTGAGCAGGCTGGTGAGCTTATTTCTCAGGCAACACATCCCGATGCAAACATCATCTTCGGTTCAGTATTTGACGAGGATATGGGCGACGAAATGCTCATCACCGTTATCGCAACCGGTTTTGCAGGCGAAGATGCGGCCGCAGAGCCCGAAAAGGCAGAGCCCGTTTCACAGCTTGACGACAGCGGCGCTTTCATCAGCCAGAGTGCACCCAATGCACGCACAACGGGTCAGTTTGCAAACAGCCCCTTTGCACAGTCACTTGCATCTGTTTTTGAGCAGGCAAATGCGGCTTCAGCCGCCGGCAGCACAACTGTTGCAGCCACTCCCATTACTCCTGCCGCAAGAACTGCAGATGTTGTTGAAACACCTGCAAGAAAAGCATCTGTTTTTGATGAAGCAGAAGAAGGCGAAAGCGACGTTCTTCCTGTATTCAAGGGCAGAAACATCTTCGGCAACAAATAATTTCAGAACTCACAAGCACACTCCGCAAGGAGTGTGCTTTGCTTGTCGGAAAACTTGTTTTCGACAAGCGGTCAGACTGCCGAGAAAGGTGCAAGATGACCTTTTCTTTGCTCCGAAGGTGTACAAAAGTACTCCGAGAGGGCAAAAAAGGTCAAAACAATGCGAAAAACGTACAAAGTTCGATGCTTTGTACGATTTTTTGTGTGTACAAGTCTAATATTTTTTCGTTTACTTTTTTAAAAAACAGCATTGTTGTTCTTGTGCTTTTATCGACAGTCTGCGCACACTCCGCAAGGAGTGTGCTTTTTGCATGTATTTTCAGCAAAGAAGTTTTGCTTTGTGGGCAAAAGCGGTTGTCACGGGCAAAACTTTTTGATATAATACATATTTGAATATCATAATGAAAGGTGTTATCTTATGGGAAAAACACTTGTTCTCACCGAAAAGCCCTCAGTTGCGCGTGAAATTGCGCGTGTGCTTGGTTGTAACGGCAAGGGCGAAGGTTGCATCAACGGCAACAAATATGTCGTTACGTGGGCACTCGGTCATCTTGTAACGCTTGCTGACCCTGAAACCTACGACGAAAAATATAAGCATTGGCGGCTTGAAGACTTGCCTATGCTTCCGCAAAAAATGAAGCTTGTTGTGATGAAGCAGACGAAAAAGCAGTTTTCTGTTGTGTCGTCGCTTATGAAAAGGGCAGATATTGACGAGGTTGTTATTGCAACTGACGCGGGCCGTGAAGGCGAGCTTGTTGCAAGGTGGATTATGATGAAAGCGGGATGTAAAAAACCCGCAAAGCGTCTGTGGATTTCATCACAGACAGACCGCGCCATAAGAGAGGGTTTTCAGAATCTCAAGCCCGCTTCGGATTATGATAACCTCTACTATTCCGCGCAGGCAAGAGCCGAGGCAGACTGGCTTGTCGGTCTTAACGTAACGCGCGCGCTGACGTGTAAATATAATGCTCAGCTTTCCGCAGGCAGAGTGCAGACTCCCACACTTTCACTGATTGTTGAAAGGGAAAAGGAGATTCTTGCCTTCAAGCCAAAGGAATACTATACAATTCAGCTTGTTTTTGACGGCTTCACCGCAACCTACAGAGACTCAAAGGGTAACAGCCGCTTTTACGATAAAGAGCAGGCACAGCGCATAATTGATGAAATTCAGGGCAAGAGCGCCACGGTTGCTGAGATTAAAAAGGAATACAAGCACCAGGCACCGCCTGCTGCTTATGATTTAACCGAGCTTCAGCGCGATGCGAACAAGCGCTATTCATACTCTGCCAAGCAGACACTCAATTACATGCAGAGCCTTTATGAAACGCACAAGCTGTTGACTTATCCGCGTACTGATTCAAGGTACATCACAGATGACGTTGTTGCAACAATACCCGAAAGGCTCAGGAGTATAGCTGTCGGTCCGTATACACAGACCGCAATGGCTATTTTTAGGAAAAAGCCGCTCAACACCAAATACATCGTCAACAACGCGAAAGTTACAGATCACCACGCAATCATACCCACCGAAGAACCTGTTAATCTTGCACACCTCAGCCATGAGGAGCGCAACATATACGACCTTGTTGTAAAGAGATTTCTTGAGGTTTTGTCCGACCCGTTTGAGTATGACGAGGTTAAACTGCAGATTAAGGTTGACCGCCATTCCTTCTACGCCACGGGAAAGGTTGTGCGTGCACAGGGTTGGAAAGCAATTTCGGGCAGAGTTGTTGATGATGATGACGAGTCTGCCGAAACAAATGACCAACAGCTTCCTGCACTCACAAGCGGTATGAAGCTGAGCGTGAAGAATATTAAATCCGTCAGCGGCAAAACCAAGCCGCCTGCACGTTACACGGAAGCAACGCTTCTTTCTGCAATGGAAAATCCGTCCGGGCACGTAGAGGATAAAACGTTGCGCGCGGTTTTACAAACCACAAGCGGTTTGGGCACACCTGCCACGAGGGCGGATATCATTGAAAAATTGTTTGACAATTTTTCGATTGAGCGCAACGGGCGCGAAATTCGTCCTACCGCAAAAGGCGAGCAGCTTGTTAAAATTGTACCGCCTGACCTTAAATCAGCGGAGCTGACGGCAAAGTGGGAGCAGCAGTTGCAAAATATCAGCAGAGGTCAGGCGAGTATGTCTGCCTTCATCGCAGAAATGCGCCGATACAGCTCGTCGCTTGTTTCTGAAGTAATTGCAAGCGAAGCGCAGTATAAGCACGAAAACATGACAAAGGAAAAATGCCCCGAGTGCGGAAAATACCTGCTTGAAGTCAACGGCAAAAAGGGCAAACTCCTTGTCTGCCAGGACCGTGAGTGCGGCTTCAGGCGCACTCTCACGCAGGAAACAAATGCGCGTTGCCCCAATTGCATGAAACGCCTTGAAATCAGAGGTGAGGGTGAAAAGCGCATGTTTGCATGCGCCGCCTGCGGTTACCGTGAAAGACTCACTGATTACAGCAAGCGCAAGCAATCCGACGGTGCAACCAATTACGAGGTTAAATCATATCTGAGTAAACAGGGCAAAAAGGATGAGGGGGCAAACAATCCCTTTGCAGATTTGCTCAAAGATTGGGGGAAGAAATAATGAGCGAATGGACCGAAGTTAAAATCACGGTATCTGTCAAGGATTCCGAAAGAGCAGGGGATATAGCCAACATGGTTGTACCCTACGGCATCTATATCGAAGATTACAGCAATCTTGAGCAGGAAGCTTTTGAGATTGCACACATTGACCTCATTGATGAAGATTTGCTTCAGAAGGACAGAAGCATTGCAATTATCCACGTTTACATTTCACCTGAGGAAAACCCTGCAGAGGCAGTTGCTTTCCTTTCAGAGAGATTTAACGCTGTGGGTATTGAGCATACGATTGACACAAGTCTCTGCCTCAAGGAAGACTGGGAAAACAATTGGAAGCAGTATTTTCACCCGATTCCCGTTGGCGAAAAGCTTCTCATCCGTCCCGCATGGGAGGATGAATTTGATGCAGACGGCAGGGTAGTGCTCAACCTTGAGCCCGGTCTTGCTTTCGGCACGGGCTCGCATGAAACCACAAGGCTGTGCCTTCAGGCGCTTGAAAAGCACATCACATCGGAAACAACTCTGCTTGATATCGGTTGCGGCAGTGGCATACTCTCGGTTGCAGGCTTGCTTCTTGGTGCAAAAAGTGCCGTTGGTGTTGACATTGACCCTCTTGCCGTTAAAACTGCACGTGAAAACGGCGAAGCAAACGGTCTCGGTGAGCCTGAATACACTGTGTTTGAAGGCAACCTTGCAGACAAGGTCAGCGGCAAGTACAAGGTTGTTGTTGCAAACATCGTTGCGGATATTATCATAATGTTCTGCGAAAACGTGGCAGACTTCATGGAAGAAGGCGCTGTGTTCATCACATCGGGTATTATTGATACACGTGAAGAAGACGTAAAAGCGGCGTTTGATAAGTACGGCTTTAAAATCATCGCCCGTCATTTTGAACGCGGCTGGGTCTGCTTTGAATGTGTTAAAGAGGTATAAATCATGCAGAAAAAGTATCTTGAAATAGGCAAAATCGTTTCAACCCACGGCATACGCGGTGAGCTTCGCGTTCAGCCATGGTGCGACAGCCCCGACTTTTTCAAGCAGTTCAAGTACCTTTACCTTGATGAAAACGGCGAGAAAAAGATGAAGGTTGTGTCCTGCAGACCTCAGCCCACAATTGTGCTTCTCAAGCTCGACGGTATCGACACTGTTGAGCATGCGGCATTGCTTCGCAACAAAGTTCTTTATATGAACCGCCGCGATGCAAAAATTGATAAGGGCAGTTACTTTGTGCAGGATTTGATTGACTGCACCGTTGTTGATGCTGATGACAAATCACATGTTTACGGCACGTTGTCAGATGTGAGTGTAACGGGTGCAAACGACGTATGGCATATTGCCAAAGACGGCAAAGAATATCTCATACCTGCAATTCCTGATGTTGTTGATGATGTTGACGTGAAAAAAGGCATCATCACAATCAGACCCCTGAAAGGTATTTTTGACGATGAGAATTGACATAATGACATTGTTCCCCGAAATGTGCGAGCGCGTACTCAGCGAAAGCATTGTGGGCAGGGCGCGTCAGGCCGGGTTTATTGATATACGCTGCAGGCAAATTCGCGATTATTCAACCGACAAGCACCGCAGAGTTGACGATACTCCGTATGGCGGAGGCGCTGGTATGCTCATGCAGGTTCAGCCGATTTATGATTGCTTCAGCTCAATCTGCGAGGAAACGGGCGTAAAACCGCACGTTATATACATGTCACCTCAAGGCAGTGTGCTCACGCAGGAGAAGGTGAAGGAGCTTTCAAAGCTTGATAATATCTGTATTCTCTGCGGTCATTACGAGGGCGTTGACGAGCGTATTATTGAGGAAATCGTCGACGAGGAAATTTCAATCGGTGACTATGTGCTTACAGGCGGTGAATTGCCTGCACTTGTGCTTGCAGACAGTGTTGCGCGTATGCTTCCCGGTGTGCTTGCCGCAGATGAAGCTTTCATGGATGAAAGCCACTTTTCAGGTTTGCTGGAGCACCCTCAGTATACAAGACCGCCCGTGTGGCGTGAAAGAGCAGTGCCGGATATACTGTTATCGGGGCACCATGAAAATATTGCACGTTGGCGGCGTGAGCAGTCGCTTGTGAGAACTCGTGATAAGCGCCCCGATATGTTTGAAAAAGTGGAGCTTACGAAGAAGGACCGCAAATTTTTGGACGGCTTAAAATAGGAATAATCGCAAGATGTTAAACAAATGTTGGATATTACTTGTGCAACATGTTAGGTTATGTCTACTGTATATTGTGATATTGCACAAACAAGGTCGTAATAATTCCGCACTCTTTAGTCTTGCAAACAAATTATTCGAAAAAACGCCTTAACTCGCATTTTTTCATTGACGAAGTGCATTTTTCTGTTTATAATAATGAAGTCAAATAAAAGGTTAAGTGCGTATAAATGTCGTTAACCTAATTTCAATGTAATTTCGGGAGAGAGTTTAATATGTTCGTAAAAGATGTTACTGTTAAGAATCAGGTAGGCCTTCACGCCCGTCCTGCAACTTTCTTTATTCAGAAGGCAAACGAATTCAATTCATCCATCTGGGTCGAAAAGGATGAGCGTAGAGTTAATGCAAAGAGCCTTCTCGGCGTGCTCTCACTCGGCATCATGGGTGGCACAACCATCAAAATCATTGCCGGCGGTTCCGACGAAGAAGCTGCAGTTGAAGCACTTGTAAACCTTGTTGAATCAGGTTTTGCAGACTAATTGAACAAACACGAATCGGCATCATCATTGCGATGATGCCGATTTTTTTGTAATAAAGGTATTTTTTTTCAGTTTTGTGTAACAAAAAGGATTGTTTCCGTAGATAATAAGTGAGTGGAGGAGTGAAAAGTATATGGATGACAGCAGGATAGTTGAACTGTTTTATGCCCGATCAGAAAATGCAATTATTGAATTGTCAAAAAAGTACGGGGGAATTTGTATAAATATGGCTACAAATATTTTGAGTAATCGAGAAGATGCAAATGAATGCGTTAACGATTCGTACCTAGTGCTATGGAATCGTATCCCACCGAATAAACCTAATCCATTGCTTGCTTTTTTGCTTAGGATTGTCAGAAATTTGTCCATAAAAAGAAATGAACATAATACCGCTCAAAAGCGTAACAGTACATACAATCTCTGTATCGATGAACTTAGCTGGTGTATATCTGCAGACGATACGCCTTGTTCAAGTTATGAAATGAAGGAAACGATGGCCTTGGTGGACGAGTTTTTAGACAGTATCAGTGCGGAAAACAGAATGTTGTTTGTTCGTAGATATTGGTTCATAGATTCCTTTAAAGAACTCTCAAACGCTTCCGGTATCAGTGAGGCGGCAATAAGAACTCGACTTTCAAGAATAAGAAGTGATTTGAGGGAATATATGAAAGAAAGGGGTATGATAGAGTGAATCCACAGGAGTTTTTGAACGGACTTGAAATTATCAGCGATAAGCATATTTTGGAATTTGTTTATGTAAGTAAAAAGAAAACATTGATAAGTAAACGGGTACTTGCAATTTGCGCATCGGTTGCGATTATGGTTGCTGGAATTGTTACGTTGGTTTTCTTTGCACCCCGTGATTACAATGTTCGTACGCAGGGCGTTTTGGCATCTTTTGATGAATTAGACACGATTTTAGCACTATATGATGGCGAACTTCTTACTGAGAAAATAGATTTTTCAAAAACAACGCGAAGTGTTGTCGAATTATATTACGCTCAAGAGGGCAGAGAAACCAACTGCAACGATTGGTGTTTTTTAACTTGTAATTTGTTTTATAGCGATTACCGAATTGACTTAACGTGTTATTTTAATGTCACGGATAGTAGTTTGAAACAATGGAGAAACTCAGATGTTTATGTAGAAAATACAGAGCAAACATGCAAAATAAACGCAACAGAGGTTTATTATGTTGCGTTGCCTCAAAAAAACGCATATTATTCAGTATTTAGTTTTGGCGGTGTGATTTATGAGGCAAGAATAGTTGGCGACGGATTACAGGAAAATATTGATTTTGAAAAACTGTCTGAATTCCTTTGTGAATTGCTTGGTTGAATAACACGATAAAAAATTTGTGCTAAGAATAAGTATGATAAGGAGAAATGAAAATGAAACGTATAATTTGCATAATGATGTGTTTTTGTATACTAATATCAGGTGAATTAACCGCAAGTGCAGGAACAATGCGAGAGAGTGATTTTGGTGCATATATATTGACGAAAGAATGTCCCCCGGAGGCTTATAAATATGTTACAGCTTTACTCGAAGATTTTCCAGCCGATGTGTACAAAATAGGAACAAATTTATATCTTGGAGAACCATTTGTTTTATTAAATGAAAATACTGATGTAGAGCTATATTATTTTCCTGTAATTGTAGATGAAAGAGTAGAATATACTTACAGAGTTTTTTATGATACTGATTGGCATTACACACTATCAAAAAGCCTAGTTTTAGAATTAAATGAAATATCTAAAACATCATCAAGAACAAATCCAGCAATTATTTATGTAAATGATATGGGAAACATACTTTTACAAAATAAAGATAATTATGAGGTGTTCATTGATTTAACTGAAGATTCTACAATTTCAAAAACTAGTTATTCTGTTTAATAACATCAGCAATTTAGAGGCGAATTATGAAACCTTATATGAGGAATTAGTACGTTTAGGTGAATATAAAATAGTGAATTGTAATTCCGCTATTAAATGTATGCAGATTAGCCAAATTAATTTAAATGCAGATTCAAAAAATTCATCTAGACCATATCAGGCGTGTTATAGGACACCTACAATATTAGAAACACAAGGAAGTCTTCCTTGGTGCGCAGGATATGTTACAGCTGCAATCGTTTCATTTAAAACTGGAACTAATTATTATGCACAAGATGTTGCGGATTTTGCTGGGGCATCGACGACATCGACAATAACTAGACCTGAATGTGCTCAATTTGCCAGATCTAAGGGTTTGTCTCAAACAAGAGTAACGGTCTTTGATGTTGATGATGAAGGAATGATGGATCAAATTTGGAACAATGGAATGGTGTATGTAGGTGCAATTAAAAAAGGAAGTTTATTATCAAGTCATGCATTTATAGCATGTGGTTATTGTTGGTCAGGTTCAGAAATTATTAATTGGATGGTGAGAAATCCATGGTATAATTATTATGAGTATATTGGCTCGGACAGAATTTACACTACGGCTAATGGAACTGTTTATAAGAAATGGGAGTATTTTATAATTGATTTTACTTCATAGGAGAGAAATGATGAAAAAAAAATATTTAGTATTATTTTTAGCGGCTTTTTTGTTAGCATCTCTGCTTGTACAACATACCTTCACTAACTTTGTTCCACAATACAGACCAATGTTTGCTTATAACGGAGAGTTATATTCTGATGATGGAAAAGAAGAGGATGCGGATGTAATTTATATGGAATATATAGGTAGTATAGATTTGTGTGTGCCGTCATACAAAAGGCCGACAAAGCAATTTCAATGTAACACGGAGATGTATTTGGGGGCAAAAATATATACTGATGTGGATGGAGTATTTTATATTTTGCAAAAAAACGGAACTCTGCTGAAAGTGAATAGACTATAAAAAGGAGCTCACCTGTTGGATACAATAGGTGAGCTCTTTTTGTATTACGTGATTACATAGCATTGAACACGTCAAAGAATGTGACGGAAATGAAGTCCATGATGATTTTACCCATGAAGTTGATGAGTGAAACGGGGAAACGGTCCTCGTTGATTGTGAGTTCAATATATTTTGCTGATTTGAACTGACTGTGATATTGATTCTCTGGGTCCTGACCGCCGAGATAGTCGTACAGAATAAATGCTACAACGTGAGCTGCAATTTCACCTGCCATGTGCTGATAGGAGAGGAGGTTTGATTCTGCATCCTCTTTGCCGTGTTCGGCGTAGTATTCATCCTGCTTTACAACAAGCTTCTTGACGGTTTCGCGGATAACGTCGAGGTTGAAAAGCTCAGGGTGCTTAACGAGGTCGATGCCGATGTATACGGTTTCGGTGCCGTCATCAAGAACGTGGACGTATAACTCAGCTTCCTCAACGATTTTATCAGATATGGCATCAACCTTATTGTAATCAACAAAGAGATAATCTGCGAAGTTGATTGAGATTTCTTTGTCCGTGACTTTGTTGTCACCGTCGATGTCAAATTTTTCAGTGAGTTCATCACTGTTTTCAATGATGATTTCAGCGTCTTCGTCAGCTTCGACAAATTCTGCTACAACTTCGTTTATAACGAATTCAAGGTTTTCTTCTGAAATAACCTGTGCGCCGTCTTCTGAGCCGGCAGCAAGGGCGGGGATTGCCATTGAGAACAACATAATGATGCAAAGAACGGTTGCTATGAGTTTCTTCATTTCGGAGATCCTCCAATTTAAATTTTCTTAATAATATCACCCGAAAACGATTTTGTCAACAAAAAGATAGTTTTTGACTGATAAATGCACATGTGTTAATTTATTGCAC
This sequence comes from Acutalibacteraceae bacterium, assembly GCA_045590055.1. GTDB lineage: Bacteria > Bacillota > Clostridia > Oscillospirales > Acutalibacteraceae > UBA6857. Next base: position 11,221 of record JAZNQF010000016.1, read on the forward strand.
CCCGAAACGCACCTTTAAATCATCAATCACTTTCTTTTCAATGCGCGAAACATATGAACGCGAAATGTTGAAGCTGTCTGCAATTTCGCGTTGCGTTTCCTCTTGGGTGTCATACAAACCGTAGCGGCGGATGATGATTTCCTTTTCTCGCTCGTTTGTCATTTCTTCAACGTATTTATAAAGCATGCGGGTTTTGATATCTGCATCGATGTCGTCGGCAATTGTTTCCTCCTTGCTCATTATGTCCATCAGTGTCAGCGGATTGCCTTCGCTGTCGGTGTCAATCGGCTCACTGAATGAAATGTTGAGCGCTTCTTTTTTTCTTGAGCGGAAGTGCATGAGAATCTCATTCTCGATGCACCGCGCCGCATAAGTGGCAAGCCGCGCACCCTTGCTGCAATCAAAGCTGTCGATGGCTTTGATGAGCCCGATTGTGCCGATTGAAATGAGGTCTTCGTGGTCGGAACAGACGGAATAATACTTTTTGATTATGTGGGAAACCAGCCGCAGATTGTGCTCAATGAGTAGACTGCGTGAGTGTGCGTCCCCTGCGCGTGCTTTTTCAAGATATTCGCGCTCCTTTGCTGCAGAAAGCGGTTTAGGGAATGAGCCGGGGTTGCTAAGGTGAAGTGCGAAAATCAATAGTCCGTCAAGGATTGTGCGTATGAGTTCAAACATGTGAATACCTCTTTATATATCAGGATACACAAGTCTATGCACGCACGGCTTGTCAGTAGACTAAGAGCAACAGATATAACCCACCGCCGCACCGCAACTGCCCTGAGGTGTACAAAAGCTTTGGGCTTTATGTGCAGTTGCGGTAGTTTTTGCATGCATGTAGGGCGAGGGTTGTGCGGAAAATCTGCCTGCATGCAAAAACGCCCCCTCGCCTGTGGCGAGGGGGCGCGGCGGTGGATCCGCGTTCAATTTTAACCGCCGGCAGCAGGGGAAAGGAGCCAAATTTCGTCTCCGTCATTCACCTTTGCCTTTTTCTTCATGCAGCGTTCACCGTTGATGTAAACGATGGCATCTCCAAAATTGAGCTGCTTGTGAGGGTTGAGAGCTTCGTTGCGCGGCTTATGATACTTGCCGTCATTTTTTTGCTCCTCCTGAATCTTCAAGTCCTCATAATAACGCTTTTCCATAGTTTTTGAAATCTCTTCAAAAACACTCAGCATGTTTCCGGGGGAGAGTTCAAGATAGCCGAAGCCGATTGTTGTTCTGAGTACACCGAAAATTTTAACCTTTACCATAGGGATAAACCTCCTTGATGCATTCGGGGATTCTGACGCCGAGACGCTTGAGCGTCTTCATTGTGGGAGCGCCGTCTTTCCAGCCCCTTATGGCGTAGTAGTGCTTCTTCATCTTTTCAAGGGGTACTTTGGTTTTTGCGTTGCCGGGCACCTGTTCCTCGTCAGTGAGTCTCTTGGGCAGAGTGTCCGTGTCGGGTCCGACGGGCATGCCGAGTATGATGTTTGCAAGCCTTTCGGTGTTGTAGCCTCTGTCAGCGGCTTTGAGGAAAGAACCGAGTGTGAATTTTGTGCCTGCCGCGGCATTAAGTACGCGCGGATACTGCACCATGGGCAGATTCACTGCAAGAATCTCCATCTTTTTAGCAACAAGCCAGAAAATCGGGTCAACGCAGGTGAATACCGATTGAACGATTCTTGTTAACATGCTTGTGGGTTTTGCAACAAGGAAATCGGGCAGAATGGCATAGGATGTGAACACACAGAAGCCTGCCGCGGATGCGCCCTCCATAACGTTCTGGAAGAGGTATGCAAGACCTGCCTTGCCGCGTGTTGTGTATGAGTTCATGTTGAGACCGAGACCTTCAAGTACAACAAGGTAGCCTGCGTTGAGGTGGCAACCGCCTCTGTTGGATGTTGCATAGCCGAGGCCGTGGCCTACAGCGCCTCTGGGCTCGTATGCGGCAAGCTCCATGCCTTTGGCGTGGATTGCAAATTCCTTGCCGCCGAAGCGTTCACTCATGCGCTTGGTGCCGTCTGCAAGTATGTCGCCTATACCTTCTCTTTTGGCAATCAGCTCAAACACTTCACTGAGATTGTCGGTTTCACCAAAGTTGAGACCGCAATCCCACAAGCCCTTTTCCTGAAGCTCCATGGCAAAAGCAATTGAGCCGGCGCAGGAAATGGTGTCTATACCGAGCTCATCAAGCTCATAGTTCCACTTGATGATTTTTTCAATGTCGTCATTCATGAGGTTGGGACCGAGAAGACCGAGAGTTTCAAGCTCGGGACCCTTGATGTTTTTGCCTTCATGCATAACACGTCTTTCGCATCTCATCGGACAGGAATAGCAACCGCCGTTTTTAACAAGATGGTTTTCAGCAAGCTCTTCGCCTGATACTTTTTCAAAGTTGTCAAATCTGCCGTCACCGAAGTTCTTTGTTGCAAGAATTCTGTGAGCCTGCATGGGTGCAACAAGACCCGCTGTGCCGAGCTTTGAAAGCTGAGCGCCCGTGATGGGATGCTTTTTGAGTGTACGTGTCCACTGGGCGTTGATTTTGTCAAGCTTTTCCCGGTCGTAAATCTCAACCTCGTGGTTGCCTTTTGCGGTGACGAGCTTGATGTTTTTGTCGCCGAAAACCGCGCCGACGCCGCCTCTGCCTGCGGTTCTTTCACCACTGAAAACACCTGAATAGAGTACCTTGTTTTCACCTGCGGGGCCGATTGCTATAATGCCGTTACCTGAGGGTACGGTTTTCTGCACGGGACCCGTGCACATGCCACGCAGTTCGGGAACTTCGTGGAAGAAAACCTCGTCGTTGACAATTTCAATCCACGTCAGTTCCTTTGCTTTGCCGGTGATAATCAAGGCATCCCAGCCTGCTTTTTTGAGCCTTCTGCCGAAATTACCGCCGCAGTTTGAGGATGTGAGGATGTTTGTAAGCGGCGAAATGGTTGAAATGTTGAATCTGGTTGATGACGGTGACTTGCATCTTGTGAGCGGACCGGTTGTAACAACAAGCCAGTTGTCTTCGTCAAATGCTTTCATGCCGGGTTTTATGTGATTGAGCAGAATGTCGGCTGCCATGATTTTGCCGCCGATAGTTCGGATTCTGTCCTCGTCTGTCCATGGGAATTCATTGTAGCTTTTGTTGCTCAGGTCAACAAAAAGCACCTTTCCCATGTAAGCTTTTAATTCAGCCATGTTGTTCACCTCGTTGTTTTTGTTTTTTTATGTTAAGTGTATCAAATCTGTTCTCGTCATAGACCAACAGCTTGCCCGAAAGCGCTGTGTCTTTTGTGATAAGATATTGTATTGCAAGCGCAGCTTGCGCAGACCCGATTATGCCAGCCGTGGCGCTGATGTTTGAATTCACACCGTCAGATTGAGTGAAGCCGACTTGCGATGCTTTTTCGGATATATTCGGTATGTGCAGATATGCCATACCGTAGAAGCCGTCAATGCCGCCGCATACCAGCGGTATATTGTGCGCTTCGCAAAAATCCTCAACAACTTCGCGGCATCTTACGTTGTCAGCCGTGCAGATAATAACGTCGCACTCTTTGGCAAAGTCAAGGTCGTCTGCCGTTGAAAGCTTTTTGTTGATTGCAACATACTCAACGTCGGGTGCAAATTCAAGAAGTCGATTTATCATGGCTTCGCATTTGGGTTGACCTGCACCTTTTGCGGTAAAAAGAAATTGCCTGTTTAGGTTGGTGAGCGAAACCGTGTCAAAATCGCAAATATAAAGTGTGCCGATTCCCGCTCCTGCAAGATGCACCGCAACGTTGCAGCCGAGACCGCCGCAACCGACTATGCACGCACTGTTTCCCCGGATTGAAAAACCCTGCGTTTTTTCCTTGTCAAACACTCAGTAGTTACCTCCGCACGAAATTGTGTTACCGCTGAGTGTTTCAACCGCGTGTTCAAGCACGGGAATCACAACCTCAAGCGATTCGCGTACGGCTTTTGGACTGCCGGGCAGATTGATGATAAGGGTGTTGCCTCTGATGCCGGAAATTCCGCGTGAAAGCATTGCTTTGGGTGTGATTTCAAGGCTTCTCAACCTGATTGCTTCGCTGAAACCGGGGGCTTCTTTGTGAATAACTGCCTTTGTTGCTTCGGGTGTGACATCTCTCGGTGCAAGACCCGTGCCACCCGTTGTGAAAACAACGTCAACCTTCTCCTCATCGCACATGGCAATTATTGCAGCTGAGATTTCATCTGCTTCATCGGGGACAACAACATAGCTTTTTGTTGTGCCTAAAGCACAGAGACATTCACTTATAGCCGGACCGCTTTTGTCCTCGCAAAGACCTTTGCTGCAACGGTCACTGACACAAATTACGCCAAACAGCAAAAAAACACCTCAAAACTATAGATTTTTAAAAAATATTATAGTACAATATACCATAATTGCAGAAACATTTCAATAATATTTTAAATATGTTCACAATATTGATATATAATTTAAAGTTGAAACACATAGGAAGTTTGGACTTTTGTCCGTTAATTCATATTCCGACCCATCTGACCTAAATGCAATTGCACACGGTTATTCGGGCGAAGCCGAAAAACACTGCCTCACGGCACCGGCTGAGGGTGAAACGCGAAAGCGCATCGCCTTCCGTGATTGAAAAGGAGAAATGAATTATGAAAAAACTTCTCGCAGTGCTTCTTGCACTCACAATGCTCTTTGCTTTTGCCGCTTGCGGCGGTAACGGCGGCACAGACGTTTCAGGTGAAAGCACAACGGTTGAAGCACCTGAAAATCCCATCATTAGAATGTCCACCACCACGTCAGTCAACGACTCCGGTCTTCTGCCTTACCTTCTTCCCGTATTTGAAAAAGCAACGGGATACACGGTTGAAGTGCAGTCCGCAGGCACGGGTGCCGCAATTCAAAAAGCGGTTGACGGCAATGCTGACCTCATTCTTGTTCACTCCAAGGCAAGCGAGGAAACCTTCGTCAACGATGGCTACGGCGTTGAAAGACTGCCTTTCATGTACAACTACTTTGTTGTGGTCGGCCCCGAAAGTGACCCCGCAGGCATCAAAGGTAGCGAAAATGCAGCTGCAGCATTTGCAAAAATTGCTGATGCAAACGCAAAATTTGTCTCCCGCGGTGACGACAGCGGCACACATAAGGCTGAGCTTAAAATCTGGGGCGAAAGCGCACCTGATGCGGCAGTTGACACATGGTACATCTCTGCAGGTCAGGGCATGGGCGCATGCCTCACAATGGCAAGCGAGCAGGGCGCATACTGCCTTACAGACAAGGCGACCTTCCTGTCAAATCAGGCAAACCTTGAGCTTGATATTCTCCTTGCAGAAGGCGAGGATATGAAGAATACATATTCACTCATTGAGTGCAACCCCGAAAAGCTTGACGGCATCAACACCGAAGGCGCAAAGGCTCTCATCGAATGGATGATGGGCGACGAGGCTTCCGCACTCATCGCTGAATACGGCGTTGAACAGTACGGCTCAGCTCTTTTCTCACTCATTGAAGAATAATTTTGGATAAGCTTCAACAAGCTTTTGAAATGCTTATGTCTATGGACAGAGAGCTTGTGCAGATTATCGGCGTGACACTCAGAATGTCTTTTTTCAGCACAACAATCTCGTGTCTTCTCGGTATGCCGTTGGGTGTACTTCTTGTCAGCAGCAGATTCAAAGGCAAAAAGACGGTTAAAAAAATCATCAACACCTTAATGGGCTTGCCACCGGTGGTGGCAGGCCTGATTGTCTATATGCTTTTCACAAAATACGGCATTTTCGGTAGGTTCAATCTGCTTTTTACCGTTGAAATCATGGTTATCGCGCAGTGCATACTCATCACGCCCGTTGTCACAAGCCTCACACAAAGCGTAGCCTCTGTTTCGGGCAGGCAACTGCTTGAAACGTCAAAGGGATTGGGACTCAGTAAGTTCAAAACCGTTCTTCTGCTTCTCAGCCATAACCGTACCGCGTTGTTTTCTGTTGTTCTCACCGCTTTCGGCAGGTCAATTGCAGAAGTCGGTGCAGTGTCACTTGTAGGCGGCAACATCCAATGGAAAACCCGCGTTATGACAACTGCCATAATGCTTGAAACAAACAAGGGTAATTTCTCTTTTGCGCTTGCACTCGGCATCATTCTTCTTCTCATTTCACTTGTTGTGAATCTTATTGCATCAGCTTTGACGAAGGAGAGGGAAGACGAATGATTGAAATAAAAAACCTCGTAAAAACCTACGGCGACAGAGTTGTTGTGGATATACCCGAACTTACAATCAACAACGGGGAGTGTATTGTGCTCACAGGCCACAACGGAAGCGGCAAAAGCACGCTGATGAAAATTCTTGCAGGCATAACCAATGCGAGCGAGGGTTCATTCCATTTTGACGGAATCCTGCGTTATCTTCCTCAGCAGAGCTTGCCGTTCAACAAAAGCGTCAAGGGTAATATTCTCTACATACTTGACGGCAAAAGGGCAGACAAAACGCGCAAGTGTGATGCCATACTTGAAAAGCTGAAGCTTACACATCTGCAAAAGAAAAATGCGCTCACTCTTTCGGGTGGCGAGGCTCAGCGGCTTGCATTGGGCAGGGTGCTTGCAAAAAAGTGCGACGTGCTGCTTCTTGATGAGCCGACAAGCGCAGCAGATACCGAAAGCGCAAAGCTTATTCTGGAAACAATTGATGAATACAGAAAAGAAACGGGTTGCATCCTCATTATCACAACCCATAATAAAGAAGAAGCCGAAAGAATAGGCGGCAGAAGAATCAATCTGTGCGACGGAAGGATAACGGATATATGCTGAACGTTGTTTCAAGTGAAAAGGCGAGGGAGATTATAACAGACAACTTCTCCTCATTTACCGCCGACAGTGAGCTTGTTGATTTGTGCTCATGCCTTGGCAGAGTTACCGCGTGTGATATCACCGCCGAGGAAAATATACCGTGCTTTAACCGTTCAACCGTGGACGGTTATGCGGTTGTTTGCCGTGACACCTTCGGCTCGGGGGAGAGTATGCCTGCAATTCTCACCGTAAAAGGCGAGATTTTTATGGGCGAAAAAGCCGAGACGTGCATAACTGACGGTGAATGCATAAGAGTTTCAACGGGCGGCATGCTGCCCGAGGGTGCAGATGCCGTTGTTATGGTGGAAAACACTCAGCAGCTTGACGATGAAACTTGTCTTATTTTCAAAGCAGTCAGTCCCTTTGAAAATGTGACAAGGCTCGGTGATGACGTATCGGCAGGTCATACCGTAATCAAAAAAGGTACGCGCCTCACTTCACGCCATGTCGGCATTCTTGCGGCGCTCGGCAAAACGAAGATACTCTGTGTGAAAAAGCTCAGGGTTGCAATTATTTCAACGGGTGACGAGGTTGTGCCCATTGAAAGCAACGCTCAAATCGGTCAGGTGCGCGACATAAACAGCCACATTCTTTCTGCTTTGATGGAAGAAAAAGGCTGCATTGTTGAGCGCTTCGGCATCGTTAAAGACGATTTTGACAGCATATACAACTGCTGCAAAACCGCCGCCGAAAGCTGTGACGTGATATTGATTTCGGGCGGCTCTTCCGCAGGTGCACGTGATATGACGGTGAAGGTTATTTCCTCACTCGGGGAGGTTTTCCTTCACGGCATTGCGATGAAGCCCGGCAAGCCTACCATCATTGGCAGAATCGGCAAAAAAGCCGTTTTCGGTCTGCCGGGGCATCCCACGGCGGCATATTTTGTTGCAATGCTTTTTGTGGGGCATCTTATCAATACCGTTTGCGGCATAACAGATACGTCTGTTAAAGTGAAAGCGCGGCTTTCAACAAGTATATCGTCAAACCACGGCAGAGAAGAAATTGTGCCCGTCATGCTTTGTGACGATGTTGCCGTGCCGATTTTCCGCAAAAGCGGTGTGGTGTCATTACTCAGCAGTGCGCACGGATTTGTTGTTGTTGACAGAAACAAAGAAGGACTGAAAGAAAACGAAGAAGTTGACGTGTGTCTGTTCTGATTTTAATCTTGATGCGGAGGTTACCGTTATGAAACATAACTATCTTGACAATATACCGATTGAAAAAGCGCGTGAAAGCTTTTTTGCGCTGATAAACGACGGCTTTGTTCGTCAATGTGAAACCGTACCGACCGTAAAGGCGTGCGGCAGGGTGCTTGCAAATGCAGTTTATGCCGCAATCTGTTCTCCGCATTACAATGCGTGTGCTATGGACGGTATTGCGGTGAAGGCAAAGGATACGTACACCGCAAGTGAAAATTCACCTGTGGTGCTTTACAGTGATGCTTACACCGTTGTTGATACGGGTGATGCTCTGCCGGACGGATGTGATGCGGTGGTTATGGTTGAAGACGTAACTCAGCTTGACGGCGGCAAGGTCAGCCTCATGAGTGCGGTGCACCCGTGGCAGAACGTGCGTCAGGTTGGCGAGGATATCTGCATGGGTGATATGATTGCACCGTCATACGAAAAAATCACACCTGCCCTTTGCGGCGCGTTGCTTGCTGGCGGAATCACCGAAGTCAGCGTGGTGAAGCAACCGCTTGTTGGCATCATACCCACGGGTGATGAAATTGTGCCGCCGACGGCAAATCCTGCAAAAGGGGACATCATCGAGTTCAACTCAACCATTTTTTCGGGTATGGTTGAACAGTGGGGCGCGAAAGCAAAGGTTTATCCCATTGTACCCGACAAAAAAGATTTGATTGAAGCCGCACTCAGCACCGCTTGCGAGGAGTGCGATATTGTGCTCATGCTTGCAGGTTCCTCTGCAGGACGTGACGATTATACCTGTGAGATTATCAGAAAGCTTGGTACGGTTGCCGTGCACGGCATTGCAGTTAAACCCGGTAAACCTGCCGTACTCGGTAAGGTTGGCAAAACCGCCGTTATCGGTCTGCCGGGATATCCCGTTTCGGCAATTGTCATCATGCGCGAAATTGTGCGCGATACCGTGGCTCATTTTGCAGGTGAAAGAGCGCCTGTGGAGCAGAAAATTAAAGCCGTTCTCGGCAAAAGGGTGGTTTCTTCGCTGAAATACCGTGAATATGTCAGAGTTTCACTCGGCAGAATCGGCGGAAATTTTGTTGCTGTGCCGCTCGGCAGGGGTGCAGGAGTTGTAACCAGCTTCACAAAGGCGGACGGCATACTTGTTGTTGAGCAGAACAGTGAGGGCATCGAGCAAGGGGAAACGGTTGAAATTATCCTTCTCAAAGACGTTTCGGAAATCGAAAACGCTCTTATAGTTACGGGAAGCCACGATCCGATGATTGATGAAATCAAGGACATCATGCGCAAAAGAGGTTGTGCTTTCAACGTGTCCTCATCTCACGTGGGAAGCATGGGTGCGGTCAATGCGGTTAAGAATTCGCAGGCGCACCTCGGCGGTGTGCATCTTCTGGACACCGAAAGCGGCGAATACAACGTGAGCTATGTTAACAAGTATTTTCCCGACGGCGGCGCGAAGCTCGTCAAAGGTGTGGGCAGAATACAGGGCTTAATGATTAAAAAAGGCAATCCGTTGAATATTAAAGGCTTTGAAGACGTGGTGCATTGCGTTTACGTTAACCGTCAGCTCGGTTCGGGCACAAGGATTTTGTGTGATTACCTGTGCAAAAAACACGGAATCAACAAAAACGACATTGAGGGTTACCGCAACGAAGAATTCACACACACCGCAGTTGCCGCAAAAATTGCCGCAGGCAATGCTGATTGCGGCCTCGGCATATATTCTGCGGCAAAAATGTACGACCTTGATTTCATTGAAATCTCCGTTGAAGAATACGATTTGCTTGTTGACGAAGCCGCGGCTGATAATCCTGCCGTTGCTCAATTCCTTGATATACTCAGAAGCGATGAATTGAAACGTCGTCTCAATGAGATGGGAGGTTACAGCGTTGAATGATTTTACACACCTCAATAAGCAAGGTGAGGCGGTGATGGTTGACGTTGGCGAAAAAGCCGTAACACAGCGCGTTGCCGTGGCAAGGGGCATCGTACACATGCAAGCAGGAACATTGACAAAGTTGCTTGCAAGCGACCTCAAAAAAGGCGATGCCCTTGCGGTTGCAAGGGTTGCAGGCATTATGGCAGGCAAAAAAACGTGGGAGCTTATACCTCTTTGCCACAATATACCCATTGACAGTATTGAAATCACCTTTGACAATAACGGTGAAAGTGAGCTGTACATCACCGCAACCGCAAAATGCGGATACAAAACGGGCATTGAAATGGAGGCGCTCACTGCCGTAAGCGTTGCGGCATTGACTGTCTACGACATGTGCAAAGCAATTGACCGCGGTATGAGTATCGGCGAAATAAGGCTCGTTAAAAAAACGGGCGGAAAGAGCGATTTTATAAATGATTGACAGTTTTGGCAGGCAGATTGATTATCTGCGCGTTTCGGTAACAAAGCGTTGCAATCTCAAATGCGTTTACTGCACCGATGAGTGCGAAAAGGCAAACGATGAGCTGAGCGCTCAGCAGATTGAAAAGATTGTGCGCGCCTTTGTCTATCACGGAATCCGCAAGGTGCGTCTTACGGGCGGTGAGCCGCTGGTGAGACGGGATATTGTTGACATCGCGCGGCGCATAAGTGCAATTGACGGTGTGAAAAAGCTTGCAATCACAACGAACGGTGTCAACCTCAAAAAATATGCGCTTGAGCTTAAAAACGCAGGTGTCAATGCGGTTAACGTAAGCCTTGACACAACGGATAAAAACGAATATATCGACATCACGGGCAGAGATTGTCTTGACGAAGTGTTTGAGGGTATTGACGAAGCGTTGAGAGTGGGACTTTCTCCCGTGAGAATCAACGCGGTGCTCATCAAGGGCAGGAATGACGGCAGAGCTGAAGAGCTTATCAACCTTGCAAAGGAAAACAGAATTGACGTGAGGTTTATTGAACTCATGCCGTTTACCGCTGAGGGTGAAAAAGAACAGCTTGTTGTTACAGGTGAGGAACTTTTGCAGAAATTCAGCTTCCTCAAGCCGTTTGAGAGCAACACTGCAACCCCGTTTGAAAAAAGCGTTGCCAGATATTACGTTGCAGACGGCTTTAAGGGCAGAATCGGTTTCATCACACCCGTCAGTAACAAATTTTGCTCTGAATGCAACCGCATAAGGTTGCTCAGTGACGGCAAAATCCGTGCTTGCCTCGGCAGTAACGTTCAGTTTGATATACTCGGCGTGATTGATGATGAAGCGGCGTTGCGCGCGGAAATAGAAAAAGCAATTCTCAGCAAACCGCAGACGCATGAATTTGCTTGCGGCTACGGCAGCTTCCATGGAATGAACAAGATCGGAGGTTAATTATGGCAAAGGTACTTTCTATTAACATCAGCGAAAAAAAAGGCACACCCAAAACAAAAATCAACCCGGGTGTGCTGATTGAAGATTTCGGCTTTGAGGGTGACGCTCACGCAGGCAAATGGCACCGTCAGGTCAGCCTGCTTGCAAAAGAGAGCATTGAAAAATCAAAGGGAATGTCCACTGAAGGGCTGTGCCACGGTGTGTTTGCCGAAAACATCACAACCGAGGGCATCGTGCTTCACACCATACCCGTCGGCACAAAAATTGCAGTGGGAGAATGTGTGCTTGAAATCAGCCAGATAGGCAAGGAATGCCACGACGGTTGCGCAATCAGGGAACTTGTTGGGCAATGCATTATGCCGCGTGAGGGTGTTTTTGCACGGGTAATCAAAGGCGGCAAGGTTTTTGAAGGTGACGAAATTCTGGTGATTTTCGATTGACAAATATATGATATAGGTGTAATATTTTTATATATAAGAAAAAACGGAGGTAATATCATGAAAAAAGTTCTGGCAGTAATTCTCAGTGTACTCATGCTTTTCCAGCTTGGCGGTTTTGCAACGGCAGGCTATGAAGCACCCAAGCTCAGTGAGGAGCAGTGGGCAGACGTTTATTCAGCTTATAACGGAGAAAACACACTTCCCACCCTCAACGTCGGCTCCGATGAAACTCAGATAAGCCTCTGCTGGCATGCAGACAAAGCTACCGCAAAAGCTCAGGTAAGGCTTGCAAAAAGTGCTGATATGAGCGGTTACGTTATCTTTGAAGGCACAACAACCGATGCTGACAATGACAAGCAAGTTATCTGCCGTGTTACGCTCACAGGCCTTGAAGAAAACACCACTTATTATTACCAGTGGCTTTCCGATAATGGCTGGAGCAAGGCTTGCAAATACGAAACAAAGTCATTCGGTGACCACACCGCAATGGTAATCGGAGACATTCAAATCGGCGGTCAGACCGACGATAGCACCAAGCAATCTCAAGACGGCCTTACATGGAACAACGTGCTTGCAACTGCGCTTGCAGACCGTCCCGAAATCAGCTACCTTGTTTCACCCGGCGACAACACCTCAACCGGTAAAACCGATGACGAATGGCAGACACTTCTTATGCCCGAAGCACTTAGACAGCTTCCTCTTGCACTTGCAATCGGCAACCATGACAAAAAAGGCTTTTCATATAACTACTTCACCAACATGCCAAACGAATATTACGGCAAGTATTTTGAAGGTCTTGACCGTGATTTTTGGTTTAGATACGGTGACGTGCTCTACCTTTTCTTTGATGCAACGTCAGGCAGTGCACCCGACCACATGGCTTTTGCCAAAGAGGCAGTTGAAGCAAACCCCGATGCAAAATGGCGCGTAGGTGTTATGCATCAGGCTCTTTTCGGCCCCGGTATCCTCATGTTTGAGCCCGAAACCATGCTTCTTCTCAACGCAGTGTTCACACCCATTTTTGATGCTTATGATGTTGACCTTGTTCTTACGGGTCACTCACACATGCAGGGACGCTCACACTTCATGTATGAAAGCAGTGTTGTCGGCCTTGCAAAAAGCGGTGAAACCTACGTTGACCCCTGCGGCACGGTTTATCTCAACACCAACGCAATCTGCGACCAGCCCACACTTGAGGAATACGATGCAATAAAGCTTTCAGAATTCAGCAACCATTACACCGCATTCTTCTATTCCGAAAACGAAGTTACAACCTACACCACCCTTGATTTCAGCGGCGACACACTCAAGCTTGAAACCAAGAGGGGAGACAACGCCGAACTGCTCGACAGTCTCACAATTGTTAAAACAAAGGGTCACAACGACAATGCTTTCTTCAGAGTAATCGGCAGAATCCTTTACAAGTTTGTTGAACTTCTCGGCCTTATCTACGTTGAAGGCGATAAGATTGTTGTAAGCATCAGAGGCGGTCATTTTTAATCGCAGAACTGAAAATTGAATTCTACGGATAGGGGATATAAAATATGAAAAAGATTATTTCTTTATTACTGAGCATAATTCTTGTTATGGGTTGCCTTTCTTGTGTTGCTTTTGCGGCTGATGACGCAACAAAACTCGTTGTTCTCGGCGACTCAATTGCATACGGCACGGGACTTGCAAACTCTGTGCCTGCTACCTACGGCAAAATCATTGCAGACACAAACGGCTATGAATACGCTAACTTCTCTGTACCCGGACACAATACCTTCAACATGCTTGCAAGGCTTGATGTTGAAGAAGTTGCGGCAGGCGTTGCCGAAGCAGACATTGTTGCCATCTCCATCGGCGGCAACGATTTCCTCACTAACGATATGACGGGCATTATGTTTGAATCAATCGTCAAAAAGGATTTTTCAAGGTTCGACACAATCACTGGCGACTTATATGACAACTTCTGTGCGATTGTTGACAAAATCAACAATCTCAACGAAAACGCGGTGATTATGATTCAGACAATCTATAATCCGCAGGAAACGTATCTTCACGAAACATACGCTTATGCAACCGACCTCATCAACTCAAAGTTTTACAAGTATGACGAGGAGCATCCCGGTGAAATAATCATCGTAGACGTGGCATCTGCGCTCAACGGCGATTATGACAACTTTGCCGCAGACGCAATCCACCCGAGTGTAAAGGGCAACGAGCTGATTGCTCAGGCGTATGTTGATGTGCTTAAAGAGCAGGGACTCGGCGAAAACACAGAACTCGTTATAACTGAAAAGGGTCAGGACCAGCCTATGTTGCTCATGCTCCGCTTTATGTTTGACCCCTATGCAATTCTTTTCACAATCATTGCAAAGGTGCTTGCAATTTTTGGTATGTAAATCAATTATAACCGTCGGCTATGCTAACCGTCAGCTATGCTGGCGGTTTTTTTGACCTTTTCAGATAATCTGTAAAAATCTTCTTTTCAATCGTGCTTTTTAACCAAAACGGGTCTTGATTTTTTTACATCGCAAGGGAGTTATTCTTCACTCAACTCAATTGACTCTTGTATTTGCTTATGATAAAATTAAATTGAATCTTTGTTGTTAAAACATGATTGGAGGCAAAAACATGAAAAACATCAACCGAACTTTCAAACGCATACTGTCAGTATTTCTGGCGGTTATTATGCTTGTCGGCGGCATTCCGCTGAGCAGCACGCTTTGCGCCGATTTTTCAGGTTTTATTCTTGCGGCAAGCGCGCAGGAAGAGGTTACTGTTGTTGACGTTGATATTCCTGCATTTGAGGTTATGGAACACGTTGACGGCAATTGGGCAGGAACTGAAAATGCCGAAGGAGAACCGGTTGAATACTTTGTGTATAACGTCAGCATCTGGGATGTTGACGACGATGTCACGGTTTATTTTTCCGACGGTACAAGTCTGACAGATTATTGGGGTAATATCGAGAAAGCAATCGGTGTGGAATTTAAGTCAGATTTTACTCAGGATATGAACAATCAACTTGATGTCGGCACGCACTCTATCGGCTTCACATTAGGCGACTATGAGGGCGAATATACGGTTGTTGTAACTGAGAACCCTATTGAAAGTTTCTCTGTTGCACCGGTAGACTGCGTTGAAAAGATAGACGGTTGGTACATAGAGGGTACATACAAAGACGAAGAAACAGAGCAGGGAGTTCCTTATAAGTATTTTTACTATGACGTTGATTACAACGAACTTCTCATTACCGTCAATTTGTCAAACGGTGAAGTTGTTGAAGGCAATGCTTATGATATGCATGACCTCTTCGGCTGTTATCCCACTTTGAGCACAGATCAGGAGTATGACAACCCGTGGGGACTTGGTGAACACACCGCGGTTCTGAATTTGTTGGGCAGAGATGCCGAATTTACCATGAATGTTATTGAATTCCCCATCAACCGCATTGAAGTAGGCTCTCTTTCATTTACAGAGAATACCAACGGCAATATTCAAACAGAGTATTGGGACGAAGTGAACGGTGAGTGGGTTGCTTGTGAAGCGTTTTACCAATACAGCATTGTCCCCGAGTCAATCACCGTTTATTACAAGGATGAAAACAGAGAACCCGAAACATTTGAAGGACCGATGGAATTCACTGATGCAACGGGCTTCGGCTGTTCATATTATGACAATCAGTCTCACACGGCCCCTTGGGGCATAGGCACTCACACTGCATATTTGCAGGTGGGTGAAATGGTTGTTGAATACAGTATTGAAATCACCGCACATCCCATTGCAAGCATCAGCATTGCACCCATTGAGTGCATTGAGTATGTTGACGGCTATCTTGACAGCGGATCCTATTATGATGTTGAAAAAGATGAAGAAGTTGCATACAGCTATTTCCACTATGATATCGATTATTCGGATATGTTTTTCACCGTAACTACGGCTGACGGTGAGGTTGTTGAAGGCGACGGCAATTACATCGCTGAATACTTTGATTCTAACCCCGAGGTTTATATGAATCAGGGACCTTTGAATCCGTGGGGATTGGGTGAGCATCGCTCAACAGTCAATCTTTTGGGTAAAGAAACACCTCTTATTTGCAACGTTGTTGAAATCCCCATTGACCGCATTGAGGTTGAGCCTCTTTCATTCGAGGAGCTGTGCGACGGTGTGTTTGTTTACGACTACTATGACGAAGAACTTGGAGAATACGTTGAAACCGAATACTACAAGTATTACACACATCCGCGTGCTTTCACCGTTTATTACAAGGATGAAAACAGAGAGCCCGAAACCTATGATAATCTCAATGATTTCAGCGAAAACACAGGGTATAACTATGAATACTACGATGATCAGTGCCACACAAACCTGTGGGGAGTAGGCACTCACAAGGCGTATTTCAAGGTCGGCAAGCTTGTAAGTGAATACGACGTTGAAATCAGACCGCATCGCGTTGCAAGTGTCAGCGTTGCACCCATTGAGCTGATTGAGCATGTTGACGGTTGGATTGAAACCGGCAGCAATTACGACGGTGAAACAGGGGAAGAAGTTGAATACAGCTTTTTCCACTATGATATCAGTGACTCGAAAACGATGTTCACCGTAACTTTGTCTGACGGCGAGGTTGTTGAGGGCAGCGGCGAGTACATCGCTGAATACTTTGATTACAATTTCAGCATTACCACGCCCCAGAGCTATGAAAATCAGTGGGGCTTGGGTGAGCACACCGCAACTGTGACCGTTCTGGGCAAAGAGTTCGATTTCACCGTAAATGTTGTTGAACTTCCCATTGAGCGCATTGAAATCAGCTCTCTTTCTTACACTGAGCTCACCAACGGTCAGCGAGTAACTGAATACTGGGACGAAGAGCTTGAAGAATACGTTGCAACTGATTATTATATGTACGATGTTTATCCGAGTGATATCACCGTATATTACAAGGACGAAAACAGAGAGCCCGAAACCTATAACGATATCTGGGATTTTTCCGAAAGCACAGGTTATAGCTATAACTACTATGACGACCAGTCCCACAACAATCCTTGGGGTGTTGGCAAGCACACCGCATATTTAAAGCTTGGCAAGCTGGTTTCTGAGTACGAAGTTGAAATCACTGCGAATCCCGTTGCAAGCATCAGCGTTTCGCCCATTGAACTGATAGAGGAAGTGGACGGCTGGGTATCAAGCGAAATATATGTAGATGAAGAAACGGGCGAGGAAATCGAACGCAGCTTTTTCCACTACGGCTTCAACTATTCCGACATGGATCTCGTTGTTACCCTGACCAACGGTGATGTTATTGAGGGCGACGGCGATTACATCAGTAGTTATTTTGACTTTGATTTCGGTGTTCGCTATGGCCAGAGCTATGAAAATCAGTGGGGTGTGGGTGAACATACCGCAACTGTTGTGATAATGGGTAAAGAAGCTGAAATGACCGTAAACGTTGTTGAGCTTCCCATTGAGCGCATTGAGATTGAGCCGTTTTCCATAAGGGAATTCAACGACGCCGAGCACATCACGGAGTATTGGGACGAAAATCTCGGAGATTACGTTGAAACAGACTATTATCACTACTACACCAATCCGCAGAATATCACCGTATATTACAAGGATGAAAATAGAGAGCCCGAAACCTATGAAAGCATATCTGATTTTGCTGACAGCACGGGATACAGATATGATTGCTATGACGACCAGTCCCACAACAATCCTTGGGGTGTTGGCAAGCACACCGCATATTTGAAGGTCGGTAAGCTGGTCACGGAGTATGAGGTTGAAATCACTGAGCATCCCGTTGACTTCCTCTCAGTTGAAACTGTTGAGCTTGTTCAGTTTGTTAACGGCAGTTATGTTGAAGGCAGCTATATCAATGGAGACGGTGAAGAAGTTTTCGGAGAATACTTCCATTACGATTTCTCTTTGGCTGACGTGTGTATGGGAATAGGCTTCTCTGACGGTAGCGGCCTTGCCTGCACGGGTGAGGATATCTTCGAGTTGTACGGTGAATACCCCCATATTCATCTTGAACAGAGCTATGAAAATCAGTTGTCTCTGGGCGAACACACCTACACCATCACTCTGCTGGGCAAAGAATTTGAGGGTGTTCTGAAGATTGTTGAAAACCCCATCGAGCGCATTGAGATTGAGCCTCTTTCATTTATGGAGTTTACCAACGGCGAGCATATTACGGAATACTGGGATGAAGAAATCGAAGATTATATCCCGGTTGACTATTATGAATACTATATTGCGCCTGATAAAATCACAGTATATTACAAGGACGAAAACAGAGAATCCGAAACATACGACTCTTTGTATCATTTCACCGAAAATACGGGCTTAACTTACGATTGTGAGTCTGACCAGTCTCACGATAATCCGTGGGAAGCCGGCAAGCACACCGCATATTTCAGGGTAGGCGATTATGTTGCCGAATATGAGGTAGAAATCACCGCTTCTCCCGTTAAGAGCATCTCAGTTGACCCGATTGAACTGTTTTATCTTGTTAACGGTTATTACACTGAAGGTTCTGATTATGATGAAGACGGAAATGAAATTCCGTATGAGTATTTTTACTATGATGTCAATGAATACAGTCTGACTTTCCATGTTGAACTCACCGACGGCACAACCATCAACGGTGATATGGACGATATTTATGAGGCGTTGGAAGATTATCCGAGCGTAGATTTCTGTCAGGACTATGAGAATCAGTTTATTCTCGGCGCAAATGCATATTCCGTAACCTTACTTGGTAAGACTTGCACCGGTATTGTTAACGTGATTGAAAACCCTGTTGAGCGCATTGAAGTTGAACCTCTTTCATTTATGGAAAACACCAACGGTGAGCGTCTTACGGGATACTGGGACGATGAAAACTGCGAGTGGGTTGAAACAGAAGCTTATTATGTATATGACGTAAACCCGTATGAATTCACCGTTTATTACAAAGACGACAGGGCACCCGAATACTATGATGATTTGTGGATGTTTACCGAAGAAACAGGTCTGAATTATACTCTGGAAGACGACCAGTCACACGAGACTCCGTGGGGAGTAGGCACGCACACCGCATATTTCAAGATTGGTGAGGTTGCTTGCGAATATGACGTAACAATCACAGAAGACCCCGTTGAAAGCATCGTAATGGAACCCGTAAGTGTTATAGCCAATTATGACGGCGAGATAACCAGAGATGAATACTGGGATGAAGATCTCGACGAAAACGTAACAAGCGATGAATACTTCAGATACTCATATTCTCCTAAAAAAGTAACCGTCAACTATAAGGACGGCACAAGCGTAACCTTTGACTTTTTATGGGAGCTTGAAGAAGAGTACGGCTGGGGATGGAATTGGTTTGATGAGCAGAGCTATGAAAATCAGTGGGATGTCGGAACACACGAAGTTGAATATGAAATCGGCAACTATCATGCAATACTTGAAGTTGAAGTTGTTGAATCTGCCATTGAAAGCATAGAAGCGGGTACCATTTACCTTTGCGAAAACAAGGGCGGCTGGTACGAGCAGGGCGCCTATGAGGACGAAGAAACAAACGAGGAAGTAGAATACAAATACTATTACTACTCGGTTTTCAACAATGAGTTTAACCTTAAAGTAACACTCAAAGACGGAACGGTTATTGAAGGCACAGCTTCTGACGTTTTTGAAGATCTTGATTCGTGGCCTGAGGTTGAAACAGATCAGTCACCGAAGAACCCGTGGACGAGCGGCACACATACCGCAACGTTTAACCTTCTGGGCAAGCTTGTTGAAGTCACCGTTAAGTTCTGCTCACACAAAAAAGCAGTTGAATATCCGGAGCTTGCACCTCTTTGTGATTTCTCAGGTTATACAGCCGGTAAGTATTGCCCTACCTGCCAATACTGGATTGAAGGCCGTGAATACATAGAAACAGACGGTCATAAGGACGCCAACACCGACGATATCTGCGATGATTGCGGCAAGAGCATATCATTTGAATCTTACAGCAATATTCTGAGTATGTTCAACCTTTTCTCTACTCCGTTCGGCAGTGACGAAAACGTGCCCGATGAAACAATGTTCTTCTATCTTGTATGGCAAGGTGCGTTTGATGACTACTACGATGCAGAAGAATGGAGCTATACCGTACCGTACGACAAGTACATTGAAATTGCAGACAAATACTTTGCAAATCACAGCGATATGGTTGAATATTTTGCAGATCGCGATATGTTCACCGACAGCACAAATCAGACTGTAAAATGGTATGATGGCGGCTTTGGTGATGCATCAGATCTGATGCTCACAAACGTTTATGACCCCGGCAACGGAACGCTTGTTCTTCAGGGCGTTAAGCTCTACTTCGGACTTGACGAAAGTGATATTGACGACAGCTACAATTATTACGTAAGGACTATGGAATACCGCGACAGGTTCGGCGATATCACTGCATATAATGACTATGCCGAAGTTGAATGCGGATATGAGCTAACAATCAAGGAAACCAAAACCGTTCCCAAGATTATCAGCCTTCAGAGCCACAATTTCTATATCCTTGACGGCAGCCTCTATGAGCGCATTGATGATGACCTCAAGGTTAAGTATGACCGCTTTGAAGTTAACTGCGGCGAGGGCGCAACAATTGTTACAACCGAAGGCGCAGACGGCTTTGTTGAGCACAACGACGAAAGGTGGTTCAACGTCGGCGCAGGCTACGGCTTTGACATTGAACTTGAAGACGGCTATGAGCTTGTTTCCGTCACGTTTGAAGACAACAACGGCAAGAGAACGCTCAATGAGTTCTCCTTTGGCGGTTACTCAGTTATCCCCGACGGAGCTGCAAAGCTCACAGTTGAAACAAAGAATCTCAATCATACTCACGTTTTTGAAGAAGTTACCACCCGTGCAACTCTTACCAAAAACGGCAAGATTCAGAAGGTCTGCGAATGCGGCGAGGTTGAATCAAGCAAAACAATCCACCGCCCCGACACAATTGAGCTTTCCAACGATTCCTACACCTACAACGGAGAAGCAAAGAAGCCGTCCGTAACGGTTGAGGACACAAAGGGCAAGGAGCTCAAAAAAGACACGGACTACACCGTAACCTATGAAAAGGGCAGGAAGAATCCGGGTAGATATACCGTAACCGTCAAGTTCAAGGGTAAATACAGCGGCACAAAAGAGCTTGAGTTTACCGTCAAGCCGCGCAAGGTTTACGACCTTGAAGCTGAGCAGACTGTTACAACAATCACACTCAGTTGGTCAGAATCAGTTGGCGCTGACGGCTACAGAGTATATCAGTACAACTCCGACACTGACGAATTTGAAAAGATTGCCGACGTTACCGGCACAACCTACAAGCTCAAAGACCTGAAATCGGCAACAAAGTGCGAGTTTAAGGTCAGAGCCTACGTGAAGGATGACGGCACAATCTACGGCAGTTATTCTGATGCGCTTGAAACTGCAACCAAGCCCAAGTCAACGTCAATCACAAGCGTGAAGTCCACAACCAAGGGCAAGGCAAAGGTTGCGTGGGACGACGTTAGCCGTGAGAGCAAATATCAGCTCTATTATGCAACAAGCAAAAACGGCACTTACAAGAGATACGACAACTATGATGCAAACGAAACCAACGCAACCGTCAGCGGTCTCACAAGCGGCAAGACCTATTACTTCAAGATCAGGTCTTATAAGAACACCGACAGCGGCAAGGTATATTCATCCTACAGCGCCGTGAAGTCCGTGAAGGTTAAGTAAGGCTGAGGGCTTTATCGGTAACGCACTCCGGCTCCTTCTGATGAGGGAGCTGGCACCGCAAGGTGACTGAGGGAGAGAAAAACAGTTATATATGACGTTCTTTGATCTCTCCCTGCGTCTTTTTGCTTCGCAAAAATCCACCTCCCTCATTAAAGAGAGGTGGGCAAAGTCTGTTTTTAAACTCAATGTTTATTTGATTTACACATTAAATTGAGTGAAAACAAAAATGCGTAAGAAGTTAAGAAAAAGGTCGGGAGAGAATCCCGACCTTTTTCTTGTCAGCTTCTTTGTGAAGCTGCGCAAATATAATTGAACGAAAAAAATACACCCGAGAGAAACGGGTGTATTTCGCTGCAAAAAAAGCAGAATTTTTCAAGGCTCCTTCTAATGAGGAAACTGTCACGAAGTGACTGAGGGAGAGGGGCGAATGACAGAAACAGATAAATGAAACTGATATATAATTTCCCCCAAGATATCAGCCGATATCTTGGGGGTGCGTTTATGCTTTATTTCAGCCCTGAGCAATTCTCATCACTGTTACCGAATATTTCGGTACGGTGTAGTTGAATGCTTCGCTGATGTTGTCAACGGTGATTTCCTCAATGCTGCAGCTTTCTGCCTGACCGAGAACATTCACGTCGTCAAGGGTTTCGCCTTTAAGCTGATATACCTTTGCCTCGTCGGCAGGGGTGCCGTTAATGCTCACTGCGAAAGTTCTGCTTTCGTCTGTTACGTTAACAAGCTTGATGATGGTGTCGCCCGTTTCGTCGGTGGAAACAACCTGATATGTTTCTGCGTTGCACTGTGAGGCGGTGTCAATGTCAAACTGAAGCTCGCCGTCAATGTAGCCCTGAACGCAGGTGCCGTCAACCACAATTTTGATTTGATATGTTTTGCCTGTTTCAACGGTGAAATCTGTAACAGTGCCGGGCATCTGGCCTGTTTTTGCGTTGTTTTCAATGTGCTGCACACAAGAAAGTGTGTTTTGCCAGCCGCCGATGTTCCAAAAGAAGTTGTTCTGTGTGTCCTTAACCGCAAAAGGAATGAGGAAACCTTCCTCGCCGTCGAGCTTTGTGCATTCAACGGTGTAGGTGTAGTTTGACCAGTCGGGGTTGCCGAAATAGACAACGCTGCCCGTGTCGCTGTAGTTCATGTCGGTTGTGGTGTTAACAAGTGCACCGTCTTTGATTCTCCACTTGCCGTCGCTTGCCTTCTGCCAATTCCACAAGAAGCCGCCGGTTGTGCAGAAATCGTCCTTGTCAAGCACCTTGCCGCTTTCATTGTCGGTAACAACCACGTTGTCAAAGCTCGCGCTTGTGTACCATGTGCCGACGCCGACCATACCGCTCAGGTCGTCTTCGGGTATATCCGCGCCTGTCAGCTCAGAGGAGAGCAGGGTAGTGCCCGCGTGGTTTGAAAACAGTTTCTGTACATAGTAGTTGACTGACGGTGCGACCGTGCTGTTGTTGTACCAGATGAGGTCGGGCGACCAGTGACCTGCGGTTGCGTTACCGAAGAGGGGAGCGTATGCCGCCATTTTGACAATGTCGCCGTTTCTTTCAAGGCCCGTCATATATGCCGCCTCAGCAAGCGCGGCTTCAAGTCTGTTTGAGCGTGCGGCATATTCGCCCACAAACACGCCGATTCCGCCGCCGTAGTGAGTTTCGGTCAGCGCGTTTCTTGTATAGTTGGATTCGTCGTAATAGTCAACGTTTTCACGGAACCATGAGGGGTCGTTGTAATAGTGTTGGTCGGTTGCGCCTGCAAAAACGTTGATGTCTGTTTCGTTGTGTTCTTTGAGCCAGTTTTCAGCAAATACGTAGGATTTGATGTATTGTGCAGAGTGTGTTGCATCGGATGCGCCGGAGGAATAAATCAGCTCAAGTCCGTCATAAATGCCCGTGGTGTCGTTGGCTTTTGCTTCAAGGAAGGCTTCAAGGAAAGCTTCGTAGCGTACGAAATAATCCTCGCCCTCGTTCTCGTTGCCGATGCAGATATATTTCAGCTCAAACGGCTCTTTGTGGCCGAGGTCGCACCTGATTCTGCCCCACTTGGTGGTTTCGTCACCGCGGCAGAACTCAATCAGGTCAAACATGTCCTGAATGTACTGAGCGAAAAGCTCCGAATCCATATCAACGGGACCCATGCCGCGCATCTGGCAGAACAGACCGCAATTGAGTACGGGTACACCGATTGCACCGATATCCTCAGCAAATTGGAAGTATTCATAGAAGCCGAGGCCGTAGCTCATGAATGAGGGGTAGATGTCGTCGGTTGCGTTGAAATCCGTCCAGATGTTGTAATCATACGTTCTTGTTGCAACGTCACCGTATTTGCCGTTGAAAAGGAGCGGCTCGCCGTTTTCGTCAACGCCGACAGAGTGCTTCCAGTTGTACGCGCTTGCGGTGTCGTAGCCTTCAATTATGCAGCCGCCGGGGAAACGCAGGAAAGTAGGCTCAAGGTCAGCAACTGCTTTTCCGAGGTCTGCGCGCATACCGTTTTCACGGTTTTTGTATGTATTGACGGGGAAAAGAGAAACCATATCAAATTCTGCTTTGCCGTTGTCAATAAGAAGCTGAAGGGTTGCGCCTGCGGCGGAGGTTGCCTTGCAGTTGAGTGTGGCTTCATGCTTTGCCCATTCGGCACCGATGCCGTCAACAACTGCGCTTGCGGCAACGTTGCCGTCAGCAACAAGGTTGACGTAAACCTTGCCCGTGTAGCCTTGGGTAGATTTTGCATAGAATGAAAGCTTATAGGCTTCGCCGCTTTCACAACTCATACCTTCCATATATCCTCTGTTTTCAACACCTGCGGGTGCACTGCTTGTGTTTTCAATGACGAGGTAATTGAGGTTGTTCTGATTGAGCGCGCCGTTTTTATCTTCAACAACCTCGTGCTTTACGTTGCCGACGGCAGACCATGCAAACAGCTTGTCGCCTGCGGCCTGATTGAAGAACTCAAAAGAGCGGTTTGCGATTTTTTCGGCATAGAGACCGCCGTCTGCGGCAAAGTTGATGTCTTCAAAGAAAACGCCGAAAAG
The DNA here is from genome assembly GCA_045590055.1 of Acutalibacteraceae bacterium. Classification (GTDB taxonomy): domain Bacteria; phylum Bacillota; class Clostridia; order Oscillospirales; family Acutalibacteraceae; genus UBA6857. Next base: position 35,713 of record JAZNQF010000016.1, read on the forward strand.
AAGGTCGCTGATGTCGTGGATTTCGTCGGTGACGTCAATGCTGAGCTTATAGTCAGCACTGCTGACGTCGTATGCGGTAACCGTGTTGTCGTCGGGGCGTGTTATCGGCTCGCTCTTGTCGGGAGCAATAATTGACAGAGAGGTGAGCAGTGCCACAAACATCGCCATAACTTTTTTGGCAAAGGCAAAAAGCGCAATTTTCATGTTTTTGACTCCTTTTAGTTGATGTTTTCATTTTACTCGGTTTTGGTTGGGAATGTCAAGGGTGTGTTTGATAACGATAGTTATTTTATTAGAAAACGGCAAGAAAAATCACCCAAGCTTTAATGCCTTGAGCGATTGTCAAATGCTATGAAATTGCGTTGTCGTTCTTGTGCCTTTATCGACAACATGAAGCCCCGCTGTGCCGGTATATGACTTTATAACCTGCTCTTCGCAGGTGGGTATTCGCCCGCAGGTTCACGCTCCCTTCGTCCGCAAAAGCGGGAGGTCTGCAATCCGCTGCCGGAGCATCATTCCCAAGTTATATTTGTTGGGTTATAACTGCCATAAAATCGTACACAGCAGGGTGAAAAAACAGAATTATTCTTCGTCCTCTGCCTCAAACAAGTCGGCAAGTTTCTCTTCAAAAATGGGGATAATCTCGTTGAATTCGTCCTCATCCTCAATTGCAATGAGGTAGTTTTCGCCGTTTTCAACAAGCACCTTGAGAATCAGAGCGTCGCCGTCGTCGTCAATAATTTCTTCCTCGTTGTCATAAACAGGTAACAATGCAACATAAACTCTGCCGTCATCAAGTTCAATTCTGCCGAGTTCTTCGAATATATGTTCAACACCGTTGTCATCGGTTACGCTGACAATGTCAAAGCCGTATTCTTCGTTGGGGGTGATTGCTTCATCCATAGTGTTTACTCCTTTCGGTTGTTTATGTGATTATTGTAATATTTTCGGCCGCATAAGTCAACCATAAAAAAGTGCATAAACAGTAAATATTTTTTTATCTTTTTTTCGCAAAAAAGTATATGCAATTTTGGTAAATCGTGCTATAATATCAAAGAATTTATTTTGGAGAGATTATTTTGATATCAGATAAATTTAATCCCGTTTTCGGTTCGTGGCAGTTGGGCAGGCAAATCGGCTCCGGCACCGACGGCAGAGTTTACAGAATCACCCGAAAAGACGGCGAAAAAACAGAAAAATCAATTGTTAAAATCATACGTTTCAGCCACGAACGGCTTATTGGTGAAAACGAGGCAGTCACGAATTTTCCTGCGTTTTCAAAGGCGGAATATTGCCGCGCGATGATTAAAAACGTAACGGATAACCTTGACCTTGTGATGAAAACCGATGCCGGCAGGTTTTTTGCAAAGTGCGAGGAGTGGGAGACGAAGCCCGGTTCAGACGGTGCATCAACCAACCTGCTCATCAGGATGGAACCGCTGACACCGCTTTCCGAATTTATCAACGACTTTGCCTTTACTGAAACAGAGGTGTTGCGCCTTGCGTTGTGCCTTTGTCAGTCGCTTGATAAGTGCAGGGACTTCGGCTACGTTTATCCCAACCTCAAGCCTGAAAACGTCATGTTTGATGCAACGGGCAGGTGCAAGCTCGGTGACTTCGGCACGTTCAGCCTCACACAACCCAAAAAGAACTCAATTGCATACAGAAAAACTCAGCAATATATGGCACCCGAATTTCTTAAAGAGGGCAGACTTGGTTGCGCATCGGACACATATTCCCTCGGCCTTATCATGTACGTTTTGCTCAATAAGGGAAGGCTTCCGTTTCTCTCTCAGGGTGTTAATGAGCCGACACTAAATGAATACACCGAAGCGGTCGCAAAGCGCTGCGCGGGTGAAAAGATTGCTCCGCCGCTTCACGCGAGCGAAAGAGTTGCAAAAATTGTGCTTCGTGCCGTTGAATATGACGAGGGCGCACGTTACATCACACCGAGGCAGATGCTCGGCGACATAAAAAAGGCCCTCGCAGGCGAAGATCCGCCCGAATACGAGGAGCCCGAAACCGCCGCGCCGCCCGTTACGGAATCAGCATACAAACAACCTGAGCTCCCAACGGATTTATATGAAAAATACGAGAGCGATTATGCTCTTGCAATGAAGAATCTGGAGCATCGCAAGCAGGTGCGTGACGAGCAGTGGGTTGAAAAAAGCAAAAAATCCAGACCTGACCTCAGCAACATTGTCACATACAATTACAGAGATAAGCCGGAATCACCTTTGGCTCCGACTTCGAGAAAATTGCTTTTGCTGATAATTGTTGTTCTGGTAGCGCTGATAATTACTGCGGTTGTAATTGCCGTAAGAAGCAGTGCGATCGGTATGCAGGCATGCATATCAATTCCCTTTTGCAAGGAGGTATTTATATGGCATCCGAACTTATAAACTCCGTACTTGATGCGGAAAGCAAGGCGGCAAGGCAGGTTCAACTTGCACAGAGTGACGCCGCAGCGGTTGTTGAATTCACAAGTGCAAAAGCTCTTGAATGCCGTGAAAAAAGCAGAGAAGAAGCCAAGGCGAAAGCGGCGGAATTGATTGATGAAGCTGAGTTTGCCGCAAAAGGCTTTGTTTCTCAGGCGGAGAAGCTCGCAGAGCTTCGCACAAAAAAGATGATAGGCGAGATAGAAGGTAAATACACCGAAGCTATCGACGCAGTTATCAGGCATATATTAGGCTGATTTTTACATTGATTTTCTGAAAGGAGGTGCAGATATGGCGAAACTGAAAATGAAACGTTTTGATCTTGTGGCTCTGCTGGCAGACAGTAAAGATATTGTTGACCTGCTTCAGCGCAAGGGTGTTGTTGAGTTCAGCAAGCTTGAAGCTGAGGACGGATACGAAAAGCTCGAAACCGCACGCTCCGTGTCTTTTTATGACAAGCAGTTTGCACAGGCGCAACGCGCAAGAGCTGTTTTGAGCGAGTATTGTCCGAGGAAAACGTCGTTACTTGATTCTTTTAAGGGCAAAAAAGAGCTCACCGTTGAAGAATACGACAGCTATTGCTCAGATATTGAACTGATAATGGAAAAGTGCATTGAGCTTGAACAGCTCAGCCACGAAATTTCCGAGCAGAAGGCCCACATAATCAGGCAGCAGGTTTTAATCGACGGGCTGATGCCGTGGAAAGAGCTTGACATACCTATGCTCTATTCCCGTACGGAGAGCACGTCGGTGTTCATCGGCTCAATTCAGCGCAGCTTAACGCGCGATGAATTGCTGGAACTTCTTGCCGCGGAGATTCCCGAAGTGGAAGCCATGGAAATTGAAATTGTCAGCTCATCACCCGAACAGACGTGTATCGTAGCCGTTTGCTTCAAAGACGATGCAAATGATTTCCTTGCTGCATTGAGAAGCATAGGCTTCGCAAGACCGTCGGATATGACGCGCACAACACCGCTGAAGGTGATTGAAGCGCACAAGGCAGAAATTGCCGCGGCGCAATCGCGTATTTCCGAATTGCAGAAACAGATAAAACAAAACGAGGATTTTTACGACGATATCGACTTTGTCTGCGACTACTATCTGATTCAAAAAGATAAATACGAGGTGCTTGAACGGCTGGGTCTCACACGTTCAACCTTCTTTGTCAGGGGCTTTGTGCCCGAGAAATATTCAGCTCAGCTCAAGCAAGAGCTTGAGGCGCGCTTCAGGCTTTACATGCAGCTTGAAGAGCCCGACGAGGACGACGACGTACCCGTATTGCTTGAAAACAACAGCTTTGTTGCCGGCGTTGAGGGCATAACCTCAATGTATTCCGTGCCCGGCAAAAAGGACGTTGACCCAAACCCCGTAATGTCGTTTTTTTATTACGCACTGTTCGGTCTTATGCTTTCTGATGCAGGCTACGGTGTGCTGATGATGATATTTACGGCAATTGCCAAAAAGAAGCTCAAGCTCAGCGAAGCCCTTAATAAGAGCATGACAATGTTCTTCTGGTGTGGTGCTTTCTCTGCGTTTTGGGGCGCACTTTTCGGCGGTTGGTTCGGTGACGCCGTAACGGTGATTTCGGGCAACTTCTTCGGCAGGGAGATTGACTCCGTTGCCTTATGGTTTGAGCCCGTTGACGACCCGATGCGGTTGCTTCTGTTCTCCTTCCTTTTCGGCATCATTCATCTGTTTGCAGGCCTTGCGGTCAGGTTCTATATGTTGTGTAAGGAACACAACGTTTTAGGTGCCGTATGCGACGTTGTTCCGGTTTACGTGTTTGTTACGGGCTTTGCCATCATCGGCGCGGGGCTTATCACAAACGTACCGCCCGATATTGCCAAATGGGGCAAATATCTGCTGGCGGCAGGATGTGTGCTCATTATCCTCACCGCAGGCAGAAGCTCAAAGAACATCATCGGCAAGCTCGGCGGCGGTCTTTACGGACTATATAACACCGCTTCAGGATACCTCGGTGACATTCTTTCTTACTCAAGACTTCTCGCTCTGTGCCTTGTTACGGGTGTTATTGCAAACGTTGTCAATATGCTCGCTTCAATGCCGCAGAGCATGGTGCTCAAAGCGGTTGCCTTTGTGCCGATATTCATCTTTGGCCACGTTGTCAATATCGCAATCAACCTCATAGGCACCTACGTTCACACAAACCGACTTCAGTATGTCGAATTCTTCTCAAAGTTTTACGAGGGCGGAGGCCGCTCCTTCACCCCGTTTAATGTTAAAACAAATCATTATATCTTCAAGGAGGAAACTTACAATGGATAATTTAGGTCTTGCATTAGCAATTTTCGGTGCTGCTCTTGCAGCAATTCTTCCCGGCATGGGATCAGCCAAAGCCGTAGGCAACGTTGGTGAAGCAGGCGCAGGTCTTCTTTCAGAGGATCCCTCAATGTTCGGTAAAGCGCTTGTTCTGCAGATCCTTCCCGGTACACAGGGTCTGTATGGCTTCCTTGCCGCCTTCATTCTTCTCAACAGAATCGGCGTTATCGGCGGCACACTCTCACAGATTCCGTGGGGTCAGGGTCTTATGTATCTTTGCGCTTGCCTTCCCATCGCATTCGTAGGTTACTTCTCAGCAATCTATCAGGGCAGAGTTTCCGCTTCAGGTGTCAGCCTCATTGCAAAGAAGTCAGATCAGCTTGCAAAGGCTATGACAATGGCGGCCCTTGTTGAAACCTACGCAATTCTTACCCTTCTTGTTTCACTGCTTGCAGTATTCAACATCGGTTAATTAATACTCGGGAGATGAATCCATGACAGGATTGGACTTGATTTTAAACAAAATCGCTGAGGATTCACAGCAAAGATGCGCCGAAATTGAAGCTAACGCAAAAAAGGAAGCTCAGGCTATTTGGGAAAAAGCAATGCTTGATGCCCGTGAAGAAGCCGATGAGATTGTTGCTAAGGCGGAGGCGGAAGCGGCGGCAATTGTTGCCCGCGGTAAATCTGCAGGGGAGGCGGCGTCAAAAAGATGCCTGCTTGAAACCAAAAACGCGATTATTAACGACGTTATTTCAGCCGCATACGAAAAGCTGTGCGCTTTGCCCGACAGAGAGTATTTCAGCGTGCTTGTTGTGCTTTGCGCGCGCTTCTGTCAGCAGGGCGTTGGCACAATGCGGCTCAACAAGGCTGATCTTAAACGTATGCCTTCCACTTTCAGCGCAGAGATCGATGCGGCTGTAGGAGAGGGCAAGGTTATTATCAGCAACATAACTGCCGATATCGAAAACGGCTTCGTGCTCAGCTACGGTGATATCGAAGTCAACTGCACCTTTAAGGCCTTGTTTGATGAAGCAAAGGATGAGCTGAAGGATATTATCTGTCCTATACTTTTCTGATTTAATCAAACAAACACCGCCTGAAAGGAGGCATCGGCATGAATGAAATGAATTATGCATACGCCGTTGCGAGAACAAGAGCCGTGGAAAAATATTTCCTCGGTCGTTCCGTTGTGGAGCAGTTGATTTCAGCTGACTCACTCAGGAGTGCCCTGCGCATTCTGGCAGACAACGGATGGGAGTTTTCCGAAGACGGCAATTACACCGCCGCACTCAACGCAAGGCTTGTCGGAGCGTGGGATTTTTTGTGTGAATCCGCGCCTGACAAAAACGAGCTTGAAGTGCTTACGGTACTCAACGACTATCAGAACCTCAAAACCGCCATCAAATGCAAGTTCAGCGGGGCAGACAGAGAAAAATACTTTTTCAAGCCTACCTCACTTGACCTTGAAGTTCTCGGCAAGGCGGTTGATACTCATAACTTCACCCTTCTTCCCGATTACATGGAAGAAACCGCAAAGTACGCTTACAAGGTCGCGGTTGAAACAGACAGCGGTCAACTGACCGACACCGTGATTGACTCTGCGGCGCTCAGAAGGCTCAGTGAGCTTTCTGCAAGCACAAAAAATGCACTTGTCAAGGATATCGCAAGGCTGACGTGTGCAGGAGTTAACGTCAAGGTTGCAATGCGTTGCGCAAAAACGCACAAGGATGATGATTACATCCGTCGCTCACTTTGCGAATGTGAGGGCTTTGACGTTGAAAAGCTCGTTAGCGCGGCTCTTTCGGGTGAACAAGCTGTGCTCGATTATGTGTCCTCAACACAGTACAGCGGAGCGGCAGATGCACTCAGTCAGAGCACAACCGCATTTGAAAAGTGGTGTGACGATGTCATTACCGCACTCATAAAGAAAACAAAGTGGCAGGCATTCGGTCTTGAGCCGCTTATTGCGCATTATTACGGCACGGTTGCCGAAGTGAAGAGTGTGCGCATTATCCTCGGTGCGAAGCAAAGCGGCGTGTCGGCGGAGATTATTCAGCAGAGAGTGAGGGAGCTTTATGTATAAAATTGCCGCGGTGGGCGATAAAGACAGTATATACGGCTTCGCTTCTCTCGGGCTTGAAATCTTCCCTGTTGAGAATGCTCAGCAGGCTCTCAGTTATTTCCGCAAATTCGCCGATGAAAAATACGCCGTAGTGTTCATCACAGAAGCGCTTGCGGCTCAGCTCAGCGAAGAAATCGGCATCTTCAGCGAACGCATTATGCCTGCATTCATTCCCATTCCCGCCATTTCGGGCAACAACGGAATCGGCATGAAAAACGTGAGTAAGTACGTTGAGCAGGCCGTTGGGTCTGACATTATTTCATAACAGAATTCTCAATACTTTTCGGCGGAGAAAACCCATGCGAGCTCCGCTACTGAAAACATGCATGGAGAAATGGTGATAAAATTGAGCAACGGAACAATTACAAAAGTATCCGGCCCTCTTGTTGTGGCTTCCGGCATGAGAGATGCTAATATGTTTGACGTTGTACGCGTAAGCCGTCAGCGACTCATCGGCGAAATCATCGAAATCCACGGTGACAAAGCCTCAATTCAGGTATATGAAGAAACATCGGGTCTCGGCACGGGTGAGCCGGTTGAATCAACGGGCGTGCCCATGAGCGTTGAGCTTGGCCCCGGTCTTATCGGCAGTATCTTTGACGGTATTCAGCGTCCTCTTGAAGAAATCATGAAGGTAGCGGGCAACAACCTCAAAAGAGGCATTGAAGTTCCTTCTCTCGACAGAGAGAAGCTTTGGCATTTTGTGCCTTGTGTTGCTGTTGGTGATGCAGTGCAAGGTGGCGACGTTGTCGGTACCGTTCAGGAAACAGACATTGTTGTGCACAAAATTATGGTACCAGCAGGTGTCAGCGGTACCGTTGAAAAAATTGAAGAATGTGACTGCAGAATTACAGACGAGGTTGCATCTCTCACAACTGCTGACGGCAAAGCCGTAAGCGTCGGTCTTATGCAACGCTGGCCTGTAAGAAAGGGCAGACCCTATAAACAAAAGCTCTCACCCGATAAACCGCTTGTTACGGGTCAGCGCGTTGTTGACGCACTGTTTCCGCTTGCAAAGGGCGGTGTTGCGGCAATTCCCGGTCCTTTCGGCAGCGGCAAAACCGTAACTCAGCATCAGCTTGCAAAATGGGCAGAGGCTGACATTGTTGTTTACATCGGTTGCGGTGAACGCGGCAACGAAATGACCGACGTTCTCAACGAATTTCCTGAGCTTATCGACCCGCACACGGGCAAATCACTCATGGAACGTACCGTGCTTATTGCAAACACGTCCGACATGCCCGTTGCCGCGCGTGAAGCATCAATTTACACGGGCATCACAATCGCTGAATATTTCCGCGACATGGGTTACTCCGTTGCACTTATGGCAGACTCAACCTCACGATGGGCAGAGGCTCTTCGCGAAATGTCGGGCAGACTTGAAGAAATGCCCGGTGAAGAAGGTTACCCTGCGTACCTCGGCAGCCGCCTTGCTCAGTTCTATGAACGCGCAGGCCGTGTTATTGCTCTCGGCTCAGAAGGCAGAGAGGGCGCACTTTCCGTCATTGGTGCAGTTTCACCTCCCGGCGGCGACATTTCTGAGCCTGTATCTCAGGCAACACTCAGAATCGTCAAGGTCTTCTGGGGCCTTGATTCCTCGCTTGCTTATAAGCGTCATTTCCCTGCAATCAACTGGCTCACAAGCTATTCACTTTATACAACAACCCTCGGCAAGTGGTTTGACGAAAACGTTGACTCCGATTGGATGACACTGCGCGGCAGACTTATGAGCCTGCTTTCCGACGAAGCCTCACTTGAAGAAATCGTCAAGCTTGTTGGTATGGATGCTCTTTCAGCACCAGACAGACTGAAGATGGAAGCTGCACGTTCAATCCGCGAAGACTTTCTGCATCAGCTTGCTTTCCACGATGTAGACACTTACACATCACTGAGAAAACAGCTTCTTATGATGAAGCTTGTTGTGGCTTATTACGACAAGTCCCTTGCAAAACTTCAAAACGGCGGTGACATTGAGCAGCTTGTTAGGCTTCCCGTCAGGGAAAACATCGGCCGCTTCAAATACGTCAAGGAAGAAAACATTGAAGCAGAATATACCGCAATTGCGGCTGAACTTGAAAAACAGATTGCCGCCGCTAACGCAAAGGAGGAATTCTGATGCCAAAAGAATACAGAACGATTCAGGAGGTTGCAGGTCCTCTTATGCTTGTACGCGATGTTATCGGCGTTGCTTACAACGAGCTTGGTGAAATTGAGCTTGCAAACGGCGAAACAAGGCGTTGCCGTGTGCTTGAAATTGACGGTACAAACGCGCTCGTTCAGCTTTTTGAAAACTCAACGGGTATCAACCTTGCACAAAGCAAGGTTCGCTTCCTCGGCAGACAGATGGAGCTCGGTGTATCCGACGATATGCTCGGCCGTGTTTTCGACGGCCTTGGCAGACCTATTGACGGTGGACCTGAAATCATCCCCGAAAAGCGCCTTGACGTTAACGGCACACCCATGAATCCTGCCGCCAGAAACTATCCTCAGGAGTTCATCCAGACGGGTATTTCCGCAATTGATGGCCTTAACACCCTTGTAAGAGGTCAGAAACTGCCCATCTTCTCTGCATCGGGTCTTCCTCATGCTGACCTTGCCGCACAGATTGCAAGGCAGGCGAGGGTACGCGGCACAGACGAGCAGTTTGCCGTTGTTTTTGCCGCAATGGGTATCACTTTTGAAGAATCCAACTTCTTTGTTGAAAGCTTCCGCGCAACAGGTGCGCTTGAAAGAACGGTCATGTTCTCAAACCTTGCAAACGACCCCGCTATTGAAAGAATTGCTACGCCCAAAATGGCGTTGACCGCGGCGGAGTACCTTGCATTTGAAAAAGACATGCACGTGCTTGTTATTCTCACAGACATCACAAACTATGCCGACGCTCTGCGTGAGGTTTCAGCCGCACGTAAGGAAGTGCCCGGCAGGCGCGGTTATCCCGGATATATGTATACCGACCTTGCAAGCATCTATGAACGCGCAGGCAGGCAGAGAGGCAAAAAGGGCAGTATCACAATGATACCGATTCTTTCAATGCCCGAGGATGACAAAACTCATCCCATTCCCGACCTCACGGGTTACATCACCGAGGGTCAGATCATCCTCAGCCGTGAGCTTTACAGAAAAAGTGTTATGCCGCCCGTTGACGTTCTTCCCTCGCTTTCACGTCTTAAAGATAAGGGCATCGGTGAAGGCAAAACAAGAAAAGACCACTCCAACACAATGAACCAGCTTTTCTCTGCCTATGCAAGAGGCAAGGAAGCAAAGGAGCTTATGGTCATTCTCGGTGAAGCGGCACTTACGGATATTGATAAGCTTTATGCAAAGTTTGCAGATGCATTTGAAAACGAATATGTTTCTCAGGGCTTTGAAACAAACCGCACCATTGAAGAAACCCTTGACCTCGGCTGGAAACTGCTGAGAATCCTGCCCAGAAGTGAACTCAAGCGTATCAGCGACGAGTTGCTTGACGAGCATTACGAGGTGCAGGAATAAACTTGTTTCTGCAACAACAAAACCCGAAAGGTGCAGGTGTAACGGCAAATGGCTATTTTGAATGTTAACCCTACCCGTATGGAGCTTACGAACCTTAAACGTAAGCTTATTACGGCAAAAAGAGGGCACAAACTGCTCAAGGATAAGCGCGACGAACTTATGAGGCAGTTTCTTGACCTTGTCAGAGAAAACAAAGCTCTGCGAATCAAGGTTGAAAAGGGGATTGCGCAGGCGAATCAGCACATGGCAATTGCAAGAAGCGTGATGAGTGACGAGGCTCTTGACGTTGCAATGATGATGCCTACCCAAAGCATGAGTCTTGAAGTAGAAGAAAAAAACGCAATGAGCGTTATTATCCCGTCGTATAAGCCTCAGTTTAAAACTGCGGACAGTAACGATATTTTCTCATACGGCTACGCTTTCACTTCAAGCGACCTTGACGATGCCGTGAGCGCTTTGTCTGACCTCATGCCCGACCTTCTCAGGCTTGCCGAGCTGGAAAAAACATGCCAGCTTATGGCATCTGAAATTGAAAAAACGCGCAGGAGAGTTAATGCTCTTGAGCACGTTATGATACCTCAGTATGAGGAAACAATCAAATACATCACAATGAAGCTTGACGAAAACGAGCGAAGCACAACAACCAGACTCATGAAAGTCAAGGATATGATGCTTGCTCAGGCACATAACTATGATTAATACAGAAGATGAACTCTTATTAAGTCATTGTGCTGACCTTCTCAGGCTCTGTGTGGACAATTGCATGCTGACGTATTCAAGGTTTCTTGATATGCGTCAGCAATCGTTGGTTTACGGTAAATTTCACCGTGAAGCAGGCTGTAGGCTCTTTTTCTTCGGTGGATACGACGAGGCAGAACGCTCAGTTGCCGTGTTTGTACCTGAGATTTTCGGTATCGACACCGCTGATGTACTCTCTGCTTATTTCAGCGAAAATGAGCAGGATTTACCGATTGAAGCGCTGAGCATCACAAAAGACCGCTTCTCACAGCCTTTGAGCCACCGTGACTATCTCGGCTCACTGATGGGGCTTGGCATTAAACGCGAAATGATAGGGGATATAATTGTTTCCGAAAACGGTTGTCTGCTTGTTGCCGAAAAGAAACTCTCAGGTTACATAGCAGAAAACATGACTTCTGCAGGACGTGCAACACTCACGGTGCAACGTGTGCCGCTTGAAAAGCTCAGCGCAGTTGAGGCAGTGTTTGAAAAAATGTTTGTTACTGTTGCATCAATGCGGCTTGACGCGGTGGTTGGCTCGGTTTTCAATCTTTCGCGTGCGCAGGCTCTTGAAGTAATCGGCAAAGGCGCGGTTTTCGTCAGCGGCATACAATGCGAAAAGCCCGATAAGCGCATTGAAATCGGTGATAAGCTTGTTTTGCGCGGCAAAGGCAAGGTTATCATTGAAAGTATGCAGGGGCTTAACAAAAAAGGAAAAATAAGACTTAATGCTTTGAAATACATTTAGAAAGGTTGTTTAATATGTTTTTTAAAGTAAAGGGCAGTAATTATACGATTCCTCAACTTGACCTGAGCGTTATGCCTGAAAATGTTGACGAGAAATACCGTTATCTTTATGAGTATTCCGTGGTTGATGAGGGCAAGGGTTATCTTGGTCACCCGGATTCCGTACTGCTTAAAAACGGCAACATTCTCACCGTCTATCCGGAGGGTCACGGCAAGGGTGCAATCCTCGGCAAAATCAGCACAGACGGCGGCGTTACATACGAAAAAACGCTCAACAGAACACCTGATTCATGGAAAATGTCAAGGGAGACGCCCACGATTTATCGCCTTGAGTTTACTGACAGAGAGGACAGGCTCATTCTCATCAGCGGCAATCCCCGTTGGGGGCTTGAGCCGACAACGGGCGGCTTCAACTGTTCTGTTTCAAAGGATGAAGGTGTAACTTGGTCTGAGTTCGATTTGTTCTACAGCCTTAAAGACAGTTATGCCTGTATCCCTATCGTCTCCATGGCATCACTGACAAGGCTCAAAGAAAACGGCAAATTCGTTGACAAGTGGATGGGTCTTTTCCACGACAGTGCCTTCCATAATTATTATACAATCCTCACCCTTGACAAAAACGACAGACCTCATTGGACAAAGCCAAAAAAATACTTCAAATCATACCGCAGAATCGAAAAGAAATCGCAGATGTGCGAGGTTGAGTGCGTACGTTCAATGGCGGGTTGGGGCAACGAGATTTGCCTTATCACAAGAAGTAACTGCAAAAAGTGCAACACGCTTCTCACTTTCTCCAACGATGAGGGTGCAAGCTGGTCAAAACCCGTATACGCTCCTGCTTCCCTTAACGGTGAAAGACACAAAGCTGAATACCTGCCCGACGGCAGACTGTTCATCACTTTCCGCTCAATTGAGCGCGATGGTGATAAGATAGCAAAATGTTCCGAAAACAAGCACCGCTCATGGTATTCTGAAGGTTGGGTTGCTTGGGTAGGTACTTATGAAGACCTCAAAGAAGGCAAGGAGGGTCAGTACAGAATCAAGCTTGCCCACACCTATCTTGATGAACAGAATGAACCTGATGTTGCCGCAAATGCAGATACCGGATACTGTGGTAACGTCGTACTTCCCGACGGCACGGTGGTTACAAGCACTTACGGAATTTTTTCCCCCGACCTTAAGGCAGAAAACGGCAAGAGAAAGACATTTATTGCGTCAAAACGCATTAATGTTGAAGATACAGATGAACTTGTAAATAAAATGAAATGAGGTAAACAAAATGAACAACAAGTATGACACAGAAAAATTCAGAGGAATCCTTGTGGCTCTCAACAGCCTTTTTGACGAAAATGACAAGGTTAACTGCACGGCGGTAAAACAGCTTGTACGCAAGTATAAGGAAGTCGGCGTAACAGGTGTTTACGTCTGTGGCTCATCAGGCGAAGGTTTCATGATGAGCGTTGAAGAAAGAAAAGAACTCCTTGCTGCTGTTATGGAAGAAGTCGGCGGAGAAATGACAGTTATTGCACACATTGGTGCAACTGCAACAAGAGATGCGGTTGAGCTTGCAAAGCACGCCGAAAGCGTGGGCGTTGACGCGGTTTCTTCCGTACCGAGTGTATATTACAGACTCCCCGAAGAATCCATTGAAATGAACTGGGATGCAATCAGTGACGCGGTTGACGTACCTTTCATTATCTACAACATCCCTCAGCTTACGGGCTACAACCTTTCAGATAACCTCTTCAAAAAGATGATGGCAAAGCCGAAGGTTATCGGCATCAAAAACACAAGTGAAGCAGGCTGGCAGATGGAACGTTTCAGAACTCTTGCAGGCAAGGACATCGTTCTGTTCAACGGTCCCGACGAGCAGTACCTCGGCGGCAGAGTGATGGGCGCAGATGCAGGCATCGGCGGCACGTACGGCTGCATGCCCGAGCTTTACGTTCACCTTGAAAGCCTCATAAGAGAAGGCAAAATGGAAGAGGCAATGGTATGGCAGAAGCGCATTAACGAATGCATTTTTGCTCTGCTCAAATGCCCCTCACTTTACGGTGCATCAAAGGCAGTCATCAAAATCAGATACGGCATCGAAGCAGGTATTCCGAGACTTCCGCTTCTTCCCGTTGATCCGGAGGGTGAGCAGGCTCAGGAAATTGCCGCACTCATTGAAAAATACGTTGCAATGATTAAATAAGCAGGAGACGGCTATGTATTCAAAATGTTTCCCTGCATGGGGTCCCTACGGCAAAAAATATATGGGCATTTCCCGCATTGCAGACCATAGCTCCCTTTCGGGCGTGCGCTTTGATTTCACAACAGTGCCGTCAATTTTCGGCTACGATATCAAAGTGCCAAACGTAACGGTGCCTTCTGCATGCCACCCGTGGAGATGCGCAGGAGATTACTCCTTCATTACCTACCGTCACGACCTTGACGGTAAAGATAACGTTTATGCTGAGGTATCATACGTTAAGCTCAGCGATGAGAGCACACTTATAAGAACAGAGATCGTTAACAACACACACCTCATTCAGAATTGCCTTGTAAATTTCTTCGAGTCAATTGAGTACAGAAACGCATCACATTGTGAGCTGACTCTGCCCGAAGGCTGTCTTTTCAAAAAAGCACTTGATTATGAGGAGTATACATATTCAATCACACGTCCGTGGGATGAGCAGAATGCAGACGGCTTCAAAAAAGGTGAATTCCTTGACTGCCGCTTTACCGACGGCAAGGGACTTGGAGATAGAGCCGACAAGTGGCACATGCCGCACAGAAGGCTTCTGCCTTTCGGTGCTGAAAAAGGGGACAAGGTGTCCTATAAATTCACAATTGATGAAAGTATCGTAAATCCCACACTTGCAGTGCGTTATCGCACGGTTGAATTTGAGGGCAAAAACAAGTCCGCAAGATTCACCGTGCCTTGCGGCAAGGTGCTTGAATTTGCACCCACCGACGAGCCGAAAATTGCTCTTTTCACAATGGACTCAATCCCAGTGGGCGAAATTGACGTTACCCTTGTTTCCGAGGGTGAGGGTGCAGTTGAGTTTGACTTCTTCTGCATTGTCAATGAGGCTGATGCGCATAAAATTGCCACAGTTCAAAAAAATAACGGCTTTATGCCCACAGTCAATACTCAGCCTCACGCAGACGGCGGATTTGTCACAACCTGCGAATATGAGCATGTTGACGGTGTGTTCACCCTGCGTACCTTCAACAACAACACGCGCTTCAGGTCAATTGAAACGGGTGCTCTTGAGGATTGCATGACAGCGCGCCTTTCAAACTCTGACCCTACGTTTGATGACGTGCTTGAAAGCTTCACGGGTGCATTCAGCCGCAAACACAGTGACGACGGATTTTTCCACAACACGATTGTACATACACTCTTTGTTCAGCCTGAAACTTCATGGGTTGAATATGCGGTTATATCAAAGAATGAAACCGAATATCTGCCGCTTTGCGAATACGAAAAGCTCTACCTTGCCGCAAAGGAAAAATGCGGTGAGATTACCGTCAACACTGAGGGAGAAAAGTACAAGTTGAGCAACGAGATACTCAAAGCAACTCTGCTCACAAATGCAGTTTATCCCATTTACAAATACGGTGAGGATATCGTACACCATACACCCGGTAAACGTTGGGATTGCCTTTATACGTGGGATTCAGGCTTCATCGGTCTCGGCATGAACGAGTGGTGCGATACCTTTGCGGATTACAGCCTTGATACATATCTCAGTGACGAAAGCAACCCGGATTTCGCCTTCCTGCACCACGGCTCACCTGTGCCCGTGCAGATGTATCTCTACCTTGAGATGCTCAAAAGGCGCAACGATAAATCAAAGCTTCTGGAGATGTACCCCAGAGCAAAGCTTTATTATGAATTTCTCGCAGGCAGAACGCACGGCTCAACCACCGCGAAGCTAAAAAGCGGATTGACCACAACCTACGACTACTTCTACTCAAGCAGCGGCATGGACGACTATCCGCCGCAGGTTGCCATGATGAAGCAGGAAATCCGTGACACAACCGCGCCCGTTATTTCAACATCGCAGTTAATCCGTTGCGGCAAGATTCTCAGAATGGTTGCAACCAAGCTTGGCTTGGGTGAAGATGCCGCGGTTTATGAGGCTGATTGTGAAAGACTTACCGCTGCGCTCAACAAATATTCATGGGATGAAGAAAGCGGCTATTTCAGCTACGTTTTACATGACAGCTACTATAACCCCATCGGTTTTTTCACAACCGATGACGGTGAAAATCTCAACAAGGGTCTCGACGGCATATATCCCTTGATTGCAGGCGTTTGCAACGAGGAACAGAAAAAAGCTATACTCGGACACCTCAAAAGCGAAAAGGAAATGCTTTGCCCTTACGGTATCAGCGCTGTTGATATGACCGCAGGTTACTTCATGGTCAACGGATATTGGAACGGCAACGTATGGTTCCCGCATCAATGGTTTATCTGGAAAACTCTGCTTGATCTTGGTGACGGCGAGTTTGCACACAAGGTTGCAAAGCTTGCGCTTGATATCTGGAAGCGCGAGGTTGACTATTCTTATTATACATTTGAAATGGTCAGTGTTGTAACGGGTAGAGGTGGCTGGTTCCACAACTTTGGCGGACTCTCTGCACCGCTTAACATCTGGCTTAATGCCTACTACAAGCCCGGTACGCTCACAACAGGCCTTGACACATGGGTTGATAGGTACGAATTCTCTGCTGACAACAAGTCACT
Source organism: Acutalibacteraceae bacterium (assembly GCA_045590055.1). GTDB lineage: Bacteria > Bacillota > Clostridia > Oscillospirales > Acutalibacteraceae > UBA6857. Next base: position 52,274 of record JAZNQF010000016.1, read on the forward strand.
CGAAGCTCATATTACATGCTTCGGTGGCGGCGGAACGGTGCTTGCCGTGCTTGATGAAAGTGTTGCATGCAACTGCAAGGCGTATCTTGACGGTGAGGAAGTCCCCGTTGTTGAAAGAGAAAAAGGCTGCCTTGAAATCAGCATCAGCGTTAAGGATAACAAGGTTCATACACTCAGAGTACAATGATAAAGTACAAACAACAAATTATATTGAAAACGTTAAGACAGCTTGCAGATTACAAGCTGTCTTAAACAGTGGTGAGGGGTTATGAAAAAGTTTAAATATAAAGAAATAGTTGAAAGCGTGATTACTGTTGTTCTGTTTGGATTGCTAATTTATGCCGCTTATTCACTCTGGTATATTTTCTACGGAACAGACAGCGGTGCTGACGTTCATCTTTATACTGTTCTTTCAGGTGCGGCGTTGGGCTGGTTCCTGCTTTTGTTTGTGCAGGCAGTTTTCAAAAAGTCGGGTTGGATTGGTAAACTGATTGCTTTCCTTGCAGGTAACGCTCTTTTTCAGGGTGTTATATGGGGGCTTAATGCAAAAATCAACCTGACGGGAAACGACAATGAACCCGTTGTGATAAAAACGTTCAGCATGGCTTTCGGTTTATCAGCGGTTGTTCTGCTTGTCGCCTTTATTTTAAGAGCCAAGAACAAGCACAAAGCGTTTAATATAATTCTTGCAATCGTTTTCTTCGTTGGTTCCTGCGGTGGATTTTATGCTTTCAACAAAGATAACATTGCGGCGCTTGAATACAAAAAGAACATAAAGTTTGACACAATCAGTGCTGATGAAATGCGCGTTACCGACGAGGAGAAAGAGTATTGTTCAAATTGGTATGAAAGCAACGTTTTTTCCGACAGCAACTCTTATCCGTTCACTTTCAAGGTTGACGGTGAGGAGTTCAACCCTGATGAATGGGAAAAAAGCATTGTTGAAGCACCCGAAGCTGATGCGCCTTATACCGGCGGACAAACTAAGTATCTTGTTTTTTTAAATGAAGAAAGAGGTCTTGAGGTAACGGTTGAAGCAACTGTTTTTGAAAACAATGCAACGTGCCAATGGGCAGTTTATATCGAAAACACAAGTGAAAACAACTCAGGTGTTATCAGCGATTTTTACGCGCTTGATTCATCATTTTCAACAGGTGAAGCAGAGCTCTATTATTCAATCGGAAGCGACACCTCCGCAAGCGACTTTTCTCTTATTAAGAAGAATCTGTCATCTGCGCAAAAGGAGTTTTCTGCCAACAATGGCAAGCCTACCGAAGCATTTTTACCCTATTTCAACATCAACGGTGACAGTATCGGTATGATTCTCGGCATCGGCTGGACGGGGCAGTGGGCAGCTTCATTGTCAGAAACAGAAGGCAAAACCGATATTTCCGTTAAACAGGAGTTCTTTAATGCATATCTGCTTCCGGGCGAAAAGGTGCGTTCGCCGCTCGTTTCGCTGAGCTTTTATGAAAACGACAATCCGCTCAAAGGCTTCAACCTTTTCAGAAGCTGGGTTGTAGATTGCGTATACCCCGAAAGCGTAACCAAGGATTATTATACGGTGATGGAAATTGCAGGCCCTTCGTCAACAAGAACGTCTGATGAAATTATTGAAATCCTCGACGGTACAAGTGAATCCACTTATGCCCAGACAGATGCTTTCTGGATGGATGCCGGCTGGTATAGTTATAACAACGGCTGGTATGACGGAGTCGGAAACTGGACGCCGGATACCTCAAGATATGACAACGGTATTGCGGAACTGTCGGGTTATGCCGCAAAAAAAGGTCTCGGCCACGTTTTGTGGTATGAGCCTGAAAGAGTATATCCGGGCACAAATTTCCACAAAGTCGGTTCAGAAAATGAACAATGGCTCATTTACGTCGGCGAAGAGAATTATATGTGGAACCTCGCAAACGAGCAGGCGTTTGAGTATTACAGTGAATATCTGCTGAATTCGCTGAAGGAAAACGGTGTTACAATCTACCGTCAGGACTTCAACTTTGCTCCTCTTGAATATTGGCAAAAGGCTGATGCAGAGTATTACGGCGGCAGAACAGGTATATGTGAAAACCACTATGTAACCAATCTTTACAGATATCTTGATTATATTTGCGAAAACATTGACGGGCTTATCATAGACAACTGCGCTTCCGGCGGTAAACGCCTTGACCTTGAAATGACATACCGCAGTATTCCTTTCTGGAGAAGTGACTATAACTGCTCCGTTCACTATGACCTTTTTGAAGCAACCCAGTCGCAAACCTACGGAATTTCATTTTGGCTTCCCATTTCGGGCTCGGCGCTTAACATGGAAAGTGAATATTCATCAAGGTCAGCCGTCATGCCGCTGATACTTATGGACTTCTTTGCCAATACCGTACCGTTCTTTGATTTGTATCAGGAGAACAGAGCGTTTATGACAGGCAACTACTATCCTCTTGATTTTGGCAGCTTTGACAAAGACAAGATGCTGGCAATGCAGTTTTCATCAGATGATTCCTCAGCAGGTACAGTTTTGATTTATAAACGCGCCAATGTGAATGATTCAAAATATACAGTTAAGCTCAACGGACTTGCAGCTCAGTTGACCTATGATGTTTATGATATAGACAACCCCGAAACTGTTTACAGCATGACAGGTGAGGAACTGATGAGCGAGGGCATAACAATCAATCTGCCCGATGGTGAAAAGGCGATATTCTTAATGTTTAACGCTCAATGAGCATCAGCCTTAAGGCACAATTGAATAAACCTTAAATGCATTGAGCCGCCGTTTGACGTGTCAAACGGCGGCTCGTTATGCTTTGTTGTTCAGCATATTTTGCGGCTTTTGCAGAAAAATTTTTCAGCATCGAAAAATTTCACCCGTCTCAATTGTTTTATATACGGGGAACGGTGGTGCAAAAAAACACCGTTATGCGCGATGCATAACGGTGAATGTTACAGTAATCAATCAAGGAAATCAAGTCTTGCGTTTGTGAGACCGAAATCCTTAGCGAGCTTTCTCAGCTCGTCATCGGTGATTGTCTGCAGAATGGGCAGGGGAGCAATTTTCATGTAAATCTCAGCGGATTTTTCAGCAGTTTCAATCAGACCGAAGGCTTCGTCAATGCTTCTGCCTGCACCGAAAATGCCGTGCTGGCCCCAGACTACCATGCGGTAATCCTTCATCTTGTCTGCGGTTGCAAAGCCGATTTCGTCGCTGCCGCAAACCATCCATTTAAGTACGCCAACGCCTTCGGGGAAAACGTACATGCTCTCTGTGCACATCTGCCAGAGTGCGCGTGAGAAGGCTCTGTCTGTCAGCTCAACAACAAAGCTCATTGCAATTACGTTTGTTGCATGGCAATGCATGATAACGCGCTGTTCGGGGTCTTGAGCAAGTCTTACGCCGTGGCACAGCAGGTGAGTGGAAACTTCACTTGTGGGACGTCCGCCGCCTTCAAAGCCCCAGAGAATACCGTAGCTTTTGCCGTCGTCGGAAACCTTGATGATGCCAAGATTCTTTTCGGGTGCATCATATACGTTCTTGAAATATCCGCCCGTTGCGGTTACGATGAGGATTCTGCCTGCCATTTCGGGCTTCGGGCTTTCAAGCTCAACTGAACGCTGAATGTTGTTGATGTCGATGTACTTTGCAACTTCATCATTGTCAAGGATGTAGCTGACGTTGCCGCCGTTTCTTTCGTCCCAACCTTTGCTGTAAAGCAGGGCGCAGATTTTTCTGACTTCCATAACAAAGGGTGCATTTCTAAGATTGTCCATTATTTTCTTTCCTCCAGAATTGATTTTTCATATTGTTCAACAACGCTGTACCACTGATCTCTTACGGGTACACCGTTCTTTTCACAGAAGTAATCCCACACGGCAGTGTAGGGGAAGAATTTGAGTTCTTCCATAAGCGCAAGGCGCTTGGTGTAGTTGCCGTCGAGCTCAATTTTTTTGAGCATATCCGTTGGCTCAAGCATTGCACGAAGCAGAGCCTTCTGCATGTTTCGGGTGCCGATTACCCATGCGGCGATGCGGTTGATGCTTGCATCAAAGAAGTCAAGACCGATGTGTGTTCTGTCAATCGCACCATTTCTGACAAGCGCGTGCGCAATGTTCATCAGCTCGTCGTCCATTGTCACAACGTGGTCGGAGTCCCATCTTACGGGCCGGCTGACGTGAAGCAGCAGTTCCTTTGTGAACAGAAGCACGGAGCTGATTTTGTCCGAAATAACCTCTGTGGGATGGAAGTGACCTGCATCAAGGCAAACCATCTTGTCTCTGCTTGAAGCATAACCGAGGCAGAATTCATTTGAGCCTACGGTGTAGCTTTCCGCACCGATGCCGAAAACCTTGCTTTCAATTGCTTCGGCGGTATAGTTTGTGTCAATATCTGTTGAGAAAACCTCGTCAAGCGCTTCCATCATTCTTCTGCGCGGTGCTTCGCGGTCAACGGGTGTGTCCTTGTATCCGTCAGGGAACCAGAAATTGTCAACACTCTTTGATCCGAGAGTTTTACCGAAATGCTCAGATATCACGCGGCAACGCTGACAGTGACGAATCCAGAAGTCGCGCACGTCTTTGTCTGCACTTGAAATGGTGAAGCTGCTGTCTGCCATCGGGTGTGAGAAGCAGGTGGGGTTGAAGTCAAGTGCAATGCCGAGGTCTTTTGCCCAATCTACCCAAGTTGCAAAGTGATGGGGCTCAAGCTCATCAAGGTCGGGCTTTTCGGTTGTGTCTGCATAGATGGAGTGCAGATTGAATCTATGCTTGCCGGGAATGAGAGAGAATGCTTTTTCCGCATCAGCTCTCAATTCAGCAGGTGTGCGTGCTTTGCCGGGGTAATTGCCGGTTGCCTGAATGCCGCCGGAAAGTGCAGTGTCTTGAAACAGAAAGCCTGAAACGTCGTCACCCTGCCAACAGTTAACGGAAATCTCTGTTTTGCTCAGCTTTTCAACAGCGGCATCAACGTCAACGCCGATTTGCGCATATATTTCTTTCGCATTTTCGTATGCCTTCAGTGTGCTCATGCTTTGCCCTCCTTGTTGTATTCTTTTATTTCAAACGAGTTGATTATGAGCTGCCTCGCCTGAGTGATGCCGCTCAGCTCGCCTGAGGCAATAAGCTGGGCGCAGAGGTTGCCGATTGCGGTTGCTTCACCGGGGCCTGCAAGTACGGTTTTTCCCGAATACTCAGCGGTGAGGCGGTTGAGATAATCAGCATTGCTTCCGCCGCCGATGACGTTTATGCAGCCGAAGGTGACGCCTGCGAGCTTTTCAATCTCGGTTGCGCTCTTTGCATATTCGTTTGCAAGTGAGTGATAAATCAACCTTGCAATTTCACCCGGTGTTTCGGGAACGGTACAGTTGTTTTCCGCGCAATAGTTTTTGATTGTATCAATCATGCTTTCGGGGGCGAGGAAGCATTCATCACACACGTCAAGCAGGCCGCCCATATCCTTTGCCTGCTCTGCCATGTCGCAAAGCTCCGCGAAGCTGTATTTCTTGCCAAGCTCACGGCGTACGGACTGAATCAGCCACAGACCCATGATGTTTTTGAGGATTCTGTATCTGCCTTCAACGCCGCCCTCGTTTGTAAGCCCTGCCTTCATGCACTGCTCACTGTTTACGGGGGTGGGGGATTCGATACCCATGAGCGACCACGTGCCGCTGCTTATGTAAAGTGTATTTTTTTCAAGTGACGGCACCGCCGCAACCGCGCTTGCCGTGTCGTGCGAGCCTGCAAGCACAACCTTCGGGCAAAAGCCTATTTTATTTGCAACCTCTTTGCTTACTTCACCGAGCACGGTGCAGGGTTTTACGGGCTCAAGCAGAATATCATGTCTGATGCCGAGCTTGTTAAGAACCTCTCTGTCCCACGTGCCCGTTTCAAGGTTAAGCATTTCGGACGTGGAAGCAATCGTGTATTCACACGTGCGCTTGCCTGTGAGCAAAAATGCGAAATAGTCCGGGAGAAACAGAAGAACGTCGGCTTTTTCAAGCTGTTCGGGTGTGTATTTTTTCGTGGCATAAAGTTGATAGAGTGTGTTGAAGCTGTGAGACTGAATGCCGATTCTTTCAAACAACTCTGTTTCGTTGATTATGCTGTGTACCTCATCTTGAATACCGTCGGTGCGTGAATCTCTGTAGCACACAACGTCACCGATAAGGTGGTTGTCCTTGTCAAGCAGAGCGTAGTCAACGCCCCACGTGTCAACAGATACGGTTTCGGGCTCTTTGCCCAGCTCCTTGCACACCTCAAGACCGCGAAGGATTTCGTTGAACAGCTTTTCAGTGTCCCAGCAGAGTGTGCCGTTTTTTTCAACGTAGCCGTTGTCAAAACGGTATACGTCTTCGGTGATAAGCTTACCGTTTTCAACGCGGCCGAGAATGTGACGTCCGCTTGACGCGCCTAAATCAATGGCAAGATGCCAACTCATATACATCAATCCTTGCTAAAAAATGTTGTTTTGCTTTCAGCTATCTATAATAACACGATAATCCATTAAAATAAAGACTTGCGGCAAAAAAACTTCAGTTCAATTAAAAAAATGCAGAAAATGTAAGAAAAATGTAATGGTATGTTAACAGCATGACCTATTTTTCTTAATAGCTTGTTAATGCCGTGCACACTTTCTTTTGGTATATTTATCGTGAGCCGTAGGGAGTATGCTGACTTTTTACTTTTGTGAAAATGCACACGCGTTTTTGCAAAACAATGAAAAATTGCTCCTTCCTTGCGCAACCCCACCTTGTTGTTGTGATTTTTCACAATGGCTAATATCACAATTAATCGTGCAAATAATGCCCAAAATTGCTCTAAATCACAAATATAAGGTCTACAATTTTGAAAAACTTGAAAATTTCAATAAAAATTTTCGCGTTTTATATTGCAAATTGCCGATTAATTGTGTAAAATAGTCAAAGGTACTGTGGTCAAAATGTCTAAAGACCTATAAAACAAAAAAGTGGGGTACATTTTTATGTCAAACAGACTTTTTCAGGGAGTTATTCATCAGATGAAGGATGCCGTTGGTCGCACCATCGGTGTTATCGACGAAAACGGTGCAATCGTATGTTGCAGTGATCTCGGCCGCATCGGCGAAAAGAGCGCTGCCGACTGCTCGGATATTTTTGCTTCTTTTGAGCCCAGAGTATACGATAACAAGACATACCTTGCTTTCGGTGTGCACATGCGCCCCGAATACGCAGTGTTTGTTGACGGTGACGATGCAGAAGCCGTCAACTACTCCAGAGTTATCTCTGTTGCCCTTACCAGCATCAAGCAATACTATGATGAAAAGTATGACCGCAGCAACTTCATCAAAAACGTAATTCTCGACAATATCCTTCAGGGTGACATATACCTTAAAACAAGAGAGCTCGGTTTCAACAATGAGTCTTCAAGGTGCGTTCTGCTCATCAGAGTGCCCGAAAAAGGCGACGTTTCCGTTTACGACACTGTTCAGACTCTCTTCCCTGACAGAACAAAGGATTTTGTTATCAACATTGATGAGACCGACATCGCTCTCGTCAAGGAAGTCCGCGCCAATATCGACAGCAAGGACCTCGAAAAGCTCGCTCGCTCCATCATCGATGCACTCAACAATGAGCTTTACATCAACCCCGTTATCGGTATCGGCTCAACTGTTGTCGGCGTAAAGGACCTTGCACGTTCATTCAAGGACGCTCAGGTTTCCCTCGAAGTCGGCAAAGTGTTTGACACTGAAAAATCCATCATCACCTATGAAAACCTTGGCATCGCAAGGCTTATTTATCAGCTCCCCACAACCCTTTGCGAAATGTTCCTCAACGAGATTTTCAAGCGCGGCTCAATTCTCAGCCTCGATCAGGAAACTCTGTTCACCATCCAAAAGTTCTTCGAAAACAACCTCAACGTTTCCGAAACATCACGCAAGTTGTTCGTTCATAGAAACACACTTGTTTACAGACTTGAAAAAATCAAAAAACTCACAGGTCTTGACCTGAGGGAATTTGACGATGCAATCGTATTTAAGGTTGCCCTTATGGTTAAGAAGTATCTTGATACCAATCCTGTGAAGTTTTGATACGGCCTGCGGTGAAAACCGCTCGGGTCGGGAAATGGGATTGAAATGATTGAATTCAAAAATGTTTGTATGACATACAAGACAAACGGTGCCGTTGCACTCGACCATGTGTCAGTGACCATTGAAGACGGTGAGTTTGTCTTTATTGTCGGCGCTTCAGGCGCGGGCAAAAGCTCTTTCCTCAATGTAATCATGGGGCAGGAGCACATTGATTCGGGCATCATCCGCGTCGGGCCGTATAACCTCAACGGCATCAAAAAGCGCGACTTGCCCTATCTCCGCCGTATGCTCGGCATTGTTTTTCAGGATTTCCGACTGATACCGAAAATGACGGTTTATGATAATGTTGCCTTTGCCTTGCGTGTTATCGGCATGAGTGAAAGCAAAATCAGAAACCGCGTTGAATATGTGCTCAGGCTTGTTGATTTGCACGATAAGCTCAAAATGTTCCCACATCAGCTTTCAACGGGTGAGCGTCAGCGTGTTGCAATTGCAAGGGCGCTTGTTAATAATCCGAGTGTTATTATCGCAGACGAGCCTACGGGTAACCTTGACCCCGTGCTGTCAAACGAAATTATGGATTTGTTCGACCGAATCAACGCTATGGGAGTTACGGTTATTGTTGTTACGCACGACCTTGAGCTCGTGCATCAGTTTGACCACCGCATCGTAACCCTTGAAAAAGGCAAGCTCGTGTCGGATATTCCGTCAAGCTACCAGATGCAGCTTCAGAATGCATCTTCAAGCAAAGATGCAAATGAAAGCTATATTGCACAGAGAATCGTACCCGACGAGGAGATTGCTCCTACGGCTGTACCTGTTGAAGAGGAATACCTTGTTGCTGAGGTTGACATTGAGCCTGATGCAGTTTCAGTTGATGCCGACGACGGCTTTTCAGACATTGTTCTTCCGGTTGACATTGAGCAGGAAGCTGAAGGTGACTCCAACGACGGTTACAGTTCAATTTCTTTGCCGGATTATGTACCTATAAAAATTGATGATACGGATTATCACGATTATCTCATTGACGATGCCGACCTTGATTCTGAAGAAGGGGAGGGTGATTCACAATGAGCAATAAAAAGCCGCATAAAAAACAAAGGAGCGGAATCAACACGAGCTACCTGAGCAAAATGGGGCTTCGCAACCTTGTGCTCAACAGAAGTATGACAATTTCTTCTGTCAGTGTACTCACCGCATGCCTTATGCTGATCGGCATTTCGCTCACAATTCTTTTTAACATGCAGTCGCTTGTTCACGGCGTTGAAAAGCAGAATGTAATTCTTGCTTTTGTTCAGGACGGCGCGGATGATTCTGCAACCCGAAAAGTCGGTGAAGACCTTAGGTTGCTTGAAAACGTAACAGACGTTCAGTTTGTTTCTAAAGAGGAAGCCTTTGCCGACCAGATGGATAGCTACGGTGTTGACCAGCATCTTTTCGAAGGACTTATTGATAATCCTCTGCCTGACGGATACAGAATCACCATCAGCAACCTTGATGACTTTGAATCAACGCTCACTCAGATTAAAGCCGTTGATAACGTGATAAGCGTGAGGGAAAGCCGTGAGGTTGTAACGCAGATTTCCACTTTGCAAAAATCAATCAGCGTAATCTGTGCAGTGATTGTTATTCTGCTTGTTATTGTGTCTTTGTTCATCATCACCAACACAATCAGAATCACCATGGTTTCCCGTAAGGTGGACATTATGGTTATGAAATCCGTTGGTGCAACAGATTTCTTCATCCGTTGGCCGTTCATGATTGAAGGTATTGCAATCGGCTTGATTTCGGGCGCATTATCCTTGCTTATGATTTATCTTGTAGAACATCTTGAAGGCGATGCTTTCGGCTCGTTGATGACGATGTTCGGCGGAACAACGGTTTCACTGTTTGATAAATGGTATTTTGTTGTACCTGCATATCTGCTTGCAGGTATTGTGATAGGTGTAATAGGTTGCGTCGTTTCCATTTCCAAGTATCTCAGGAAGGAAGGAAGTGAAGCAAATGAGATTTAAGTCTCTCGTTTCATTGATTCTCGCTTTTTGCCTTGTTTTCACGCCTCTTGTTTTTGATATGACGGCAGGTGCAGCATCTACTTCAGAGCTTGAAGCAGAGCTTGCCCAAATCGAACAGAAAATCAAAGATAACAAGGAAAAGCTTTCTGAAATAGCAAATGATAAAAGCAAACAGTCGCAATATCTCAAAACGCTTCAGTCTCAAATCAGCGAGACACAGAGACGTATGTCCAACCTTGAACGTCAGGTAGGTCTGCTTGACAAAGAGGTTAATGATATCTCCTCAGAGATTGAGGGGCTCAACACTCAAATCAGCGCACTTACTGACAGCATTGCTCAAACAGAAGCAAACATTGTCAGCATTGAGGCGGCAATTGTTGAATCATACAGCACCGTGTCACAAAGACTTCGCGCTTCATACATGACGGGTGAAGATTCAACCCTCAAAATCCTCCTTGGAGCAGACAGTATCTCAACATTCCTCACACGCCTTGAGTTTATGAAGCGTGTTGCGGAAAATGACAAGAAAATGATCGACAGTTTCAAAAAGCAGGCTGCAGAGCTTAAGGCTGCCAAAAGTCAGCTTGAGGAAGAAAAGCTGACCGTTCAAGCTTCACGCGATGAGCTTAATACAAAAAAGGAAACGCTCAAAACAAAGCAAAAACAGGCAAAAGAAAAGGCTTCTCAGCTTAAACAATCTGTTGCCGATTATGAAACTCAATATAAAGAGTGCGAAGAATACATTGCAAATCTCAACAGAGATTCAAGCGCATATAAAGATTATATTGCACAGCTTGAAAAAGACAAGAGACGCGCCGAGGCAGAAATCGACAGCATTATTGCTGCGAACACAAAGCCCCCCACAACAACTCAAGAGCACGAAACTCTTCCGTCGGATAATACTGACCCGTCGGTGCAGATTAACCCGAACGTCGGTACTGGCGAATTTATGTGGCCCTTGGGTAGCGCAAATTGTTATATTTCAAGCTATTTCGGTGCACGTAATGACCCGTTTACAGGCGCAAGTGAAAACCACGGTGCAATTGATATCACCGGTTCGGGCATCTACGGCAAACCCATTTATGCATCAAAATCCGGCACTGTAATCGGATGGGCACAGCTTAATTACAGCTACGGTCACTATTTGATTATCGACCACGGCGACGGCTTTGTGACGCTCTATGCCCACTGTTCAAAGCTTGTTGCCCAAAAGGGTGACTACGTTGTAAAAGGGCAGGTAATTGCCTATGTCGGTAGTACGGGCAGGTCGTCCGGGCCGCATCTTCACTTTGAAATGCGTAAAAACGGAACAAGGGTTGATCCGCTCAATTATGTCAGAAAGCCGTAAGTAAAGTTAATTTCACACAATAAATAGGAGACAACGCTTTGCAGTTCGTCTCCTATGTTTTAGATTAGGGTGGCAGATGGAACCAAACCCTAATATATGGGAGGTAACGCTTATTAACAGGAAGATTTCTCTTGGGGCAGCGTTGGGACTGATTGTGATTGCAATAACTGTTACGATTGCAGTTGTGCTCAGCAGTGTCAACAGTTCATACAACAGTATACTCAAAGATTTGCCGCAGAAGATTGAGCGATATTCAATTATCGACGAAATCGACGCGCTTGTTGATGCAAACTATTACGGTGCGGTTGACAATGAGCAACTCAATGCGGCGATTGCAGGCGGTTACGTTGACGGCCTCGATAAGTACAGCGAGTATCTTACTGCTGACGAATATGAAAAATACCTTGCCGAAGCCAAGGGTAATATGACGGGCATAGGTGTTGAATATTCCAAAAACGGCGACGGATACATAAAAATTGACGCCGTGTATCCCGGTTCTCCTGCTCAAACTGCAGGTCTTGCCATAGGTGACGTTATCGTTGCCTTTGACGGCGAAAGCATCACGACGGAAAACTACGACTCAATGGTTGAAAAGCTTGTTGGTGATAAACTTACAACCGTAAACCTCACCTATCGCAGGCAGAGTGTTGAAAGCACAATCAGCGTTATCAAAGGTTATGAAGCGAAGAGTGTAACCTCTGCAACCTATGAGAAGGTAGGTTACATCAAGATTTCCAACTTTTATTCAACAACCGCGAAGCAGGTTGAAGATGCAGTTGATAAGTTCACAAGTGCTGAGGTTATAGGCATTGTCATAGATCTGAGAGGTAACAACAGCACCAACTTCAACGAGGCGCTGAAGGCTCTTGACGTGTTTATTCCCTTGGCTGAGGGCACAAACGGCATTGCTCAGCTGATTGATTCAGACGGCAACATTGTAAAAACATATACCTCAACTGCAGGTGCAGTTAACACTCCCATTGCAGTTCTTGTGGATAAAAACACAAGTGCATCGGCTGAGTTCATCGCTTGCGAACTGCGCGATTTTGGTAAGGCAGAGCTTGTGGGTGAAAAAACTCGCGGCATTGGCCTTGTGCAGGATGTTTTCCCGCTTTCCGACGGTAGTGCTGTGAAGCTTACAGTTGGTGAACTCATAACCTACGCAGGTGAAAGCTTCCACACAATCGGTCTTGAACCGGATCATGAGGCCGCAAATGAAACCACGCCCGAATCAATCACGCAGGATGCAGTTTATCTTTCTGCGGCGGCGTTGTTTAAAGAGGAAAATACCGAATCATAAAATAAGAATCCACGGTTGATTTATGTTGCCTTATCAGGTGTCAGCATACACAGCCGTGGTTTTTTGTTGCATGATATTTAACAGATTTCGGTGGGGGAGAATGCACAACTGTTCTCAGCTTTTGCGTGTTGTAGTTGCAAAACTTTTTGGCAACAAAAAACAACCGATTACCCTCGCGAATAATCGATTGTTTGTTTTGCTTTGAATTAAAGGGTGTTTGTGAACAGAACAAGCAGAGAAGCAACAAGTGCAAGCACAAAGAAAAGCACACCTGCAACCTTTGTAAGTTTGCTGAGCTTAGCTTCCATAGTTCTGCCCTTGTTCTTGCCGAAGAAGCTGTCTGCGCCGCCGGCGATTGCACCGGAGAGGCCCTGAGCTTTGCTTTCCTGCATTGCAACGAGAACAACGATTGCAACAGAAACGATGATAACTGCGAAAGCAAGGATATATTGAACAACAGGCATGGTAGTTTAACCTCCAAAATTTAATACTAAAGCATTTTAGCACAACCGCGGATATAAGTCAAGCATAAAATCATGTTTTGTGACGGATATTGCGATATATTGCATTAATTTTTTGGGTTTATCTGCTGTGAACATCAAAATCTCTTATGTTGAGCTGAACACCGCTTTTCTGCATCTCTTTTTCAAAGAAGGTCTTGATGCTTTCATCGGCGTTGTCAAGGCAGGATGCAATGATTTCTTCGCGCTTGTCTTCAGGCAAGGCGGCGATGAGCTTTTTTGCAACTGTGGCGTTGAAGCTCTGCGAACGGTTGAGCAGTTTGCTTAAAAACTGTTTAGCTCCTCCGCCTGCGGTGAGTTGTTGCTCAAGCTTTGCTGAAATAACGGGCCAGAGAAAATCAATAACCGAGTCGTAGTTAATTTCGTCGAATGTGATTTTGATTTCAAGCATGCTGAAACCCCTTTCTTAATTTTTTTGTAAAATTTGTTTTGATTGACAAAATTGACAGTTTGGAATATACTTAATATATTGCAGAAACTGTATGCATCTTTATTATACTTAAAAAATGCCGGAGTGTCAATTGCATGAAAAAATCTCCCGTTTGCACGGCAATGTCGGCTATTAACCGCGCTGCATCTTCAAGGGAATGTCGTTCGGCTCAGCCGAAGATTGATGATGTCAAAGCACTGCGTTCACATCGTTTTGAGTGCGGTTATGCTTCAGCTCGCGTTGTACCTTATTCTCCCAAAATAAAAAAGCACCTTATGGCAGGCTTTGCGTGCGGTCTGCGCGCTGAGGGTGTGCACGACGCAATGACCGTCAACGCGCTCTGGTTCGGTTGCGGCGGCGGTGGCATGCTCTGGCTCACTGTTGACTGCATCGGTCTTTGCCGCCCTGAAATTGAGATTATACGTGAGAGCCTGCGCGATTTCACGAAAAACAAAGGTTGTATTGCAATCAACGTCTCATGCTCACATACGCATGCGGGGCTTGACACGTGCGGTTATTGGGGCAACCTTCCCAGGACGGGTAAAAACAAGCTCTTCCTGAACAGACTTTTTGAAACCGCGCAAGCGGTAGCAGAGGCTGCATACAAAAACAAAAAAACGGGCAAGCTTTATGCTGCAAACGTCAAAGCTCCCGATGCTTTTCATAGAGGGCGTGAGCCTCGCTTTGTTGACGACAAGATCACTCGCATCCGTTTTGTGCCGGACGATAAATCAAAGGAATTGTGGTTTGTGAACATCTCAGCTCACCCCAACATCCTTGGCAAAGAAAACAGGCAAGTCAGCGCGGACTACGTACATTATATGCGAGAAGCCGTTAAGCGCGATGCTAAAGCAAACGTTATGTTCACCGCAGGTGCAATCGGCTCGGTTGACGGCGGCTTTGAAGAACTGAAAAAGGGCGAATGCAGAGCTCTTGCTGTAGGTGAAAAATTCGCCTCATACCTTTGTGCGCTCGAAGATGAGGAGCTTGAGTGCTCGCTTAAGGTTGCTCACCGTGAAATTATTTTTCCCGACGATAACGACGTGCTAACGTTTCTCAACCTTATCGGTGTGATGAACACGTTTAAATGCCGCGATGAATCAAGCCTTACGGGCTTCGGTCTTGTTTCCGAAATGACTTACATACAAATCGGCAAGCTCAAGTTGCTGTGTCTGCCCGGTGAGCTCTTCCCTGAGCTTGCATACGGTGGCTATCTCACCGCTGAAAACTCAGCAACGGGTAGGGGAGAGGAGTTCAACCCGACTCCGCTTGCGGAAATTGCGCAAGACAGCAACCTTGTAATCTGCGGCGTAACAAACGATTTCACGGGGTATGCCGTACCGCCCAATGATTTCATTCTTAATGAAAAATATCCGTGCCTCAACAGTGCTGAGGACCGTTTCGGTAAAGGTCACTATCATGAGACAAACTCGCTTGGCATTAACACTGCGCACGTTATTGCCGAAAACTTTGCGCAAATGCACAAATCGGTTCAAAATTACGGCATCAAGCCGAAAAAATAGCAGAGGAGAAAATCAATGGATAAGTATTTGATTATCAATGCAGACGATTTTGGAATGAGCAGATCTAACAACCTTGCAACAATGGACTTGCTCAAAAAAGGTTACGTAACATCATCAACTATTATGATGCCTTGTGCGTGGGCACGTGAAGCATGTGAGTTTGCAAAAGCAAACCCCGAGCTTGCAATCGGTGTTCATCTTACCACAACAAGTGAGTGGCACAACTACCGTTGGGCACCCGTCAATACTTCAAACACAGATTCACTCAGAGACGATGAAGGCTTCATGTATCACGAGAGTGACGAGTTTGAAAAGGGCGCAAAAACAGAAGAGGTTGCCGCAGAGCTCAGAGCTCAGATTGAACGTGCAAAGCTTCTCGGTCTCACACCCTCACATATCGACAACCACATGGGCTCCCTTTACGGTGTACAAACAGGCAGATTTGACCTTCTTCCCGTGGTGTTTGAAATTGCCGCAGAATACGGCCTGCCTTTCCGTTTCCCCTCAGTTTTCGATAAGAGAATGTTCGGCAACGAAACTCTTGACATCAGCATTCCCATGGAAATGGTACAGCTTCTGTTTGACCAGATTGTTAACATGGCAAAATCAAAGGGTATTGCAATGCCTGATTACCTCATGCCTCACGATTTCAATGGTCCGCAGAAAGATAGCTACGAAAACTTCAGCGACTATATGCACGAATTCATCAAGGCTTTCCCCGAAGGTGTTACTGAAACCTACCTTCATCCTGCATTTGAAAGCGATGAACTCAAGGGCATCACAGGTTCATGGGAAAAGCGCGCATGGGAATACCGATTCTATTCCGACCCGAAGAATCACCAGTACATCAAGGATTGCGGCATAAAGCTCATCAACTACCGCGACCTTGCCGAAATGAGAAAATAAAACTAAAGCAACCGCGGTTTTATGCCGCGGTTGTTACTTATACTTAATAATAGCGACACCGCACGAGATGTCGCCATTGCTTTATTTTTACATACAGTGTCTTATTTGAACACTCTTACTGTTTTGTTTATACCCCACGCAAGACATGCCGCTGCCGAAACAGTGAACAGTATGTTGTGGAGTGTGCCGATTGATTCAATGTCTCTGTATTCTGCGGTTGCAAAAAACAGATAAAACAACGCAATGAAGCTGACGAAGAACACAAAAAGTATGTGGCTGAGCTTATACATACCAATTTTCTCAGTGTTGATACCGGCATATTTTATCAGCAGAGCAATTGTAACTACCGCAATAATCACACCTAAAACCGTGCCGATTGCCGTGGTCGCGGGGGTGGTATCAAAGCGCAGGATTGCAGGGCGCACAATGTTTACTGCGATTATGCCGTATCCGCCGATGAAAACAAGAGCTTTTCTGAGTTTGTCGGGTACTGCCGAAAACGCAGGCTCTGCCACGTTTTCGCACGGCTTGAGTTTAATGAGAAACGCGGTAATGATGATACCTGCGATGAATCCCGTGAAGTATTCCCAATTGGACCATGCGTAAATAAATGTGCCTGAATATGTGTTCCATGTATTGCGCAAGCCGCCGTTTGTGAAGAAGAAAAACAGGTCAGCAACCGTGATGGAAACTGCAAATGCGGCACACACAACCGTACCGATTTTTGCGGCAACCTTATCCTTCACAACAAAACGTACCGTAATCAGTGCGGCTATTGCTCTGAACGTGGTTGAAATGCACTGCACTTCGGAAAAATAGTTTCTGCCGCCGTGGATTTTCTTTGACCACGGAATGCTTCCGAAGTGCTGCATATACACGCTGTAAGCACTGCCTTCGATGCCTGCTTTTTCAAGTCCCTGCTCAAAAAGGTCGGCGGCTTCAGGCTGAATCAACTCAATCATCCAGTGGGACACGCTGGCTTTCGTTAGCAAATCCACGGCATAGAAAACCGCGAACATAACAATAAAATCGCGTAAGCGCCATTGTTTACCGCTATATCCTCTGCCGAGCATGATGCCAAACACACTTGCAAGTCCGAATCCGAGGCAAAGCATCATAAATATGCCTGAAAACATGCTGATATCCGCAGTGAGAACAACGTCATCGGTTTTTGAGCTTGCGTGGAGTATGCCGGTTATCTGGTCGAGCAACGTACCCCAGGCGGGTGTTGTGATGACGAAGGAAGTCACCGTGAAAGCAAACCAGCCAAAGTCCAGCTTTTTGCGCTCACCGAGTACGGTTGTCACAAACAACGCATACACAAGGCCGACCATAAGCACGCCGGATTCCGAGCCCCAGCCGTGTTCACCGCGTGCACGCCAGAGCATACCCATCAGCAATCCGCCGATGAGAACGGTGATGATTTCCCGGGAAACGGATTGTTTTTTCGTGGTTGTCATAAAATCTCTCCTTTTCAGGATTGTTGTAAACCTATAATATCACGTTTTCGGAAAAATGGAAGCGGTTTGACGGATAATTTGGTGGATAATTCAAGGTTTTTCGTTGGAGAGAGGGTAGTGTGGTGGATAAAAAAAGCCCTCCTTGTGGTTGGTTAGACCGTTACAAGGAGGAGGAAAACTTAACAATTAAAAATCAATTTCATATTCAAGGTATCTTCGTGATTCATTTTTTGCTTCACTGGCAACGCTAGTATTGCCGGATAATTTCATACCCTTGAGAACTGCGTCGATTTTTACTGCATCACTTTCTTTAATGCCTGAAGAGTTGCTCATTTGAAGCATAAACTTTTGGTGTGATAAGGGCGAACTAACATCCATTCTCATAGCAACTAATGCTTTTATGCTAGGATCTCTTAGCATATATTTAAGTTGTGGCATAACCGGCTCGTGACCCGGATAATCACTTTCAGCAGCAATTTCGACTGTAGAATACTTTTGATCTGAATATGAATGTTCAGCTTCAGCGCTAGCTAAACTTGAAATTTTCATGTTCCCTTTTGCTTTTTTCTGTGTAAATGAAGTTTGTTCTTCTTTATATGTTACCTTAAAATGTTTAGCACCGAGTGATTGCGCTATCATTTGTAATTCATTGATTCGTTCAATTTTCAGATAACCAAAATAATCATCTAAAGCTATGTATCTATCTCTGTCGGTGGGGTCTACATAGTAGAACTCGCTTGCTTTGTCAGGATAAAAGGATAATGCAAAGGGTTCTATACTATCTCTGAATATATTTACCATTCTCAACCCTTTGTGGTCAGTAAAATAACCAATAGAGCCTTGGCAAACTTCACTGGTAGAATATTTTTTGTCACGCTCAGTTATTCTAATAAATTTGGGCATAAGAAAATCTGCAGTAGTTATTGTTTCAATGAAAATAGGTTGCAAGCGTTTTAATTCAAGTTGACGTGATTTTTCCTCGGCACTTTCTCTTAAAGATTGGGCGCTATTTTTTACACTTTCACTTACTGAATCTGCAATTGCAGAAATATCTTCTTTGTCAAATTTGCCATCATCATTTTGGTCTGTAGAGCGGACGATTACGTCTTTTGCTTTTCCAAAGAAATCAGACGCATTTTTGCTTGCATCCTGAACAGCTGATTTAAAACTAAATTTTTTCTCTGTCATAGTTATACCTCCAAATTCACATCATAACACAACTTGTATTTTTTACGAATTTTTTTTATTATATCACATAACTACTTATTATCTCAATACTAAAAAGTATTATCTGCAAAAAGATATAATAACACTCATTACATAAAAACTCCACGAATAAACCAAACAAAAAACCGCCCACAGTGTGAACTTGTCAAGTAAAAGTAGACAGTAAAAACCACCAATTATCCAAACCCTTGTTCAATTCTGTATTGAACAGGGGTTTTGTAATTTAATTTGTAAGATAGTCGTTCGTTGTTAAAATAATGAACATAGTTTTCAATGAACAAAGGAATATTATCTACATTGCGTAGATTAAAATCTTTTCGCATTTCTTCTTTAATCCAACCGTTCAATGATTCAATAATCGGATTATCGGTAGGAGTTCCGACTCTTGACATAGAACGTTTAATGTTGGTATAATTCTTGTGGGCTTGATAGAAGCCTGATGAGGAGTAAACGCTACCTTGGTCGGTGTGAAGTGTGACCGGGTAAGTTTGCTCCCTTGTTTTTTCAATCAAAACATCAAGGCAATGATAATACGGGAGAGAGCTACCTGCTTTTCTTGTAATTGAGCTTGCAATAATTTCATTGTTGTACACATCAAGCAAGTAAGTCCATTCCCATTTAATCCCTTTATGCTTTATGCAAGTCATATCTGACACAACAATTTCAAGTGGTTTTGTTACACTCCAATTTCCATTTATCATATTCGGGAACTTAACATGTTCTCTCCCTGCATATTTCCTTCCTCTGTTTGTTTTTGAACGTATACCGGCATATTTACAGCACTTATGTGCTAAATTATCTGAAAAAACCCAACCGGTTTCATTTCTGATTAAATTTGCAAGATAATGATAACCCTTTGTTTTGTGCTTTTTATGCTGTTCCATAAGCAATTCGGTAAGTATTGCCCTATCTTGTTCGTATCTGTTAGGTTTACCTTTTCGAGCAAGCCATTTGTAATAACCTGAACGATTAACTGACATAATTTCGCACAAAAATTTGATGCTATATTTATCCTTTAAGTTATCTATTATTTCATATTCACATCTTTTATGATAACGAACTCCTTGTTTGCACCAACTCCTTTCACTTCGTACCCTTTTTTTAATCGTTCATTTTCTATCTCTAATTTAGCAACCTGTAATTTTAATCTTTCAGTTTCTGAAAGTGACTTACTGGTATGTAAAGCTGCAAATGAATTTCCTGTATGTCCTTTTGGTTCTAATGCTTTTTCACCTAATTCATTGTAATCACGTATCCAATGACAAACTAAACTTCTATCTACATTGTATTCTTTTTCAATAGTTCTTACAGATACATGTTCTTTTAGATGTTTCTCGATGATTTCTATTTTTTGCTCCTTTGTCCATATTCTCTTTTTTTGTCCTTTTTTCATTGTTATTCCTCCTTTAATTTATTTTAACACAAAATTAAAAAGGTAGATACATGGTGGTTTTCCATGTGTCTACCTTTATTTTACCACTGCA
>JAZNQF010000017.1:0-5049 GCA_045590055.1 Acutalibacteraceae bacterium
CGTATGCTACCGGGTCATTGTAGATCAGATAGTCCAGCTCCGACCGCTGATACATATTGTCGGCAACAGACCAAAAACAGTATCACGATAATGTGAACAATAGAAAAAATAGCAGGCAGTACAAAACTACCTGCTATTGGAGATAATGTGAGCTAATTTGCGATTATTCCCACTCGCTCCTGAAAAATAAATCTTAAACAGATTTGCTTATGGGATTTAGCTCAAGGTCTTAGGATTATTTCCATTATTCAGACAGCATAGGCTATCTGATTTTTTGTTGCCATAGTGTTGCCATGATATTATCTGCTTCAGAAGTGTAGAACTATTTTCTTAGCACTTCAAAATGTCATTTTCGGTAATTAACTGATTTTTGAGCAAATGTCTTAACTGTTCATTTGCCACAAAATTAATAGCTTCATAAATGGGTTCGCCATCAGGTAGATCAGCAATAAGACTACAAGTGTAATTAAAAGCTCTCGCTCTCCACAGGTACTTATCAATAACTGGTGTCCCTTTGTTCTTTGAAATTTGTTCAATAATGGCGTTTCGATGCTTGGTAAAACAACTGCTAATGATTTCGTTTATATCGCCCTTTGGGTACACTGCACCTTCCGGACCATATGCAATGGGTTCATTTAAAATATTACTCATAGGATTAAGGCATGTATATCCATCTATGTCTTGAAAAAAGATGAGACTTGTTTCTTTGGGTAGCTGAATTGTAGGATCCAGAATTATTCTTGAATAGTTTGCCTTTCCTTCGAGCTTATATGCGGATACGACCGCAGGGCCGAAAGTGACGCCATCCTTATGATAGTATTTACCATAGCATATTCCACCCCTAAATAGTAACCCCAGTTTATCTTTGAGGTAGGATTCTGCTATATATATTGGTGCTACCAGTCGTTCTAATTCATCTGCGGTTAAGACTATACTATCTGAAAAGAACGAAACATTGATTTTCAATTCGGGTGACGTGTTAAATAAATAGCAAAATTTTCTTACAAACTCAAAAAGATCATGAGTCCCATTGGAATTCTCTTCATCAGATACATATGTACTAAATCCAAGAACATCAATAAAAGCAACGTATCCATCTTTATACTTCATACACAATCACTCCTTTATAAAAAACAAATTGCCCACAGTAGGTCTACTGCGGGCAATTGTGCATACAACCTACAATCCGGTTGCAATTATTCTCTTGAAAATGTTGCCATTTTGTTGCCACAAGCGGCTTCAAAAGTTTGAAAACCCTTGATATTACAGGTTTTTTTCAACCTCTGAAATTATTCCCACTCAATTGTGCCTGTCGGCTTCGGGGTAAGGTCGTAGAGGACACGGTTGATGCCGTTAACTTCTGCGGTGATTCTTCCTGTTATCTTATGAAGAACTGCATAGGGTATTTCTTCGATGGTTGCAGTCATTGCATCCTTAGTGTTAACGGCGCGGATGATTGCAGGCCAGCCTTCATAACGGCTGTCATCTTTAACACCAACACTCTTCATGTCGGGTACAACAACAAAATACTGCCATACCTTTTCCGCAAGACCGTTTTTATCAAACTCATCGTGGAGAATTGCATCTGCTTCTCTGAGTGCTTCAAGTCTGTTGCGGGTGATTGCTCCGAGGCATCTTACACCGAGACCGGGACCGGGGAACGGCTGACGGTACACCATTGCGTGCGGAAGACCGAGTGCTTCGCCTACAACACGGACTTCATCCTTGAAAAGAAGCTTGATGGGCTCAACGAGGTCGAACTTGAGGTCTTCGGGAAGACCTCCGACGTTATGGTGTGACTTGACAGCTTTTTTGCCTTCTGCCTGCTTGACGCTCTCAAGGATATCGGGATAAATTGTACCCTGAGCAAGGAATTTTACACCGTCAAGCTTTCTTGCTTCATCAGCAAAAACATTGATGAATTCAGTTCCTATGATTTTTCTCTTTGTTTCAGGGTCGCTTACGTCTGCGAGAAGATTGAGGAAGCGGTCTGTAGCATCAACATAAATGAGGTTGGCATCGAGGCCGTTGCTGAAAACTTCGATTACGTTTTCGCTTTCGTTTTTGCGCATAAGGCCGTGGTTGACATGTACACACACAAGCTGCTTGCCGATTGCTTTGATAAGAAGCGCGGCAACAACCGATGAGTCAACACCTCCGGAGAGAGCAAGAAGGACTTTCTCGCTGCCTACCTGCTCACGAATGAGAGCTACCTGCTCGTCAATGAATGCATTGGCAAGTTCAGGTGTTGTGATGCGCTGCATTGTTTCGGGACGTACGTTTGCTGACATGTTGATTCCTCCAATATATTAAGATGATGTATAAACAAAGCTGTAGATAAAAATATAAACCCATTGTAATTTATTCTATTATTATAGCACGTTTTTTTTAAATTTCCATACCCTGCGGAATAAAAAATTCTGTTTTTTTATTTTTGTACACTTGTTCAAAAACAACGCGGTTAAACAACAGAGTTTGTGATATTTTGATTCAAGTGTGTTGTACGATTATCTCTGAGGTTTGTGCACAGGTAAAATTAGATGTATATACAGTAAGCAATAAAAAAGCGACCCAAGGCACAAAAACCTCAGGTCGAGCTCGAATAAATCAGGTGTTAAAGATATTCAAAATCATTTTATGTTCTGAATTCTGTGCTCTGCTCTCACTTCAAAAAATCCCTTTTATGTTCCTGCGGAATAAGCACGTGACCGAGATTGTTGAGATGCTCAATCTTCAAAGCTACGAGATTCACATCGGAGTTCATCGCCTTTGCAATCTGGTGTGTGCTATATCCGAGATTCACATACTCGAGAAATTCGTCATCGGGCAAGGCAACTTGCGAGGCGAATACGTTTGCCTCAAATTCCATGCGCCTGTCTGCTGTGTCAAATATGTCAAACTCCTGAAAACCGCCGTTTTCAACTGCGTATGCACGGTGAAGCACGTCGTGCCCGATTTCGTGCAGCAGTACGATGTTGTGCATCGCCGGATGAAGATCATCTTTGATAAAAACGTAGCGGTTACGCTCAATAACAGTGTAAACACCCTTTTGCTTTTTGAAGCGGCGCGGCACGACAATAAGACCGATTGCTTTTGCAAGTCGGTCTGCATCTCTCGTTGAGTGCAGCTGAACAAGGCGTTGAGCCTTTTCAACCGCTTCGTTACACGTGGACATTGTTTCACCTCTTTTGCGTGTGCGGAATACCTGCTATACGGCGGTTATTCCGCGTCAGGAAGATACTTTTTGGGGGTATATTTTTTGTTGCGCTTTTTTGCATCTATGTATGCTTCCTGAAGTGCGAGCATCAGTTCATCCATGTCTTCGGGGGCCATTTCACCGCCCGAAAACAGACTGCTCAGCTCAGAAACGAGCTTCTGTGCGCCGACTTTTCCGCGGTATCCGTAGTCGTGCTGCGCCTGCGCAATGAAGTCGTCGTGCTCGTTGTGCAGAAAGTCTGCATCGATGCCGAGCACCTGCGCAAGCTTTGCGTAAACCTCCCTGTTTTGCGGATAGGTTTTGCCTTTTTCATAGTTGCTGATGGTGTTGAGCCCAAGCCCGACCGCCTTTGCAAGCTCCTGCTGAGTCATGTTTTTTTTGAGTCGGTAAGTGCGTAATTTTTCGCCGAAAGTCATTTTTACGCCTCCTTTAAATTAACAAATGATTTGTGAATTGTTTTGTAAAACTATTGACATACACAAACGGATTGCATATAATTCTTTCACAATCTGATTGTGAATTTATCGGCTTTATTCTACATGAGATTGTGAATTTTGTCAAGGGGCTGATAAAATGCAACCTGCTTACGCACTGCAAAACAAAGTGATTCTTCACGTGGATATGAACAATTTTTATGCAAGCGTTGAGTGTATGCTCAACCCTGATTTACGCGACAAGCCCGTTGCCGTCTGCGGCAGTGTTGAGGAGCGTCACGGCATTGTGCTTGCCAAGAATTACAAAGCAAAAGCCTTCGGCGTTGCAACGGCTGAGGCGGTATGGCAGGCAAAGCAAAAGTGTCCGTCGCTTGTGATTGTGCCACCGCATTTTGAACAGTACATGAAGTTTTCACACCTTGCGCGTGAAATATACGGCAGGTACACGGATATGATCGAGCCGTTCGGTCTTGACGAATGCTGGCTTGACGTCACGGGCAACCGGTATTTCGGTGACGGAGAAAAAATTGCATACGAAATTAAAGAGGCGGTGAAATCGGAGCTCGGGCTTACAGTTTCCGTAGGAGTCAGCTTCAACAAGGTTTTTGCAAAGCTTGGCTCGGACATGAAAAAACCAGATGCTGTTACTGTTATCACAAAGCAGAATTTCAAAAGGCAGATATGGCACTTACCCGTCGCTGAGCTTCTCGGTGTAGGCAGGTCAACCAACAAGGTGCTTGCATCTTACGGCATACACACAATCGGTGAACTTGCCGAAACGTCGGACGCTTTGCTAATTTCGCGATTGGGCAAAAACGGTGTCAGCCTCAAAAGGTACGCAAACGGTGAAGATACGTCTCCCGTAACAAAAAGTGACTACGTGTTCCCGATGAAAAGCGCAGGTCACGGCACCACCACGGTCAAAGACCTTGAGACAAACGCTCAGGTATGGTCTGTTATGCTTGAGCTTGTGCAGGATATAAGCGAAAAACTCCGCAACCACAACAAAAAAGCAACAGGCGTTTCCGTATATATAAGAAACAGCGAGCTTGTTACTCAGGAGTGGCAGTGTGGAATTAAGGTCCCCACAAGTAGCACACTGTGTATTGCAAAGGCTGCATACGAGCTGTTTAAAAAAAGCTACACGTGGCAAAAACCAATACGCTCCGTTACGGTGCGCGCAATTAACCTTGTTGAAAAAGATCTGCCCGTGCAGCTTGATTTGTTCACCGACGTAAGCGAGGTTGACCGCAAAGAACGGCTTGATCTGGTGGTTGCTTCAATACGTGCAAAGTACGGCAAAAACGCAATCAGAAATGCGGTGCTTTGCGCCGATTTGTTTATGACAGATAAAGCAGAAACGTTGCCGTTTCCGCGCTTTTCTCACTGAGAAAAGCG
>JAZNQF010000018.1:0-56406 GCA_045590055.1 Acutalibacteraceae bacterium
CGAAAAAACTCTTAAGGCACAAAGAGCTACTCCGTTTGTTAAAACACCTTATGCTCTGCACGTCTGCAAGGGTACAAAAATCAGCGTCGAAGCTTTCGGTGAAAGTGAGCTTATTATTCAGCAGACCGACAACGAGCGCGAGTTTGCTCCCGTATTCTATACACCTGAAAACTGTCTTTATCAGGAATTCGGTCAGGGTCAGTGGGGCGGCACGGGCCACAGAACGTGTGCAACCATGTTTGATTTGAGCAATGCGCCTTATTCCAACATGGTTCTCGGTGAGGTGTTCCATCATCCGGGCAAATGGTCTAGCTATCCGCCGCACCATCATCCCCAGCCCGAACTTTACTATTACAGATTCGATTACCCGCAGGGCTTCGGCGCCGCCTTCATGGGCGACGATGTGCATAAAAGCACAGACGGCTCCTTTGAGTGTATTCTTCCGCACAACTCACATCAGCAGGTGTGCGCACCGGGTTACACCATGTATTACGTATGGCTGATTCGCCACATCGACGGCGACCCGTGGGATAAAACCCGTATCTATGAGCCTGAGCATGAATGGCTTGCAAATGCTGACTGATATGAGAAATAACACAAATAACAAATCACGCGTGTCTGTCACACTCGGCGTGATTCTCGGCGTTTTGCTGCTGAGCTTCCTGCTTGTGTATGACAGTTACGTTTCTAATTTTCCAAAATCCGAGCTCAATTCCGTTGCAATGGGCACTGCTGTGAACGTCACGGTTTACGGAGCAGACAAAGAAGCCTGCAACGAAATTATGCGTGAGATTTCTTTGCTCGAAAGCATAATTTCGCGCAATATTGAAGGCTCTGCGGCAGATAAGCTCAACAAAAGAGCCATTGTGATTGATGCTGAATTGGCTAAGCTGGCGGAGATTTGCAACAAAAACGCTCTTCTTACTGATGGCTGTTTTGATGTTACCATTGGTGCTGTAACATCTCTTTGGGGCATCGGCACTGAGAATGCGCGTGTACCCGACGAAGCGGAACTTGCTCAGGCGCTTGAAACGGTTGACCACACGGCTCTCACCGTTACGGGCAACACGGTTTCCTGCAAATCGGGGCAGAATTGCGACTTTGGCGCAGTTGGCAAGGGTTACGCTTGCGATAAGGCGTATGAGTTGCTCTCTCAAGGCGGTAACAACGGTGCAGTTGTTTCCGTAGGTGGCAGCATCCTTGTTTGCGGTGTGCGCAATCCCAAAGGCTCGCCGTGGAAGGTTGCCGTGCGTAACCCCGCAAATGAAGGGTACCTCGGCACACTCTCACTTAATGCGGTCAGGCCGTGGTTTATTTCTACCTCGGGAGATTATGAGCGCACACTTGAAATTGACGGCAAAGTGTATCACCACATCATTGATTCAAACACAGGCTATTCTGCCGAAAGCGGACTCACATCCGTTACCGTTTTGTGTGATAACGGCGCAGATGCCGATGCTCTTTCAACCGCTTGCTTTGTTGCAGGACTTGAAAAGGGCACTGAAATAATCAAAAAAGCAGATGCTTCCTTCTGTGAAGCGATATTTGTTGATAAAATCGGCAACGTCTATATAACCGAAGGCTTGAGAGATATTTTCTCTCTTGAAGCCGAGGGATATATGCTTAATTATCTCACCTGAAGGAGTGATTCCGAAACGTGGTGAAATCCTCATGAAAAAGACTGCGTTACAGTTGAAGAAGGGTGATATTCTTCTTATCATTGCCGTAGTTATACTTTGCATCGTTTTGTTTCTGTCGGGTGTGTTATCGTCACGCGCAGGTACGGTTGCAAAGGTTTATGCCGACGGTGAAATTGTTAAAACAATTGAACTCAATGCCGTCGCTGAGGAATATAACTTCAGTGTGGGTGAGGTTGAGTTCAATGTTTCAAAAGGTGAAATCTCATTTCTTTCGTCTGATTGCCGCGACGGACTATGTGTCAGCTACGGAAGATTGACAAGGGCAGGTGAAGTTATGGCCTGCGTGCCAAACAGAGTTGTTGTTGTTCTTTCGGCGCAAAACTCAAAGCAGCCGCACGCTGTAACCTACTGACATGAAAACAAAGAAAATTGCATTATACGGAATCCTCGGTGCTATGGCACTTGTGCTTTCTTTTCTTGAAAGTGCACTGCTTCCCGTAATTCCGTTTTTGCCTGCGGGCGCAAAACCCGGTCTTTCAAACATTGTAACGATGTTTACGGCCGACTATTCAGGTTTTTTCGGCGCATTTTACATCACTGCGATTAAAGCGTTATTTGCTTTTCTCACAAGAGGTGCAACCGCCGGCATGATGAGCCTTGCAGGCGGTATGCTGAGCATGGTTGCCATGTGTGCTCTGCTCAGGATGAAAAACTGCCCGTTTTCTTATGCGGGCATCGGCATTATTTGTGCTTTGATGCACAATATGGGTCAGCTTGCAGTTGCATGTGCCGTTACGGGCACTTTTGCAGTTGCCGGTTATGCACCTGTACTGTTGCTTTTTTCGTTACTCACGGGATTAGTGACGGGTACAATTCTTCAAGCAACGTTGCCTGCGGTAAAAAAAGCTGTGGGTGACTTCCAAAAATCAACTGATAAGGGGTTAAACGAATGAAAAAAGCAGTTGAAGGCGTCCTTTCCGCAATCGGCAAAGTCCGCGGCGGTGTTAAGGTCAGCCACAACAAGAACACGGCAGATTTACCCGTGGTGCGTATGCCTACGCCCGAAAAGGTTGTTCTGCCCATGCAACAGCACATAGGTGCACCGTGTATTCCCACGGTTAAGGTTGGTGACGTTGTCAGCGTAGGTCAGGTTATCGGCGATTCTGACAAATTCATCAGCGCACCCATCCACGCCTCAATCTCAGGTAAGGTTACCGCAGTCGGTGAGGTAAAGCTCGCAAACGGTCACACTTGCACGGGCGTTACAATCACCTCGGACGGTGAAATGAGGCAGTATGAGGGTATTGAGCCTCCCAAAGTGGAAACCAAGGAAGACTTGATTAAAGCAGTGCGTGCTTCAGGTCTTGTCGGTCTCGGTGGCGCAGGCTTCCCCACACACGCCAAGCTTACCGTACCGCCTGAGAAGAAAATCGACACAATCATTGTCAACGCCGCTGAGTGCGAGCCGTTCATCACTGTTGACTACCGTGAGTGTGTTGACAATTCATGGGACGTACTCTCAGGTGTTTCAACGCTTTCCGAACTTTTCGGTGTTGAGCAGGTTATCATCGCGGTTGAAGATAATAAGCCTGAGGCGATCCGTATCCTCAAATCAATTGCCGATAAGGATGAAAAGGTTAAGCTGATGACGCTTGAATCCAAATATCCTCAAGGCGCGGAAAAAATGATGGTGCTTTCTGCAACGGGTAGGGTAGTGCCTGCGGGTGCACTTCCTGCAGACGTAGGCTGCCTTGTTATGAACGTAGGCAGTGTTGCCTTCATTTCGCGTTATCTCAAAACGGGTAAACCGCTTGTCAGCCGTTGTGTTACTGTTGACGGTTCCGCAATTGCCAACCCCAAAAACATCAAGGTTTCCGTTGGTACAAAGATTCAGGATATCATTGACTACTGCGGCGGATTTGCAGATGATCCCGTAAAAATCATTTCCGGCGGTCCCATGATGGGCCTTGCAATTTACGACACAGAGGCACCCATGATGAAGCAGAACAATGCAATTCTTGCCTTCAGCTACGATATGGGCGCAAGAACATACAGAGATTGCATACGTTGCGGTCGTTGCGCAAGTGTGTGCCCGATTCACCTCTACCCGTCTCTTGTTGAAAAATTTACAAAAACAAAAGATGTTGATTCACTCAAGGATTGCGGCGTAAATCTCTGCATGGAATGCGGCAGTTGCTCGTTCTCATGCCCGTCAGGCAGGCCTCTTGTTCAGTCAATGAGACTTGCAAAGCAAATCGTCAGAGAAGGGGGTAGCAAGTGATGGGAATGCTTAAAGTCAGCGCTTCACCTCACATGAGGTCACGCGCAACAACCACGGGTATTATGCTTGACGTTATTATCGCGCTTGTGCCCGCACTCATTATGTCAGTTGTTTATTTCGGTTTGCGTGCGCTTATACTCACCGCAGTTTGTGTTATAACCTGCATTCTTTCCGAATATATTTCAAGAAAAGTTATGAAAAGGCAGAACACCGTCGGTGACCTCAGCGCAGTTGTCACGGGTCTTTTGCTTGCAATGAATCTTCCCTCAACACTCCCGTTGTGGATGGCAGTTTTTGGCTGTGTTGTTGCAATTGTTGTTGTTAAGCAGATGTTCGGCGGTTTGGGTCAGAACTTCGTTAACCCTGCAATCACGGCAAGAATCATTCTCATGACCTGCTTTGCGGCAGATATGTCAAGTTGGGCTGTGCCCTTCACGTCAAGCCTTACCGATGCGGTCACTCAGGCTTCACCCATGGCGGCTCTTGCTAAGGTTTGCGACGGCAGTGTAGCGCTTGAAGAAGCAGGGCTTCCCACACTCCTTCAAATGTTTGTCGGCATGCGCTCAGGCAGTATGGGCGAAGTTTGCGCAGTTGCACTCATCATCGGCGGCATTTACCTTGTCGCAAGGCGCGTTATTTCTCCAATAATTCCGCTTTGCTTCATCGGCACTGTCGGTATTTTCATGCTTGTTTACAGCGGCTTTGACGTTGTTTTCACCGCATATCAGCTTCTTGGCGGCGGTCTGCTTCTTGGCGCAATTTTCATGGCTACAGACTACGTAACCTCACCCATGACAAAGTGGGGCAAGGTAATTTTTGCTGTCGGATGCGGTCTTATTACTTCCGTGATCAGAGTTTTCGGCTCACTTCCCGAGGGCGTTTCATATTCAATTATCCTTATGAATATCTTTGTTCCTCACATTGAAAACTTCACAAGAAGCAAGCCCTTCGGCTTTGTTAAAGAGAAAAAGGAGGGTAAAACCGCATGAAAAAGTTCAGTGCAAAAGAAATCCTTATCCCTGTAATTTCTCTTTTCCTTATCTGTGGCGTTGCAACCTTTTTGCTTGCAATGACAAATGATATCACCGCACCGATTATTGCTGAAATAGATGCTCAGGCTGAAAAGGAAGCAAGAAAAGTCGTTCTTCCCGATGCCGCAGATTTTGAAGATAAAACCGTTGAAATCAACGGCACGGAGTATGCATACTGTGAAGGTGTTGACGAAAACGGCGACATTATCGGCTACGTATTTGTCACCGCAGGCAAGGGCTACGGTGGCGAAGTCAGCATTATGACGGGCAGAGATGCCGACGGTGCAATCACGGGCATTGAAGTGCTCAGCTGTGACGACGAAACCCCCGGTCTCGGTCAAAATGCAAAAAAAGATACGTGGCGCGCCCAGTTTACGGGTATCAAGGACGAAATCACGGTTGTGAAGAACACCACGCCCGAGGGTGCACAGATTCTCGCAATCACAAGCGCTACCATTACTTCAACGGCAGTTACCTCTGCTGTTAACGAAACACTTGAAATTTACAACGAAGTGACGAAAGGAGGCGAGCAGTAATGGCTGAAAAGAAATCTCTTGCAAAAGAATTTTCAAAAGGTATCATCATTGAAAACCCCGTTTTACGACTTGTGCTCGGCACTTGCCCCACGCTCGCCACATCAACGTCGGTTGCAAACGCAATCGGCATGGGTCTTTCGGCTTCAATTGTTCTCGTTTGCTCAAACATTGCAATTTCCGCATTGAGAAAGGTTATTCCCTCAAAGGTGAGAATCCCTGCATACATCGTTATCATCGCATCTTTTGTTACAATTGTGCAGATGATTGTTAAAGCTTTTGTCCCTGCACTCAATGATGCGTTGGGTGTTTATTTGCCGCTTATTGTTGTTAATTGCATCATTCTCGGCAGAGCTGAAGCTTATGCAGGTAAGCACGGTGTGCTCGCAAGCGCACTTGACGGTATGGGCATGGGTATCGGCTTCACAGTAGCTCTTGTCTGCATGGCAACGTTCAGAGAAGTTCTCGGTGCAGGCACTTTCCTTGTTGGTATCAAAGACCTGCTTTCAGCCTTTGGTGACTTTGAATTTAACGGCTTCACAATTCCCGTCCTTTCCGAAAAGCCGTTCCTTGTCTTCATTCTCGCTCCCGGCGGCTTCTTTATGTACGGCATTCTGATGGCTTGTGCCAACAGACTTGCAGAAGCAAAAGGTAAACCCAGAGCAGAGCTTCGCGGTTGTATGTCATGTCCTATGGCAGCAAACTGTGCTCTTCATGACACAATGTATATTGAAGACAACTGCGCCGCAAAGGCAGAAAGCGCCGATGAAGCAAAAACAGACTTACAAGATAAGAAGGAGGATGTACAGTCATGAAATGGTTTTTCAGTATTCTCCTTACGGCAATTCTCACAAATAACTATGTTCTTGCAAAATTCCTCGGTATCTGTCCCTTCCTCGGTGTTTCCAAAAAGACAAATACCGCAGTCGGTATGAGTGTTGCGGTTATTTTCGTTATGATGCTTTCAACTGCAGTTACTTTCCCGATTAACGAATTTCTGCTTGTAAAGTACGACCTTGAATACTTGCAGACAATCGTTTTCATCCTCGTAATTGCTGCACTTGTTCAGTTTGTAGAAATCGTGCTTAAAAAGTACATTCCTTCACTTTACCAGGCGCTCGGTATTTATCTTCCGCTTATTACCACAAACTGTGCCGTACTCGGTGTTGTACTTCTCAACGTTCAGTCAGGTGAAGGCTTCGGATATTCAATGATCAATACACTCGGTGCAGGACTCGGCTTTATGCTTGCAATGGTAATGTTCTCAGGAGTACGTGAAAGACTTGAAGCAAACGATATACCCAAGTTTCTGCAGGGTTTACCGATTACGCTGATTGCCGCTTCGCTCACCTCTGTTTCCTTCCTTGGTTTCACAGGTGTTGTTGAAGGCATGCTCGGTTGATGGGAGGATAGTTATGGAATCAATTATTTTTGCTGTAATTATCGTTGCCGTCATCGGTTTGCTCTGTGCAATTCTGCTTTCCGTTGCATCGGTTGTTTTCGCCGTACCCGTTGACGAAAAAGAGGTTCAGATACGTGAGTGTCTGCCCGGTGCAAACTGCGGTGCCTGCGGTTACTCAGGCTGTGACGGCTACGCTGGCGCACTTGCAAAAGGCGAAACAGACAACACTGCTTTGTGTATCCCCGGCGGAACTGACGTTTCCAAACAAATTGCTCAGATTACGGGCGGCGAAGCAGGGGAGATTAAACCCACCGTTGCCGTTGTACTCTGCCAGGGCAACAGCCTTAACACGGGCATGAAGCTTGAATATCAGGGTGTTGAAACGTGTAAGCTTGCCGCTCAGCTTTTCGGTGGCCCGAAAAGTTGCCAGTATGGCTGCATCGGTTTCGGCGACTGTGTAAAAGCTTGTCCGTATGATGCGATTTTCATTTGCGACGGTGTTGCAAGAATCAACCCCAACCTTTGCCGCTCATGTAAAAGCTGCATTTCAGCTTGCCCCAAGGGGCTCATTGAGCTTTTACCGCTTGACAACGCTCAGGCGGCGGTGCTTTGCAAAAACAGAGACAAGGGTGCGCAAACAAGAAAACAGTGCAAAGCAGGTTGTATCGGCTGCATGAAGTGCATGAAGACTTGTGAGGCAGGCGCAGTTACCGTTCAAAATAACGTTGCACATGTTGATTATGACAAGTGCACCGGTTGCGGAAAATGCGCTGAGGTATGCCCCGTAAAGTGCATCGACCTCATTACAATTCACAAAACCGTATAATCAACAAATACTCAAAAATGCAGAAAAGACGCGCTTCTTTTCTGCATTTTTTTGCTTATTTGCCGCCTTTAATTCTTGCCATAAGCAACCAACTGTGTTATAATTGTAAAGATAATAAATATTAAGTATTGAGAGGGAAAAATATGGATGTCAGAATTTTAAACGGAATTGAAGAAATCGGCAACAGCGTTGCTGAAATCATTGCTCAGCAGGTTAATGCAAAAGCCGACAGTGTTATAGGCTTTGCTACCGGTGCTTCACCCGTTCCCACATACAAAAACCTTGTTTCAAGATATAACAACGGTGAACTTTCACTCAAAAACATCATAACCTTCAACCTTGACGAATACTGTGGTATTCCTCAGGATTGTGCTGAGAGCTATCACACCTTCATGTATGAAAACCTTTTCGGTCTCACAGACGTTCAGGATGCAAACGTAAACTTTCTTGACGGCAACGCTGAGGACTTCAAGGCTGAGTGCGACCGCTACCAGAAAAAGATTGCCGATTGCGGCGGAATTGACATTCAGCTTCTCGGCATCGGCACAAACGGCCACATCGGCTTCAATGAGCCGGGCGACGCTTTCTCCGACGGCCCCTTTGCAGTTGAACTCACCGAAAGCACCAAAACCTCAAACGCCGGTTATTTTTCAGACGGTATCGTGCCCGATTACGCTCTTACAATGGGCGTTGGCGATATTCTCCGTGCACGTAAAATCATCCTTATTGCAACAGGTGCTTCCAAAGCAAAGGCAATTGCGGCAATGATTAACGGTGAAGTTTCACCCTCATGCCCCGCATCGGTGCTTCAGCAACACGCAGACGTTGTTGTTTTCCTTGACGAAGCAGCCGCTTCTCTGCTTTAATCTGTTCATAAACGAACAAAATATTTACATTAAGTTGCGGTTTTTGCCGCAACGGTATATGAGGTAGTACGATGATATCTGTTGCACTTGCCGCATATAAGGGCGAAAAATACATAGCCGCGCAGATCGACAGTATATTGGTCCAACTTGGTGCAGATGATGAACTCATCGTTTCGGACGATGCACCCGGTGGTGAAACCGAGCGTATTGTTATGAACTACGTTGCTGAGGATGTACGTGTTAAATACTACGCGGGCGAGGGCAGAGGTGTTGTTGCAAACTTTGCCAATGCAATCTCCCGTTGCTCAGGTGACGTTATCTTCCTTTGCGATCAGGACGATGTGTGGCTTGAAGGGAAGGTTGCACGTGTGATGCAAGCAATTGAGGGCGGTGCCTGCCTTGTCCTTCATGATGCACGCGAAACCGATGAAAATCTCAACACCGTCAATCCGTCCTTTTTTGAAGTCAGGCAGAGCCGTCCGGGACTTATCCGTAACTTCATCAAAAATTCGTATATGGGCTGTTGCATGGCATTCACAAAAGAGCTTGCCGCAAAAGCCTTGCCGTTTCCAAAAGATATACCCATGCATGATCAATGGCTCGGTCTGCTGGCGGAAAAATACGGCAGAGTTGAGTTTATAAACGAACCGCTGATTTGTCACCGTATTCACGGTGATAATGTAACAGGCGGTAAAACCTCAACAAAAAACAAAATTATCTGGCGGATTAATTTGCTCAAAGCATTGTTACTTGTGAGAAAGTGAGGCATACCATGAAAAAAGTTTCTGCTTGTATCGTTACTTATAACAACAGTGAGATTATCGTCAACACAGTCAGCTCAATTCTTGAAGCAACAAAAGGCGTTGAACTTCAGCTTTTTGTTGTAGATAACGCCTCAACTGATGGTACAGCAGAGCTAGTCAGGTCCACTTTCAACAACGTAACCGTAATTGATGCAGGCGGAAACATCGGTTTCGGCGCAGGTCACAACCGCGTGCTTAACGTTCTCGATTCCGATTTTCACGCCGTCATCAATCCCGACATACTTCTTAAAGAAGACACACTTACCGCCCTTTCTGAGTATATGTCAGAAAATGCAGACGTAGGTATGCTTTCACCTCGTATTCTTGGTGCTGACGGCAAAGAGCAGATTCTTGCCAAGCGCAACCCCACGGTTGTATATCTCGGAGCGCACCGTGTTTTTCACCATGGTGATGAGCCTAACAAAATCATCCGCGAATACTGCATGCTTGACGAGGAGGAAAAGGGCGAGCCGTTTGAAATTCAGAACGCAACGGGTTGCTTCATGTTCTTCCGCACGTCAGTGTTTAAAGAGCTTGGCGGTTTTGACGAACGTTTTTTCATGTATCTTGAAGATTGCGACATTG
Source organism: Acutalibacteraceae bacterium (assembly GCA_045590055.1). Classification (GTDB taxonomy): domain Bacteria; phylum Bacillota; class Clostridia; order Oscillospirales; family Acutalibacteraceae; genus UBA6857. The sequence goes on from JAZNQF010000018.1 coordinate 9,968, forward strand.
CCCGCCGTGCCGCAAAAATATCAAAAGTTCTGTTCTTCCCATACGCAAACGTATGGCACATCTGGGAAAGAGGAAGCAAAAAGAACAAAAAGCTTCTTCTCATCCACGTGCAATCTATTCTTAAGTATTTCTTAAAATGGGGACTTAAAATAAAATAACGGAGGATGACATAAATGCAAAAAGAACGCAGTCTTTTGACGCGAAACTGGCTTAACTGGAAAAAATACAGATTTCTTCTTGTTGAGCTTATTCGTAAAAATATAAAGCTTCAATACCGCAACTCCGTGCTCGGCATGCTGTGGACTTTGATTCAGCCTTTGCTTACAATGATAGTTCTTTCCGTGGTTTTCAGCGGAAAATTCGGCAAAGGCAGCGCGGACGTTGTTAACTATTCCGTCTATCTTCTTATAGGCAGACTGATGTTTGATTTTTTCACATTATCCACCAAAAAGGGTATGCGCTCAATCAGGTCAAACGCAACAATAATCAAAAAGGTTTACGTGCCCAGGTACGTTTATCCTCTTTCAAACGTGCTTTCAACCTTTGTTACTTTTGTGATTTCGCTTGTTGACCTTGTTGTTGTTATTCTGTTTTTCAACGTTATCAACAAAGACCCCGTACACATCACGTGGCGCATTGTTGGCTTCATTGTGCCGATTGTGCTGATGATGTTTATCTCAATGGGTATAAGCATGATTCTTGCAACGCTGGACGTTTTCTTCCGCGACGTCGAATATCTCTACGATGTGTTCTGCATGCTTCTTTTCTACATTACCCCTGTGTTTTATACAATGGACACACTCGGTATCAAGAGCATGGTTGTCACCCGCATTCTCAAGCTCAATCCGCTTTACGGGCTTATTGAAATGTCCCGTGCATTCATTCTCTACGGTGATTCGTTTGCGGCGCACTGGAGCTGGAACAATCTTATTTACTGTGTAATTTTTGCGGTTGTCAGCAATCTCATCGGCTTCCTGATCTTCTATAAAAAGCAGGATAAATTCATTCTTCACATCTGATAAAAATAAGAGTCTATGCTCAGAGGAGGCAATTCATGGCCGGTAAAACTGTTATTGATGTTAATGATGTTGGCATTATGTTTCACCTCAATAAAGAAAAGGTCGACAATTTAAAAGAATATTTCATTAAACTTGTAACCCGTAAGCTCAGCTACAATGAATTCTGGGCATTGAGAAACGTTAGCTTTAAGGTTGAAGCAGGGGACAGACTCGGAATTCTCGGTTTCAACGGAGCCGGTAAGAGCACGTTGCTCAAGCTGATTGCAGGCGTTATGAAGCCCACGGAAGGCTCAATCAAGGTGCACGGCGTTATTGCACCGTTGCTTGAACTCGGTGCAGGTTTTGACCCGAACTATACGGGCGCAGAAAACATATATCTCTACGGCGCAACACTTGGATATTCACGCAAGTTCATTGAGGAAAAATACAATGAAATTGCTGAGTTTTCCGAGCTTGGCGATTTCCTTGATGTTCCGCTGAAAAACTATTCTTCGGGTATGAAAGCAAGGCTCGGCTTTTCAATTGCAACTGCGGTTGAGCCTGAAATTCTCATTCTTGATGAAGTGCTCAGCGTCGGTGATGCAAAGTTCCGCGCAAAAAGCGAGGAAAAGATACAGAGAATGATTGCAAACGGTGTTACTGTTTTGTTTGTATCACACAGCATTGAGCAGGTTAAACGAATCTGCAACAAGGCAATTCTTCTTTCAAAAGGCGAGCTGATTGCAAGCGGAACTTCTCAGGAAGTGTCCGCAATTTACGATAAAATGACAAAAGCTAAGTGAGGTATAATATGGCTAAGGTATCAGTTATTGTTCCTGCATACAACTCAGAGCAGTTTGTGGCAGAAACTCTTGATTGTCTTTATGAACAGACACTCAAAGACATTGAGGTTATTGTTGTTAACGATGGCTCAACAGACTCGACGCAGGATATTATCGACCAATACTGCGCTAAGAGCGACATTTTCAAGTGTATTAAACAGGAAAATGCAGGCGTTTCAGCCGCAAGAAACAACGGACTTGACAATGCAACAGGCGAATACGTTTTGTTTCTTGATGCTGACGACCTTCTTACCCCCGGCTCTTTGGAAGCATTTTACAAAACGGGTAAAGAAACGGGTGCAGACATCATAATCGGCACGCTGCGCAATTTCAATGAGCACGGAATGGGTAAGTTCAACGCCTTTGCAGAGGGACTTTCAAAAAGAAAGAGCATTGACCCCTTTGCAAAAACACTTCTTTGGAACTTCCTTGTCAGCAACAAGTGCTATAACAGAGAAAGACTTGTTGCCTCAGGTGTTCGCTTCCCCGGTTTTCGCTATTCAGAAGAAGGCGCTTTCTTCATGCGCTTCGTTTATACGGGCGTTACAATCGCCGGCACACGCGGCGCCTGCATGTGCTACAGACGTCACAGCAGTGAGCAGGGTCTTTCCGTCAGCCAAACAGTAAATCAGCCTCTTTGCGAGAGCATGATCGGATCACTCACCGATATTTATGAACACGCGGTTGTCGGACTTGAAAAAGCTCCCGATACTGTTGACAAGGAAGATTATCTTCAGGAAGTTATCTATAAAACCGCATACATTCTTCTCAGCCAGTTCTACCGTCTTGTGTGGAGCGGTGACGAGGAATGCTTCAACTATGCCGCAAAAGAGTTTGTCCGCCTCAAAGGTATGATGACAGAAAAGCGCTTCAAAGTTATTTGCGGCACAGACCCCGACCTTCATCTTGAAGATCTGTGCATGACAACGGCTGAGATTGCTGAGAAACCCACAGTTTCCGTTATTCTCAATCCTTGGTTTCAAAAGGATATGAGCGTGATGTTTGAGTCACTTTATAAGCAGATTTCTCCGCTTTTCCAGCTCATTATTCCTCAGAGAATGGTTGATAAGGGACTTGTACCCGAGCAGTACAGAAACAACAAAAACATTGTTGTTTTGCCCAATTCATTCTTCAGAATCAGGGCAAGTCTGGCGGCAAAATCCCGCAGAAGAATCTGCTTGCGTAAGAACAGCAAGCTTGACATCAGAGATTTCAGGATGGTATACCGTATCCCGAAAATACCTGAGAAAATCAAAACCCTCTTTTATCCCATTCTTCTCAGGGGTATCAACTTCCTGCTTGTCAAGCGCATTGTGAAGTAAGAAAATGAAAGAGTTTTTTTACAGATTATTTGCAGTTTTCTTCAATGTATATGCAAAGTTGCTTCCGCTTAAACGCGGTAGGGTCGCACTTGTTTCAATGCACAACGAGCAATTCAACGATTGTCTCGGCGGCATGAAAAGGGTATTTGAAAAAGAGGGCGGCTATCAGCTTGTTTATATGACGAGAAACGATGTTATACCGCAAGGCAAAAATCCTATTAAGGCGGTTTTTGACGCACTGAAATTTTTTCTTGTTCATTCGCGTTTGCTTGCAACAAGTGAGTACGTTTTCCTCAACGATAATTTCATGCCAATGGGTATGCTTGATTTCAAAAAGGAAACCGCGGTTGTTCAGCTTTGGCATGCTGAGGGAGTATTCAAGCGTTTCGGCCTTGCAATTGACCAACCCGAAGCTTTGAGAAGCCGCGAGATTGCCGCAAACCGTAAGCTGACTTACGTTGTCTGTTCTTCATCTTACGTTGTGCCATATTATGCCGAAGCGTTTGGTGTTGACGAAAAAAAGGTGCTTCCTTTAGGCTCGCCGCGTACTGATTTGCTCTACGGTATGCTTGAAAATGCAGACGTTATCCGCAGTAAGTTTGACGAAAAATATCCGCAGGCGAAGGGCAAAAGAATTGTTCTGTATGCGCCGACCTTCAGGGACGACCCCGAAAAAGACAGTGAACTGCTCAGCAGTTTTGATGCGAAAATGCTCAGTGCTCAGCTTGGCGCTGAATATTGCCTTGCCGTCCGGCTACATCCGCAGCTTCACGCGTGTGAAGTCAGCAACGCGCTTGATCTCACCGATTACGCCAATCCCGTTGAGCTTGTGCTTATTTGCGACGTGCTGATTACTGATTATTCCTCAATATGCATGGATTTTTCGTTGCTTAATAAACCCGTTGTTTTCTATGCTTTCGACCTTGAGGATTACTGTGCAACACGTAATTTCTATTTTGACTATGAATCTTACGTTCCCGGTGAAGTTGTGAAAACAATGGCTCAATTGCCGTCTGCGGTTAAAAATGCCAACGCAGGCGAGAAGAACGAACGGTTCAGGCAGTTCAATTTCAATGCTTTTGACGGCAAAAGCGCACAACGCGTGTTTGACAGCATAGTGAAAAGGCACGGTTAATAAATTTTTAAAACGATATTTCTTGACAATTCATGTGTTAAGTGTATAATAGCAAATGTAAAAATTAATATCCTCCTTATGAAGAGTAGCTGAGGGAACAGGCCCTATGAAGCTCGGCAACCTGCATTTACATGTAAGGTGCCAAATCCTGCGGTCAAGACCGAAAGATGAGGACTTTCCCGCCGCGGTCTTGCTATGCCGCGGCGTTATTCTTTTTCAGCACTCGTCAACTATGGCGGAAAGACTATGAAAGGGTACGTGTAACGTACAAGGTGAAAAATATGGCAAGACACTTTTTTACATCCGAATCAGTAACCGAAGGACATCCCGATAAAATCTGCGACCAGATTTCTGACGCTGTTCTTGATGCTATTTTTGAAGTTGACCCCAACGGCAGAGTTGCATGCGAAACTGCCACCACAACGGGTATGGTGCTCATTATGGGCGAAATCACCACAACTGCAAAGCCTGACTTTGCTTCAATTGCAAGGCAGGTTATTAACGATATCGGATATGATGATGCATCAAAAGGATTCGACGGCAACACCTGCAATGTGCTTGTTGCACTTGATAAACAGTCACCCGATATTGACATGGGTGTCAGCAAATCCGACGAGCTCAAGCAGGGGCAGGAAGATGCATATAACCTCAACGGTGCAGGCGACCAGGGTATGATGTTCGGCTTTGCCTGCGATGAAACTGCTGAGCTTATGCCGCTTCCCATTTCACTTGCCCATAAGCTTGCACTCCGACTCACTCAGGTGCGTAAGGACGGCACACTTGCTTATCTTCGTGCTGACGGTAAATCTCAGGTTACCGTTGAATACGACGAAAATGACAAGCCCGTCAGAATCGAAGCTGTTGTTATTTCTTCCCAGCACAGTGCGGAAGTTGACATGGAAACAATCCGTGCCGACATCAAAAAGCACGTTATTGATGCAATTGTACCTGCTGAGCTTGTTGACGAAAACACCAAGTTCTTTGTTAATCCCACGGGCAGATTTGTTATCGGTGGACCTCAGGGTGACAGCGGACTCACCGGCAGAAAAATCATTGTTGACACATACGGCGGATACTCACGTCACGGCGGCGGTGCTTTCAGCGGCAAGGATCCCACAAAGGTTGACCGTTCAGCCGCATACGCCGCAAGATACGTTGCAAAGAACGTTGTTGCCGCAGGTATTGCCAAGAAGTGCGAGGTGCAGATTGCGTATGCAATCGGCGTTGCAAAACCTGTTTCCGTTATGGTTGAAACCTTTGGCACGGGCGTTGTGAGCGAAGATGCACTTTCAAAGGCTGTTTCCGAAGTGTTTGACCTTCGTCCTGCCGCCATCATTGACACGCTCAAGCTTCGCAGACCCATCTACCGTCAGCTTGCCGCATACGGTCACATAGGCCGCGAAGACCTTGATGTACAGTGGGAAAAGACCGACAAGGTCGATGCCCTCAAAGCCGCACTCGGTCTTTGATTAATAAGCAAAACAAAATGAGAGCATTCTTTTGCTCTCATTTTTCATTATGCAGTTTTATAACTTTAAAAATACCTGCGCCGTATTTCCTTGCTTTTTCGCGTGTGAGGTCGCATCTGTCTGTAAGGTCATCAAAAGTTGTCGGCCTTACGCGTGCAACAAGAGAAAGCTCCTTATTGCTGAGCACTGCACCTTCGGGTACACTTGCAAGCATGGCGGTTTTCTGCCTATGGCTTTTGAGTGCTGTAAGCAGTTCGGGGTCATCCTGCACAGGCTCAGAATCGGGTGAAAACAAAAGCGGTGCATATTCCTTGCTGCCTGAACAGAAGCCGCAGAAGCAACACTTTTCTTTTGCTTCTTCGCCAAAATATTCAAGCAAAAACCGTCTGCAGCATTTGGCAAAACAGCAATAATCAAGCATTCTGTCAAGCCGTTCCAGCCTTAATTTCTTTTGCGCTTCATCAATTTCTTCTTCATCTTCGTATTTGCGGTCGATGAAATACTTTTGTGTTTCAATGTCTTTTCTGTCAAAATAGAGAATACAGTCAGCCTTAGCGCCGTCGCGTCCTGCGCGTCCTGCTTCCTGATAGTAGCTTTCAATGTCGCACGGCAGGTTGTAATGTATAACAAAACGCACGTCAGGCTTGTCAATACCCATGCCGAAAGCGTTTGTTGCAACAATCACGCGCAGTTTGCCGTTGTTGAATAACCATTGTGTGTGCTTCCTTTCGTCGGCGGTGAGTGCTCCGTGGTAAAGACCTGCGTTGACACCTGATTTTACAAGTATATTGCATACATTTGTTGCCGCTTTGCGCGTTGAACAGTACACAATGCCGTAATCGTCGGGGTGGTGCTTGATGTAAGACGTAAGCTCTGCAATTTTGTTTTCAGGCTCAATCACGTCAAAAAACAGATTCGGACGGTCAAATCCTGTTACAACTGTGTATGGCTTATCAAGTCCAACAAGCTCAATAACGTCATTTTTTATTTCGTCCGTGGCGGTTGCCGTGAATGCCGCAACAGTCGGTCGTGGTGATATTAAAGAAATGAAACTCTTGATTCCTACGTATGCAGGTCTGAAATCCAGCCCCCACTGTGAAACGCAGTGTGCTTCGTCAACACACACCATTGAAATGACGATGCGCTGAGTGAGGTTTATGAAAGACGGTGTCTGCAATCTTTCAGGTGAAACGTAAATGAGCTTGTATTTGCCTGCGGCCGCATTCTTCATTGCAAGAGAAATCTGTTTTTCGGTGAGAGAACTGTTTATGTATGCCGCAGGAATACCGCGCTTGATCAGTGAATCAACCTGATCTTTCATCAGCGAAATGAGAGGGGAGATGACTAACGTTATTCCCGGCAAGAGCAACGCAGGAAGCTGAAAGCAAATTGATTTACCTGCACCTGTTGGCATAATTCCAAACACATCTTGACCGGACAACAGAGCGTCGATGAGACGCTCTTGCCCGGTCTTGAAACTGTCATATTTAAAATAGTGCCTGAGTGCAGAATATTTGTCCATTATCTTACGGTAATGACGGTTTTGTTTTCGTAAATGCCGCCTGCTTCAAGGTGAATCATGTCGCGTTTTGTGTCAAGGTCGTCAACCTTGCCGTCGTATGCAGGCACGCTGTACCATGGCTCAATGCAGATATAGGGCGCTTCTTTTTTCGGTACGTGCCACAGACCGAGATATTTCATGTCAGGATAGCTGACAGTGACGCTTCTTTCGTTTTTTTCACTTCTGAGTGTAACTTCCTTGGGTACGTCTGTGAGGAAAATAGCATCATCATCAAACATTGAATGGTAAAGCATGAGCTTCCTTGAATCAACAACGGGGTAAAGGGGAGTTTCGTCTGTCATGAAGCAGGTGGGGCTCATTTTAAGTCTCTTGGGAGCGCAATCTTCTGAGAATTCAACAAAGTAATCGTCAAACTTCATGCCTTCTTCAAGGGGAAGGTTGAAGCCGGGATGGCCGCCGACACCGAAAATCAGCTCATTTTCAGCGCTTGTGTTTTTTACGGTGAAAATCTGCTCCATGCTGTTGCCAACGAGTTTGTATGTAATGATGAGTTCAAAGTCGAAGGGATACTGCTTTTTGAATTCATCATTTGAGCAAAGTGAAAATGAAATAAAATCGTCACCGCATTCCTTGACGGTGAATTCGTTTTTTCTTGCAAAGCCGTGGTGTATCATTTCATAGCTTTCGCCCTTGTAAGTGTATCTGCCTTCAATGAGTCTGCCGCAGATGGGGAAAAGATTGTAGGCTCTGCCTGTCCAGAAAGTCGGGTCGCCCTGCCAGAGATATTCAAAGCCGTCTTTTTTTGAAACGAGTGAGAAAAGCTCTGCGCCGAGGTCGTTTACGGCAATCTTAATGCTTTCGTTTTCAATTGTTCTGATCATAAAACCGTGTCCTTTCTTATACAAAGAATTTTCTTTCAAGCAAGGCTCTTACGCGCTTGCTGGTGTTGCAATAAATGAAGAAGCCGACAAGTCCGATTGAAGAAATTGCCAGAATAATGCCGATACCGAGAGCAAGTACAGATGAGAAGTATTCGGCAAAAAGGCAACCGAAAACAAGTGAAATCACAGTTGTATCAGCAAAAATGTGAATGAGTATTGATGACCAATGACGTCCTTTTTTTCTTATCCACAGAATGAATATGAATACACACAGTGAAACTGTTGCCACACACGGCAGCGCAAGCTGAAAATACCAATGGTCAGCAGTTGCCTCAAGTGCATAGAAAGCATAAATATAAAAAGCAACAGATAGTGTATCAAATGCCCACATAAGAATCGGGCGTAGCTTCTTTTGAAGAAACGGAAAAACAAAGAGTACCCACAGTAACATGCTTGTTGCGTTGACGTAGACTGTCCAAAAGCTGTCGTCATACATCAGCACGTTGATGAAAAAGCAAACAACATTGGGTATGAGCAGAACAACAGAAATAATTGCGGCAACAAACTTTGCTTTCACGCTTGCGGGGTTAATTGCAATTTCCGAAAAAGGCTTCGGCGCTTCAATCGGAGATTCAATGTTCGGGTTGATGACGGGGGTGTTGCACAACACGCATTTTGATGCACTGTCGTCAAGTTCAACGCCGCAGTTTACGCAGTATGACATAGACTGTACTCCTTTTCTTACATAATCAGAATCGGTTATTCTCTGTTACTTTCAATTTTGACGGGTATGCCTTTTTTTACAAGCGATGTGAAGAAGTCGCGCTCAATGTCGCTTTCGCGGTATATGTTAGCGAAGGTGAACACGAGCTTGTTGTTGTAAGTGGACACGCCGCATCTTGCACCGTTGAGCTTGCCGGGTCCTGCCATAAGCACAACCTTTTCAATGAACGGTTCCATTTCGGCGGGCAGAGTGACCGCGCCGAGATTTGAAAGCAACGCTGTGGTTGTCTGTTCGCCTGTGATGAGGAAGGATATTGCAATACCGGCATTTTTGATAACCAGCGGCATTGCGCGTAAAACGGGGTTGCGCTCAAAGCCAAGGTTTGCAGTCATCATTGCATTGAGCACCTTACGGTTGTTGACAAGCCTGAGCTGAAGCGAAACCTGGCGGAGAATTTCCTCAAACGTGTATTCACCGAGATTTGGATCGATTTTAACGCGCAGACATAAGGTGAAATTCCGGAGCGTCTGTGAGCCGAATTCCTTGCGCAGATTAACCGGAATCTGCACACTGACCTCTTTTTGCTTGCGATTTTCACGCAGTTGCTTTTTGTAATGCACTTCAAGCAAAACAGCGGCAAGGTATTCCGTAACCGTGACGCCGAGAGACTTTGTGATTGCATGAAGCTTGTCAAACGGTATTATACCGCTTGTGATGTTGACCATGTGGCGCGGCAGCTTTGTGCCTTTGGCGTGGTAAACAAACTTGTCCGACCTCTTGACCTTACCTGTTGAGCTTGCATTTGCAATGAAAGAGTCTTCAAGCTCTTCAGGTTTTGCACACTCGTTGATATCAAGCACAAAGCCACCGGCAGGTATTGTTTCGCCGCAAAGGCGCAGATATTGTGCGGCAAGTGTGCAGATGAACACCGTGTTGCCGTAGCCGTCCGTCAGTGCGTGATATATGTCCACGGATAGTCTGTTTTCATGGTAGTATATTCTAAAAAGATAACGCTTGTTTTCGTTGAATTTTACGCGGTGGCAAGGGTTACTGATGTCGGGCATTATGGGTGGCAGCTTCGCAGGGTTACGCTCAAAATAATGCCAGAAAAAGCCCGAGCGTATTCTTACGTCAAAGCATGGGAAACGCGGCAAAACGTCACTAAGTGCTTGCTCAAGAATGAGGGGGTCAATCTTCTGCTTGAACTCAACGCAGACGCGGAAGATGTTTGACCACGTACCTGTGTTCTGCCCGGGGAAGATTTTTGCGGCATTGTCAAGCCTGAACCAATCCGTGTTGTGAAATGAGGTTTCCTTGTTCATACAACCTTCACTCCAAAAAATAATACTTTATAATACAACAGTATAAACTAAACACACGGTTTAGTCAACGGAAAAATATACACAAACGATTGATTTTAATTCATCGTGGTGATATAATAAATTAACGATACTTATATGGAGTGATTTATGTGAGATTACTCAGCGCTGCCGAAATGAAGCAGGTGGAACAACACACTGCGAAATATGGCCTCAGCTACCAAAGAATGATGGAAAATGCAGGTGCCGCCTGCGCAAGAAATATACGTAACATTGTTGAAAGAGAGTCTCAGCAAAGGAAAACCGTAACCGTTGTATGCGGCAGAGGCAACAACGGCGGTGACGGTTTTGTTATTGCCCGCAAGCTTTCTGAAAACGGATATAACGTCAGCATAGTGCTTGCATCGGGCTATCCCTCCTCCGCAGAGTCAGTTTATATGTACAAAATGGTTGTTGACCTCGCGTTGCCGACCGTATGGTACGACGCCGACAAATTCAAAGCAATTCAGCTTGTCAAGTCAGCCGACATTATTGTTGATGCAGTTTTCGGCTTCGGATTTTACGGTTTGCTTACTTCGGAAATTGCAGATTTGTTCAACGAGATATCTTCGGCTCAGGGGCTCAAGTTTGCCGTTGACGTGCCCAGCGGTGTTTATTGCGATAGCGGTCTTTGCGCCGAAAACTGCGTAAAAGCCGATTATACAATTGCGATTTCAACGCTCAAACCTGCTCACGTTGTGCATCCTGCCGCCGATTGTTGCGGTGATATCATTGTTGCAAACATCGGTATTCCTGAGGAAAGCTATTCTGTTATTAACAGTTCAATTTACACATACAGCTTCAACGAGGTCAAGTCACTTTTCAAAAAACGTAAGGTAGACGGAAATAAAGGTGATTTCGGCCGCGTACTGTGCATCTGCGGCAGCAAAAACATGGTTGGTGCCGCCGTACTCAGTGTCAGCGGTGCACTCAGGAGCGGCGCAGGTCTTGTAACTGCTGCCTTCCCGGAATGTGCCTATGCTCCCATAGCTTCAAAGCTTACAGAGTCTCTGCTTCTTCCGCTTCCTTGCAATATGCATGGCACACTTGCACACAGTGGTATTGACGCTCTGCTTGAAGCGGCCGCAAAGGCCGATGCAATTCTTATTGGCTGCGGTCTTGGAGTAAACGGAGACACAAAGGAAATTGTAAGCACTGTTATTTCATGTGCGCAGTGTCCCGTAATTGTTGATGCAGACGGTCTTAATGTCATCGCGGGCGACATAGATATTATTACAAAAGCATCTGTCCCGCTTGTTCTTACTCCTCATCCCGGCGAAATGTCACGCCTTACGGGGCTGAGCGTTGAGGCTATTCAATCTGACCGCGCAAACATAGCCCGTGCATTTGCTCATGAGCATGACCTTACACTTGTGCTCAAAGGAGCAAACACGGTTGTTGCTAACGGCAATTCAAACGCGGTTTACATCAATTCAACGGGCAATTCGGGCTTGTCCAAGGGCGGAAGCGGCGATTTGCTCGCAGGCATTGTTGCAGGCTTCATCGCTCAGGGTATGCCGATACCCGTGGCTTGCAACGCCGCAGTTTACGTGCACGGCTATCTGGGTGAAACCGTGTCGGAGGAGCTTTCAGTCAGAGGTATGCTTCCGAGTGATATGGTGAACTCACTCGCATCTACCCTCGGTGCTTTTGAAAACTGATTATGCACGGTAACGGGGCATCCGTGCTTCATGGGGTGCCTTATGAAAATATCAGCAATGCTTGTGTCACTTGTGTTTGTGTTCGTGTTTTTTTGTTCATGCACAGCGGCTCAAAAAACACTTGAGTTTCAATCAAGCTATGAGGCGGAATTTGTGCTCGACTTAAACGAAAAAAGATACACGGGCACATGCTCGCGCACTGATGAAAACACGATGATTTTCTATATTCACACACCCGAAGCCTTCAGTGGCGGCGAGGTTGTTTTCAGCGGTGATGCAATGTCTGTTGCATACGGCGGTGTTACACTCAGTGTTGACGCTTCGCAGGATTTTCTGCCCGCAGATTTTCCTTTTGCGGTTGCACAGACTCTTATTTCGTTGAGGGGAAGCACCGCAACAGTTACGCATCAGGAAGCCTGCATTGTATATGAATACAGCACGCAGTACGGCAGAGCGGTTGTTTATCAAAGCAAGGAAGACGGAAGTATTCAGCGAGTTTTGTGTGAAGATGCACGGCTGGATATCAGATTACAACGGAAATAACCCGTGTTTCACGGGAATAATAAAAGGAGCAATCTTATGTTGAAAATCACATTTATGGGTGCCGGAAGCACAGTTTTTGCAAGAAGTGTTATCGGTGACTGCATGTGCAGCGAAGTCCTCAGGGACAGTGAATTTGCGCTCTATGACATTGACGGTCAGCGCCTTGAAGAAAGCAGATGTATTCTTGAAGCAATGCGCAAAACCCTTGGTGGATACGGCAAAATCACAACCTTCCTCGGCGTTGAAAACCGCAAAGAAGCTCTCAGAGGTGCAAACTTTGTTGTCAATGCCATTCAGGTTGGTCTTTATGACCCCTGCACCATCATCGACTTTGAAGTTCCCAAAAAATACGGTCTCAGGCAGACAATCGGTGATACACTCGGCATAGGCGGCATCATGCGCGCGTTGAGAACAATTCCTGTGCTTGATGATTTTGCAAAAGATATGCGCGAAGTCTGCCCCGACGCATGGTTCCTTAACTACACCAATCCCATGGCAATGCTTTCAGGCTATATGCAGCGCTACACGGGCATCAAAACCGTTGGTCTTTGCCACAGTGTTCAGGGTTGCTCAAAAGACCTTCTCTATCACGTTGGTATGGAAGATAAAATTGAAGGCAGACGCGACCTCATCGCAGGTATCAACCACATGGCGTGGCTTCTTGACATCAGAGACAAGGACGGCAACGACCTTTACCCCGAAATCAAGAGACGCATCAAAGCCAAAATGGCTGAACCCGATTTCCACGACAAGGTACGTTACGATTACATTGAAAAATTCGGCTACTACTGCACTGAATCAAGTGAGCACAACGCCGAATATAACATGTTCTACATCAAAGATAAGTACCCCGAAAGAATCGAAAGATTCAATATTCCGCTTGATGAGTATCCGCGCCGCTGCGTAAACCAGATTGCAGGCTGGAAGAAGGAATATGAGGAACTCAAAACTGTTGAAAAGCTTGAACACACACGTTCAAACGAATACGCTTCACGCATCATGGAAGCAATTATCACCAACGAGGCATACCAGATTGGCGGTAACGTGCTCAACACAGGCGGTCTGATTTCCAACCTTCCCGATGATGCTTGTGTTGAGGTACCTTGCCTTGTCAACGGCAACGGCGTTCTGCCCACAAGAGTCGGCGCTCTGCCCGTACAGCTTGCCGCAATGAACATGACAAACATCAACGTTCAGCTCATCACAATCGAAGCTGCACGCACACTCAAGCGTGAGCACATCTATCAGGCCGCATTCCTTGACCCGCACACCGGCAGTGAGCTTGACCTTGACACAATTGTGAAGATGGTTGACGACCTCATTGACGCTCACGGCGATTGGCTTCCCAAGTATCACTGATAACATCGTTTTATTTATCTTTAAGAGGCGCAACTTTTGGTTGAGCCTCTTAAAGAATTTTTGTAAATCTATTGAAAGACGGCAAATTAATGAATTATAACGGAATTACAATTGAAGGCAGAATGCTGCTTGCTGAAAACCGTTTCAATAACAGCAAGTTTTTTTATGATGAAAACAAAGAACGGCTCAAACAACTCACAACAGTACCTCTCAGGCAGCTTGCAGGGGAAATGTGCGATATCCTTGACGGTATCGACCCGTTCATTGTAACCGACCCCGTAAAAATGGTTTCACGTATTCGCAGAGACACTCGTTTCAGCAAAGACAAAACTCTCTACCGCGAGAATCTGTGGATTATGTTCATGCGCTCAAAGCATACGTGGGAGCATCAGCCGTGCATGTGGTTTGAAATGCACCCCGACCGTTACACCTACGGCATCGGAATGTTCCGCACAACACCTGAATACATGCGTCAGTTCCGCGCGCTGCTCAACGAAACCCCCGATGAATTTTTAAGATGTGCTCAAAAATGTGCAGACGTGGGTGCGCATGCTGAAATTGAGCCATACAAAAAGAAATTCAATAACTGTGAAGACGAACGGGTTGAACCGTTCTACAACGCAAAATATCTCTGCTTCATGCGCACAAGCTGTGAGGTTGACCGCCTTGAAGACGGCAGAATTGTTGACGAGCTTAAATCAGCGTTGCAGGCGTTTGCCCCGATGTATAAATTTCTATTGACAATTACAGAAAGAATGACGGCTCTCGGGCTGTAAACGGAGGTATGTTTATGTCTCTTATGGAACTCAAAAGCGGCACCGATATCAGAGGTGTTGCAAGTGAAGGCGTTATTGGTGAAAGCATCAACCTCACCAATGAGGCTGTTTTTGCCATCACAACCGCGTTTGTTGCATGGCTCAAAAATAAACTGCAGGACGATAAGAAAGAATTGAGAATATCCGTTGGTCATGACAGCAGAATATCGGCAGCGCGAATTAAAGAAATGGTTGTTTCTGCTTTGAACAACTGCAATGTGCATGTGCTTGATTGCGGTCTTTCCTCAACCCCCGCAATGTTTATGACTACGGTTGAGCTTGACTGTGATGCCGCCGTGCAGATTACTGCAAGCCATCATCCGTGGCACCGCAACGGACTAAAATTCTTCACCCGTGAGGGTGGACTCGCCGGTGGAGATATTGCATCAATTCTTACCGAAGCTGAAAACGAGGAATCAAATCCCGAGTTTCATTCTCTTGTTGCTGAAAAATGCAACTACATGAAACAATACGCCGCAAATCTTCGCAAAATGATTTGTGACGGCGTCGGTGCCAAGGAGGAGGACAAGCCGCTCAGCGGTTGGAAAATTGCAGTTGATGCAGGTAATGGCGTAGGTGGTTTCTATGCTTTTGACGTGCTTGAAAAACTCGGTGCAGACGTTTCTGCAAGCCAGTTCACCGAGCCTGACGGAATGTTCCCGAATCACATTCCGAATCCTGAAAATCCGACCGCCATGGAAGCAATCAGCAAAGCTGTTGTTGAAAGCAACAGCGATTTCGGCATTATTTTTGACACGGACGTTGACAGGGCTGCTTGTGTTGACTCAACGGGCAAGGAAATCAACCGCAACCGCCTTGTTGCACTTGCAAGCGCAATTGCCCTTGAGGGTAACGAGGGCGGCACAATAGTTACAGACTCCGTCACATCAAGCGGACTCAAAATGTTCATTGAAAACACACTCGGCGGTGTGCATTGTCGCTTCAAGCGTGGATATAAAAACGTCATCAACGAGCAGATAAGGCTTAATGAATCAGGCGTTAACTGTCCGCTTGCAATTGAAACCTCGGGTCACGCCGCGTTTAAGGATAATTATTATCTTGATGACGGTGCATACCTAATCACAAAAATCATCATAAAGATGGCACGTCTTCGCGCTGAGGGTAAAACAATCAATTCACTTCTCAGTGATTTGAAAGAGCCTGCCGAAGCAAAAGAGATCCGCTTCAGAATTCTTGAGCAGGATTTCAAAGCATATGGTCTGTCCGTAATTGATAGGCTTGAAGCCTATGCTCAGCAGCAAAGCGACTGGCATGTTGCAGATGATAACCACGAGGGAATCAGAGTCTCTGTTGACAATGTAGGCGGTTGGTTCCTTCTCAGGCTCAGCGTGCATGATCCGATTATGCCGTTCAACATCGAGAGCGATAAGGTAGGCGGAGTCGAGCAGATTGTGTCACTTCTCAAACCGTTTTTCGCTTCATGTGACGGACTTGATATTTCGGTTCTTTAAGCATTATTTCCGCAGTTTACACTGCGGATTTTTGTTGTAAGAAAAGAGAAAAACTTCACAATTTCTGTGTTGACACAGGAGTGTATTTAGTTGTATGATATTATATTGAAAAATAATAATCAATTTTTTCAGCTTTTTGGAAAGGAACAGTTTTACTGATGAAAAAAGATAAAAACACAACCATGCACAAAACCTCTGTTGGCGGTCAGGCTTTGATTGAGGGTATTATGATGAACGGCCCGAAAGGCGCCGCCATGTCTGTGCGCCTTCCCGACGGAACTATTGACACTGAATACAAAGAATTCAAGCACATCAAAGATAAAATCAAACCTCTCGGCTGGCCTGTTATCCGCGGTGTTGTCAACTTCATTGAAACAATGATTTTTGGCTATAAATGCCTTATGGAATCAGCTGATAAGTCGGGTCTTAGCGACCTTGAATCAGAAGAAAATGCGTCTAAGCTTGACTTGTGGCTTGAGAAGCACCTCACCAAAAAGGCAATGGCAGTTGTCACGGGTGTGGCCTCTGTGCTCGGTGTTGCACTTGCCATGGTACTTTTTATGTACCTTCCCTCACTTGCATGTGACGGTATAAACTACCTTGCAGGCGGCAGAATGAGTGACCAACTTATTGTATTGTGCGAGGGTCTTATCCGCGTTGTGATTTTCATTGGATATATGGCGGCTGTTTCTTTGATGAAAGATGTTAGGCGCACCTTTATGTATCACGGTGCGGAGCATAAAACCATTTTCTGCTATGAAAAGGGTTGTGAGCTTACGGTTGAAAATGTAAAAAAGCAAAGCCGTTTTCATCCACGTTGCGGCACAAGCTTTATGTTTGTGATGATATTCCTCAGCGTTGTTGTTTCCTTGCTTCTGTCTTTTCTTTTCCCAAATCTGCGCTCATTTAGCACGGTTCTGTGGGTTTGTGTCAAAATCCTTGTCATGCCGCTTGTCATGGGTCTCGGCTATGAGTTTATCCGCTATGCAGGCAGACACGACAACCTCTTTGTGAAGATAATCTCTGCGCCCGGACTGTGGATGCAGAGGCTCACCACAAAAGAGCCGGACGACAAAATGATTGAAGTTGGTATCGCCGCATTCAAGGCGGTTATCACCGATAACCCCGAGGATGATGCCGTAAGATGAACTTCAGAGAAGAATACAGACGTCTGACCGCCTTACTTGAATCTGCAGGTATACCTGATGCCGCAACTGATGCGAGGCTTATGCTTGAGCAGGTGTGCGGTGCAAGCTTTGCGAACATTATTTCAGGTGTTGCAAATGTAGGTGACGGGTACTTTGAAAAGCTTGAAGAAATGCTTTCACGCAGAATTGCAGGGGAGCCGTTACAGTACATTTTCGGTACGTGGGACTTTGTTGGTCGAACGTTTGAAGTCGGTGACGGCGTACTTATCCCTCGCCCCGAAACAGAGCAGCTTGTTGACATGGTTGTTGAAAAACTGCGCGGATATGATTCTCCTGTTGTGTATGACCTGTGCTCGGGAAGCGGCTGCATCGGGCTTACAATCAAAGCTGAAGTGCCGTCAGCAAGGGTGTTCCTTGTTGAAAAGTCCGACAAGGCACTGAGTTATCTGAACAGAAACCGCGTTTTGCTCGGTCTCGAAAAAACAACCGTTGCAATTCAAGGGGACGTGCTCAACGTGTCTTCCTTCAGCAGTTTGCCTGTACCCGATGTAATTGTCTCAAATCCGCCGTATATCGAAACAGATGTTATACCGACGCTTCAACGCGAAGTCAGGCGCGAGCCTGCAATGGCGCTCGACGGTGGCGCAGACGGTCTTGATTTTTACCGTGTGCTGTGTTCCGATTGGTTCGCACAGCTGAATAACGGCGGTTTTATGGCGCTTGAAAGCGGCGAGAATCAACCGCCCGTTATCTGCACTTTGTTCCCCGAGACGGCAAAAACGCAGACCGCAAACGATTTTGCAGGTGTTGAGCGTTTTGTTTTCGCATTTAAATAACCCGAAAGGATAATCACTATGATTTTTGACTTAATAAGAAACGGTATCTCACCGCAGCTTATCATTAATCTTTGCTCAAGAGTTTTCATTTTGTTTTGTGTTCTGCCCTTGCATGAATTTGCACACGCGTTTGTTTCTTACAAGCTTGGTGACCACACCGCAAGGTTAAAAGGCAGATTGACAGTTAATCCCATGGCTCACATTGACCCTATCGGTGCACTTGTGATTGTGCTTGCAGGCTTCGGCTGGGCAAAGCCCGTACCCGTCAACCCGAGGAATTTCAAAAACCCCAAGGTAGGCATGGCAATCACCGCTGCCGCAGGCCCTCTGTCCAACGTCATTATGGCAACGCTGACACTGATTTTGCTCAACGTTGTTGTCGGTGTAGGCGGTTATACCTCTTTCAATGAGTTTTATTTCTATCAGCTTTCGGGAGAAATGAATTTTTACGGTGCAATTGCATTGTTCCTTTACTATGCTGCAAGCATCAACGTAACGCTTGCCGTGTTCAACCTTCTTCCTGTGCCGCCTCTTGACGGTTCACGCCTTGTTACAATGATTATCCCGGATAAGTATTACTATAAAATCATGCAGTATGAGAGATATATCACAATCGGTATTCTCTTGCTGATTCTTGTCGGAGCGCTCAACGTTCCGCTTCAGTGGCTTTCGGGCTTGCTTATGGACGGATTGATGGCAATCGCTTCTTTCCCGTTAAAATTTTTCTGATTCGGTGATTTAAAATGGAATCCTTGCAGTATAAACTTGAAATATTTGAGGGGCCGCTTGATTTGCTTTTGCACCTCATTTCAAAGCATAAGCTTAATATCAACGATATCCCCATAACTCAGCTTGTTGAGCAGTACATTGACTATGTGCGTGAAATGCAGAAATCCGACATGGAAATAGCAAGCGAGTTCCTTGAAATGGCGGCAAGGCTTGTGTATATCAAAACTGTTTCTCTGCTTCCCGTTTATGAGGAGGCTGAGGTGCTCAAAAAAGAGCTTACGGGGGAATTGATTGAATATCAGCAGTGCAAGCTCATTGCAAAACAGCTTGAAGAACAGGCTGACGGTGTTGATTATTTCTGCAGAAAACCCATGGCTTTACCTAAGGATAACAAGTATACAAGACTTCATGAGGGCGAAGAACTTTTCAAGGCTTACATGAGTGCGGTTGGTAAGGCGAAGCGTAAGCTTCCTCCGCCGCTTGAAGCATTCACGGAGATTGTATCAAAAAAGATTGTATCTGTAGGCACGCGTATATCGTATATTTACAAAAGCATGCGCAAGCGCTCAAAAAAGAAGCTCAGCGAGTTTTTTGAAACGGCAGAATCACGCTCTGAGCTTGTTGCAACCTTCCTTGCGGTGCTTGAGCTTGTTAAGGCAAAAAGAATCACCGTCAACGAGGAAAACGGTGACATGAGGGTTGACTTCATCGGTGACCCGGATGAAAACTTTGAAATGGACGGTGATTCATTTGAATATTAATGAACTTCAGAATACACTTGAAGCCGTGCTTTTTGCCGTCGGTGAGCCGATTGAAATTGAGCGACTTGCTGAAGCGCTTCAGGTTGACATTGAAACAATACCCGCCGTGCTTGATAATCTTGCGGCAAAATATGACGAAAGAGGCAGTGGAATATGCCTTCTTCGCCTTGACAACAAATATCAGCTCTGTGCAAGAAAAGAGTACGCAGACAGCATACGTGCCGTTATGGATATTAAGCGCAACACGCCACTGTCGCAGGCAGCTTTTGAAGTGCTTGCAATTGTGGCATACAATCAGCCTGTCACAAAATCCTTTGTTGAGCAGGTGAGAGGTGTTGATTGCTCAGGTGTAATCGCTTCACTTTGCCAGAAATCACTGATTGAAGAAAAGGGAAGACTTGACCTTCCCGGCAGACCGCTGATTTACGGCACGACGCCCGAATTTCTCCGTTGCTTCTGCATTTCTTCGCTTGATGAGCTTCCGCCTATTTCTGATGGTGAGCAGATGACCTTTAAAGAAACCGAGGCAGCAGTTGCAGAGGTGTCGGCCGCCGAAGCACAAATACAGACCGCTTCCGATGAAAGCTCAAGCACTCAGTAAGTATAAAGTTTTTTGTCAAAAGGTTGACGAAAACTGATTTTTAATGTAACATAGTATAAAATATACACAGGGGGTGCAGAAGATGGTGTTTTTAGGCATATTATGTGGAATAATACTGTTTTTTGTTGCACTGCTCTCTGTGCCACTTAAAGTCAGTGTTGAGTATGAAGAATACATTACTCTTAAGGTCAAATGGCTCTTTCTTAAAATAGGAATTCTCCCGGTTGAGAAAAAGGAGAAAAAGGAAAAGAAACCAAAGAAAGAAAAGAAGCCGAAAGAAGAAAAGCCCAAAGAAGAAAAGCCGCAAGACGAAACGCCAAAAGAGAAAAAGCCGAATCCGATAATGGACATGGTCAAAGCAAATGGGTACGACGGCCTTATGGATATCATCACAAACATCGGCAGGTATCTCGGTAAAATGGGCGCGGCACTTTTCCACTCTGTTAAGTTTGATACGCTTATACTCCACATCGTTATTGCAAAGCGTGACGCGGCGAGAACCGCGATTGAATACGGCGAAACCTGTGCAAAGGTATACCCCGTGTTCGGTTATATCTGTTCACACAACTATGTAAAAAAGTACGACGTTTCGGTTGACCCCGATTTTCTTGCAAACAAGAACAAAGGTGAACTTTATGCCGAAATGAACATCTGTCCGAGAAAAATCATCAATGCAGGTATTGCACTTGTGTTCAAGCTGATTTTCGGTGCAGGTGTGAAATTCATTCTCAACGGCAAAAAGAAACCCGAAGAAAACTCAGCAAACCAAAATTCACAACAGACCGTGTAATCACGGATTCATGAAAGGAAGGCAACAAAATGAAAGAACAGTCAGCAGCAAATATCCTTGCAACAACAATTGAAAAAATCCGTGGTCTTGTTGACACAAGCACCATCATCGGCGAAGCAATCCACGCTGAAGGCGGCATCACCATCATCCCCATTTCCAAGGTATCCTACGGCTTTGCATCAGGCGGTGCAGATTTTCCTTCAAAGTCCAACACTGAGCTTTTCGGTGGCGGCGGCGGAGCAGGTGTCACAATCACACCCGTTGCTTTCCTTGTTATCAATGACGGCGAGGTCAGCCTCAAGCACATCACCGCATACGACAATGCGGCTGAAAGAGTTGTTAACCTTGTACCTGAAATGTTTGATAAGGTAACAGGTCTTGTCAAAAAGGTCAAGAAAGACGAAGCTCCCGTCGACGTTGACGTAATTGAATAATTTGAATTAATTATCGTGCAACCGCCTGCATATCATTTTATCGGCAGGTGGTTGCTTTGTTGATTAAAAGATTTATAGTTTTTGTATTCTGCTTGTGTACACTTATGTATTGCATTGCTCCGTCAGCTTGTGCACTTAGCGTCAGCGCCGCAAGCGCGGTGCTTATGAATGCCCAAACCGGTGAAATAATTTTTGAAAAAGATGCTCACGCACAGCGCTCAATGGCAAGCACAACAAAAATAATGACCGCACTTGTCGCTCTTGAGCAGTGCACACCGTCAAAGGTTGTAACCGTAACAAACAAGATGGTTGCGGTTGAGGGTACGTCAATGGGTATTAAGGCAGGGTATAAGCTCACGCTCGAAACACTTGTGTGGGGCATGTTGCTTGAGTCAGGTAACGATGCGGCAAACGCCGTTGCGCTGAGTGTTGCAGGCTCAATGGAAGCTTTTGCATCGCTTATGAATCAGCGTGCAAAACAAATCGGCATGCAAAACACAAACTTCGTCACCCCAAGCGGTCTTGATGCGCAAGAGCATTACACAACTGCTTACGATATGGCGTTGCTTGCCAGCTGTGCGGCAAATAACCCTGAGTTTACCGAAATCTGCTCAGCCAAAAGCAAGCAGGTGCAGTTTGTTGAGCCGCAGATATCCGTCACGTTGAGCAATCACAACCGCCTTTTATCAAGCTGTGAGGGCGTTTTCGGCATGAAAACGGGCTTCACCAAAAAAAGCGGCAGATGCCTTGTCAGTTGTGCAACGCGCGACGGCGTAACACTCGTTGCCGTAACACTTAACGACGGTAACGACTGGAACGACCACATCAACATGTATAACTACGGCTTCGATGCCGTTAAACTTCAGCACGTTGATGTAGACTTGCCGCCGCTTACCGTTGTTGGCGGCGAAAAACAAAACGTACGTGTGTGTGCCGCTGAGGACGTCACATTTTCTGCATTGGACGATGGAAAAATGCAAACGGAGATTTTTTTGAAAAAGTTTGAATATGCACCCGTTGAAATCGGGCAGATTGTTGGTGAGGTGCGCGTTATTAACGGCTCGCGCATCATCAGCACAACTCCTGTAATAGCCGCTGAAAGCATTGCGGCAACAACCGAAGAAACAATTGAATCAAACGATTCTTTTTATAAAAAGCTGATTTACCGCATGAAAGGATTAATAAAAACAAATGGCTGAAATGAGACTTCAAAAATATCTTTCCGAATGTGGCGTTGCTTCACGAAGAAAGAGTGAGGAATTGATTGACCGCGGCGCAGTGCGTGTAAACGGCGCGGTTGCAAAGGTGGGCGATAAGGTTGACCCTAAAAGGGACACCGTTACCGTGAACGGCAAAAAGCTTGTTAAAACAAAGAACTTCACCTATATCATGCTTCATAAGCCGCGAGGATTTATCACCACAATGAGTGATGAGATGGACAGAAAGTGTGTTGCTCAGCTTATTTCCGACG
The DNA here is from genome assembly GCA_045590055.1 of Acutalibacteraceae bacterium. GTDB lineage: Bacteria > Bacillota > Clostridia > Oscillospirales > Acutalibacteraceae > UBA6857. The sequence continues at coordinate 32,839 of JAZNQF010000018.1, forward strand.
TTGGTGTAAGGCTTTACCCGGTGGGTAGACTTGACCGCGACTCCGAGGGACTTCTGCTTATGACAAATGACGGTGAGTTTGCCAACGCTATGACTCATCCCACAAAGCACGTGCCCAAAACTTACCGCGTTACCGTACGTCCCGGCATTACCGAAGAACAGCTTACCGCGCTTTCAACAGGCATCGTAATTGACGACAGAATGACCGCACCCGCTCAGGTGCGCGTTATTTCCAAGGAAGAAAACCGCGTTGTGCTCGAAATCATACTCTATGAGGGCAGAAACAGACAGATAAGGAAGATGTGTGAGGAGCTCGGTCTTGAGGTTGCACGCCTTAAACGTACCGCTGTCGGCTCTGTTAAGCTTGGTATGCTTCAGCAGGGAAAGTGGCGTAACCTCAGCGAAGAAGAGGTGCGCAAGCTCATGCTTGCCGCTGATATGGACAAAGAAAAGCGTTTCAGAAAATAAATTAATGCAGGAGACATAACCGATGCCGCAAGGCTGTTTCGGTTTGATCTCCTGCTTTTGTTTTTATTGTTTCTTGTCGGGCACAAGTATAACTGCGGCTTGTTCAAGCTGTTTTGCAAACGGAAACATGATGACCGTTGAAGCAACATTGAAGATTATATGTACCGCAGAAATCTGCGCAGACGGATTCGAGCTGATTTTTTCAATCATGCTTTCAAAAGGTATTGCAACCATAAGCGGCATAAACAATATTGTGCCGACAACGTTAAAAAGCAGATGTATCATGCCGGCACGTTTTGCGTTTGCATTTGCACCGATTGCAGAAAGCATCGCCGTGAACACCGTGCCGATGTTTTGGCCGTAAAGCACGTAGATTGCAAATCGCAGGGGGATCAGTCCTTTGAGCGCAAGTGTTTGTAAAACACCCACTGATGCCGAGGAGCTTTGAATAAGCGCGGTCATAATTGTGCCGATGATTATGCCGGATAATGCGTTGTTGTTGTGGGTCAGGAAGTGCTGTAAGGGCTGAAAATCCTTCAGCGGCTCCATTGAAACAGACATGACGTTCATGCCGAAAAACAACAAACCGAAACCCGTGACGATTTCTGCCGCAGTTTTAATCTTTTCTTTTTTCACAAACATAACCGTCATCGCACCAAGAAAAACTGCAAGCGGCGCAATCTGTGAAAAATCAATTGCAATCAGCACACTTGTAACCGTTGTGCCGATGTTTGCCCCCATGATTACACCAACCGATTGGCGCAACGTCATCAGCCCTACGTTCACAAAACCAACTGCCATAACCGTTGTTGCGGTTGAACTTTGAATTATTGCAGTTACAATAAAGCCAACAAGTACGGACATGAATCTGTTTTGTGTCAGCGTGGAAAGCAGGCTTCTGAGTTTTTCACCTGCGGCTTTTTGCAGACCTTCACCCATGATATGTATACCGAAAAGGAACAAACCGATACCGCACAGAAGTTCAAAGCATGATTTTATTGTCAAAGCGCTCACTCTCCGTTGTGTTTTACTTGTAAAAACAGTTGTTTCATGCTATTATTATGACAATGGAGGTTGATAAAATGAGTGTTTTGAATATAATCCCTGAGCCGTATAGGGTTCAGCTTACAGAAGGTACCTGCAGAGGTAATGCGCTCAGGCAGATAACCTGCGTTGTTAATGAAAATTATTCCGACGAAGAATATTCACTCACGGTTACTCCCGACGGAATTGAAATCGTTTCTTCATCCCCTAAGGGTGAGTATTATGCAAAAACAACCCTTCGCCAGATTGAAAACAACGGCGGTATTCCTTGCTGTACAATCTACGATAAACCCAAGTATTCATACAGAGGCTTCATGGTTGACTCCGCAAGGCACATGCAAACGGTTGACGAGCTGAAAAAATACATTGAAGCCGCATCATTTTTTAAATTCAACGTTTTTCATTGGCATCTCACAGATGACCAAGGCTGGCGGATAGAAAGCGAAGCTTTCCCTGAACTCAACCGTATCGGTTCGTACAGAAAAAGTTCCGATTTCGGCAAAAATCACATTGCCGAAACCTATGGCGGTTATTACACAAAAGAGCAGATACGCGAAATTGTAGATTTCTGCGCACAAAGGCACATTGACGTTGTGCCTGAAATCGACATGCCCGGTCACGCTTCGGCGGCAATCGCATCATATAAGCATCTTTCCTGCCGCGAAGAGCAAATTGACGTTGAAACAAGGCAGGGGATATACAAAAACATTCTCTGCTGCGGCAAAGAAAGCACCTTTGACTTTATCTTTGCCGTGCTCGATGAGGTAATGGAGCTGTTTCCGTATGAATACGTACACATCGGCGGTGACGAAGCACCAAAGAACAGATGGAATAACTGCCCGTTCTGCCAGAGAAGAATGCGCGATTTGCACCTGAAAAACTCAGAGGAGCTCCAAGGCTGGTTTATTAACCGCGTGGTTGCCTACCTTGCCTCTCACGGCAAAAAAGCAATTACGTGGAATGAAAGTCTCAAATCGGGCATACTTGACGAATCCGTTACCGTACAGAATTGGATGGACAAAGATAAGCTCTGCCCCGAATGGACAAACCGCGGCGGCAAGATGATTGTTTCCGACTTCTATCACTATTATCTTGACTATCCCTACGCCATGACACCGCTCAAGAAAACACTTTCATACGATCCCGTTGTTGACGGCGTTACGTCAGTGGAAGCTGAAAACATCCTCGGTGTCGAAGCTCCGATCTGGACAGAATACATCAGTGATTTTTCACGTCTTACATATATGTGCTTTCCGCGCCTTGCTGCAGTGGCAAACACGGGCTGGTACGGTTATCCCGATGAAAACGGCACTTTTGAAAAATCGTTCAGCGCGCTTACTTCAAAGCTCAACGGTATTGGTATTGTTGCCGCACGCTATGATGAGTGGAATCCCAACCCTATAAAGCGCCTGACAGGTACTCTTGGCTTTTTCACGGGCACACTTTCAAAAGAGGTTATACGAGGTTTTCTGTTTCCTGAAAAAGATGATTGAAAATGATTCATAAAAACAATCTATCTTTTGCACATAATTTTTTATATATTTTCTGCGTTTTTGCCGTTGTCTTTTTTGCCATTTTACGATAAAATAGTATGAATATTTATTTTAGGATTTCGGGTGGTAAAAAAAGATGATAAATGAAGAATTTTTGGCGTTGCGAAGAGCTATAATTGCCAGAGATTTCAAACGGCTTAATCCTATGCAGATTCAGGCTGTTTTACATACCGACGGGCCGCTTCTTATCCTTGCAGGCGCAGGCAGCGGCAAAACTACCGTCATTGTTAACCGCATTGCAAGGCTTATCAAATACGGCAAGGCTTTCAACTCGCAGCAGTGCGATTATGAGCCTACTCAGCAGGATATTCAGTATATGCGTGCCGTGCTTGAGGGCAAGGAGGAGTTTTATGACGACATAAAGCACCTTATGAGCGTTGATGCGGTTAAACCGTGGCAGATGCTTGCAATCACATTCACAAACAAGGCCGCAAACGAGCTGAAAGAAAGGCTCGCGTCAATGCTTGGCGAAAGTGCGCAGGATATCTGGGCAAGCACCTTCCATTCCTCATGCGCGAGGATACTGAGAAAAGACGGCGGTCTGCTCGGCTTCACTCAGCACTTCACAATTTACGATACTGACGATTCCAACAGATTGATGAAAGAGTGTCAGCGCCAGCTCGATATCAACGACAAGCAGCTTTCTCACAAAGCAATACTTGCGGAAATCAGCAAGGCGAAAGACACAATGACTACCCCCGAGCAGATGCTCAAGCAGGCCGGCAACGACGTCAGAATGATTAAAATTGCCAAGGCATACAAGCTCTATCAGGAGCTTCTTACAAAAGCAGATGCAATGGACTTTGACGATATTATCTGCAATACCGTCAAACTTCTCGAAAACCATTCCGAAGTGCGCGAATATTATCAAAAGAAGTTCCGCTACATCATGGTTGACGAGTATCAGGATACAAACCACGCTCAGTTCCGTCTCACTCAGCTTCTCACCGGTCCGCACGGCAACATCTGCGTTGTTGGTGACGATGACCAAAGCATTTACCGCTTCCGCGGTGCTACAATTGAGAACATCATGAACTTTGAGCAGCAGTACGACAATGTCACAACAATCCGTCTTGAACAAAACTACCGTTCAACTAAAAACATACTTGAAGCCGCAAACGGTGTTATTGCAAACAACTCCCACCGCAAAGGCAAAAGCTTGTGGACGGATGGCAATGAGGGAGACAAAATCCGTGTGCACAATGCGTACGATGAGCAGGAAGAAGCAAGATTCATTGCTGATTCAATTGCAGATAACGTTCACTCGGGCTTTTCCTTCGGTGACCATGCCGTGCTTTACAGAATGAACGCTCAATCAAACGCCATTGAACGCGCACTCGTTCTCGGCGGTATACCTTACAGAGTTATCGGCGGTCACCGATTCTATGAACGCCTTGAAATCAAGGATGCAATTGCTTATCTTTCTGTTGTCAGCAACCCTGCAGACGACGTAAGACTGCGCAGAATTATCAACACTCCCAAAAGAGGTATCGGTGACACAAGTGTTAACAAAGCGTCCGAAATTGCCTCTCAGCTCGGTCTCAGCCTTTTTGAAGTTATGGCTCATGCTGACGAATATGAAGCCATAAAACGAGCAAGCGGTAAAATGATGGAGTTCTGCAAGCTTATCAATGAACTTCGTGAAAGCGTGCAATCAATGCCTCTTGATGAATTCTTCAACCACATGCTTGATAAAACGGGTTACATTGTTGAAGTCAGGCTTGATGAAGAAAAAGGCGAGGAGCGTGAAGAAAACCTTAAGGAACTTGTTACCAACCTTTTGAATTACTCGCAGGAAAATGACGACCCAACCCTCGAAGGCTTCCTTGAAGAAGTTTCTTTGATGACGGATATAGACAACTACAACGCGCAATCCGATGCCGTTGTACTTATGACTCTCCACTCCGCAAAGGGACTTGAATTCCCCGTGGTGTTCATTCCGGGCATGGAAGAAGGTCTTTTCCCCGGCACAAGGAGCATGTATTACCCCGATGAAGTTGAGGAGGAGCGCCGCCTCGCATACGTTGGTATCACAAGAGCGATGAAAAAGCTCTATATCACACATGCAGGTATGCGCATGCTGTTTGGTTACACAAACAGAAACCTTCCTTCAAGGTTCGTTAACGAAATCCCCGATAAGTACATTGAGCGCACGGGACGCACAAACACCCTCGGCGCAAGGTCCTTTATGGGTACGAGCCAGATGGATTGGGACGACGAATACGGCTATTCATCATCACGAGCCGATATGTCAAAGGGCGGTTACACAAAGCCTGCACCGAGAAAGCCTGCACCCGTGTCAAAGCCGAAGAAGCCTGCAGTTTGTGCATTCAAGGTTGGCGATGCGGTTGTTTCAAAAGCATTCGGCGGCGGTGTTGTGCTTTCAATCACACCTATGGGCAGTGATTTCATGCTTGAAATTGCCTTTGATGCGGCAGGAACAAAGAAGCTGATGGCAAATTATGCCAAGCTCGAAAAACAATAATAAGTAATCAAATCGAAAGGATGATATATATGCAGCCGATTTATAAGCGTATTCTTCTGAAACTCAGCGGTGAGGTGCTTGCCGGCCCTGCCGGTCATGGCATTGATTTTGACACGGTGAACACAATTTGCCATTCAGTCAAAAAGTGCGCCGATATGGGCGTTGAAATCGGTCTTGTCGTCGGTGGCGGCAACTTTTGGCGTGGACGTTCAAGCGGTGAAATGGACAGAACAAGAGCTGATCACATGGGTATGCTTGCAACAACAATGAACTCCCTTGCTCTTGCAGACAGCCTTGAGCAGCTTGGCGCGGTTGTACGTGTGCAGACCGCCATCGGTATGCAGCAGGTTGCCGAGCCTTATATCCGCAACAGAGCTGTGCGTCACCTTGAAAAAGGCCGCATCGTCATTTTCGGTTGCGGCACGGGTAATCCGTTTTTCTCAACCGACACGGCCGCGGCACTCAGAGCTGCGGAAATTAACGCAGAAATCATTTTTAAAGCAACAAACGTTGACGGTGTTTATGACAAGGACCCCAATAAGTTTAACGATGCTGTTAAGTATGATAAGCTTTCACACCGTGAAATTCTTGAAAAGGATCTTAAAGTTATGGACGGTACTGCGGCTTCACTTTGCAGAGACAACGGCATTAAAATCCTCGTATTTAACCTCAACAACCCCGAAAATATTGTTTCTGCCGTCAGCGGTGAAACAATCGGTACTCTTGTCGAATAATTCAAACATATAATTTAATTACAGAAAGGAACATCACCATGAAAGAAGTATTTGCAGCAACCAAAGAAAGAATGAACAAAACAATTGTTTCCCTTAATTCCGAATACGGAACAATCAGAGCAGGCAGAGCAAACCCGCAGGTTCTTGACAAAATCACTGCGGATTATTACGGCTCACCCACACCGCTGAATCAGCTTGCTTCAATTGCGGTTTCCGAAGCAAGAATCCTCACAATTCAGCCTTGGGATAAGAGTGCTCTCAAAGCAATTGAAAAGGCAATTCAGGCTTCTGAGCTTGGTATCAACCCGCAGAACGACGGTATCTGCATCCGTCTTGTGTTCCCTCAGCTCACAGAGGACAGACGTAAGGAGCTTGTTAAGGATATCCAGAAGATCGGTGAAAACGCAAAGGTTGCAATCCGTTCAATCCGCAGAGACATGATTGAAAAGCTTAAGGCAATGAAGAAGAATTCCGAAATCACCGAAGATGACCTCAAAGACGGTGAAAAGGAAATCCAGAACATTACCGACTCTTTCGTTAAGGAAATCGAAAAGATTCAGGAAGCAAAGATCGCTGAAATTCTTGAAATATAACAAGGTGGTCTTATGAACAACATTGATTTGCCGCATTTTGACGTTTTGCCGGTTCATCTCGGCATAATTATGGACGGTAACGGACGTTGGGCAAAGCAGAGAGGTCTCGTCAGGAGTGAAGGGCACAAGGTCGGTGCAGAAACCTTCCGTAAAATCTGCGAATATGCAGGTGACATCGGTATCAAGCACCTGACCTTTTACGCCTTTTCAACGGAAAACTGGCGCAGACCTGAGCAGGAAGTTGAAGCAATCATGAATCTCATCAGGCAGTATCTTGAGGAGATGCGTGAGCGCGAGGAAGAAAATAAACAAAGAGGATACAAAATCCGCTTCATCGGCAGACGCGACAAGCTACCGCAGGATATTGTTGACCTTTTTGAAACAGTTGAAATAAACAGCTCTTCAAGCAACGTCACGTATATCAACCTTGCCATCAATTACGGTGGCAGGGATGAGATACTGCATAGTGTGAAGAACATCGCAAAGGCTGTAGCTCAAGGGGAGATATCACCCGATGATATCACTGAAGAAATGATTAGCGACGGCTTATATACCGCAGGTCAGCCCGACCCGGATTTAATTATCCGACCCAGCGGTGAGCAGAGGCTTTCAAACTTTCTTATATGGCAGGCGGCATATTCGGAATTCTGGTATTCCGATGTGCTTTGGCCCGATTTTACACCCGAGGAGCTCAATAAGGCGCTTGAGGAATATTCTCACAGACACCGCCGTTTCGGCGGAGTATAAGCTTGAAAAAGCGAAGAAAGGTACGGACATTTAATTATGGCTCAGCAAAAGAAAAAAGTGTTTAAGGGCGAAAGAACCGCCGCAACACTTTGCATTATTGTCGGTCTCATAGGCTTTCTTTTCGTCATGTGGACGAGGTACAGAATAGTTTACACTGCAGTTATTGCAGGTGTGGCCGTTGCATCCTGCTTTGAAGTTTTGCGCGCAGTTGGTGCAAAAAATAAGATTCTTTACGGGATTTCAATGGCGGTTTCCGCTTTCATTCCGTTCATGTTCTCTTACCACCTCAGTCTGCCGTTTTCGGTGCTTCTTTCAGCTTATGTACTTCTTGTGCTTTTCCTCATGGTTGCAATGAACAAGAACACGAAGTTTGTTGATGTGCTCACCGCGTTCTATTCATCACTTTGGTTGCCTTATTGCTATTCATGCTTTATCTTTATCAGAGATATGCATCTGAGCAACCCTGATACATACACAAAATGGGATGCCTTTTGCCTTTTGATGCTTGTTTTTGCGTGCTCATGGGCACCCGATTCACTTGCCTATCTTTGCGGCAAACGCTTCGGCAAGCATAAGCTTGCGCCTGTTATCAGCCCCAAAAAGTCTGTTGAGGGTGCAGTCGGCGGTGTTGTGCTTTGCGGAATTCTTGTTGTACCGATTCTGTTCGTGTATAACCTCATCATCTCCAAAACTCTCGGCACACCCGTTTTTGCATCTCTCGGTTATTGGAAATATCCCATCGTCAGCCTGATGGTTGCAGTTTTGAGTGTTGTCAGCATCTTCGGTGATCTCACTTGCTCAGTTATCAAACGAAATTTCGGCATCAAGGATTACGGCAAATCACTCGGAAGCCACGGCGGATTTATGGACAGATTTGACAGTTGCCTTTTTGTTCTGCCCGCTTACTATGCATTACTGAGTGTAATTAATATGTGATTATGAAAAAACGAATTTCTATTCTCGGTTCAACCGGTTCAATCGGCGTTCAGTCCCTCGACGTTATTGATAAAATGGGCTATTCTGTAGCCGCGCTTGCCGCCGGCTCAAACGTTGGTATGATTGAACAGCAAATAAGAAAATACTTGCCGTCCGTTGTTGCAATGTATGACGAAAAGGCGGCGCAGGAGCTTAAAGTGCGTGTTGCGGATTTACCCGTACGCGTGCTTTCGGGCATGCAGGGTGTTTGTGAGTGTGCCGCATGTGAGTGTGACACCGTAATCAACTCAGTTGTTGGCATGGCAGGTCTTGAACCCACACTCACCGCAATTGAGCAAGGCACTCCGATCGCTCTTGCCAATAAGGAAACACTTGTTGCGGGCGGTGCTCTTGTTATGTCGTCTGCCGCAAGGCGCGGTGTACCGATTCTGCCCGTTGACAGTGAGCACTCCGCAATTTTTCAGTGCCTTGAGGGCATGAATGATAAAAAAGAGCTCAAACGGGTAATACTTACTGCATCGGGCGGTCCGTTTTTCGGCAGAAGCCGCAACGAGCTTAAGGACGTGACACTTGAGCAGGCGCTTGCACATCCGAATTGGAGCATGGGCGCAAAGATTACGGTTGACTCCGCATCTATGATGAATAAAGGGCTTGAGCTTATTGAGGCTGTGTGGTTGTTTGACGTCACACCCGACAAGGTGGACATTGTTGTTCACCGCGAAAGCGTTGTTCATTCAATGGTTGAATTTGCCGATAATTCAGTTATCGCGCAGATGGGTGTACCTGATATGCGTATCCCGATTCAGTATGCGCTCACTTATCCGCAGAGATTTGAGTCTCCCGTAAAACAGCTCAACTTGTGTGATTACGGAACTCTTACCTTTGCAAAACCTGACTACGAAACTTTTGAAACAATTAACATTTGCCGCCGTGCAATTACGGACGGCGGACTTTTCCCTGCAGCCGTGAATGCCGCAAACGAGGCGGCAAACCTTCTTTTCCGCCAAGGTAAAATCAAGTTTTTGCAGATTGCAGAGCTTGTCAGCCGTGCAGTTGAAACGTCAGGTATAACCGCAGGGGACTACACACTCGACGATGTTCTCAGCATAGACGCAGAAACACGCCGCAGGGTAAATTCTTTCATCGCAGGTGATTAATCAATGCTCTTAACCGCATCGGCAGTTTTTTCAAAGATACTCTATATCCTCATCGCTGTTCTCTTTTTCGGTCTCATTATCTTTATTCATGAGCTTGGTCATTTCCTTTTTGCCAAGTTATTTAAGGTGAAGGTGAATGAGTTTGCGCTCGGCATGGGTCCCACACTTTTGAAAAAACAAGGCAAGGAAACCAAATATGCTCTGCGCCTTTTGCCAATTGGCGGCTTTGTAAGCATGGAAGGCGAGGATGAAGACAGCGAGGACGACAATGCGTTCCACAAAAAAGCCGTGTGGAAACGCATGATTATAGTTGCCGCAGGCGGTATCTTCAACATTATCCTCGGTCTTATTATCTGTGCCGTGCTTCTCACTCAAGTGCAGTATATCGGCACAAAGCAGGTGCTCTATTTTCAGGAAAACGCCATGAGTCAGCAAACAGGGCTCAAGGAAGGTGACCAGATTCTGAGCATCAACGGCAAAAAGGTTTTCTCAATTGACTATGACTACGGTTTTCTTCTTCAACGTGATGACGACGGCATCGTTGATATGGTTGTGCGCCGCGACGGTGAAAAAATCACACTTGAAGACGTAACGTTTCAAACTTATACCACAGAAGACGGGCACAACACGATTGTGAACGATATCGTGTTCCTCGGTGTTGAGCCGTCGTTTAAATCGGTGTTTACAAACTCCTTCACTGATGCCGTTTCAATCAGCAGAATGGTATATCTCAGCCTCTTTGACCTTGTTACGGGTAAATACGGTCTCAGTGATTTGTCAGGTCCCGTCGGTACAATGGACATAATTGCCGATGCCGCTCAGCAATCCGCACAGAGCATGGATTACAGCCAACTGCTGACAATCATGGCACTCATAACAATTAACATCGGTTTATTCAACCTTCTTCCCATACCTGCACTTGACGGCGGCAGATTTTTCTTTATGCTCATTGAGCTTATTTTCCGTAAACCCATCCCTCGTAAATACGAGGGATGGGTGCACGCGGCAGGTATGGTTGTGTTGCTTTTGTTTATGGCAATTGTAACACTCAGTGACATTCTTAAATTTATAAAACAATAACAGCGCAATAATCCGCATATTACCGTGCGGATTTTCGCTCGTTTTGAGAGATAGGGTGATTAACATGACAAGACGTGTTTCAAAACAGATAAAAGCGGGCTCTGTGCTCATCGGTGGCGGTGCAGACATCAGCGTACAATCCATGCTCAACATTCCTGCTGAGGATGTGCAGGGCAGTGTTCAGCAAGCCATCCGCCTTGAAAATGCAGGTTGTGACATAATCCGTCTTGCCGTGCCTGACATGGAGGCGGTTAAAACACTGGCGGCAGTTAAAGCAGCAGTCAGCATACCTGTAGTTGCAGACATTCACTTTGATTACCGCCTTGCGCTCGAAAGTGTTGCCGCAGGCGTTGATAAAGTGCGCATCAATCCCGGCAACATCGGCTCTGACGACAGAGTAAAGCTTGTGGCAGACACTTGCCGTGCACACAACGTACCCATCCGTATCGGTGTAAACGCAGGCTCGTTGGAAAAGGAAATTCTTGCAAAATACGGCTCACCTGTACCCGAAGCACTTTGTGAAAGTGCGATGTACCACGTCCATTTGCTCGAAAAATATGACTTTGAAGATATTGTAATTTCAATCAAATCCTCCAATGTGCCCACAATGGCTCAGGCGTATAGGCTTGTTGCTTCCTCCTGCAATTATCCTTTACATCTCGGTGTTACGGAAACGGGCACTGAGCGTATGGGTATTATCAAATCCGCCGTTGGTATCGGTTCCTTGCTTCTTGACGGCATCGGGGACACAATCCGTGTTTCCCTCACCGCTGACCCTGAGAACGAGGTTATTGCAGGGCGCGATATCCTCAGGGCATCCGGCTTACTCAAAGATGCACCTGAGCTCATTTCCTGCCCTACGTGCGGCAGAACAAAAATCAATCTTATTTCACTTGCAAACGAGGTTGAAAAAAGACTCGCAGAAGTTAAAAAGCCGATTAAGGTTGCTGTTATGGGTTGTGTTGTTAACGGCCCCGGTGAAGCCCGTGAAGCTGATGTCGGCATTGCAGGCGGCAACGGCTACGGCGTTATTTTCCGCCATGGCGAGATAGTTAAAAAAGTACGTGAAGACGAAATAATTGACGAACTAATGAAAGAAATTGAACAACTGTGAAAAACGCGAGGTTATTTACATAAATGAATAGTTTTAATTCACTGTTTGGGAACTTGCTCAGCGAAAGTCTGCGTGCAACGTTCCAAAGCGGTATCATCGATGAAATTATATTAAACAAATCAACCAAAGAAATAACAATAAAATGCACTTTTTCAAGCCTTGTCGGCTTTATCGATCTTGAAAAAGCTGAGCAGGCAATTGCTGCTGAATACAGTCTCATAAGTGCATGTATTGAGCCTAAAATGCCGTCAGAATGTTTCGGCATTGAATATTTCCCGAGCATTGTAAACGCTGTTACAAACTATAACAGCGCAATGGGCGGCTTTCTTGACGGTTGTGAGGCGAGCTTGCTCAACGGCAACTCCATTCTGCGTGTGAAGGTTTCCAAGGCAGGCGCAGAAATTCTCAAAAGCATGGGCTTTGAGAGCTATGTCGCCAAGTTTATCGGCCGCCGTTTCGGCAAAAGGATTGAGGTTGAAGTATACGGTGACTATGAAATCTCACTTGAAGATGAGAACTTTGCACGCATGATAAGCGCCGCTGAGGAAGACACACGTCGTGAAAGAGAACGTAAACTCGCAGAGCAGAATCAGGACGTTGTCAGGGAGCACGAAATTGCCGAAGGCATACCGCTTTACCTTGAAACAAAGGTTGTTATCATGGGGCAGATGATCAAACGCCTGCCCACTCCCATTGAATCGGTCAGCCAGCTCGACGGCAGTTGTATTATCTGGGGTGATGTTTTTGACGTTGAAAGCAGAGATACACGCGACGGCAGACACACTATCCTCCAGTTCAGCATAACCGACTATACGGGTTCGCTTTCATGCAAAATATTTGACCTGAAAGAAAACTGCAAGCTCCTTTGCGATCGCATAAAAGAGGGCGTGACACTTTTAGTGCGCGGTGATTTCACGTTTGACAAGTTTTCAGGTGAAACCATCATCACTCCCAGAGCAATTTGTACTGTCAAGAAGATTGAAAAAACTGACGATGCCGAAGAAAAGCGCGTTGAGCTGCATCTTCACACAAAAATGTCTGCTATGGATGGCATGACAGATGCCGCAAAGCTTGTTGAGCGCGCAATCAAATGGGGACACAAGGCAATTGCAATCACCGACCACGGTGTTGTTCAGGCCTTCCCTGAAGCTGCCGCAGCGGCAGGCGACAAGATTAAAGTAATCTACGGTATGGAAGCATACTTTGTCAACGATGACGGCAAAGATATCTCTGAAGCCAAAAGTCTTCCTTATTACCACATGATTATTCTTGCAAGGAACAGAGTCGGCCTCAAAAACCTTTATCAGCTCATCACAAAATCGAATATCAGCTATTTCAAAAGCAGACCGCGTATACCTAAAAGCGAGCTTGTAAAGCACCGTGAGGGTCTTATCATCGGCAGTGCTTGTGAAGCAGGCGAGGTATTCAGGGGCATCCTTGCAGGTAAGAGTGACAGAGAGCTTCTTGACATCGCTTCATTCTACGACTACCTTGAAATTCAGCCTCTCGGCAACAATTCATATCTCATAAGAAGTGATGAATACCCCGATATTACGGACGAAGAAGACTTAATCACACTCAACCGTAAGGTTATCCACCTTGCAGACAGCTTAAACAAAATGGTTGTTGCAACCTGTGACGTTCATTTTATCGACGAGAAGGATTCAATCTTCCGCGCAATTCTCATGTCGGGTCAGGGCTTCAAGGATGCCGACATGCAGGCTCCGCTTTATTTCCGCACAACGCAGGAAATGCTTGATGAATTCTACTATCTCGGCGAGGAAACCGCTCGTGAAGTTGTTATCACAAACCCGAACAGGATTGCAGACCTCGTTGAAAAAATCACACCCATTCCCGCAGGTAACTATCCGCCGAGTATTGAGGGTGCTGACGAGCAACTCAGCGACCTCTGCTGGGAAAGCGCAAAACAGCTTTACGGCGATCCCGTACCGCAATACGTTGCAGACAGACTCACAAAGGAACTTGAATCAATCATAAAAAATGGTTTCAGTGTTCTTTACATGATTGCGCAAAAGCTCGTTAAAAACTCTGAGGACCACGGCTATCACGTGGGTTCGAGAGGAAGCGTCGGCTCGTCATACGTTGCAAATGCTTCAGGTATTTCCGAGGTCAATCCGCTTGCTCCGCACTACCGTTGCCCGAAATGCAGACACACCGAGTTTTTCCTCGATGGCAGTGTTGGCTCCGGTTATGACCTTCCGCCCAAGGATTGCCCTGATTGCGGCGAAGCATTGGTGCGTGACGGTCACGATATTCCCTTCGAAACCTTCCTCGGCTTCAAGGGTGACAAATCACCCGATATTGACCTCAACTTCTCGGGTGACTACCAATCCCGCGCTCACAAGTACACCGAGGAGCTTTTTGGTTCATCCCACGTTTTCAAAGCAGGTACAATGGCAACTGTTGCCGACAAGACCGCGTACGGCTTTGTTAAAAAGTACCTTGAAGCTCACGGCAGAACCGTTTGCCGTGCAGAAGAAAATCGACTTACTCGCGGTTGTACCGGTGTTAAGCGCACAACGGGTCAGCACCCCGGCGGTATGGTTGTTATACCTAACGCTTATTCCGCTGAGGATTTCACGCCCATTCAGCACCCTGCAGACGATGCCGACAAGGGCACGATGACAACCCACTTTGACTTCCACGCTCTGCATGATACCATCCTTAAGCTTGATAACCTCGGCCATGATGTTCCCACACTTTATAAGCATCTTGAGGATTCAACGGGCATTCCCGTTATGGAAGCGGATATTTGTGACCCGAAGATTTACGAAATGATACTCAGTCCCGAGCCGCTCGGAGTTACCGCTGAGGACATTGACTGTGAGACGGGTACGCTTTCAATTCCCGAAATGGGCACACCGTTTGTACGCGGCATGCTTCTTGAATCTCAACCCAAGAATTTCTCTGATCTTTTGCAGGTTTCCGGTCTTTCACACGGTACTGACGTTTGGCTTGGTAATGCACAAGAGCTGATCAAAAACAAAACCTGCACAATTTCCGAAGTTATCGGCACGCGAGACAGCATCATGGTTTATCTCATGCATAAGGGTGTTGAGCCGAGCACCGCGTTCAAAATTATGGAAATTGTACGTAAGGGCAAGGCAACAAAACTTCTCACTGAGGAGCACATCAACGCCATGAAGGATGCAGGTGTTGAGCAGTGGTATATTGATTCGTGCATGAAAATCAAATACATGTTCCCGAAAGCTCACGCCGCAGCATACGTAAGCGCGGCACTGAGGCTCGGATGGTACAAAATATACTATCCCTTGCAGTATTATGCTGCATTCATGACCGTACGTGGCGGTGATATTGATGCCGTTACCGTGCTGCAGGGCAGAAAAGCCGTAAAGCGCAAAATGAACGAAATTAAGGCAAAGAACAAAGATGCAACCCAGAAAGAGCAGGATATGTACACCGGTCTTCAGGTTGTTAACGAAATGATGGCCCGTGGAATTGAATTCCTGCCTGTTGATATCTATAAATCCGACGCTAAGGTCTACACACTTGAGGACGGTAAAATCCGTATGCCGTTTTCAGCGCTCAGTGGCATGGGTGCAAGTGCGGCAGAAGGTCTTGCCAAGGCAAGAGATGACGGAGAAGGGGAGTTCGTTTCCATTGAAGACCTGCAGAGCCGTGCAGGTATTTCAAGCGCAGTTGTTGAAGCGCTCAGAGCTGTAGGTGCGCTTGACGGAATGCCCGAAACAAGTCAGATTTCACTGTTTTCTTTCTGATTAAACAACGACGATAAAATATAAGGAGGAACATTTATGTCAAGAATTTATGCACACAGAGGCTTCAGCGGAAAATACCCTGAGAACACCATGCTTGCTTTTGAAAAAGCAATTGAAGCGGGTGCTGAGGGCATCGAATTTGACGTCCATCTTATCAAGGACGACAGCCTTGTTATCATCCACGACGAAACGCTTGACAGAACAACTGACGGTACGGGCTTGGTCAAAGATTATACCTTTGATGAATTGCAGAAGTTTGATGCGTCCGCTTCTTTTGTCGGTCAGTACGGCGCAAACCGTATCCCGAAGCTGAGGGATTATTTTGAGCTTGTTAAGGATATTCCTGACTTCAAAACAAACATTGAGCTTAAAACAAGTGTGTTCGAATATCGCCCCATTGAAGAAATGGTTATTGCGATGATTGAGGAATACAAGCTTCAGGATTCTATTATTCTTTCAAGCTTCAACCATTACACAATTATGCGATGCAAGCAAATCAATCCCGAAATTCAGGCAGGCTTTTTGTCGGGCGACTGGATTTATAACTTCGGTGCATACACAAAGCAGTACGGTGTTGAATGTTGCCATCCCTGCTTCCGTTCACTCACTCAGGAGGTTGTTGACGAAATGAAAGCTAACAACCGCGTAATCAACACGTGGACTGTTAATGAATATGACGACATCAGACGCCTTGCAGACATGGGCATTGACGGTCTCATCGGCAATTTCCCTGACAGAATGGTTGAATTGCTCCGCTGAATTGATGTTGAAAACGGAAATATTTTCATAACCGCTTGATTTGTTTATACATTCAAGCTATAATGTTGTTGAATTTTGTTCGGAGGTAATAACATGAAAAACAGATTATTCAAAATTGTCAGCCTCATTCTCACACTTATTATGCTTCTCACTTGCGCAGTACCCATGGGTGCTTTTGCCGCACAAGGCGAAGAATACGTACCGTCAGTTGTCATTCCCGGTATTTTTCAGTCGGATGTTAACCTCTATGTAGACGGTGAAAAGAGCGAAGAATATGCTCCGCCTTTCTTCCTTGACAAAACAGAAAACATCGTTATGGATGCTTTGCTCAATGCAATCGTTCCCATTTCAAAAATGCTCATCACTCAGGACGCTAAGGATGAGGCTGCAGCTCAGGCTGTTGCTGACGTTCTCGGCAGAACTCTGCTGAGCAAAAACTTTGACGTTGATGAAAACGGCAACCGCGTCAACGATATCAGAGCAACAAAGTACGGTAGCGTTGCAGATTGCTCCGATTATGACAAGAACTACATCTACGACCAGATTCCTCTCAGGGATTATGCCACGGTTGCAGGTGAAGAAAACCTCTATTTCTTCTCATATTATTCATTCGACAGCATCAAATCACTTGCTGAGGAGCTCTATCAGTACATTCAGCGCGTAAAGACAGAGACCGGCTCCAATAAGGTCAACATTGTTCCCATCAGCCAGGGCGGCACACTTGCAAATGCACTGCTTGAGCTTCATCCCGAAGTTATCAATGACCTCAACAGAATCGTATATATCGTGCCTGCACTTGACGGCTCATATATTCTTGGTGACATCTATGTTAACGGTCTTATTGATGATGACATCGCTCTCTATCACGAAATGTTTCCGAAGCTTCTTGGTGAAGACAGTGAACTTGTTTCATACCTCATTGGTATGATTCTTCGCATTATGCCCAACGCAAACGTAAACAGAATCCTTGACATTGCAGTTGATGTGCTTATTGAGGATTACCTTGAAAGAAGCACTTGCATGTGGGCACTCATTCCCTCTTCACAGTATCCCGTTGCTGCAGAAAAGTATCTTGCTGACGAAGAAGATGCCGCAATCAGAGCTGAAGCTGATTGGTACTACGGCGCTCAGGTTAATTCTGACAAAAACATCATGGCTGCAGTTGATGCAGGTGTTAAGGTGTTCAACATCGTAGACTATAACTACGCTCTTTATCCCATCGTTGATTGCTGGGATGATGTGAACGCTGACGGTGTTATTCACGTTGATTCAACATCAATGGGTGCAACAACAGTTGCAGTTGACGTGCCGCTTCCTGCTGATTACGTACCCGTAAACAGCAACTGCACAGACCCCACACATAACCACATAGATTCACGCAGACTCGTTGACGCGTCAACAGGTCTTCTGCCGGAAACAACCTTCTATTTCTGCGGTCAGAACCATGAAAGCACCGCAAGAAATGACGTTATTATCTCCCTTGCAATCGACCTTCTTCTTGATGAGTCCTTCACAAGTGTTCACACTTATCCCGATAAGTATCCTCAGTTCAACGGAAGCCGAAATGCAAGAAGCTACCGTTCAGAGCTCAACACAATGAAGAACTACAATTACGCCAACGTTAATGCAGCCGATTATGCTGAAATGATGGCGGCAATTGCAGAGCTTGAAGCAGCACTTGACAACACTGTAATTACTGACGAATCAAATGCAGAGCTTGATGCCGCAGTTGTTCGTTTCCGCGCCGCACGTGATAAGATTTTTAACCCCAACGCTTCACCTGAAGCACCTGAAGAAGAACCCGATTTCCTTGAAATGCTCAAAGGTTTCTTCACAATTGTATTTAAATATATCTCCAAACTTTTCTATGATCTCTTTGGAGGCAAAGGTTTCTCAGAGATGTAATTTAATAAGCAAAGGCGTTGTGTTCAAAAGAGCACAACGCCTTGTTTTTATACACCGCTTAAATCAAACGGCGGTATGAAGTCCTTATTCGAAGATTCAAGCTCCTGAACGTATGCTTTGGTAATCCCGATTGATTCCATGTAATCGAGCACTTTGTTATATTCACGCGTTGTGATTCTTCGCTGAAGCTCAGCAAAGTCGTCGATTTTGCCGTGCGGTGTATATTGAGCCATCAGACTGATTCGTGTATTAGGTAGGTTAGCCTTCAGCCAGTCAAGTACGTTCATTGAATTACGTGTGTTCTTTGGTAAAATAAGGTGGCGCACAATCATTCCGCTTTGCATGATTGAGTTTTCGTTGTAGCGGTCCGTAACTTGTCTTCGCATTTCTATGAGTGCTTTGCTTGCATACTCAAAATAATCTGCGGCGGCTGAGTATTTTAAAGATACCGCACCGTCAACATATTTCATATCGGGCAGATATATGTCAATCAAACCGTCAAGTAGGGTGAGGGTTTCTACTCGTTCATATCCGCTTGAGTTGTAAACAAACGGTACGCGCTTTTTGTAAGTGGCAAGCACATCAGCAAGTTGATGTGCGTAATGCGTTGGATTAACAAGGTTGATGTTGTGCACTCCGCTGTCTGTCAGCTCATCAAAAATCTCAATGAGTCTGCCTTTATCAATCTCTTTGCCGTAGCAACCCGTGCTGATTTCGTGATTCTGGCAGAATACACACCGCAGCGAGCAACCTGAAAAAAACACCGTACCGGAGCCTTTTGTGCCGCTTATACACGGCTCTTCCCAGAAATGCTTTGCGGCACGTGCAACAACAAACCCGTTGTTAACACCGCAAAAACCTTTTTTGTTATCTCTTTGCACCGAGCATTTTCTCGGGCATTGTGTGCATGTCATTATATTCCTTCTTTGTAATATTTATTCAAAAGTTTTGCTTTTGTCAACATTAAAATTGTACCACATTCGTTTGATTTTTTCCATATAAAATGCTATAATTATCCACAGAAATAAGAAAGGTTTGTGATTATATGCTTCTTGCAATTGATATGGGCAACACAAACATTACCATAGGTGTTTATGAAAACGAAACGCTGAAATTTGAAGTCCGACTTGCAACTGACAGAACCCGAACAAGTGACCAATACGCAATTGAGCTCAAAGACGTTCTCAGGCTTCACAACTGCAGTCCAACAGATATTGACGGTGCAATTATCAGCTCTGTTGTGCCTGAAATCAGCTTTATTCTGCGCTCTGCAATCAAAAAAGCGTTTGGTGTTGAGGCATTGATGCTCAGCGAGGGTATCGAAACCGGTCTTGAAATCGCCATTGACACAAAGTCGAGCATCGGTGACGACCTGATTGCTGCTTCTGTAGGCGCAAAGGCAAAATACAAAATGCCGTGTCTCGTTATTGATATGGGCACTGCAACAAAAATCATCGTACTTAACGAAAACGGTGCTTTCTGCGGTTGTACAATTGCCCCCGGTATGGGCATTTCTCTTGAAGCGCTATCTTCGGGTACTTCTCAGCTTCCACGCATCAGCTTCAGTGCACCGCAGAGCACAATCGGTAAAAACACGGTTGAGTGTATGCAGTCAGGTCTCATTTTCGGCAACGCCGCCATGCTTGACGGTATGACAAAGCGTATCTGTGCAGAAACGGACTATGATGCCAAGGTTGTTGCAACAGGCGGTTACTGCAAATACGTTGTCGGCTATTGTGAGCAGGAAATTGAGTATGACAAAAACCTCGTGCTCGACGGTCTGATGGAAATTTATAAAATGAATAAATAATATAAAGAGGTAACATAAATGGAAAACACAAAAAAGAACAAGCTGTCAACATTAACACTTGCTCAGGTATCTGTAATTATTGCAATTACCTTTGTTATGCACTTTTCAGGCCTTGGATATCCCAGAATCGGTCCCGTATCAATGTCCATTATGTTTGTACCCGTAACAATCGGTGCCGCAATTCTCGGTCCCGCATGGGGCGCTTTCTTTGGCTTTGTTTTCGGTCTCACCAGTTTCATTGAGTGCTTCCGCGGCGACTTCCTCGGCACGTTGCTTTTTGGCATAAATCCTGTTTTCTGCGCAATTGTTTGCTTTCTTCCCAGAACAATTATGGGTTACCTTGTCGGCCTTATTTTCAAGCTTACAAACTCAAAGCTTAACGGCAAGGCTAAAGCCGCATCTTACGTTATCACCGGATTCAGCGCACCTTTTTTGAACACTGTATTCTTTATGGTGGCTCTGCTTATTCTTTTTTATAACAACGATGAATTTATGGCCAACGAAGTAATTGCAGGCATTGCTGCAAACAGAAATTTCATCACATTTGCGGCGGCGTTCGTCGGATTCAACGCACTTGTTGAGTGGGCTGTCGGCACGGTTGTTTCATCTGCACTTATCAAGGGTGTGTACGTTGCGGTATCAAGAATTAAGAGGGGTTAATAATGAAATACGGTATTAGCAAGGAATTTTCAATTTTTGCTTATTTCAAGCCGCCTGTATATAAACCGATTGTTCCGGTTGCGGCAGCATTTTTGTCACTCATACCCAAGAATTCACCTGTGTCACGTCTCAGCATGGCAACAAAAAAGATTGCCGTAGAAGGCGGAGAGATTAACGCATATTTCTATGAACCGGTTGGATGTAACACCGATTTACCGTGCCTTATTTATTATCACGGCGGCGGATTCGTGTTCAAGGGTGCACCTCACCATTACACTCTTGCGCGTGAATATGCGCGCAGAACTCCGTGCAAGGTGCTTTTTGTGGATTACCGAATGTTGCTCAAACATCAATTCCCGACATCACACGAGGATTGCTTTACGGCGTACAAATGGCTGCTGGATAATGCTTCAAAGCTTGGTGTTGACAGTGAAAGAATTGCCGTTGGGGGAGACAGTGCAGGCGGTAACCTCGCCGCTGCAATGTGTCTTATGGCGAGGGATAGGGGAGTGAAACCGCCTTGTGCACAGATGCTCATTTACCCTGCAACCGACCGCAGAATGAAAACGGAATCCATGGCGAAATATACCGATACACCCATGTGGAACAGCAAACAGAACAAAAAGCTTTGGAGTTGGCTTGTTCCCGAAGGTGCCGAAAACATTGAGTATGCATCCGTGTGCGAGTGTGCCGACCTCAGCGGTTTACCGAGCGCTTACGTTGAAACTGCTGAAGTTGACTGTCTCCATGATGAAGGGCTTGAATATGCTCAGCAGCTCAAAGATGCAGGCACTTGTGTTGTTGTCAACGAAACTCACGGCACAATGCACGGTTATGACATTGTTACACAGGGTCCGACCACAAGAGAATCTATGGAAAAAAGACTTGATTTTTTGAGAGAATCGTTTAAATAACAAAAGCTCCGATATGTTGTGATTGAACATATCGGAGTTTTTGTTATCTTTCGTTGAGCGGCAGATATTCTTTTTCGGTGCCGACGTGCATATATGCAGGACGGATGATTTTGCCTGCATTAATCAGCTCTTCAAGTCTGTGTGCACTCCAGCCTGCAATTCTTGCAACTGCAAAAATCGGAGTGTAAAGCTCTTTGGGTAAATCGAGGAGTTGATATGCAAAGCCACTGTAAAAGTCAACGTTTGCAGAAACGCCTTTGTACATTTTTCTTTTTGCAGAAACAATTTCAGGTGCAAGTTGTTCAACGCGTCTGTAAAGCTTAAACTCGTCACTTCTGCCTTTTTCTGCAGAAAGCTCCTCAACAAAGCCTCTGAAAATTGAAGCTCTCGGGTCGGATACTGAATAAATCGCATGACCGATGCCGTAAATGAGTCCTTTGTTGTCAAACGCCTGCTTGTCAAGCAGCTTGTTAAGATAGCAGGAGATTTCATCGTCGTCATTCCAATCGCGTACCTGCTTTTTCATGTCATCAAACATTTCAACAACCTTGATGTTTGCACCGCCGTGCTTCGGACCTTTGAGTGAACCGAGTGCCGCGGCAATTGCTGAATACGTGTCTGTGCCTGATGACGAGACAACGTGAGTTGTGAATGTTGAGTTGTTACCGCCGCCATGCTCTGCGTGGATAATCAGCGCCATATCAAGCACGCGTGCTTCAAGCTCTGTGTATTTACTGTCTGCGCGAAGCATATAAAGTATATTTTCAGCGGTTGAAAGCTTCTTTTGTACGGGATGAAGAAAAAGGCTGTTGCCTGCGTGGTAATAATTGAACGCCTGATAACCGTAAACCGCAAGCATCGGGAAAACCGCAATGAGCTGAAGGCATTGACGCAGTACGTTTTCAATTGACGTATCGTCTGCGTTTGTGTCGTAAGCATACAGAGCAAGCACACAACGTGCAAGTATATTCATCAAATCGTTGCCGGGAGCTTTCATAATAAAGTCGCGTACAAATGATTTGGGTAACGAGCGGTAATTGCCGAGAAGCTTGTTGAAGCTTTTAAGTTGTTTAGCATTGGGGAGCTGGCCGAAAAGCAGAAGATAAATCGTTTCCTCAAAACCAAAGCGTTTTTCAGTCATGCAACCGCCGACGAGGTCTTCAACGTTTATGCCTCTGTAAAACAGTCTGCCTGCACAAGGGGTAAGCTCGCCGTCAACAAGAGTTTTTGCGCGGATTTCTGAAATCTCTGTCAAACCCGTAAGTACACCGTTACCGTTGAGGTCGCGCAGACCGCGTTTAACGTCATATTGTGCATAGAGTGACGGATCAATACGGCTGTTGTCAAGCACGCGCTGAGTCAGCGACAAAAGCTCGTCGGTCATCCTCTTGTCGTATTTATCAGCTATCATCATTGACTCACACCTTTCGTAATTAAATTTGGTATAGCTGGAAAAACTATTATACCATATTTTTGTCCGAAATGCAAATTAAGATTCAGTTAAAATGTAAGCGGCAAACTCGTTTTCGACAAGCTGCCAGACTGCCGAGAAAGGTGCAAGATGACCTTTTCTTTGCCCCGAAGGTGTACAAAGGTACTCCGAGTGGGCAAAAAAAGGTCAAAACAATGCGAAAATCGCACAAAGTTCGATGCTTTGTGCGATTTTTTATATGTGTATAAGTCTTAACTTTTTCGTTTCCCTATTTTTGAAAAACAGCATTGTTGTTCTTGTGCTTTTATCGACAATCTGTCAGACTGCCGAGAAAGGTGCAAGATGACCTTTTCTTTGCCCCGAAGGTGTACAAAGGTACTCCGAGTGGGCAAAAAAAGGTCAAAACAATGCGAAAATCGT
>JAZNQF010000019.1:0-8902 GCA_045590055.1 Acutalibacteraceae bacterium
CTGTGTTGTCGTTGCCGTCAACTACGATGTTAGCATTTTCGTTAAGAGTTGCTGAGTAGTAAACAGTGAACTGTGTGCCCTTAGCAAGACCTGCGATGAAATCATCTTCGAATTCAACGTCAAATGTGTGGCCGTCTGCGGCAGGAAAAGTTACAGTGTAGTCTGCTGCATCAACTGGTGTGCCGTCTGCAAGCTTAACAACAACGTCATTGTTGAATGTGAGGCCTGCTTCCATGGTATCGTGCATTACATAGTTTGTTGCACCGAGACCAACTGTGACTGTTGACTTGTAGTTAACCTGCTGGTCGATGTCAGCGTCATTAACCTTGCCCCAGCCTTCGTCAGCGTTGTTCATTTCGCTGTCTTCCTGAACGAACTTGTCGATGTCAGGCTTTTCGTTCTTTTCGTGTGCTTCAAATGTGTTGTCAACATTTGTAAGACCGCAAACTGTACCGAGTGAGGTGTCGATTGCGTAGTAACCGAGAGCAACACCGTCAAAGGTTACAGCGCCGTCAGCGGCTGCTGATTTTGTTGCTGTTGCAGCGATGCTGTTTGCCTTTGCGTAAGCAATAGCTGCCTTTGCAAGCTCAGCTTTTCGTGCATCTGTTTCTTCGCCGTTCCATTCGATTGTGCCTGTTTCGGTGTTTGCCTTAAGGTAGGCTGCGCCGTCACCGGCGAGGAAATCTTCCCAGCCTGCAACAACAGTGTAACGACCCTGACTTGTGCTGCCTTCAACGGGTGCAAAGTCGAGCATCTTGTAGATGTTGTAGGTTGCGCCCTCAAGAGCATTGCTGATTGTGATTGTGCCAGTTTCGCCTGCTGCGAATGCCATTGTTCCCATTGAGAGAACGAGTGCGAGTGCTACTAAAACTGCAAATACTTTTTTCATTTTTGTGACTTCCTTTCTTTTTTTAATTTGCAATTTTTGTGTGTTTTACATTCTCCGTCGCAAAATCGGATTTTTGTGCTAAGGAGATCCTTAATTAAACCTCCTTTCCCGCTTGCGGCGAAGTATGCTATACAAAATCGGAGCTGCCATCAAAGCAGAACCGATTATTGCCGGGGGGAGTGTGCCGAATCCGCCTGTTTCGGGCAACACAAAACCGTAAGTGTAGTTTTCCACGGCTATGAGCGTGGTTACGGTCTGTATCATACCGTCAGGGTCGGCGTTGTAGAAGTAGAAATATACCGGTTTTTCAAGCGCATTATATCCTGCAGGGGGAGCGTCTTCAACCAATGCATACGGTCCTCCGAGGGTGAGGTACTGCGTACGGATCAGAACAGTACCGTCTGTTCCCGTGGTGTACGTGCCGATGTAATAAAGCCTCTTTCCGCCGTCTGTGACGATGCTTGACTGTGTGCCGCCCGGTATTTCGGCGTCAGGGTCACCCATGGGACCGTAAAGATGGAACGTGACGTCGGGCAACGGCAAATCGGTTACGCCGTCCTGCTTGAGCAGGGTTATATCGTGCATTGAACCCGAAGCGCCGCCGCTGTGGTCGTCAACCTTGAAGATAGCATCAATAATGTCTGACACCTGAGCCTTACCTTCAAGCTTAACGGCGTTGTTTACGGAAACAAGACCGCTTTCGGTGATAAGAGTGGTATAATCAATTCTTATATGAAGCTCGTCAGGCACAATAAAGGTCAGCTTGTTGCTTGCCTGGTCATAGGTAACGGTGTAGGAGTAATCGTCATCTGCTTCGTCGAAGTCTATCCAGTTGCCGTTTGCATCTTCATAATAGAGCTTTATTGAATCCCAGTAAACCGAAAGATTCGGCGTCATGGTGTCTTCAATTGTGAGGGTGTCTGAGTCTTCAAGAATGTCAAGCGATCTGCGGTTTATGTGGATGTCGAAATCCAGCTTGTTGTTTTCCTGCACAACGTGCTTGTCAATAAGACCGGTTTTGTATTCAGTGCTCTCGGTTATCGGACCTGAAGAACCGTCGGTGTCCCACGTCAGCTCGGCCGTGTTGTCAAGTTGGAATTTGCTGTATTCGGTTGTGTTGAGGTACTCATCCTTGAGCTTGAGTGTGTAGGTGAACACGTAGTCACCGCCGGCGTTGACCCATTTGTAAAACTTTTCAAGGTCGGTTCTTTTATAAAGATTGCTCCAGCCTGCCGCCGTAGCATCCGGGTTTGATTCAACGTATTCAAACAGATTTGCGGCTATTTGCATGCTGTTGCCCGTTACGGTGCCGTTATATACGTATTTGTTCATCCAGAGTCCGTCTCTCCACGGGTCGTAGCAGGTAACGCGCAGTGAGCCGGGCACATATTCAAGCTTTTCATCAAAGGTATCATTGAAATATGCCATAGTTGTTGCCGCGTTGAGATAACCTTCATCACCGTGAGAGCCGGGGATTGTGTTGTGGAAAACAACCGTGTAATCTATTGTGCCGTTTTCGTTCACAACCGATTCCTTTGTGATTTCGGGCGAGTACTCGTATGTGCTGACGCCCGTGCCGCGGATTACGTCGGTATAGTTGAGGTATGCTTCGTTGGCCATCTTGTTGCCTTCCAGAAGCATGTCTTCAAGGGTTTTGTCTCCGCCGAGCTCACCCTCCCACTCGGTGCCCGTCTTTGCATCAAACGGGAGCTTGTAAGTGATTGTCAGCACGGAGTTTTCGTCAAGTATCCATTTTGAATTGTCAAAGTCGGTGTCTGACGTGTTGAACAAAACGTTGAAGCTGTGGTGCTGAGTGCCCTCTGCAGGGGAAATCAGTATGAAGGTGTTCTCCGTGGGTCCGCCCTCAACGTAGGGTGTGAAGTTGATTGTGCGTCCGCTTTCCGTAACGGCGGTGATTACCATATCCTCGGGAACATTTTCAACGTAAAGGTAGCCTTCGTCGTTGCTGTAACCCCAGAACGCGGCAAGGTCTGTGAGGAAGAAGCTGCCCCAATCCTTGATTACGGCGGGAACATCAGCGGTGATTGTGAAATATACGTATTCGCCGTCGTTGCCGCTTGCGCTTTTTCTTACGTCGGGGATGAAGCCTACTACGTCAGCCGCGCCGCCTGCGGTTTCTTCCTTGCCGTTGATTGTGGCGGATACACTGTTGGTGTAATGCTTCTTTTCGCCTTCTGTGAGTTCTTCGTATTCCGTGTAATAAACAATTTCAAAGGCGTAGCCGTCGGGGAGCGCAAAGGACATTGTGTTTCCGTTGACGGTAACGTCGTCCCAGCTTATGTAGACGTCGGAGAGTCTGTATCCCCATTCGTCGTAGCGTTTGACGCGTATATCCTTGTCGGTATAGTAGCTCAGGCCCGTGCCGAGCGTGTCTATGATTACCGTGCCCTGAAGGTTGTGGTTGTCTTTTTTGATTTCAACCTCCCATTCAATTACGGGTACGGGGTTGCCGTCAGCATCCTCAAGAACGGATTGCTTGCCTTCTTTTTCCATCTTTTCAAGCTCAACTCTCAGCCAGTCATCCGTCCACACGTAGACGGTGTCGCCGTTGGAGTCCTTACCCGTTGAGTCAAGACCGTTCCACATATCAACCGTTTCGTTGGTGATCATGTTGTCGTATACCTGAGTTTTGTACGTGATGAGGAAGCCGTTGCCTGCTGAAAAATCGGGGAAGCCTGAAATGCGGAAGCCTTCTTCTGCGCCGTTGTTGTGTGACGGATGGTCGCTGACAACGGGCTGAGGGTCAAGAACGTTTCCGTTAAGGTCGGTTACAACAATTGTGTCCCTGAGGGTGTAGTGGTTTTCCCATATCTGGTCGTCTATAACAAGGTCTTTGACAACACCCTTGGTTGCTTCAACCCTGATGGTGTATTCCATGGTGTGGTTGTCGGTGTCGTATTGACCGTGGGTTTTTGTGACGTTCATGCCGGCACTGCCGTCAATGTTGAGGTTTACGCTGATTTCATCATTGAAAACAACCTCTTCCGTTGTGCCCGACTGAGTTGAACCGACCGTTGCGTTGAAATCAATGGTGAAATCAACGTTTGAATACTTCGCACCGAAGCACTCACCGGTTACGGGGTCGTCCTCAAACACAACAATGAGCAGACCGTCTGCGTTTATGAAATATTTACCGACGTCTTCAATTGTTCCGTTTTCTGTTATCGCAGTGATGGGGTGCCATTCCGTGAAGGGCTCGCAGTGGATGTTTGACGGAATCTGATAATGAAGGTGGTGGTCTTCGTCGTGTCGGAACTGTATCCATTCATCGCCGGTGTTCTTTTCGGCAAACTCCATTGAAACAACGTAGGTCTGGCCGATGTATACGGTTGAGTTGTTGTCAATAACCTCACCTTCCAGCGTTTTGAACTGAACGGATTTAACAACCGTTGTGAGGTCATTTACGTACGTGATGTTCGGCTCGGGAACGTCTGCCATGGGCATCAGGGGAGTATCTTCCTGTGTTGTTTCCTCCTGAGAGCCTGCTGCTTCTTCCTCTTGTGCGGTTGCCGATTCAGGCTCGGGAAGCTGATATTCCGTGTCTTTGGCAAAGCTGAGCTTTCCCGTAAGACCGTAGCCGATGATATTGTTCGTGATGCTGACGCTTACGGTTTCAACCTTGTTGTTGCTGT
Organism: Acutalibacteraceae bacterium; assembly: GCA_045590055.1. Lineage (GTDB taxonomy): Bacteria > Bacillota > Clostridia > Oscillospirales > Acutalibacteraceae > UBA6857. Next base: position 4,543 of record JAZNQF010000019.1, read on the forward strand.
CGCCCATAACAACAACGAGACCTGAGCCGTCAACGGATAAAACTATGCCGACGGTGTCTGCGGTGTTGTCGCCGTTACTGTCAATGAATACGATTTCGCCTCTTTCGGGCGTGTGGCCGTTTGCATCGGAATAAACCGCTCTGTTCTGCCATGCAAGCTTCAGCGCTTCAGCGCCGCCGCTTTTAAGCTCATTTGCATTGTTTATGTTTGAATAGTGCAGGCAGAAGGATACGAACATGGTGTTCCACTTGCCGTAGGGGTTGCCGTACCATTCGCCGTAGCGTGTGTATCCGTTTTTGTTGCCCTCATCGTCATATTCAAAGTTGTTCAGGCTTTCTTCGTATCCCATCTGCGACATAGCAATTGCTATCAGATTTTCGGGGATGTTGTTGGTGATTTCAACGTCATCAATGGTGTTCAGCCAATCGCTGACGGTTTCGGTGTCAGCCGTCTTGTCGGGGAAACAGGTCGGAGTGTGCGTATGCTCATTTTTATCGCAGATGAGAGCTTTTTCGTAGCACTCATCGGTGTGAGTGTGTGCCGCCGCGGTTGTTGCAGCTGCGGTTGTTGCAGCCGTGGTTGTTTCTGCAGTTGTGCTTTGGGTTGTGTTTTCCGTCACCTGAGGCTGAGATGCGACTTCGTCCGCTTGTTCGCTGCTTGATTGCTCATCGCTTGCCGTCGCATCTGTGGTCGGCGTGGCAGTGGTTGACGGTGCTGTTGTTGGTGGAGCGGTTGTTGTCGGTGCTGTGGTTGAGGACATGCTCTCAACGGTTTCATCAAAGCCGCAGACAAGCTCGCTTACGTAGCATTCGTCGCCGTGTGTGTGTTCTTCAAGTCCGCAGAAGGCTTCGCCCGTAACGGTGATGCCCACGAGCTTGAGCCACCAGAAAACAATCACCGCGACTATGAATGCCGCTATTAAAAACAGAGTGGCAAGTTTTTTGCTGTCAGCTCTGAATTTTTTATGTTTGCCGAGATAATCGGCATTGACGCTTTCCAACCTGCCACCTCCTTTTTTGCGTGTTACAGGGTGTTAATCTACTAAGCTGAGTCTGTCAAAAGGCCAGACTATGAAAAATATTTTTCCGACTATGTAATCTTCACTGACAAGTCCGATTACACTGCTGCGGCTGTCAATTGACGTTGAGCGGTGGTCGCCCAGAACGAAATAATGATTGTCCGTTACGTAGCACGGGAATGAGACGTCACATTCTCCCAGAGCCTTGTCTGTAACGTAAGGCTCGTCAATAAGCTCGTCGTTCACAAAAACGCTTCCGTTTTCGTCGATGGTCACCTTGTCGCCCGGAAGACCGACAACGCGCTTTATGAGAAGCTTGTTCTGATAGGAGAAGCAGCAAAGCTCTCCTTTTTTCATGTTTGTTGTTTTTAAAAGTACGACTATTTCTCCGTCGTTTAACGTGGGTTCCATACTGCTGCCCGAAATCTGCAGAACAGGGAAGGCGAGCGTTGCAATCAGCACGGCAACGGCGGCAACAACAATAAGGGAGTATATTGTACTTCTGAGCACCTGCTTGTATTTTCGGTTATATTTTTCTCTGAGAATTTCAGCTTCAATCTGTTTAGCGGTAGGAATCGTTATGTTCTTTTTCGGTCTTTTCCTTGCCATTGGCGGTAACGCTCCTGTGAATGGGGAATCATTTTGTGCTTTCAAGTATGCTTCTTATGCGTGTTTTTACATCGTTTTCAATATCGGCAGGGAACACGCTGAGCTTGTCCTCGTTGTTGGCAAAGAAGCAGAGCATACGCTTGTATATCTCTCTGTCCGGCAGTCTGGCGGTTTTAGCCGGTGCTTCGCTGCTTTTCTTCTGTCCGTCGCCGTACGGGGTTTTATCGGCCGAGGATGTTTTGTCACCCGAAGCGGCTTTGTTACCCGAGGGAGCCTTGTCATCCGAGGGAGCCTTGTCCCCTGACACGGTGGCTTCGCCTGCTGCGGGCTTGAGTGTATCCGTGAGGCTGTTGGCATATTTCAGAGTGTTTTCAACCTGACGTGTTACAACGGAGAGAACTTCAAGGGTGCGGGCTGTTTTATTGTCAATTTTAAGTTCTTCAACTTGTGCCCTGAGCATTTCGTTTTCCTTGCTGGCTTCGAGAAGTAATTCGAGCAGCTCAAGTCGGCTGAGTTTTCTGAGCTCTTTGTCTGTCATGTGAAATGTAACTCCTTAATATTCCTGCGTGAAAAATGCGTTCAAATATGGGTGTAATTAATGTATAATATTCCACTTATAAATATAGCACATTTCTTTTTTTTATCAACAATTTTGTATACAAAAAATCTTTTTTCATTAATTGTTATTATATTTTTCATCATGGCGAGACAATTGACAAAAAATGTTAACTTTTGTTGAGTGGAAGAACGTGGTTTTGCCTTGAAAACAAAGGGGTGTTGGGTTCGGGCATCCCCCTGCAGAAACCCGATGCCGCGAGAGCACCGAAGATGCATGTGCCCACTTGCATCTTCACCGTTTTAGTGCTATTATGGCATTTAGAAATTATAACCAACCCGAAAAGGAGTCAGAACAATGAGAGTTTTCAAAAAAGCAATCAGTCTTTGTCTTGCGCTCATTCTTGCGCTTTCCTGCGGTTCGGTTGCCTTTGCCGCTGAGGCAGAAAGCAACACATGTCCGCTCGTTTACATTCCCGGCATCATGTCCAGCGATATCTGCGAGGACAAGAACGACCCCGATTCGGAGGTTGTTATTCCCGATATGCAGGGTGTTGCCGATGCGCTTGTTGACGAGATTGTGCCGCTTATACTTTCCTATGCACTTAACCGCGATGCACAGAAGCTCGGAGTTGCCCTTGCCAAGCTTGTCAACGGCATGCTTGACGGCTGGTTCAACAACCCCGACGGCACCGCAAAAGGCAACATGGGTGTATATTGCGAATATCCCGACGCTGAGGAAATTGCAACATACGGCAAGGTTACCTTCCTTTACGACTGGCGTGCAGATCCTTTTGTGATTGCCGCAGAGCTTGATGCTTACATCAACCACGTGCTTAAAATAAGCGGAAGCGAAAAGGTTGCGATTGCAACACACTCTCTGGGCAGTGTTGTTGCACTCACGTATTTAACCGTTTACGGCACGGATAAGGTGCACGGTCTTGTTTACGATACCCCCGTAATTGAAGGTGTGTCTTACATAGGTGAACTGCTCAGCGGCACGGTTAACATCACAGGTGAAGCCGTCAGCGGTATTCTTAAAAGTGTTCTCGGCATCACGGGATATGAAGAAATCCTCTCACTTCTTGTTGATGCAATCAACATTGCAAACGTAACAGGCGTGATTGCAATTACCGTTGACGATATCCTTGAAATTGCTGCTCCCGTCCTTTTCAAAGAGACTCTTATTCCTCTGTTTGCATGCTGGCCCACAATCTGGGCGATGACACCTGAAGAGAGCATGGATGCGGCAATTCAGTTTGTGTTTGAAGAAAACGGCGCAGACGGCACGTACGATGAATTGAGAGCCAAGGTTGAAAAATACAACATAGACGTCAGAGCGACCAGACACGATACACTTCTCGCACTCGACGACACCGCAAAGGTTGCCGTTCTTTCAAGATATGGCTTTTCCTCAATGCCCATCAGCGAAAAATGGGTGAATATCAGCGACCTTGTTGTTGACACAAAAACAAACTCCTTGGGTGCAACCACCGCACCCTACGGCGAGTATTTTGACGACGAATATCTCAGCGGTAAAGACCTTGCTTATATCTCACCCGATAAAACCGTTGATGCTTCAACCTGCCTTTTCCCTGAAAAAACATGGTTCTTCAAAGACAGCATGCACAACGACACACACATGACACGTCCTCTTTACACAGAACTTCTTTTCGGTGAAGAAGAATTTACCTGCGACACCTTCACTCTTTCAAGGTTCACCGTCTGTGACAAAGAAAACGAGGAGTTTGTTGAGGACACAAGCAAGCCCGAGAAGGTTGAAAAGAAATCTCCTGTCAAAATTCTTTTTGATTTTATTCTTGCACTTTTCCGTAAGCTTGCAGAACTGTTCTCAAAGTAAATAAAACTTAAATTAATCAACGTCCGCGTGTTAAGACTCGCGGACGTTTTTGCATATACAGAGCATTAGGGTTAAAAAGTTAACAAAAATATGTAGCGTTTTGTTGACTATAGCTGGTGAATGTAGTAAAATTATAAGACGATAGGGTGAAAAATGGAGGGAGTACTATGATTAATAAAATTACAAAAGTCTTTTTAGCAATAATAATAACGGTACCTGTTATATTCCCTGTTTTTGGAATAACTGGGGCTGATTTGCTTACAAGACTTGAAACGTTGATATCAGACGTAAATGGATTAAAAACTGAATATATGGAT
>JAZNQF010000020.1:0-22003 GCA_045590055.1 Acutalibacteraceae bacterium
TCTATTTTTTGCTCCTTTGTCCATATTCTCTTTTTTTGTCCTTTTTTCATTGTTATTCCTCCTTTAATTTATTTTAACACAAAATTAAAAAGGTAGATACATGGTGGTTTTCCATGTGTCTACCTTTATTTTACCACTGCACAGTGTGAGCGGTTTTTATTTGGTGGAGATGGCGGTAATCGAAACCGCGTCCGAAAACCCATCCGCCTGACCTTCTACGAGCGTAGTTTATCTTTTAAGATTCCCCTCACACAACGCCGATAAACAGGCTTTGCGTTACGGTAGCCCCAAAGTCATGACACAGCGCGGGGCACACGCTTGTGTTCACGTTCACTGCTAATCTGAGGCCCTTAGCCCGCCGCAGTAAACGGGGGAGGACCAGCCGCAATTAAGCGGCCTTCAATACTGTTGTATTGTTGTCGTTTATTTTTTGTGCGGCTTTTATAGCGGGTCCGCACCGCTGCTCGCTTATCAGGGTTCCGAATCCCCGTCGAAATCCTTTCATCCCCATGTATAATAAACTGATTTCTCAGCTTATTTCAATGCTGACGCTTGTGCCGTTTTCTTCACTTAAATTGAGCACCTCGCCCGTGACGCCGTTTTTCACAAGCTCTAATATTTCATTGAGCTGTGCATCTGTTATCACATTGTTACCCAGTACACCTGATATTTTTACGCCGATGTTGGCGGCTTTCATCACAAATGCCATGGGTAAGGTAATATTAACGGGCTTGTTCTTTGCATCAATGATGTGTATGCGGAATTTGAGTTTGCTCAGGTTTAATGGCTGGGCATTGAGTTGTGTTTCTTCCGAAGTGCTGACCTTGGGTTTCATGCCCATTAACTCGTCTATGCTGACACCGAGAATCTCTGATATCTGGGGTAACAGCATTATGTCGGGGCAAGAGACTCCGTTTTCCCACTTGGAAACAGCCTGCGCAGAAACGCCGAGAAGTTGAGAAAACTCTTCCTGTGTGAAGTTGTGTGATTTCCTGAGTGTTGCAATTCTTTCGCCTAAGGTTTGCTGTGTGTTTGCCGCTTCGTTTGTTGCCATAATGTGCATCTCCTTTGTTTGAGTTTCCGTCTTCATTCTACAAGAGAATGCATGGTTTTTGAAGCGATTATCGGTTAACACGTTTAAACTGTTGGTTGATTGTATACAAAAACAACTTAACTGCAGGTTGAGCACAACACAATCATACCACATTTGCACCGTTTTTCAAGATGCAAAATCAGGAATTTTTAAAAGCTCTTTCTATATCGCGCTGGGCATCTTTTTTTGCAAGTGCTTCGCGCTTGTCATAGTTCTTTTTACCCTTGCAAAGACCGATTTCAAGCTTTGCACGTCCGTTTACAAAATACACGGAAAGGGGAATGAGGGTGAGTCCTTGCTGTTTGGTGAGACCGAACAGCTTCATAATCTCCCTTTTGTGCATGAGAAGTCTGCGCACACGCATCGGGTCGCGATTGAAAATGTTGCCCTGTTCATAAGGGCTGATGTGCATACCCATGACGAAGATTTCGCCGTTTTCAATGTTGCACCATGCGTCTTTGAGGTTGAGCTTACCCTGACGGATTGACTTGACCTCAGTACCGAAAAGCTCAATGCCTGCCTCGTATTTTTCGAGAATGAAGTAGTCATGCTCAGCTTTTCTGTTTTTTGCAACGCGGGGTATAGTGTCTTCTTTCTTTGCCATGCATGACACTCCTTTCGTTTGTGTTATATAAGCCTTCTGCCTTCAAGCGCGCGTGTGAGCGTAATTTCGTCGGCATATTCAAGGTCTGCGCCTACGGGCACACCGTATGCAAGCCTGCTGACGCTTATGCCCAGCGGCTTGAGCAAGCGTGAAATATACATTGCCGTGGCTTCACCCTCAACCGTGGGGTTGGTTGCCATGATGACCTCTTTGAGCTCGCCGTCGTTGCAACGTGCAATCAGCTCTTTTACGGTTACGTCATCGGGGCCGATACCGTTAAGAGGGGAGATGGCACCGTGTAGTACGTGGTAAAGACCGTTGTATTCATGTGTGCGCTCAAAAGCCATTACGTCACGCGGATCTTCAACCACACAGATGGTGCTTTTGTCTCTGCTTTGTGCGGAGCAGATGGGGCAAAGCTCGCGGTCGGTAAGGTTGCAGCAGATGCCGCAACGGTGAATTTTCTCATGAGCCTGAATCACACTGTCGGCAAGAGCCTCTGCTTCGGATTTTGAAAGACCGAGAACGTAAAACGCAATGCGCTGAGCGCTCTTGTGACCGATGCCGGGCATACGCTCAAACTGCTCAACAAGGCGGGTGAGAGCTGCAACGTTATATCCGCCCATATCAGAAAGGCAGGTTGAGGCCGCCTCTTGCGGAATCCATAGCTCTGCTCATAGCATCGTCAGCCTTCTTCATTGCTTCATTGATCGCAACGATGAGCATGTCGCTGAGCATTTCGAGATCGTCGGGGTCAACAACTTCGGGTTTGATTTCAATTGCGCGCACTTCGTGTGCACCGTTAACTGTAACTTCAACAACTCCGCCGCCTGTTGAAGCGGTGAATTCAGAAGCCTCAACGTCTGCCTGAGCTTTTTCCATTGCAGCCTGAACCTCTTGGAGTTTTTTCATCATGTTGGCGCCGCCGCCCTGCTGACCGGGAATTCTTGCTTTCATTATTATTCATCCTTTCAAGGTGTTTTATATTGTGAATTTAAAATTATCCTTCAATTGTGAGCTTAATGTCAGTACCGCTGACTTTGTTTATGAGACTTTCGAGAGAATCACGTGTTTGAGTCTCAGAGCCTTCTGCGGATTGTTTATAAAGCGCAAGCTTGTATTTCTGCCCCGTGACGTTGTATATCGCAAGGCGCAGATCTCTTGAGTTGTTGCCTGCCTTTAAGAAACTGCTGAGCGCGGGGTTGGGGCAATTGATGAGCATTCTTTCGCCGCGAATGAACGCGGATGATGACAACAGCATACCCCAAAGAGGCTTGTTGATTTCGCACAGCTCCTCAAGCACTTCAGCCCATTGTGTGAATTCCACATCGGATACGGGTGCAGCAGGGGAGGCTGTGGCGGCTTGTGCCGCAGGCTGAGAGGGTACACTGTCTGCAGACGGTGCACTTTGCTCCTGAGCGGAAGAGTCTGCTGTTTGCTCGGGCGCAGTTTGTTGTACCGTGTTGCTGACATCAGCCGTTTCGGTTTCTTTCTTAATGCCGGGTTGTGTATCCGGCTCAGATTCAACGGATGCAATATCAAAGCTTGCAGGTGTAACGGGTGCCGTAGGTGCAGAAGGTGCAGAAACAACGGGAGCCGCCGTTACGGGTGCAGCAGGTGCAGTGCCCATGCGCTTAACTGTGTTTTCAACCGCGGCAAGCCTTTTGAGCATTGCCTTTGAATCTGTTGAAAGGACAGGGTTGCAAAGTGAGATAACCGCCATTTCCATTTCAATGCGGCGGTTTACGCCTTTTTTGATGTTGAGCATTGCCTGCTGAAGTCTGTCGATTGCGTAAAGTATACTTTCGAGGGTGAATTCCTCGGCTTGTTGCTTGAGTTGCTTGTGCTCCTGTTCCGTGCATACAATCAGTTCACCTGCATGGCGTACGGTTTTTGTAACCATAAGGTTTCTCAGATGGTTGATAAGTTCGGAGCAAAGTCTTTCCATGTCGCATGAGCCGGTGTGGAGCTTGTCTATAACGGAAAGTGCTGCGGCACAGTCGTTTTCCTTGATTGCATTTGTGAGCTCGAAAAGATAGACTCTGCCCGTAAGGCCTGCAACGTCGCTTACAAGGTCGGCAGTGACTGCCTTATCCCTTGTGGCGCACTGGTCAAGGATTGAGAGAGCGTCTCTCATGGCGCCGTCGGAAAGGCGTGCAATCAGCATTGCGGCATCATGTTCAAGTGTAAGCCCTTCCTGAAGGGCGATGTATGTGAGCCTGCCTGCCATGTCTTCGGACGGAATACGCCTGAAATCAAAGCGCTGGCAACGCGAAAGAATGGTTGCGGGGAGCTTGTGCACTTCTGTGGTTGCAAGGATGAAGATTACGTGCTCGGGCGGTTCCTCAAGCGTTTTGAGCAACGCGTTGAACGCGCCTGCGGAGAGCATGTGAACCTCGTCAATGATGTAAACTCTGTATTTACAGCTTGCAGGGGTGAAGTTAACTTCGTCGCGGATATCGCGGATATTGTCAACACCGTTGTTACTTGCGGCGTCAATTTCAACAACGTCAAGGATTGCACCGCTGTCAAGTCCTTTGCAGATTTCGCACTCATTGCAAGGGTTGCCGTCCTTGGGGGAGAGGCAGTTGACCGCCTTGGCAAGAATCTTGGCACATGTGGTTTTACCCGTGCCTCTTGAGCCTGTGAAAAGATAGGCGTGTGAAAGACGTTTGGTTTCAATTTCGCCGGAAAGCGTTTTTGTAACGTGCGGCTGACCGATAACGTCGGAAAAAACTCTCGGTCTCCATTTTCTGTACAATACCTGATACATGCTTTCAAACACCTCCGTAGTTGTATACTATGCATTAAAAAAGATACGTTACCTTGGTCATGCGGCGGCAGGCGGACTGTGTCGCACAGTCGTTTCGCTTAATGCTGCTCGGTTCCCCGCCTGACATGGTTCACGAAGAGCTGTCGCACAGGACCAGCACGCCGCATGACCAAAATAACGTATCTTTCTGCCACCCTTATTTTCGGGCAACGCTTATTATACAATAACCCTGATATAAAATCAACCGTTTTTTGATATTTTTATTTAAATTTCCATGAGCAACTCTCAGCAGTGAGAGACAGACTGTAATACGGCAAACCGTACATAACAATTACCGTGTCGGGTTTTGTTTCGTTGAGGTAATCCGTTGCGCTTTTGCTGTACATTCTTAAATCCAGCACGTCAATGTACTGCACGTCACCGCAAGCAAGGAAGGGGATGATTACGTTTGCAAGTGATGTTTTGAGAATAAGAATCCTTTTGCCGTTTTTGCAGTTGAGATTCTCAAGCTTTACAATCGGTCTGTCACCGCTCATATACGTGGCGTATGCATTGTCGTTGGCTGTGCTGTAGTCTGATGAAAAGTCTGTTCTTTTTATCACTGTCTGGCTGAAAGTGCCTTCCTTTTCGGTTATGACACCCTTGGTTGATTCCGACCAGAAGGTGAAGTTAGTGTCAAACTTAGGCTCAATTACGTCAAAATCCTCGGCTTGAGTGTAGCCGTAGCACATCTTTTTACCCTGACTGCCGTAAAAAAGCTTTTTATATGTTGTGACGTTATAGTTTTCAATGTCAAACATATTCAAATCGAAGTTATAGCCGTAGTTAGTGTTCAGCTCGTTTGCAACCTCGCCTGCAACCCAAAGCCCCGTTGTGGGTAACCAATGGTGGTCTGTTTTGAAAAACAGTTCGCAAATATCCAAACCGTTTTCTTTTGCAATGTCACTTGTGCAGATGTAGCGCATGTCCGTTTTATCAAGCTCAGCAAGTAAGGTCTGCTTGTTTTCGTTGTAATAGTTGGTGATGCCCTTCGGGAAAAGTTCTGCCGTACCGTCGGCTTTTGAGGGGTTGAGAACAAACAGAAAGTCGCTTCCTGCCTGAGTGCAGGCATCCCTGAACTCAATCAGATTCTGTGCATATCTTGTGAGATCAACCTGCTTTGTAGCATAGGAGAGATAGCCGTTGTCCAGCATACACGTGATGTAAAGCTCATCAACCGCAACCTGTTTGCCAATTGTGCGAAGAAATCTGCCATAACCCTTTTTGATAGTTTCGTTGAACGGAATCAGCTTTCCGATATCATCATTCAAATCTTCGTTAAACGTATTGACGGATTCTCTGTATGAAGCGATGAAATTACCCATCACTGAATTAGTTTCCTGCGTTTTGTCGGTGATATTATCAACGCTTTGAGATGCAACACGTTTATTGTTTACATCACTGTAAATCAGACCTGCGGCTGTGATTGACGTTGCAACTGTAGCTATGCCGAAAAAGATAATTGCCGCTACGGCAAAAATCTTTTTTGCGGTGAACTCGCGTTTGTTCTGATTCTCTTTTTTTCTGCGCATTATGTTAACCGCCTTTCTCAGAATTTGCCGTAAATGAACGGATTAGCGCCGTTTTGAACAAGCATTGCAAGGGTTATGAGCGTAACTGCCGCAAGACCGAGCGCACTTGCAACGTTGTATACCTTGATTAATGACGGTGCCTTTGTCTCAATAAGCTTTTTCAGTGTTTGTGCAACGGGGAAGCAGAGCACTATGCCGAGGATGAGATACACTGCATATTCTCTGAGACACAAAACAGCATCGTCGCACATGAAAACGTCAGCGCCTACACCGAACATTGTGCCGAAATAAACAAATGAAGCCTTGATTGAGCTTGAACGGACAAGCACCTTGGTGAAAAATGCAATTGCAACCGTGTAAATGTGGCCGAAAACGGTTTCAGCCTTTTTGTTTTTGAACGGCTTACGCGCCGTTTCCCAGATGATGAAAACGCCGTTGATGATACCCCAAAGCAGGTATCTCATGCTGAAATCATGCCAAAGCCCCGTCAGCGACCACACGACGAAAAGCGGCAAGGCAATACCCACAAGTCTGCCTGCAGACGCGCCGAAGCGCTTGCGGCTCAGCTTGTTGATTTTTAGGCAGACAGGGGAGACTGATACAGGGAAAAACACGTAACTGCGGAACCACGCGCCGAGTGTGATGTGCCATCTGCGCCAATATTCAGCCACGGTTTTTGAAAGGTATGGGTATTTGAAGTTTTCCGGAATGTCAAAGCCGAGCATTCTGCCAAGCCCGATTGCCATATCCGAATAACCGCTGAAATCAAGATAAACCTGAAGAAAGTATGCAAGCGTACCGAGCCATGCAAGTACAACGGAAATATCACCCTTTGCATCAAACGCGGCTTCGCAGATTGCCGAAAGGGGAGTTGCAACAATAACCTGCTTGCCGAGACCGATGAGAAATTTCCACAAGCCGTCGCTGAATGAACTGAAAGTGGTTTTTCTGTTGCTGAGTTGCTTTTGAAAATCAGCGTATGATACCAGCGGACCCGAAATAACCTTCACAAAGAATGAAAGGTACAGTGCCGTATCAAGCGGATTTTTTGCCGCAGGCGCCTTTTTGCGGTTGATGTCTACGAGGTAAGATATTGCATGGAAGGTGTAAAAAGACAGACCGACGGGGAGCGCAAGCAATGTGCGGTCAACTTCGGCAAACGTAAGAATGAGGTTCACGTTTGTGCTGATGAGCTTGAAAACAAGAAGCATCAGTATGTTGAGCACAACACCGATTCTTACCCACGGATTCTTTTTGCTTGAGCTTTTTTGAATGAGAAGCCCGAGAGCCCAGTTGAGAACAATTGAGAAAAGCAGAAGTACAAAATACGTGGGCTCACACATCGAATAGAAAACAAGGCTTGCAACTGTAAGCCAGATGTTTTTTGCCACCGTGAATTTTGACGGGATTATGTAATATACACAAAGCGTAAGCGGAAGCACAAAATAGATAAAACTGAGAGATGAAAGATTCATCGGTAAATAACCACCCTACTGAAAAATGTGAGTTTCGCAACATTCTATATTATAGTAATAATCGGACTTTAAATCAACACAAAACGATGTAATATTTATTAAATACAACTTATTTTTACATAAATGTATTGTTTTTTTTACGGAGAAATGATATCATAACCTAAACTCCTTGAAAGGAAAGCAAGTATATATGAACCCGATTAAACATGTGCAAACAGTTGTTGCGCTTGTGGCGGCGGTATGGTTGTTTTGTATAGGGCTTGTGTGCGGCACAAAAAACGTGCGCAACAATCCGCCCACAACTGCCGCATCCACAACTCAACCTCAAATAAATATCACTGTACCGTCAACCAATATGCCTGTGCAATCTCAGCCGCAGACATCAAATTGGTACGATATCCCGAGCACAACTCAGCCCACAACTCAGCCCACAACTCAGGACGTTCAAAGTTCAACCGACGTTCAGCAGTCGCAGACAGAAACAACAACTCAATCGGCAGAGCTGAGCAAGGAAGAAATAATTGCCGTTTACGTTAATGCTGTTAACAAGGTTAAAAACATGGGCAGTTACACAATCACAAGGGAAGACACACTCAACCTTTTCCTTGATGATATCACCGGCGGTGAGACTGTAAGGAAGATTGCAAACGAGTTTGTTGCAAGTCAGGCACCGCACACTGTTGAAACTCGCGTGTTTGAAAACGGCGTTGACCTCAACGGCAGCAAGGAAACGCCTTACACTGCAATTCCGCCCCTCAAAGCAGATGCCGCCGCGGCGGCTAATGGCATCAGCCGTGCATCTGCAGTGCCCAATGCATACGGCGGATACACAATCAACCTTGCCCTTGTTGACGAGGTGCAGACGCTGGACACGCCCGCACCCACACACTCAACCCTTGTTGAAGTTATCGATATGGCATCAATCGGTTTGCCGAGTATAGTACAAGCCAATCACCTCAACATATATTACAGCGGTTGCACAATTTCTGCTGAAACAGACGCTGAAGGCAGAATTGTTACAATGACACACTTCCTGCCCGTAACAACGGCAGACGGTCAGGGTCAGGCGTTGGGTATTGTTGTTGACGTCAAGCTTCACGGCGACTTCACCTGCATTTATTCATTCACTTATTAATTAATCTAAAATTAGTGTCTGTAACGGTTGACTTTATACGATATGTTGTGTTATAATCCAACTGTTAAATTTTCTATCGGGAGGAACAAACAATGGATACATTCAAGAAGATTCTCAAAGTTGTTGCAATCATCACCGCAATCGCCGCTGCAATCGCAGGCATTTATTTCGCAGTTAATAAGTACCTCGAAAAGAAAAGAGCCAAGAGCGCAGATACAAGAGAAAACTACGTTTCCTGCTCCTGCTGCGACGCAGATTTCATTTCTGAAACGGTAGCATAAGTCAACATAACATCAACCGCATCTGAGAAGATGCGGTATTTTTTTTGCCCCAAAACAGTTATGTGATGCTGTGGTTGTTTTTGACAAAAAACACAATATTTTTCAATGTTTTTTATTGCAAACGCTTGACCTTTGGCGACTAATCAAATACAATATATTAGTATAGAATTTTTCGGGGGTGTTTTTGTGGAATGTCCGAATTGCAAAGCGCATATCGGTAGGTTTGATTTGAGCCAGAACTGTCATTCTTGCGGAATCAATCTTTTTTACAGTCAGCAGGAAACCGTATTGTCAAGGGATGCAAAAATGTGCGAACTTGAGTTTGCTTCTTTCCGCCTTCTAAAATCACGGCTTCAAACTGCGTTTATCGGCGGTGTTATACCGATTCTCCGCTTCGCGTTGTCTGTGCTGGCCGTGTTCACTTTCCTCTTGCCCGTTGCAAGCATAAAAGTGTCGTTTCCGTTTTTTGATTATTCGTTTTCAATCGGTGCACTCGGCTTATATCAGGGCTTTTCAAACGGAGGACTGATGAAGCTGTTTGATTGCCTTAACGTGGCTGCGACGCATGGGCTTGCACTTAAAGCCCTGCTTGTGATTGTTTCTCTTGTGGTGTGCGCACTTGTGCTTGTTGTCACAATTGTAATATCTCTGTTTTCAATTCTGAACATGGTTAAAGCGTCAAAAATTGCATCAATCACAAGTTGCGTGGGTGTTGCCGCCGCTTGTGTAACGGCAATTCTGTCAGGTGTGCTTGTTTCATCGGGTGCACAGTTTTCAAGCAACATTCAAATCAGCTTCTCGGCAGGCTCAATTGTGATTGCCGCCGCATTTGCTTTGCTTGTTGTTTTTAACGGATTGATTGCCAAAAAGAAAATCGAACCTCAGTTTGACGAAATTGATTTGCGCAGAGTCGAATTACGCAAAAAAATCAAGGCGGGCGAAGTCAATATTGACGATTTACCGTTGCCCGTTTTTAAAACACCCGAAAAAGAAGCAAACAACGCTGAAAAAGTGAAGGCAGGTGAAGCGAATGGCTGAAAAAGCAACTGTTAAAAAGCCGCCTATGAGCCAGAAAAAACGCATTGTGCTTCTTGTGCTTTGCAGCTTGTTTACCCTTGCAATAAGCACCGGCGTCATAATGCTCATCGCGTTTTCTATGATAACCGAGGGTACGTATACCTTCGAAACAGACACACCGAAGGAGAGTCTCGTCTCCTTGCCCGAAAGCAAGGCGGCAGTTATCAGCTGCCTTGAAGACCTTGTGGCTGAATCCAAAAATGATATTCACACCTTCGTTAATTCACGCACAAGCTTTGAAATCGTTTCCTTTGAATACGGCGGAACAGACAGTGAAAAGTCACTTGCCGAGTTTATGGTATATAACACAACGGGCAACATTGACGCGCTCTATCCTGCTGATTACAACGGCAGTTTCGGTGAAGCCTTTGATGCTCACCCCACGCTTGACCTCAAATCAGCACAATGCAAAAAGGCTGAGTGTCAACAAGGAGTAAAAAATGAAGACGGTACGCTGACCGACACCGATTTCTGCTTTTTCAAGGTTGCCGTGCAGGGCGTTGGTGTTGATGAAACCGACAGCAACGTTTTCACAAGCTTCAACATGCATTACGTACCCGATGTTATTGATGGCATTGTTGCTGAGCTTTCGGAGTCCTTCACCGTAACCTCCTTTGAAATTGTACCCCAGGAGTTTTTCCTCGCAGCCAAGTCCGACCGTTGCATGAAAAAACTGCTCAATTACGATATCGAGCGCAACTACCGCGTAACGCTTGACCTTGAGGCAAAGGGTGATTTTGCCGGTGCCACAATGTCTCAGCTTATGTTCAATTGCCGTGTTACCGAAAACTATGAGTATACGTGGGCGGGCATTTCCTTCACGCAGGAGAGCATGTCGGTTGCTCCGGGTGAAGAAGCTCCGCTATCCCTGCTTGCCGTCATCAATGACGACAGCGAGTATGAAATCAGTTTTGAATCCTCTGATGAAACGATCTGCACAATTGACGATGCAGGCTACGTCAAAGGTCTCAAAGAGAGCAGAACACCTGCCGTAATCAGGGTCAAGCTCACTTATCTCGGCGAAGTTTATGAGGCTGAGTGCAATGTGTATGTTAAAACTGCGGTCAAATCAATCAAAATTTCCGACGGAAAAATGACACTCAAAAAAGGGGAGACAGCCACCGTTTCCGCTTCTGTGCAGCCTGCTGATGCCACAGTTACAGATGTAATCTGGGTGAGTGAAAACGACAGCATTGCAACCGTCAAACAAACAGGGGAAGGCGCAGTTATTACTGCAACGGGTCTTGGCGAAACAACCGTAATTGCCGTGTCGGCTGACGGATATTTCAGGGATTCCTGCAAGGTTACGGTTAAGTGAGAGGAGGGGGCAAAATGGACGAAAATAACGCTAACATCGAACAACGCGCTTCATTGAAGCTTGTTGAACCCGAGGCGAAGCCTCAGTTATACAAGGACCATAACTACGTCGGTGTCAAGGAAACCTTTGCCTACCTTCTCAACGACTGGTCAAACGCTTTCAACATTGACTCGTTCAAAGAAAGATACATCTGGGACGTTGTCAAGGTTGATTTCTCAATCAACGCGGCGGTCAACCTTGTCACAACTGCGTGGGATATCATCAACGATACCTTCATTTCGGTTATTGTTGACAACACAAGAACGCGCCTCGGTAAGTTCAGGCCGTACCTTGTGGGCATGCAGCTTCCGATGACCTTGCTCGGTATGTTCTATTGGCTTATTCCGCTGTTCTTCGGCGGTACGGACGGAACGTACATTCCGAAGCTTTTGTTTTACTATATCGTCAACATAATCTGCGAAACCGCAGGTACGTTCACAAACGTGGCTAAAAGCGGTTATATGTCAACCATCACACCCAACCCGAACGAGCGTGTAAGGCTCATTACCCTTGCAGAGCTTCTCACGGGTTATATGGGCGAGGATTTGCCAAGGTACATAATGGGCGTGCTCATCGACCTTGTAAACAACAAGATTGTTACGTGGAAGCTCAGCTCAGTTTACGTTGTTATGGGTGTGCTGACCGCTACCATATCATCACTTTGCACGTTCTATTTCTTCCTTAAATCCAAGGAACGCGTACCGCAGTCAATTGAGCGCCCGAGCGTAAAAGACGGACTCAAGGCAATTTTCTCAAACTATCCGGTGTTGCTGATGTGTCTTTCCGATTTCCTGGGAAATTTTGCAATCAGCAAGAGCGAAACAAACTACTTCATAGACGTTCTCGGCTCATACTCGCTCATCACGCTTCTTAACATTCCGTCATCTCTCAACGGAAGCATCAGCTACGCGTTTGTTAATCCGCTGAGGAAGCGCTTCTCGTCAAAGGCACTGTGGATATTCTCCGACATCTACGGTGACGTGCTTAATCTCAGTGTGTTCCTGTTCGGCTTCCGAAAGAACACGTTTATGAAGCGCCTGCCGATGTGCATCGCGTTTGGTGCAAAAGAGTGGTTCGGCAAATGGATCTGGGGTATCACCAAGGTTATCAATGCTGATTTGTGGAACGAAGCGATGGACTACTGCGAATGGAAAAACGGCTACCGTATGGAAGCCACCACGGGTGTTGCTAAGGGCTTGATTCTCAAAATACAAACCGCCTTGCTCTCCTCGGTGACGGATTTGCTGATGAAAAAAATCGGCTATGTTCAGGGGCTTGACATCGGCACACAGAACGACAAAACGAAGTTCTGGGAGTTTGCACTCTGCACCGCAGTGCCCACCATCACGGGTGCACTCGGTATCATCCCGAAGCTGTTGTGGCCTATCTCCAAGGAAAAGCGCGAGCTGATGTATGCAGACCTTGCTCAGCGCAGGCAGGAAGCCGTTATGGGCTACACCGAAGCATACGAAGCCCCGGCTATTACGGAATAAACAACTGCATATAAAAACAACTGCAAACTGTCGTGCGACGGTTTGCATTTGTTTGTTTTATGTTATCGGTTCTTTTTGATATCGGCAACAATCATTCGTACGTGGGCGATTTCATCTTGAGTCAAACCGCTGACATCAAGAGAAATGTCATTGTTTCTTCCGAGAAGGTAGTCGGTTGAAACACCGAAATAATTCGCAATTTTCAAAAGCATATCTATTGATAAACCAAGATGTCCATAGTGGTGTAAATGAGTTGTTTAATGATTTTGTAACATGGCATTTTATGAGACGTATAAAATGTGCTAATATTGCACCTACATATAACGGGATAACAAAAATGTATAACTATATAAAATTAAAGTGCAGTTCTAATGTTACGGAACAAGAATTAGTGGGGTGGTATTTTTCAGGAGAAACGTCGAAAATCAAAGATTTTTTATTAGGTGTAAAGTATGTGGATTATGAAGAACTATATCAAGATTTATATAAATGAATAGTACAATTATTCGTATAGCAGGGGAGATAAAGAAAAGCACCGATGTCGTCCGACATCGGTGCTTGTGCATACACTAAAATATTTTGAGTAGATTAGTTGTTATGCTCTTCCAATCATTCTGCGTCAGCAGCATTTCTCATCTTGTCGAAGCAAGCGCTGCAGTAAACGTCACGGCCCTCTGTGGGTTTGAAAGGAATTCTGGCTTCGCCGCCGCATGCAGCACATGTGGCTGTGAAGATTTCACGCTCGGGCTTGCCTGCGTTCTTGCGTGCGTTGCGGCACTTCTTGCAACGCTGGGGCTCGTTCTGTAAGCCTTTTTCAGCATAGAACTCCTGTTCGCCGGCTGTGAAAACGAATTCTTCGCCGCATTCTTTGCAGATGATTGTTTTGTCTTCGTACATTGTTTTTAACCTCGCTTGATTTAGTATTGCCCTGTACGGAATTGCACCGACCCGTTGCATAACAACTGCTCGCTGTGAGTTACGGGCATATATGAACGGCAAAAGCCGTTGCTTACTGGTTCAGACCCGCTTCGCTCAATGCTGTGCGAAGCTTCTTTTTTGCTCTTTGAATGGCGTTGTCAACCGCTTTGGGCGGCTGATTCAGCTTTGCGGCAATGTCTGCGTAGCCCATACCGCCAAGATAAAGCTTGAAAACGCTTTGTTCAAAGTCTGAGAGATTTGTGCCGAAAAGGGAGAGTATGCTCTGTGATTGCTCGTCTGCAATCACGGCAGATTCAACATCGAGAGAGCCGTCCTGCGTTTCCGCAACGTCGTCAAGCGACACAAGTACGCTTTGCGGAATGTTGCGCTTCTTTTTGGCGGCGGCGGCAACGTTGCAAAGGCGGTTGTCCATGCACACGTTTGCGTATGTGGCAAAGCTTGCTTGCCTGCCTGCCTTGTATGTATACACCGCTGAGATGAAGCCGAGCAATGCCTCCTGCAGCAAATCGTCAATATCAAGTGTTGCAGAAAGGTTTGTGTACCTTGCAGCCTTGCTTTGTGCGGCAGAGGAATATCTTTGCACAAGCTCTTTCATGGCGACCGAATCGCCTGAATTTGCCTTCAATACAAGAACTTCATCTGTTTCGGAACACTTCATCTGCTAACCCTTTCTTGAATCTCATTCACCAATATACGCTCTTGTGTTGGTTTTGTCAATATTTTTTATAATTCTAAACATCATTTTCTCAAACTTTGTTGACTATAACTAAAAACGGTGAATTTATTTTGTCTATAAAGTGTCCGTTTTCAGCCGAAATATGTCTTGTCAGCGCGAATCAGACAATTGTTCCGCCGCCGATGACGCGCTCACCGTCATACAAAACAAGCGCCTGACCGGGTGCGGGTGCCCTCACAGGCTCATCAAACACAACGTGCAGGGTGTTTTCGTCAAGCTGTGTTACGGTTGCGCTTTGCACCTTTTGGCTGTATCGCGCCTTGGCTTGTACTGTAATGGGAGCGTCGATTTTGTCAACAGCAACAAAGCATGCATCCTTTGCGGTTACTTCGTGCTTGAAAAGCTCGTGGCTGTCGCACAGAATCACGCGGTTGTTTTCAACGTCCTTTTTCATCACAAACATCGGGTGGGGGAGTGCAAGACCAAGCCCCTTGCGCTGACCGATTGTGTAACGGATGATGCCCTTGTGCTCGCCGAGCTTTTTGCCTGCAGTGTCAACAAAATCGCCGCAATCCCATTTTTTGCCGCTGTGCCTTTCAATGAAACTGCCGTAGTCACCGTCGGGCACAAAGCAGATATCCTGACTGTCTTTTTTCTCGGCGTTGTGTAAACCGAGCTTGTCTGCGATTTCGCGCACCTCTTTTTTTGTCAGCTCACCGAGGGGAAGAATGAGCTTGCTGAGCACATCCTGCGGCAAAGAGTAGAGCACGTAGCTCTGGTCTTTCGTTTCGTCAATGCCCTTGAGAAGCTCGTATCTGCCGCTTTCTTCATTTTTTCTCACACGGGCGTAATGACCCGTTGCAATTACGTCAAACCCCTGAGCGTTTGCGGTTTCAAGCAGCATTTTGAATTTGACGTGTCTGTTACATTCGATGCACGGATTCGGGGTTTCACCGATTTCGTACGAATGAATGAAACGGCTGATTACCTCGCGCGCAAATTCGCACGAGTGGTCTTGCACCATAAACGGCACGCCGAGATATTCGCACGCCTTTTTTGCATCTAATGACTCTTTAACGGAGCCGCAGCCGTCCGAGTCAAACAGGGTGAAGTTGATACCCGTGACCTCGTAGCCTGCTTTTTTAAGCAAATGGGCGGTTACGGAGCTGTCAACCCCGCCGCTCATTGCAACCAGAGCCTTCTTCATACCGTAGCCGCCTTTCATTTTTTACTGTGCAAGAAGCTTTTCAAGATTAGTTCTGATAGCCTTAATAAAATCAACACTGTTGAGTGCCTTCGGCTCACTGCCTTCCCAGAGGGAAACGAGGTCTTTTGTCATACAACCGGACTCAATTGTGTCAAGTGAAGCTTTTTCAAGCTTGTCTGCAAAGTTGCAGAGTGCAGTGTTACCGTCAAGTTCACCGCGTTTTCTTAATGCGCCGGACCAAGCAAAAATTGTTGCGATGGGGTTGGTTGAGGTTTCCTCACCTTTGAGGTGGCGGTAATAGTGCCTTGTAACCGTGCCGTGTGCGGCTTCATATTCAAAGCAACCGTCGGGGCTGACGAGTACGCTTGTCATCATCGCAAGGGAGCCGAAAGCGGTGGAAACCATGTCGCTCATAACGTCGCCGTCATAGTTTTTGCAAGCCCAAATGTAGCCGCCTTGTGAGCGGATAACACGTGCAACCGCATCGTCAATGAGAGTATAGAAATATTCAATGCCGAGCTTTTCAAACTCTGCTTTGTAGTGCTCGTCATAGATTGCCTGGAAAATCAGTTTGAATGTCTGGTCGTACTTTTTGGAGATCGTGTCTTTTGTGGAAAACCAGAGCGACTGCTTGGTGTCAATGGCATATCTGAAACAGGAGTGTGCGAAGGATTCAATTGATGAGTCCTTGTTGTACATGCCTTGCAGAACACCGCCGCACTCGAAATTGTAGATGGTCTCTCTCATTTCGCTGCCGTCTTCAGCGGTGAAAAGCAGTTCAGCCTTGCCCTTGGGTACGCGGAATTCGGTGGCTTTGTATACGTCGCCGTATGCGTGACGGGCGATGGTGATGGGCTTATTCCAGTTGCGCACAACGGGGCGGATGCCGCTGACGAGGATAGGTGCGCGGAAAACCGTACCGTCAAGAATTGCACGGATGGTGCCGTTGGGGCTTTTCCACATCTCTTTGAGGTCATATTCTTCAACGCGCTGAGCGTTGGGTGTGATTGTTGCGCACTTCACGCCGACGCGGTGCTTTTTGATTGCGTTGCCTGCATCAATGCTGACTTGGTCGTTTGTCTCGTCTCTGTGCTTGAGGCCGAGATCGTAGTATTCTGTGTTAAGCTCAACAAACGGCTCAAGGAGCTCGTCTTTGATGACCTTCCACAGTATTCTTGTCATCTCATCGCCATCCATTTCGACGATGGTGTTCATTTTAATTCTGTCCATTTCTGTGACCTTCCTGTGTGTAATGTTAGTGTTAATTTTATAGATAAAATGCTTGTATGTCAAGGGGAGACATGAAAATTGGCACGTGTTGGCATAGTGAGGATGAAATATTTATTTTGATTATCTATTGACTTCGATTTAATAGTTTGGTATATTGCAAGCAATAGCTTTGACGAGAAAGAGTAAGCTCTTGATGCTTTTCAGAGAATCCCATCATCTTTTGATGTGCTGTGAATGGGTAAAGCAGATTTTGCCGAACATGGTCTCCGAGCTGCGTACCGAGCTTTTTAGTTAGGCTGCGTCGGTTTCGCCCGTTACAGCGATAGAGTTTCGATAGATCATTTCCTGTCCGAACTTGATAAGGCTTGTTGTCGTGAGAAACAAGTGAATTAGGGTGGTAACACGTGAGTAACGCTCTCGTCCCTTGTACTTTGTACGGGGGTGAGAGCGTCTTTTTATTTGCAAAACTAATGTTACTAAACTAAAGAAATGAGGAATTATTATGAACAACATTATTATCGGCGGAGCATGGCCTTATGCAAACGGCTCGCTCCATATCGGGCATTTAGCGGCATTATTGCCGGGTGACGTGCTTGCCCGTTATTTCAGACTCAAAGGTGACAGAGTTTTTTATGTGTCCGGCAGTGACTGCCATGGTACACCAATAACCGTAAGGGCGAAGCAAGAAAACAAAACACCGGAAGAAATCAGTGAATACTACCATAATGAGTTTTGCGATGTATTCAAACGTCTTGGTTTTTCTTATGATTTTTATACAAAAACCACCGATA
Organism: Acutalibacteraceae bacterium; assembly: GCA_045590055.1. Lineage (GTDB taxonomy): Bacteria > Bacillota > Clostridia > Oscillospirales > Acutalibacteraceae > UBA6857. The sequence goes on from JAZNQF010000020.1 coordinate 17,703, forward strand.
AAAGGCACAAAGCATTTGTCTCGAATTTTCACAAGAAGCTTTATGAAAGTGAATATGTAGAAGAAAGAACTGTGAAGCAGGCATATTGTCCAGGCTGTCAAAAGGTACTTACTGAAAGATTGATTAAGGGTATTTGTCCTGTTTGTTCAAATGCCGCAAGGGGAGACCAATGCGATGTGTGCGGTGAAATTTTTGATGCAGATTCGCTCATAGAAGCAAAATGTTCTGAATGTGACACACCTATTGTTTTTAACGAAACAACACAGATTTTTCTTCTTATATCTAAACTGAAAAACGAGCTGAATGAATATTTGGGTGCTCATCAATATTGGCGCAAAAATGCGGTTGCTTTTACAAAACGATACATTGATGAAGGACTTCGTGACAGAGCAATCACAAGAGATCTGGATTGGGGTGTTGATGTGCCGAAGGAAGGGTATGAAAGCAAAAGAATCTATATCTGGGCAGAAAATGTGCTGGGATATCTTTCAGCAACTTCTGTGTTATGCGAAGAAAGCGGGTTTGATTTTAAAGAAATATACGGTGAGACCGGCCGCCATTACTATGTTCACGGCAAAGACAACATTCCGTTTCACACCATCATTCTGCCTTCGCTTCTGCTTGCTCATGGCGAAAATCTGCATTTACCTGACGAAATCATATCAAGTGAATACGTAACGCTTGAAGGTAAAAAAATATCAACAAGTCAAAATCATGCTGTCTGGGCGAAAGACTTGATTGATACGTATAACCCCGATTCCATACGCTACTTTTTTGTTGCGAACGGACCGGAAAAGCGTGACACAGATTTTTCGTTGAAAGAGTTCAGAACACAGAACAATTCAGAGCTTGTTGGTGCGTGGGGAAACCTTGTTAACCGAACGCTTGCTTTTTGTGTGAAATACCTGAATTCCGAAATTGCTCAAACTTCCATTGATGAAAGCGTCAAAAAGAAAGTGAGAGAAGCATTTATAACGGTGGGCGGCAGAATCGAGAGAGGTTGTTTGCGTGAAGCTCTTGAAGAAGTTTTTGAACTTGTACGTTTCGGTAACGCATATTACGATGCAAATAAACCTTGGAAAACTCGAAACGAAGATGTCGAGTATTGTAAAAAAACAATATCGGATTGCATCTATCTCATAGCTAATCTTTCAGTTTTACTTTATCCGTTTTTGCCTTTTTCTTCACAAAAAGTGGCTCATTGGCTTGATATTACGTTGGAGTGGCAGGAGAAACAGGTGGATATAAAGCGAATAACGCAGGAAATATCGGTGCTGTTTGAAAGGATTGAATAAGAAAACAGCGGCAGGAGTGTTATCTCTTGCCGCTGTTTGCATATTTATTATCGCTTTTTACTCAGACACCACTCAACCCAATTCTCATTTTTATAAAACCTTTTGTACATCGAGTGACCATACTTATCCCAACGGGTGTATTTTATATCTGCTCCAAGTTTTTCAAGCTCCGAAACACAAAAATCGTCGCTGTCTATTCTCACGTTCGTATCATCGGAGGAATGAGCAACCCATAGCGGCGTCTTCGTTAGTCTGTGCAAATCGTAGCCGTTGAAATTATTGCCGAAATACAGACCGCCCATAACAGGTACCGCGGCGGCAAAGTATTCGGGGAAAAGATATGCAATATGCCACACACAAAAACCGCCGAAGGAAGTGCCTGCGATGTATATGCGCTTTCTGTCAAAATCAACGGGAAGCTCATCAATCAGTTTCTTTACAGCTTTGATGTAGCATTGAACTTTATCATCACCTCTGTTTGAGCCAAAAGGCGCCTGAGGTAAAAGTATGTTGCAATCTTCTTTTAAAACCTGCTTGTATAAAGGAATATGATCAAATAATTGTTTTACGTTGTCGTTGCCTAATGCTCCCGCACCGTGAAAAAGAACAAATAAAGGCTTGTTTGTTTCTTTGCTTACATGCAACCGAAAAGGAAAACAAATGTCATTGTCTATGTATTTGTAGGCAGGTAAAATGCCGCCTGAAGTTTTGACCAAACCGTTTTTATATTTTGTTTGGGTTTTTTTAATCCACTCTTGTCCTTTGTTTTCCTTTTTCTTATAGCTGTAATAATACTTGTATGCACGCATTATTGAATGGGGCATTTTTTCTTTCTTTTCAACAGCTTTTTGCGACATTATATAGAGGTTGCCATCGCTTCCCTCAAGTTGAATGTGATTAAGATGTGAAATATATCCGTCCCGCACGTTTTCTTTAAAAAGCTTACGGATTGTGTCAAGTTCGCTTTCATCAAAAGCAATCAGCACCAAACCCGAATCGGATTTACCTTTTACCGTGTAAGGCGCGAAGGGTGCGATGTCGCATAAGCAATCATCAATAAGACAACGGAATTTTAAGTTGCTCATAAATCCACCTGCATTTATTATTTTCTTTTATGCGGAGTCGTGTTGTTATCCCACGCCCACTCAATTTCATCAACAACAGATGTACTGCTTTTCAGTGCACGTATTTCTTCAATACACTTTTCGGTTGCCAGTTTTATATATTCATCTGCCATTTTCTGCGTGAAGAAAAACACTTCTTCGTTGCCGCACGACTCAAAATCCTCTTTTAAATCTTCCTGTAGTTGCTTTATGTCAAACGGATAAATATCAAAAATCGGTTCACGGTTTATGTTTTTGGCAACGCACAGTGAATCGGGGATAGCGTATTTGCCGATGATATACTCGTTCAGCAGCATATAATCGTTGTGTAGCCGTTCAATGTTACCATCGGGATGCGGATTCCAATTGTACAAGGAATAAACGAAATAACGGAAAACTATATCCTGAATCAGATGAAGATAGTAACCGAGATACAAACCGTCCGTATTAATTTGATTAGCATAAGCTTTGCGAAACCACGACAATTTGTATGTTTTTTTCTTTCCGTCGGCGGTGGTGTATTTCAAATGACTGTTACTTGAATTTGCTGCGTTGCGATTATATGCATCAGGCATAATAACACCTAACATGAAACGGTCAATGTCATTTATCTGCACATGTTTACATATCTCGTTTGCAATTGCAAGATGCATAAGCCTTGATGCCACAAGATTCACCACCTATAGTTTGTGAAATAATTATACAGTATTTACTCAAAAAGGTCAATCAAACGTTGGTTTAGCCTTCCTCATTTTACCACGGTATATTCTGCTTTCTCAAGCAAACAATACACAACGGATTCCAACAAATGCAGGAGGTGTAATATGGCTCAACGTAAGGGCAAAACCGTGGTGCTTGACAGTAAACCGTACATCGTGGCATCCGCAGGTGTTGTCGGTAAAAAAGAGGGTCAGGGGCCGTTAGGCAGTTGCTTTGACAGCGTATATAACGACGTTACCTTCGGACAAAAAACGTGGGAGCAAGCCGAAAGTGAACTACTGAAGCGCACCGTTGTGCTTGCTATGGAAAAAGCGGGTGTAAAAAACACGGAAGTTGATGCAATCTTTGCAGGTGACTTGCTCAATCAATGCACGTCGTCTGCTTTTGCTCTCAGGTCGCTTCATATACCAATGTTCGGCCTTTACGGCGCATGCTCAACCATGGCACTCAGTTTGATTGGAGCATCAACTGCAATTGAAAGCGGCGGCTTCGGGTGTTGTGTTGCGGCAACCTCGTCTCATTTTTGCTCAGCGGAAAAACAGTTCCGTCTGCCGCTTGAATACGGCGGTCAGCGTCCGCCCACGGCTCAATGGACGGTCACCGGCTCAGGTGCCGCTGTGCTTAAAGCGCAACACGAGAGTAACGTGCGCATTACCGCAACCCACGTCGGTACGGTTGTCGATATGGGAATAACTGATGCGAATAATATGGGCGCGGCGATGGCACCTGTAGATGTTAAAATAGAACCATAAATTAAGCGAAAAGCAACACAAAATCTTACACAAATTTCGACAAGAAAGGCGGTGAAAAGCCCCTATTTTACTGGGGTTACGGGCATTTTAGGACTCACAAATTTGAAGATGAAGCAATCGTCAAAAATTGCCTGTTCATAGTTTGTTTACAATTAGTTTTTGACACAAAAATCAGCACTATTATTACAATAAAGAAAAATGAAAGGATGAATCAAATGAAAATTACATACCGTGAAGTGAATGGTTACCTTATCCCGAACCTAAAACTGCCACCTGAAGAGGCAAATGTTAGACTTGGGAAATGGGGAATGATGTATAAATCTCATCTCGAAAAATATAGGTCAGCGATTTTTAATTCGCTACTTATTCAAGGAAAACTGTATCAACACTGTGCAGAAGTAGAAAAGCAGGCAAATGAGATGTTTGATTTG
>JAZNQF010000021.1:0-20230 GCA_045590055.1 Acutalibacteraceae bacterium
ATGGAAGACTTTGATGTTGATATATATGTTACAGGCTCAAACTCAAAGCTGATGTCAAGTGAAATATCAACATATTTAACAGGCAGATATGTTCTGATTCCTGTTTACACTCTTTCTTTTAAGGAATATCTGACTTTTAAAGACAAGGATATTAAAAATGCTCGAGAAGCTTTTGATGAATATGTGCAGTACGGTGGTTTCCCCATTGTGGGTATAAGCGATTTTGATACCAAATCTGCATATCAGGTTGTTGAGGGAATTTACGCTTCTGTAATAACGAGAGATATTTCCAAAAGACACAAGATAAGGAACAAAGATCTGTTTGACAGAGTTGTAAGATATATTATTGAAAATGTAGGTCAGACTTTTTCTGCTTCTTCAATAGTAAAATTTCTCAAAAGTGAAAACAGAAGTCTTTCTGTTGAAACGATATATAATTATCTAAAATGGCTAAGTGAAGCATTCATCATCTATCCTTGCAAAAGATATGATTTGCAAGGTAAAGCAATCCTGAAAACTCAGGAAAAGTATTATCTTTCCGATATTTCAATAAAGTATAGCTTACAAGGCTTTGACAGAAAAATGTTATCGGCTGTTTTTGAGAACATCGTTTTTCTTGAAATGAAACGCAGAGGCTATGATGTCTATATCGGCAAAAACGGTACTAAAGAAATAGATTTCATCGGTGTTCGCAGAGATGAAAAGATTTATGTTCAGGTTTGCGTTGAACTGCCCACCGAATCAACAAGAGAAACAGATAACCTTATGGAAATCAAAGACCACTATCACAAATATGTCATTTGCAGAGATACACTTGCAATCGGCAACGATAACGGAATTGAAATTACACATGTTGCAGATTTTCTTTTGCGTGATAGTTGGTAAATTAAAAGCAGAGGTTAAAATATTATGGAAATAAAAAATCCTGAAATTTATGAGGAATCATACAAAATATTAAAATCTGTGTACGGAGAAGATGCTAATTTCCGTGATGGTCAATATGAAGCTATTGAAGCTACGATGACAAACAGAAGAACATTAGTAGTACAAAGAACCGGTTGGGGAAAAAGCCTTGTGTATTTTATGTGTACTAAAATGTTCAGAAAAAGGAACCGTGGCTTTACAATGGTAATTAGTCCTCTTTTGGTGCTTATGGAAAATCAGGCAGAAATGGCTAAAAAACTTGGCATTCGTTGCGACGTATTAAATAGTACGGTTAAAGAAAGGCGAAGTGAAATTTTAGATGATTTGGCCACTGACAAACTAGATTTGATTTTTATTACACCTGAGACACTTTTTAATGAAGAAGTGCAAAGTAGATTGCATCAGTTCAATATCGGATTATTTGTTGTTGATGAAGCACATTGTATTTCCGATTGGGGTCATGATTTTCGTTTAGAATATGGTAAAATTGGAAAAATTATAAGCACATTATCTTCTAATGTCGCAGTTTTAGCAACAACCGCAACTGCAAATGATCGAGTAATAAAAGATTTAAAAAAGCAGTTTAACGAGGATGTTTTTGTATCTCGCGGACCTTTATCAAGAAAATCTTTGCATATGCAAGTCCTTGATTTGCAGAATAAGGTCGATAGATATGCATGGCTTTTGGAGAATTTAAATAAAATTCCCGGTACCGGTATTATATATTGCTTAACTCAGAGAGACTGTGATTATTTAGCTGATTTTTTAAGCAAAAATAATATATCGGCTATGTCATATTATTCAAAAAGCCAGGATATGGAGCATACCAACGAAGTAGCTTTGGATGATTTTAAAAACAACAAAATCAAAGCAATTGTTGCGACGGTTAAGCTTGGTATGGGATATGATAAAGATGATATATCTTTTGTTATTCATTATCAATCTCCATCCAATATTGTAGCATATTATCAACAAATCGGCAGAGCCGGAAGAAATATAGATGATGCATATATCTTTTTAATGTCCGGTAAAGAGGATGAAGATATTAATAACTATTTTATTGATACTGCATTTCCTACAAGATATGAAGCAGAAAAAGTTATCAGCAGTATTGAAAGTCGTGACGGAAGCAAGAAAGTAGAAATTATTAATGATGTGAATGCAAGAACAGGCAGAATTGAAAAGGCGTTGTCATTCTTGCAGAGCGAAGGTTTTATCACAAAAGACAGATTATATTACAGAACACCAAAACCATTCAATTATGATGAAAAACATTATAACGAAGTTACAGGAATTCGCAGAGCGGAGCTTTTACAGATGAAGCAGCTTATAGAAACAAACGATTGTTATAGCAAGTTCTGTGTTAATTGCTTAGATGATAAAACTGCTGAAAATTGCGGTAAATGCTCTAATTGTACCGGTAAGGATATAATTGATGGATTATCAATATCGTTAGCGTCAAGGGAAAAAGCGGCCGAATATATAAATGCTTTGATTTTGGAAATCGAGCCAAGAAAAAGATGGCCTAATGGTAAGAAAATAGAGCATATTATAGAAAAAGGAATTTGTCTTTCCAAATATGGAGACCCCGGATATGGACAAATGGTTAAAGAAGGCAAGTATTCAAATAAAGAACAATTTTCTGATGAATTAGTCGCTAAAGCGGCAAATGTTTTGAAAGAACGCATAGATTTAACCGGATATGCTATAACCAATGTATCTTCGCTAAGAAGCAATCTTGTGTCAGATTTTGCTGAGAGGTTGGCGAATAAATTGGGGTTAAAATATGTGGATTTATTAGAAAAATCAGATGCAAGTCCACAAAAGGAAATGGAAAACAGTACTTATCAGTGCAATAATGCATTAAATTCTTTTTCTGTTAAATCGTGTAACGATATACCTCAAAAACTGATTTTGGTTGATGATGTTGTTGATTCCAAATGGACATTAACAGTTTGCGGTTATTTACTTATGCAATCCGGTTGTGAACAGGTTGTTCCATTTGCATTAGCTGATAGCAGCAGTAAGGAGTAGTTATGAATAAAAATTCAGAAGCAATAGTGATCTTTTGCAGTCATTTGTGTGTCGATGCAGATATTAAACCATTAGAACCTAGGGAATGGGGTGAACTTGCTTCGCGTTTGTTTTCTAAAGGGTTGGAGCCTAATGATTTGTTGATTTTCAGTAAATCTGATTTTTTAGAAAAGCTAGAAGTAGATGAAATGATGGCAAATAGATATTTGCGACTATTGGAAAGAAGCGGCAGTATAAGCTTTGAGATTTCCAAATATGAAAATATGGGAATTATGATTACAACGCGAGCCGAAAATAATTACCCAAGGTTATTAAAACAAAAATTAGGTAATAACTGTCCACCAATTTTCTACACCGCAGGTAACATTGAACTTTTAAATAAGCAGTCTGTTGGTTTTGTAGGTTCACGAACTGTTAATGACGATGATATTGGTTTTACTCAAAACACCGTATCAAAAGTAATGCAAAAGGGTTATGGCATCGTTACGGGTGGTGCCAAGGGAATTGATACAGCATCCACACAGACAGCATTAGATAATAATGGCTTTGTTATAGAATACTTAGCTGATTCTATGATACAAAAAATGCGAAAGGCAGATATAGTGAAATCTATTAATAGAGGTAATTTGTTGTTATTATCTGCTTCAATCCCAACCGCGGGATTTAATGTAGGATTTGCTATGATGAGAAATAAATACATCTACTCTCAAAGCGATGCAACCATTGTCATAAAAACTGATAAAAACAAAGGTGGTACTTGGAACGGAGCAATCGAAAACCTAAAAAAGGGTTGGTGTACCGAGTATTGTCGCAATATCGAATATTCCGGAAATTTGGAACTTATAAAAATGGGTGCAATTCCGATAGATGAAAATTGGAGTGGAGTTATAACCAAAATTGAATTTGACAAGTCAAAAGTCAAATCAATTCAAAGTGAAGTTAAAAAAAATGTAGGTGTTCAATTAAGTTTCTTTGATTAATTATATCGAAAACTGCTGTTATTATTATAATGGCAGTTTTTTGATTTACCAAGAAAAATATTTATTGTTTAAGATAATAATTTTCGCCTACAAAATTTGATGTCAAATTTATGCGTATCTTTTTGTGAAAAACTTACAATAAAATTGCCATATGGTCTATGTTTAACACCAACCACCCCATAGCTGCACCCATAAATGAAATGCTGAAAACCCAGTAAAATCAAGGGTTTTGGGATTTTGAAAAATTTTATGGTTTTCTCTTGACATTTACCCCGGCTGCAAAAAAGACCATAACTGACTTCCTTGATGATACGCGCACAACCGTCAATGATTACGACCTGATACTCACGGGCGACCTCGGTTACGTTGGCTCAAAGCTTTTGCATGAGCTTATGAGGGGCGAGGAGAAAATTGACCTTGCATCAGTGCACAAGGATTGCGGATTGCTGATGTTTGACCGCAAAACTCAGGACGTGCACGCAGGCGGCTCGGGTTGCGGCTGCTGTGCAAGCATATTCTGTACTAAGATAATGAACGAGCTTCGCACAGGTCAATTGAAGAAAGTGCTTGTTGTTGCAACAGGTGCGCTCATGTCCTCAACGTCATCTTTGCAAGGGGAGAGTATTCCCGGCGTTGCTCACGCAGTGCTTGTTGAGGCTGAATAATCAGCAACGGGTTCGGAATGTGGTATATTAATGTAATATCTGTGAAAGGTGATATATATGAAATGTCTGACTGAGATCAAAGGCTTGCTTTTTATGGTGAAAATGGCAAAGTGCCTTTACTTTGTAAAAAAAATGCTTGTTATCGCGTTTTTTGCATGCCTTGCGTGTATGGGATGCAAGTGTCTTTGCGGTGATACAAAGGCGTTGAAAAAGAAGCTCGATTCAATTTGCGGTTGCTGCAAATAAGGTGCGGCTATGGAAACTGCATTAATGGTACTGAAGGCTTTTGCCGTCGGCGGCGCAATCTGTGTTGTGGGGCAATTGCTGATTGATTTTACAAAGCTGACTCCGGCAAGGATTCTTGTCGGCTACGTTGTGGCAGGGGTAATACTCGGCGCTCTTGGTTTATACCGACCGCTTGTTAACTTTGCAGGCTGCGGTGCCACGGTACCTCTTACAGGCTTCGGTTACGGCTTGAGCGAGGGTGTGAAGGATGCCGTTATAGAAAAAGGGCTGCTCGGTGTGCTGACCGGTCCGCTGCAGGCGTCCGCAGTCGGTGTAACCTGCGCCGTGCTATTTGGGCTGTTGCTGGCATTTATGGCAAAGCCGAAGGCAAAAGAGTAAAACAGAGTTTTTTGTAATACACAGCAACACCCCGCATCTGTCACTTGGTTGTGATGGTTGCGGGGTGTTCTGTTTGTTGACGGGTTTATTCTATTGTTATTCTGACCTCGCCGTTTGAAATAACCGTCAAGGTCAATTTCTGCGTTTCGGCATTCCATTCGGTTTTAAGCTTTGCACCGTTTGAGCCGGAAGCGGTTACGTTGGGTTCACTTTCAAAGCCCGAAAGCTCAATAACAGACGTGCGGAAATCGTTGGTATTATCCATTTTGCCGCCTGCGGCATAAGCACGCATAAACTGGTCTTCGTTTTCAAGACCTTTGCAAACTGCATCAGTATCAAGGCGGAGATTGCACAAATCAATGCTGATTTTTTCGGCTGATTCGTCAATTATTGCATACGTGTGCGCAACGAAGGTGGTGTTGATTGCTTTCTTACTGTCCGGCAGAGTGTAGGTTACGTTCTGCTCACTGTCTATTGTTTTGTTTTCGTTGCTGTTGAAGATGTACACGCGGTCATTTATGTCAAACAAAACGCCGTTGCCGGTGTAGGTTTGCTCATAGTGCTTGTTGAAGAATCTTGTTTTGAGCGGATTGATGAAAAGAAGGTTGAGAAAATAAGTGAAATCGTTGAGAATGTTTGCTTCAGGTAACACTTCTGCGGGGTTGGAATAAATGGGAAGAATCGGGATGATGAAGTACCTGCCCGTTGAAGGCACCCATGTTTTTGTGCAGTCAAAATATATGTTGTTTATTTTTTCTTGAATCAGAGTGAACGTGTCACAGTAAAGGCCCTGAAGCAGATGCGCATCGTTGCCGCTGAGTGGGTATGAATAGGGGAGGGTCATTTTGTAGGCAACCTTGATGTTTTGCTTAACTTCGTCCTTGTCGGGTACTGAACCGTTGAGAATCATCTGATAAATCGGGTAAAGCACATCGTAGAAGGTTGGGGTCAGAACAACCTCGCCGTCGATGAAGTGGTAGAGTCCACCTCTGCTGAATGTACCCTCAATCGCATAAACCGTTGCACCGCCAACCATGTCGGCAATCATGTCTATGCCGTAAAGTGCAGGCGGATATTTGGCGGTTGTAATCGGGTCGGGCTCGTTGGGTGCAACACCAAGGTCGTCATATTCAATAAAGCCTTCCTCATACCAAAGGAAGTTTTCGAGGTTAACTCCCCAGTTGCCGCAAACACCGTCAAGCCAACAACCGAGAATGTTTGCCTGACTTGCAAAATGCCTGCCGTGACCGTTGTGCTTATCCATAATAACAATATTTTCACTGTTACTCTTAAGCAGGTCATAAAGCTCTTTGTCCTTCATTATGTGGTTGACGTAGTTGAGCTTTTTCCAATATATGTATTCCATGTCCTGCCAGATGAAAAGGCCGCCGTTTTCGGCACAAGCCTTGATGCATGACTTCATGCGGGCAAGAATGTTTTTGTTAACGCCGTTGTCCTCGGTTACTTCCTCGTAGGCCAGCTTTTCGTTTGTAACACCGTTTGTTGAAAGCTCAACCTGCACAAAGCCGATGAGAGAGGGGTGCTTTTTGAAAACCGCGGATAACTCTTCCTGCGTGAACGGATCGCGCGTTTTGTTGGTGCAGAAGCATTCGGATTGGCAGACAATCGGCACGTTGGCTTCGTCCGTGATAGTCAATAGCTCATCCCAGAACTCAAGCTGCCTTGCGGGTGTCATGTCAGTTGTGCCTTCGTCAATGTAAATAACTGCAAAATTTCTGATATCCTCGGGTAATGCGTAGTATGTTTTAATTGCGTAGCTTGCAAAAGCTTCACCCGTTTGCGGACCGCCCCAAATAGGGCAGTTTCTTATCATAAACAGAGGGTTTTCCTCGTCAACGTACATACGCAGTCCGTCAACTTTTTTGCGGGTTCTGATTTCTGTTGTGTTGTTTGATTTTTCGGGCAGAAGCTCAAAATCCGAAATAATTTGAGTTTCTGTTGAACTCTGTGCGGTGGCTTCCAACGGAATCATAACCAACATTGATAAAGCCAGAAGCAAGCATATAATTTTCTTCATATCTTTTAGCTCCGTTTCTTTTTTGTTACTATTATATACCCCAGAAATGAAGGTGTCAAAGCTTTAAACCACTTGATTAGACGGTTGTTTTCGTGTTTTTTGATTCTGCTGTGAAAAAGCATTCTGCTTATAATGCACAAAGCAGGTATAAAAGTATACCTGCTCTGCCTTTGTTATTAACCGTTGAGTGCCTTGAAGCATTTTTTGTTTGAACTGTGAAGTTCTTTGTATACGGTGTAATTCTTATCGTATGCCGCTTTAACAGACGCATCGGGAGTGTATCTGCAATCGGCGCTGATGAGCTTTTTGGCTTCGGAGATGTCCTTGATAACACCAAGACCTACAGCAACAACAACTGCTGCGCCTACGGAGCCGACGTTCTGTGGGCTGGGCACGGTTTCTACAGGGGTACCCAGGCAGTCAGCAAGAATCTGGCAGGTGGTGGGGGAGAGTGCACCGCCGCCTACGAAGCGGACAACAGAGGAAGTTTTTGTTTTCTTCTGTTGAGTTTCAAGCATCCAACGCATGTGCATGCAAACACCCTCAACAACTGCGCGGCAAAGTTCTGACTTGCCGGTTTCAAGGCTGATGTTGAAGAACATTGCTCTTGCGTTCGGGTCTTCAAACGGGCAACGGTTGCCATGAAGCCACGGGGTAAAAATAACGCCGTTGCTGCCTGCAGGAACTTTTTTCATAACGTCGCCGAGATACTGATAAAGGTTTGTGTATACGGATTCCGGATCTTCAGCAACGTCTATTTTGCTCAGATAGATGCCGATTTCGTCAAGTGCAAGGTGGTCTCTTACCCATTCAAGGCATTTGCCGGCGGTTTCAAGCTCTGCAAAATAGTTGTAAAGGTTGGGCTGTGCGCCTACGATTGCGGCAATCATTGCACTCGTGTCAACCATGCTCTTGCCGACTACGGTTGAAACCCAGCCTGATGTGCCCATGTATACGTGTGTATCGTTGAGATCAACTGCGCCTGCACCAACACCGATGAGGGAAGCGTCACCGCCGCCGCCGAAAACGGGTGTGCCTGCCTTGAGGCCAAGCTGTGCAGCTGCTTCTTCGGTGAGTTTACCTGCGCAATCTGTGCACTTGATGATTTTTGCAAGGTGCTTTGTGTTAACGCCGAGCATTTTGCACATTTCGGGGCTCCAGCACTGCTTGCCGTTGCGTATATCGTAAATAAGGGTGGAGAAAGCAGAGTCCTGGGTCATAACGAATTCGCCCGTCATCCTTGCAATAACGGATTCCTTGACGTCAAGCCACTTGTGAACGCGCTTGAAGTTTTCGGGCTCGTTTTCTTCAACCCATTTGTATTTCCATACGGGGTCTTTTACGCTGGCGGAAACTGCGCCCGTAATCTGAAGTGAACGAAGGAGCTTGGGGATATTTGCGCCTGCAATCTGCGGACCGTGTGCCATGCCTTCCTTGAGCTGCTTCCTTGCTCTCTGGTCCATGTAGCTCATTGCACGGCGTACGGGCTTGCCGTCCTTGTCAACAAGTACAACGCCTTGCATCTGTGAGCAGAAGGAGATACCGTCGATTTCTGCAGGATCGAGACCGGTTTCTTTGAGAATCTTTGCGGTTGTGGTGCAAATACCTTCCCACCATTCATCAGGGTCCTGCTCTGCGCCGCCGTCGGGCAGAATGTAGAGCTTGTAGCCTGCCATTGCATTAGCTACGAGCTTAACCTCGTTGTCAATTGCGAAAAGGCAGGTTTTGACACCGGTTGTACCAATGTCATAAGCGAGAGCGTAAGTCATGTCTGCACATCCTTTATGTAAATATTTTTATTTTGCATTGTCTGCTTTTAATGCCGATTTGATGAATTTGATAAATTCGTCAATGGCAAAGTTGTCTTTTGTGAAGATGTCGTCGCCTGCATAGAGCTTGTATCGCTCGCTGTAGTAATCGCATGCGTATGAAAACTGCATGCCCATAATCAGTGTGTCAACAAAAAATGCCGCCATGCCGGGTGAAATATCACTGCGGATTTTGCCAGTGCGCTGACCTTCTTCAATTACACTGACGTATGCTTCAACCGTCATCGCCTCCATTGAGTGCGAGAGGGTTTTCACAAGTTCTTCATCGGTTTCGCCCGTGATTTCGTTGTAGAGCTTGATGATAACTCCTTGTTTTTTTGAAAAATCAACTGCAATGCGAATGATCTTTTCGAGCTTGGCAATTATGTCCTCGTCACTTGCAACAACAGATTCAAGCACTTTTTCAATGGTTTCAACGCCATAATTGACGCAGGTTAAGAAAAGGTCGGTTTTTGTGTTGAAGTATTTATACAGTGAGCCTACACTAACCTCAGCTTTTTTTGCAATGATGTTTATGTTTGCGTTGTTGTATCCGTTGTTTGCAAACTCACCGATTGCAACGCTGATTATGCGGTTGCGCTTCTGTGAGGGAATGCGCTCAAAAACAGGTTTGTGGTATGTCGTTTTGTTTTTTGGCATACATAAACTCCTCGACAAAGAGTGTGATGTGTATCGTAACATTTCCTATTCTAACAGTAAAACTCAAATAATGCAAGAAAAACTGCAAAGAAAAAGAGATAAGGATTAAAAAACCTTATCTCTGAATTCTTATGTTGCTTATTTTGCAGCGTTGAGCTTAGTTACAAGAGCAGACTTTTTTCTTGCTGCATTGTTCTTGTGGAGAAGACCCTTTGCTACGGCCTGGTCAACCTTCTTAACTGCGTATGCAACAACTGCTTCCTTATCGGCATCGTTGTTTTCGATTGCAGCGTTAGCTTTTTTGAGAGCAGTTTTGAGTGCTGAGTTTGCTGACTTGTTGCGAGCCTGCTTTGTGGCGTTAACAAGAACACGCTTTTTGGCTGATTTAATGTTGGGCATAATTGCACCTCCTTCAATTTTCTGTCATGCATCGGCTATAATAACATCTTTATAAGAAAAAATCAAGATGTTTTTTCGCAGGATAGACATTTTTTTTTCGGCAATAATATTACTACACTTTTTCAATTTTTGCAATAGCTTTTTTACGCAGACTATACGTGTTTGCGGCTTTATGAGGGTGGTTTTTTGAATTTCAGAACAGACCTTGCGCTTGAAAGGCATGAGAGTATGTCTCAACCGCGTATTGACGGTGTTGAATGTGAACGTGAAACCGTTGACGGTGTTGAAATCACGCGCATAAAAGTGGTTGATGCAAAGGGCGCCGAAGCGCTCGGAAAACCCGTGGGCAATTACGTTACGCTTGAAGTCAGGCCGTTTATGCACAACGCAGATTTGTTTGACGGCAGACTCGGTGTGCTCTCGCGCGAGATAGCGGCATTGTTGCCTTCAAAGGGGTGTGTGCTTGTTGCGGGGCTCGGCAATGAGAGCATCACACCCGATGCGCTCGGACCGAAGGTGGTGAAGCTGACCTTTGCAACAAGGCACATCGGTACAGAACTCGCTGAATCAATCGGCCTCTGCGGTGTAAGATGTGCGGCGGCGGTTGTGCCCGGTGTGCTTGGCAAAACGGGCATTGAAACCGGTGAGATTCTTTGCGGCATTGTGCAAAAAATCTCACCCTCGGCGGTGATTGTGATTGATGCGCTTGCATCGCGAAAGTTGGCAAGGCTGGGCACAACAGTGCAGATCTGCGACACGGGCATTAGCCCCGGTTCGGGTGTGGGTAACACGCGCCGCGGTATCAACCGTCAACTGCTCGGCGTGCCCGTTATTGCAATCGGTGTGCCTACGGTTGTTGACGGCGCAACGCTTGCTTACGATTTGCTTGAGCAGTCAGGTGCAGACATTGACGGTGTTGATTTGAACGCCGACGGTGTGTTTTCTGCGCAGATGATGGTTACACCTAAAGAAATTGACCTTGTGATTGAGCGCGCGGCAAAGCTTATTGCAATGGGAATCAACTGCGCATTACAGCCGCAAATGGAGCCTACAGATATTCTGTCTATAGTTGGGTCGTAATTTTGAGGTTTTATCGATCATATACTTGTACAGACTATCAGTTTTTGGAGGCACCAATGAAAAATAAAAACAGTGTATTGCTTTATAAAACGATGTTTTTTGTGTTCCCTGCGTTGTTGTTTACGCTTCTGGTGTTTGGCTCGGGCGGAGATTTCTTGGGCAACCTTGCCTTTTTGAGTGTTGCCGCAGTAATGCCCGAAGAAGCGGTGGGGCAGATTTTTGAAATAGACACCGCAGACGGCAGAAAAGAACACACACAGTCAACCGATTCCGCTGAGGCGGAAACAGCTGAGGAAAAATACACCGAGCCTTCGCAGACATCTCAGCAGGTGCAGACCGTTGATGCTAAGTTGACAGATACGCCTGCAGACGTGCTGAAGTACATGCAGGATTATGCGGCAAAAGCCGCAAATGAAACCGAGGACGGAAGAATCAGCGAAAAAAACTATTACGCATCAGCCGCAACCGATAAGTACGGCAACGTATACGTCAAGAATATAAACAACACGGATATTGACATAAAAGCCGAGCTTGAAAAGAAAGCCGACCTTGAGGTGAAGAATAAAACCTTGCCGTACGTGCTTATCATCCATTCGCACACAACAGAGGCATATCAGGTTTTAGACCGCGATTTTTACGCCGCGGGGTACAAAACGCGAAGCAACTCTTCAGACACGAACGTTGCGCGTGTGGGCACTGCAATTGCCGCTGAGATTGAAAAGGCAGGCTATGCCGTTATACACGACAAGACTATTCACGACACCACATACAGCGGTGCGTATCCAAATTCACGCAAAGCCATACAGTCGTGGCTTGAAAAGTATCCGTCAATTCAGGTTGTGCTTGACGTGCACCGTGATGCGATTCAGGTCAGCGGCGGTGTGAAAATCAAACCCGTTGCTGAAATCAACGGCAAAAAAGCGGCGCAGATAATGATTATTTCGGGTTGTCAGGAAGAAGGCAACAACGTTGAAAATTTTCCCGATTGGGCGCAGAATCTTACCTTTGCCGTGCAGCTTCAGAAGCAGATGGAGGATATGTATCCGGGTCTCACGCGCCCGATATACTTTTCACCCCGTAAATACAACATGGATTTAACGCACTGCTCTTTGCTCATGGAGATGGGAAGCGATGCAAACACGCTTGAAGAGGCGGTGTATTCAGGTCGCATGCTGGGAACGGCGGTGGCAAAAATGCTTGAAAAGTATTCTGTGTAAAAACTGAATTTCACGCACTTCCCGACGTTTCACAGTTGAAGGTACATAATAATGAAAAGGGGGAACAACGTGAACACACAAAAAGAAAAAATTATCAAAGTGTATCTTATGGCGTGCTTTTGCCTTTTGCTTGTACTTCTGGCGGTAACGGGTGTGCAGACGGTTGCACAAAGAACGGGCGGCGACGTTTTTGCACAAGAGCACGCAGTTATGTCTGCGGCACTTAACGGAGAAAAGCTCACGGTCGGAATCAACGGGGGAGAGTCCCTGAGTGTTGATCTGACCGTGGCTGAAACGATTTACAGATATATAAGATACGTGCTTCCGATGAGCGTGAATGCGGCGGTGGTTGTCGCACGCAATATACTCGGATTTTAAAATACCGCCGACAGAGCGCCTGAAATGAAGTTGACGGCACAGCACAGAACAAAACCGAAAGCGGTGGGGAGCAGAATGGAAATCAATGTCCATTTTATGCTCCCTGTTTCCTTTTTCACCGTGAGGCAGGTGGTTGAGCAAGGCCAATGCATTAAAGTGAAAATTATCATGCACAAAGCGGTTGTGTACGTCCAGCCGTTTTGTGTAAGTATCGCGCCGAGAGATGCAAGGTCGGGCAACTGCTGCACCGTGTCTGCAGCCATGTAAATCATCACGGCTATGGGGAAAACAATTTCATTTGCAGGGAAACCCAGCATGAACGCCAGCAGAATTGTGCCGTCAAGACCCATTATTCTGCCAATGG
Source organism: Acutalibacteraceae bacterium (assembly GCA_045590055.1). Classification (GTDB taxonomy): domain Bacteria; phylum Bacillota; class Clostridia; order Oscillospirales; family Acutalibacteraceae; genus UBA6857. The sequence continues at coordinate 13,172 of JAZNQF010000021.1, forward strand.
GGTCAAGCACTGCGGAAAGCGCAGACACTATGCTTACGCCGCCGATTTCAATGTTTGCCGCAAGCCAGATAACAAGCCCTGCAGGTGCGGCAACCGTGACGGCTCTGCCGAGCACAAAAAGTGTACGGTCAACCAGCGAGCGCACAAGCACAGACGTAACCTTAGGTATTCTGTATGACGGAAGCTCAAGAGTGAAAGAGGCGGTTGAGCCTTTGAGTACGGTTTTGCTCAACAGCTTTGTTGCCGCCATCGAGCATACTATACCAAACACAATTGCACCGCAAAGAAGCAACGCGCCCTTGATTGAGCCTGCCGTGCCCGAGGCGAAAAAGATGCTTATGAGCGTAATCAGCAAAGGGAATCTTCCGTTGCATGGAATAAAAGAGTTTGTGGCAATTGCAAGCAGGCGCTCTCGCGGTGAGTCAATGATGCGGCAACCCGTAACACCTGCGGCGTTGCATCCCAGCCCCATTGCCATGCACAAGCTCTGCTTGCCGCATGCACCGCATTTTTTCATGCAACTGTCCAGATTGAATGCAACGCGCGGCAGATAGCCGAAATCTTCAAGCAACGTAAACAATGGGAAAAACACCGCCATGGGCGGAAGCATAACGGAAACAACCCACGCAAGCACCCGCCAGATTCCGTCAATCAACGCCGAAATAAGCACGTTAGGAGTATTTATTGTCTCAAGGAGTATACGAAGCTTTTCACCCACGAAAAACAATGCTGAGCTGAGAAGCTGTGACGGATAATTAGCCGCCTTGATTGTGATGAAAAGAATCAGAATAAGCACCGCAAGCATAATTGGAATACCTGTGAATCTGCCCGTGAAAAGACGGTCAAGCTTTCGGTCAAAGCTATCGTCGCGGTTTTTATCAATGCAGCATTTTGAGCAGATTTCTCTGCCCGTTTTTATGATTGATGCAACAATACTGTCGCTTATGAGCTGCATATTGCCGTAATGTCCCGAAACGTATGAGTCGCGCATCTCGTAAAGCCTGGACACAGCTTCGTCGTCTGCCTGCGAGATTTTGTTTGCCTGTTTGAGATAATCTCTTTCATCAAGAAGCAAACGGATAAGATATGAGCGGTCCGCCTTTATGTTTCTGCCCTTCGCCTCTTTTTTGAGGAAGCTGAGAGCTTTTTCAATGTCCTCGCTGTAGTATACGGGGGTGATGTCTTTCGCATTTTTTGCCTTGTGCATGCGTATGATTTCGTCACAAAGCACATTCACACCCTCACCTGTTGATGCACTCATTGCAATTACGGGTACTCCGAGGCAGTCGCTGAATTTCTGCGTGTCAAGCTCAATGTGCTTTTTGCGCGCTTCATCAATGAGGTTGAAGCAGACAATTACGCACGGTGTAATTTCAAGAATCTGCAACGCAAGACCGATGCTTTTATGCGGCGCGGTCGCATCACATACAACAACTGTCAAATCGGCGTTACCGAAACAGATGTAATCGCGCGCAATCCGTTCTTCTTCAGAATGAGACAACAGAGAATATGTACCCGGCAAATCAACAAGGGTAACTTGTTCTCCGTCTGCTTCAAAGCACCCAACTGCGCTCATAACAGTTTTGCCCGACCAGTTGCCGGTGTGCTGCTTCATGCCCGTCAGCGCGTTGAAAAGAGTGCTTTTGCCTACGTTGGGGTTACCTGCAAGCGCAACGGTGAAACCGCCATGTATGTTTTTAACTGCTCTTTCCCGAGCGGCTTTACCCATTGAAGCTTTTGTGAGACCCATGATATCACAGACCTTTCGTTATGTATCGTTATAACGCTGTACAAGGGCGGTACGGTTCTGTACCGCCCTTGCAGTTTAAGATTCAATCAGTATTTTTGCGGCGTCCTCGTTTCGCAGCGCAATCACCGCATCGCAGATAAGGTAGGCGGCAGGGTCCCCTGTGAAACTGCGTTGTATGCACTTGACGCACGTTCCGTCTATGAGTCCGATGTCTTGCAACCGTCTTCTTATGGAGCCTTTTGCGGTTATTGCGGCAACACGGGCACAACTACCCGTTTTGAGTTCGTTCAATGTGCGCATTTCAATCACTTCCGCATTGTGTTTTCTTCCGCCGTTATCAATATATACAAATGACTGCGGCTTTGTGAGTACTTTTGGAATATCGGCTCTTGCTTTTTTGGGGGATTTATAATAAAATGTAATGAAAACAAAAAATGTTACGGTTAGGTATTGATAATGAAAAAAATACTTATTATAGGCGCAGGTGCGTCGGGTCTTATGGCGGCAGGCTTTGCGGCAAAGGCAGGCGCAGAGGTTACGATTGTTGAGCGCAACGAGCGCCCTGCAAGGAAACTGATGATTACGGGCAAAGGACGTTGCAACGTCACAAACAACTGTGTTATGCTCAATGAGTTGATTGCAAACGTCCCCACAAACGGCCGCTTCCTTTACGGCGCGTTTTCAAGGTTTATGCCCACGGATACGGTTGAGTTTTTTGAACAGCTCGGCGTTGAAATGAAGGTTGAAAGGGGAAACCGCGTTTTCCCTGTGTCAGACAAAGCGGTGGACGTCGTTGACGCTCTGCACGGCTTTGCGGTGAACAACGGTTGCAACATCATTCACGGCAGAGTTGAAGATATTTCCGTGTGTAACGGTGCGGTAACGGGTGTTGTGCTTGAAGGCGGCGAAACAATCAAAGCAGACGCTGTGATTGTTGCCACAGGCGGAAAGAGCTATCCTCTCACGGGTTCAACCGGTGACGGATATATATTTGCTGAAAAAACGGGGCATACTGTTGTTGAGCCGAAGCCGTCACTCGTGCCTGTTGAATGTCACGAAGGCTTCTGCAGTGAGCTTCAGGGTCTGTCTTTGAAAAACGTCTCAATCACCGTCCGTGATACAGACACCTACCACGAGGTATACACTGATTTCGGTGAAATGCTTTTCACGCACTTCGGTGTGTCGGGTCCGCTGATTCTCAGCGCATCAGCACACATGAAAAACATGAAGCCCTCAAAATATCAGATTGAAATTGACCTCAAGCCTGCTTTAACTTATGAACAGCTTGACAAGCGCGTGCAACGTGATTTTGCTGAGTTTTCAAACAAAAACTTCATCAACGCACTTGATTCACTCCTGCCCAAAAAGTTAGTTCCCGTTATCGTCAGAATGTGCGGTGTGAAGCCGTCTGTCAAAACAAATCAGATAACAAGAGAGGTCAGAGCAAAGCTTGTCACCTTGCTCAAATGCCTCAAGGTTACGGTCACACAGTTCAGGCCCATTGAAGAGGCGGTCATCACCTCTGGCGGTGTGTCTGTTTCAGAAATCAACCCAAAAACAATGGAATCCAAGCTTGTCAGCGGTCTTTATTTCGCCGGTGAAGTAATTGACGTTGACGCATATACCGGCGGCTTCAATCTGCAGATTGCCTTTTCAACGGGCAAGCTTGCAGGTGAAAGTGCCGCGCAGGATTAAGAAAGGATGCATAATTATGGTTATCAACGTAGCAATTGACGGCCCTGCAGGTGCGGGCAAAAGCACAATTTCACGTCGCGCGGCAAAGGAACTCGGCTTTATCTATATTGATACGGGCGCTCTTTACCGCACAATCGGTGTCAACGCGCTTCGCTTGGGTGTTGACGTGCACAATCCACAGGCAGTTGCAGATACGCTGACTGACGAGCTGAAAGTCGAGCTTAAATTCGAAAACGGCGAGCAGAAAATGTACCTCAACGGCGAAGACGTATCAACAGAAATCCGTCTGCCCGAGGCATCCATGGCGGCATCCGCAGTTTCAGCTGTACCTGCAGTAAGAGCATATCTGTTTGACCTTCAGCGCACACTTGCAAGGGAAAACAACTGCATTATGGACGGCAGAGACATCGGTACCGTTGTTCTGCCTGACGCACAGGTTAAGATTTTCCTCACCGCTTCACCTGAGGCGAGAGCAAGGCGCCGCTTCATTGAGCTTGAAGCAAAAGGCGTTAATGAAACCTATGAAAACGTGCTCAATGATATGATTAAGAGGGACTATGACGATTCGCACCGCGCAATCGCCCCCCTGAAGCCTGCCGAGGATTCGATTATCCTCGACACAAGTGATATCGGTCTTGAAGAATCGGTTCAGCTTGTTATAGATACCGTTAAGAACAACATCGGCTGATACATACTTTATATAGTCAGGTGATGTTATGCCGTATCGCTACAATTGGGACGTTAAAAATCATGCAGGGTACCGTATTCTCAAACCGCTCGGTACCGTTGCAATGCATCTGGTTTATAACGTTCACGTAACGGGTAAGGAAAACATACCCGAAAGCGGTGCGTTTATTCTTGCGTGCAACCACGTGTATTCCGCTGACCCTGTTATACTGACACTTTGCAGTGGCAGGGAATGCCACTTTATGGCAAAAAGCGAGTTCTTTGAAAGCAAGCTGATCGGCGCGTTCCTCAGCAGCCTCAATGCGTTCCCCGTAAGGCGGGGTCTGTCAAATTCACTTGCGTTCAATTATGCCCGGGAGCTGCTTGCAGACGGCGAGGTTGTGGGTATCTTCCCCGAAGGCACACGCAACATGAACGACAACCGACCGCGTACTGCAAAAACGGGCGCGGTGCGTCTTGCAATGATGTCAGGCGCGGATATTCTTCCTGCGTGTCTGTATTATGCAAACCAAAGACGCAGCTCAAGGTACGTCGGTGTCAGCTACGGCAAGCCGATTAAAACTGAAACGTTGTTTGAAAAAGGTGACACTTCACCTGCAGCTGTACATTCCGCCGCAGACAGAATGATGGATGAAATCAAGCGTCTGTGGCTGGCGGAAGAACAACGTTTTTTTGGAATGAAAGGTGAAAACTAAATGAAAATAGAACTTGCAAAAACGGCAGGTTTTTGTTTCGGTGTTAACCGCGCTGTCAACATTCTTTATGAAATGGTTGAAAAAGGTGAAAAAGTCTGCACCCTCGGTCCGATAATTCACAATCCGCAGGTTACGGGTGAACTGCAAAGCAAGGGAGTGGAGATTGCCGAAACACCGTCGCAGGTGCCAAAGGATGCAAAGCTTGTTCTGCGCACTCACGGTGTTACAAAACAGACGGTTGAGGAGCTTGACCGTCTTGGCATCGAATACATCGACGCGGCATGTCCGTTTGTGCTCAAAATCCACAAGCTTGTGAGCGAGCATTCCACGCCTGACACTGTATTTTTGATTGCAGGTGATGCCGATCACCCCGAGGTATGCGGTTTCAGGAGCCGTTGTGTGGGTGAGTCTCACGTGTTCAAAACTGCCGACGAACTCGAAAAAATCAGCGCCGAAAATGCTTATTTTCCAAAAAAGAAAATATTCTGCCTTGCTCAGACCACTTTTTCGATAAAAGAATGGAAAAAAAGCTCGAAAATTTTTAAAAAACTCTATACAAACGGAGTTATTTTTGATACAATATGCTCTGCGACTAATGAAAGGCAGATTGAAGCTGAGCAGTTGGCACAGCGAAGCGACGCCATGATCGTCATCGGCGGGCGCCACAGTTCCAACACCGCAAAGCTCAGAGATTTGTGTGCACAGCATTGCACAACCTATCTCATTGAGTCTGCCGATGAACTTGAAAAAATCGACTTTTCATCATGTCGCTTAATTGGGGTAACGGCGGGTGCCTCAACACCCGCAGGTATTATAAAGGAGGTACTGTTTACCATGTCCGAAAATTTAAACGAACAGACACAGAATTCAGAGGAACTCAGCTTTGAGGAAGCTCTCGAGGAAAACCTCAGCAAAATGAGCACTGACCAGAAGGTCACCGGCATCGTAGTGGGAATTTCACCCAGCGAGATTCAGGTTGACATCGGCAGAAAGCACGCCGGTTACATCCCTGCATCCGAATACAGCAGCGATCCCACAGCCGATCCTACAAAGGAGCTCAAAGTTGGTGATAAGCTTGACCTTATCATTATGAAGACAAACGACGCAGAAGGCACAATGATGCTCTCAAAGCGTAGGTTTGATTCAATCGCTGCATGGGACAACATCATTGCAGCTGAAAAGGAGGGCACAATCCTCGAAGGTACCGTAGCCGAGGTTATCAAGGGCGGTATTCTCGTTTACACAAACGGAGTTCGTGTATTTGTTCCCGCTTCACTTGCAACTGCAAGTAAAGATGATGACATGGAGTCCCTTCTCAAAACATCCGTTAAGCTTCGCATCATCGAAGTAAATAACCAGAGAAAGCGTGCAGTCGGCTCAATCCGCGCCGTACTCAGAGAAGAACGCAAAGCTGCTTCCGACGCTCTTTGGGCAAGCCTTGAAGTCGGCGCAAACTACACCGGCACTGTCAAGTCACTCACCAGCTACGGTGCATTTGTTGACATCGGCGGCGTTGACGGTATGGTTCACATTTCCGAACTTTCATGGAATCGCATCAAGCATCCGTCAGAAGTTGTTAACGTAGGCGACGAAGTTACTGTCTACATAAAGGCTTTCGACCCCGAAAAGAGAAAGATCTCTCTCGGTTACAAGCGCATTGAAGATAATCCGTGGGAAATCCTCAAGCGTGATTATCCCGTTGGCACTGTTATCGATTCCAAGATTGTCGGTCTCACAACATTCGGCGCATTCGCAAGTGTTGTTCCCGGCATCGACGGTCTCATCCACATTTCACAGATTGCTAACCGCCGCATTGAAAAGCCCGCTGACGTTCTCACAGTTGGCGAAGAAGTCAAGGTTATGATCACCGAAATCGACTTCGACAAGAAGCGCGTAAGCCTTTCAATCCGTGCACTTCTTCCCGTTGAAGAAAAGCCGGTTGAAGAGCAGGCTGAAGAAACAACAGGCGACGAGCTTGTTTATTCAACAGACGCACCCGAAGAGTTTGCAGCAGTTGTTGAGCAGATCGACAAGGCAGCAGACGAAACAGAAGAATAATTCTTTTGAGGCAACACCTTTGCGGGTGTTGCCTCAGCTTGTTTTGACAAGCTGCCAGACTGCCGAGAAAGGTGCAAGATGACCTTTTCTTTGCCCTGAAGGTGTACAAAGGTACTCCGAGTGGGCAAAAAAAGGTCAAAACAATGCGAAAATCGTACAAAGTTCGATGCTTTG
>JAZNQF010000022.1:0-36689 GCA_045590055.1 Acutalibacteraceae bacterium
AAGCGGAAAAGCATACCGTGACCGCCGTCGTTGTCAATCAGCGGTGCAAGATGCTCAAACTCTGTGCAGAGCTTGCCGTTTTTGAATCTGACAAGGCACTCCGCATACTGACCCTTGAGGAACGTTGACCATATCATAAGAAGCACGCCGTCTTTTGTGGTGTACATAAACGGACCGTCTGTGACGAAGGTTTTACACGTGGGATTCTCGTCTGCATAATAAGGTGAGGTTGCGCTGAAAAGGGTGGTCGGCTCACCAATGCAGTGCGTGAGGTCGTCGCTGAGCTGCTGATAACAGATTGTACCGTCAATTATCTGCACGTGTTCGTGGCAGAAGATGATGTAATACTTGCCGTTCTGCTCAAGAAACGTGCCGTCAAGGCTCATCCAGTCGCGCGGTGTAACCGCACCGTCACTGTGCGGCCTGAACGGACCGAGAGGGGAATCGGCTTTGAGAATGTACGTGCCCCTGAGTCCGTTTTCCTGGGTGAAGGTTGCAAACATATAGTAACTGCCGTTGATTTTGTGCACCTCAGGCGCCCAGTTTACCTCACGGTTGAAACCGTTTGCTTCGGAGTTAAAACACTCGTGAGGTCCGGAAAACTCAACAAGGTCTGTTGTGGTGTAAACGTCAAAGCCTGCAACCTTCTGTCCGAAGTTTGCCGCTCTTGTGCCGTAGAGGTAATACGTGCCGTTTTCAGACAACACAAACGGGTCACGGATATTGATATCCTCTTTCCTCATTGTTATACACCCTCCCTGATTTTGCGGTTTTCGTCCTGCAACGCTTTGTTGTATCGCTCCCAGAGCTCGCCGTAGTGCTCGCTTGCGGGGGTGACGGGCTTCTGAATCGGGTTGGCTTCGTCAATCTTGATCTGGCCGTTTTTGCCCATAACCATTGTTCTTGTGCCGAGCACAAGTGCTTCCTGAATGTTGTGTGTGATGAAAATAACCGCAACGTTTTCTCTTTCAAAAATGCCGAGAAGCTCTTTTTGCAAATTGTTTCTCGTCATCGCGTCAAGTGCGGCAAACGGCTCATCCATAAGTATGAGCTTGGGCTGAAGGGCAAGCGCCTTTGCAATTGCAACCCTCTGCTTCATGCCGCCGCTGAGCTGATGCGGATAGTATTTCTGCTTGCCGTCAAGGTCAACCATTTTGAGGTATCTGTCGCTGATTTCCTTGAGAGTATTTTTGTCCTTGATACCCTTGAGCTTGAGCGGATACTGAATGTTCTTTTCAACTGTTTTCCACGGGAAAAGCTGGTTGAAATCCTGGAACACCATAATTCTGTCCGTTCCGGGCTTCCTTACCGCTTCGCCGTTGATAAGAACTTCGCCTTCGTAGTCATCCTCAAAGCCTGCAATGCAGCGAAGCAGGGTGGTTTTGCCGCAGCCTGAAGGTCCGAGAATGCAGAGAAACTCTCTTTCACCAACCTCAAGGTCAATACCGTTGAGTATGACATTTCTGCCGCCCGACTGGTCGGGATAGGATTTGACGATGTTTTTAACGCTGAGCATACTCATTTTGTCATACCCCACTTTCTGACGGTTGCCTTTTCAATGGGGGCAAACACGCCGTATTCAATGATGAGACCAATGATGATGATAACAACAAGTGCGCCGTAAACTGATGCCGTGTCCATAAAATTGCGCTTATACTGGATGAACCAGCCCACACCTGCAAGTGACTGAGTTGTACCGCAAATCATTTCTGCACTGATAAGACCGCGCCATGCTCTTGCCCAGCCAACCTTAAGGCCGGAGAGAATGCTCGTGAATGATGCGGGCACGTATACGCCCGTAATCAGTGAGAAGCGGTTGAGACCGATGTTTTTACCTGCCTCGATGTAGATGACGGGGGTTGTTTTGAATCCGTCAATGAGATTCCTTGACATAGGCCAAACAACCGAGTGAATTACGAGGAAAATGATTGCATTTTGACCGATTCCGAGGAAAAGAATTGCGATGGGCAGAAGTGCCACACCGGGCAACAGGTCAAAAATGGAAACAACCATGTTGTATACCGAATAAACGGTTTCGCTTGCCATGGAAAGGCCCGAAAGCACCAGTGCGAGTGCTATACCGATGCCCATGCCCTGAAGAATCAGCTTCATGGAGTTAAGCACCATCATGCCGAGGTTGTGTGTGTCGCTTGTGAAGTCCTTTGCAAGAGCCTCAAAAATCTGCGGAATTGACGGGAATACACTTTTAAGGAAGGTGCCTGAATTATACAGTACCTGCCATGCAACCACTGCGGCAATCACGAAGATTACGCGTGCCGCAACGGATTTTATCATTTTCTTTTTCTTTGCAGTCAAAGGAGCTTTATTGTTCTTTTTCATTATATTGACCTCTTATGATGCGTTTTCCATGGATACAACATTGTCGTACGCAACGTCGGAGAGTGCTGACGGACCGTTTGCAATGAAGCTGTGTTCAGCCATGAAGTCTGCCATTTCCATCACGCCCTTGGGTGTTGAGTCATAGATGCAGGCGGGGTCGCTGAGCCAGTCAAGCATTTCTTCCGTTGTGCAGCCCTGCACCTTTGCAAGCAGTGCGGCGGCTTCTTCGCGGTTTTCATTAATGTATGTCATTGATTCTTCAAATGCTTTGCATACAGCGTTGTACAGCTCGGGGTTGCTGTCGTGAAGCTGAGTTGAAGCAAGACCGACGATGAAGCTGTTACCCTCGGCCCATACGTCTGCAATGTCATAAAGCGTGTGGACTTCCTTTTCTTCAGCGGCAAGCTCCTGCTGAATGTATGGTGCGGTGGTGAGGTGGATTGATACACTGCCTGAAAGCAGAGATGTCATTCCGTCCGGGTGAGACATAGCGGCAATGTTATCGTCAAGCGCACGTGCGTCGCCAAGCTCTTTTTCGCAAGCCATGGCAAGCAGAATATGCTGGATTGAACCGATGTTAACGAGGGCAATCTGCTCTTCGTCAATGTCTGCAAGTGCCTTGATTGTGTCAGACGTGGTCATGATTTTGTGAGGCTGAGCAGATACGTTTGAGCAGATTTTGTAGGGTATACCGTTCATAACACCTGTGATTGCGGGGGCAATACCCATGGCTGCAACGTCAACGTCACCTGCGGCAAATGCCTCGTTAATTGCGGCTCCTGATGAAAGCTGGAGCCATTCAATTTCAATTTCTTCGCCGTAGTTCTTTTCAATCAGCTTTTGTTCCATAACCACCATGAGCGGTGCGTATGAGATGCCGTACTGGTATGCAACCGTGAGTGTGTTGCCTTCGTCCTCTTTGTCACCCGAGCAGGCGGCAAGGCAGAACATGAGTGAAAATGCGCAAAGGATTGCGATGATTCTTCTGAGTTTCATTTTAATTACCTCTCTTTTGTTCATGAATTTATGGTTTCGCAAAGGATGGAAATATATTCATGCGCGGCTTTGGAAAGATATCCGTCTTTTTTGTATGCCGCACAGAGTGTACGAACTGAGATGCTTTTGTCAAAACAGAAAAGCTGAGCGTTGTTTTTGAAGTTGCCGAGGCGTATGGCACTCTCCGTCATAAACGAAGCGCCGACACCCGAAACGGTGAGTGAGTAGCTTGTCATCATCTGGTCAACGATTACGGCCTTCTGCGGAGTGAAACGGTGCTTTTTGAAAAACTTATCTGCAGTTTGACGTATGTGCTGTTGAGTGTCAAGCAGAATAAAACGCTCTTTTCCGAAACGTTGAATATCAACACACGGATATTCTTTTTTGCGGCACGTGCCGTTCATCACGTCGTCAAGCGGTACAACGCATCGGGCAAGCTCATCTGTGAGCTTGCGGTCGGGCGGAAGACAGAGGAAGACTCTTTCCGTCAGCAGCTCAACTGTTGTCAGCCCCTCGGTGCCGATGCCCTTCGGGGTGATGAACAGGTCGATTTCACCTTCGAGAGCAAGTGCGGCAATTTCGGATGTACTTCCGTCAACAATGCGCACGTCAATGTTGGGATAACGCCCGATAAACTCTGCGGTTGCGCGTGGCAGGTAACTGCTTGTGAAGCAGCTTGAACCGCCTATTACAAGGTTGCCGCTGTTGAGCGAGTCGAGGTCGGATATCTTTTTGAGAAACTCCGATTCGAGCTTTTCCTGATTCTTACACAGAAGCAGATATTCTTTGCCTGCTTGTGTCAGCCTGACAGGTGTATGCGTGCGGTCAAAAAGCGGGGTGCCGAGTGCTTGTTCAAGCCGGCTGATTGCCGCACTGAGAGCGGGCTGTGAAATGCCGAGCTTTTTTGCCGCTTTGGAAAAGTTTTTTTCTTCACACAAAGTAAGAACGTATGTGTATGCGCCCGTGAGCATGCGGTACCTCCTTATAAGCTTAAAGTTATTAACATATAACTTTCATATTATGCATTTTACCATCTTATAACGGTGTTGTCAATTATTAATCTATTAAAAATATTTTTCGACATATTGAGCATGTATGCATAAAATGTGAACAAACTATTGACAGCTCGACGAAAAATATGTAAAATGATGTTAATGTCGAATTGTGAAGAAGGGGTTAATATTATGAAAAAAATATTTTGCATTTTCCTTGTTGCACTTATGGCTTTCAGTTTCTGCACTTTTGCTTCTGCAGGTGAGTATGACATTGTTCCTTTAACCGACATAGAAGATCTTGTTACCATTGAGAGAAACGGCGTGATATACACCCTTAACACACGTTATCAGACCGGTGACGTTTCTGATGCACTGCCTTCAATCACGGGTCTTGTTGAAATACCCGCCGAGGTAGAATATGAGGGTGTGAAGTATGACATTACAAGAATCGCCGTGCGTGCCTTTGAGGGTTGCACCGGCATTGAGGTCATCAGAATTGAAGAGGGTGTGCTGGGAATTGAAGGATACGCCTTTGCAAACTGCACCGGCCTTGAAGAAGCATATTTCCCCGATTCTATTATGAGCTGTGCAGTTACCGCTTTTGACGGTTGCGGCGGCGTTAAGCTTTATGCTTATGCAGGCTCCGTGGAATCGCTTGAAGCAATGGGCAACGTTGAAGTTATTTATCAGGACGGTCAACTCACCGCAGACAACTTCTTCGAGAAGCTCTGGGAATCCATCGTGCGTTTCTTTGAAAGAATCTTCAGCATTTTTAAGTTTTAAATAAGAACACAGATTCGAGCGGCACTATGCGTTTGGCACAGTGCCGCTTTTGTATAATGTAACTGTTGTGCGCTTAGTACGCTTTGTTGTACTTAGTGCGAACTGAGAATATTTTGACGAAAAACTATTGATTTTTGAAAAAAAATGATATATAATTCAAGACGAACATTTGTACTATAACCTTGGAGGTAATCATCGTGTCAGATAAAAGCAAAGCTCTTGAAACGGCATTGGCCCAGATTGAAAAGCAGTACGGCAAGGGCGCAATCATGCGTCTTGGTCAAAGCACCGCATTGAATGTTGAAGCAATTTCCACAGGCTCAATTTCACTTGACTTAGCTACGGGTATCGGCGGCCTGCCCAGAGGCAGAATCATCGAAATCTACGGACCTGAATCATCAGGTAAAACAACCCTTGCTCTCCACTGTGTTGCAGAAGCACAGAAGGCAGGCGGCGAAGCCGCATTCATCGACGCGGAGCATGCGCTTGACCCCGTATATGCAAAAGCTCTCGGTGTTGATATCGACTCTTTGCTTGTATCTCAGCCTGACAACGGTGAAGATGCGCTTTCAATTGCTGAATCTCTCGCCCGTTCAGGTGCAATCGACATGATTGTTGTTGACTCTGTTGCCGCACTTGTACCCCGCGCCGAAATCGACGGCGAAATGGGAGACAGCCATGTTGGTCTGCATGCCCGTCTTATGTCTCAGGCTCTGCGTAAGCTTGCAGGTGTTATTTCAAAATCAAACACCGTCATCATTTTCATCAACCAGCTTCGTGAAAAGGTCGGTGTAATCTACGGCAACCCTGAGGTAACAACGGGCGGTCGTGCTCTCAAGTTCTACGCTTCAATCCGCATCGACGTGAGAAAGGTTGAAATGATTAAAGCGGCTGGCAGTGAATTTGTCGGCACACGCACAAAGGCGAAAATCGTTAAAAACAAGGTTGCACCTCCGTTCAAAACCGCAGAGTTTGACATTCTGTACGGTCAAGGCATCTCGCGTGACAGTGAGCTTGTTGACCTTGGTGTAACCTTCGGTATAATCAAAAAGAGCGGCGCATGGTTCTCTTACGGTGAGGAGAGACTCGGTCAGGGCCGCGATAACGTAAGAGAGCTTCTTCGCAACAACAAGGAGCTTGCCGACGAAATTGAACAGAAAATCCGCGATGCAATGCTCAAGAGCAAAGACCCCGAGCAACTTCAGGAAAGCGTATCTGCACCTGTTTCAGTACCTGCCGCAAGGGCAAAAACAAGTGCCGCAGGCGCAAAAGCAAAGCTTGACATCGCAGTTGACGACGAAGACTGATGCTGTTGAGTGTAAAAAGCGGTAACTCCGGTAAGGTGCACATCAGCATTGACGGTGAATATCGCATGACAGTTGACGGCGGCTTCTGGCGCTCACTTGCCTTGCCTGACAGATGCGAGATTGACGAAGCTCAGCTTGAAGAAATATCCGCCCTTGTTAACGGCAGGCGTGCTTATAACCGCGGTATCGACCTGCTTTCGCGCAGAGACCACAGCCGCGCAGAGCTTGTGCGCAAGCTCAACGAAAAAGGCTTTGCCGATTCAAGCGAAGCTGCGGCAGAACTGCTTTGTGAAAACGGATATCTCAACGATGCACGTTTTGCAGAGAATTATGCCCGTGAGTTGTTTGAACGCAAGGGAATGGGCAAAAAACGCATAGCGGCGGAGCTTCACAAAAAGGGTGTCAGCCGTGAGGATGTTTACGCCGCACTTGATAAACTTGAAGTTGATGCCGAGGAGCAAATAATCCACCTGCTTGAAACAAAATTCAGCCGTCTTCCCACGGACGAAAAGGGGCTGAAAAAGCGCTTCAATGCACTTGTCCGCCTCGGTTATTCACCGTCGGATGTGAGCAGGGCGATGAGGTCGTTTGATTTTGATACGGAAACAGACCTTATATATTAAGTTTAATCCACGATTTATTGACATGTTGTGATTAATATGTAATAATTAAAGCCGCAGTTTTACTGCGGCATTTTTTCTTGGAAGTGAAACAACATGACTTCATACAGAATAGGCATCATATCGCTCGGATGCGCCAAGAACCAGGTTGACTGTGAGCTCATGCTTTCAAAGCTCACACGTGCAGGCTTTGAGGTCACCGACGACGTTGAAAACACTGATGCTGTGCTTATCAATACCTGCGGCTTCATTGAAGATGCCAAAAAGGAAGCAATCGACAATATCCTTTATGCTGCCGAGCTTAAAGAGCAGGGACTTACACGTGCGGTTATCGTCACAGGTTGCCTTGCGCAAAGATACGGCGAGGAGGTTAAAACCGAGATCCCCGAAATTGATGCGCTTGTCGGTCTCGGCTCAAACGGAGATATTGCAGAAATATGCAAAAGGGCAATTGAGGGTGAGCCTACCGTTACTCTGCCTGATGTGAGTTGCATGCCGCTCGACGGTGAACGCGTGCTCACAACGCCTGCATACACCGCGTATCTTCGCGTTGCGGACGGTTGCTCAAACAAGTGCACCTATTGCGCCATACCTCTTATTAGGGGCGAATACCGTTCACGTAAAATGGAAAGTATTCTTGACGAAGCACAAAAGCTCGTTAACGGCGGAGCCAAGGAGCTTGTTGTTATTGCGCAGGACACAACGCGTTACGGACTCGACATTTACGGCAAACTCATGCTTCCCGAACTTCTCAAAAAGCTCTGCCGCATTGAAAAGCTTGATTGGGTGAGGGTAATGTACTGCTACCCTGACTATATCACTGACGAGTTGCTTGAAACAATTGCAAGTGAAGAAAAAATCTGTAACTATCTTGACCTGCCGCTTCAGCACGCAAACGGTGACGTGCTCAAAGCAATGAACCGCAGAGGTGACAAAGACAGTCTGCTTGCTCTTGTGGAAAAAATTCGCAGAATTATTCCCAACGTTGTTTTGCGCACAACACTCATTACGGGCTTCCCGGGAGAAAGCGAAGATGCCTTTGTTGATCTCTATGACTTTGTGAAAAAGGCAGAGTTTGACCGCCTCGGCTGCTTCACTTATTCCGCAGAGGAGGGTACACCTGCGGCGGAGTTTGACTCTCAGGTGGACGATGAAATAAAAGCTGAGCGTCTGGATATTATCATGCGCTTGCAGCAGGAAATCACCATGGAGCGCAACGCTGAAAGAATCGGCAAGCAATATAAAGTTCTCGTTGAGGGCTACGACGGATACAGCGACAGTTACTACGGCCGCAGTTATTCCGATGCCATGGAAATTGACACGCAGGTGTTTTTCACAAGTGCAGTTGAACTTTTTGAAGGTGAATTTGTCACTGTAAAAATCATCAATGCAGACGGTTACGACCTCATAGGCGAAACACTTGATTTGATTTAATCGATAAAAACGGAAGGTATAATATGAATACACCAAATAAACTCACGGTTTTCAGAATCATTCTTGCACCTGTTTTTTTTACGGTGCTTCTGCTTAATATAAAATACAGCTTTCTTTTTGCTGAGCTTATTTTTGTCGTTGCTGCAATAACCGATTTTATTGACGGCAAGCTTGCAAGAAGCAACAACCAGATTACCACCCTCGGCAAATTGCTTGACCCGCTGGCAGACAAAATGCTTGTCACCGCCGCATTGCTCGGTCTCATGCGTTTCGGCTTCTGTAGCCATTGGATTGTGTTTGTTGTTCTCACGCGTGAATATGCCGTCACAAGCATGAGAATGATTGCACTTTCTCAGAATATCGTCATACCTGCAAACATCTGGGGCAAGATTAAAACTGCCTCTCAGATGGTGTCCGTCATTCTCGTTCTTCTGCTTGGCGGAATTGAGCAGCTCGGCGTAGAAATGCCCATTTCTCTCAGTATCATCGGCAACGTGCTTTTCGGTATCACTGCCGTATTTGCCGTAGTTTCGGGCATTGTGTATATAATCGATGCTTCCAAGAAAATAAATTTTAACGAAAATAAGTAGTGCATTTTCTGCCTAAGTGTAGTATAATAATGATGATATAAGAAATGCGCCAAAAGGGAGAAGTAAGCGGCTTCCTTCGTCTCAGAGAGGGATTGTAAGGTGTGAGAATCCCGTCGAAAACCGCTGAAATGCACCCGTCAGCACCCGAGGTCAAAGGCAATGCCGAGTATCTGAGGGCGTTTCCTCGCGTTAAGAGGGTTCGAGTTATAAATCGAAGTGGAACCGCGTTTTGCGCCTTCGGAGCATTGTGCTTCGGAGGCTTTTTTTATATCACAATTCATCATGTAAAGAGGTGAAGGCTTTGTTTGCAAGGCTTAAAGAAGATATTGCCTGCATCAAGCAGCGCGACCCTGCGGCAAAAAGTGCATTTGAAATATTTTTCCTCTATCCCGGCTATAAGGCTGTGAGAATGCACAGGGTTGCAAATTGGCTTTACAGGCACAAGTTCTATTTTCTCGCACGTTGGGTGTCTCAGCGATGCGTGAGAAAAACAAACATTGAAATCCACCCCGCAGCAACAATCGGCCGCAGGTTTTTCATCGACCATGGCACGGGTGTTGTAATAGGGGAAACCGCCGTAATCGGAGACGACGTAACGATATATCAGGGGGTCACTCTCGGCGGTACGGGCAAAGATCATGGCAAGCGCCACCCCACAATCGGCAACGGTGTTATGATAGGCGCAGGCGCAAAGGTTCTCGGCCCGTTCAGGATTGGTGACAATTCAAACGTAGCGGCAGGCTCCGTCGTTCTCACCGAAATACCCGATAATTCAACCGCCGTCGGTTCACCTGCAAGGGTGGTCAAGCTCAACGGCGTCAGGGTTGACAACCTTGACCAGGTGCACATTCCCGACCCCGTTGCTCAGGAACTGTGCGCACTCAAAGTTAAAATTGCAAAGCTTGAAAAACAGCTTGAAAACGCAGAAAAATAAAACTAACCGAAAGGAAAAATCTTATGAAAATCTTTAACACACTCACAAGATCAAAGCAGGAACTTATTCCGCTCAATGAGGGCGAATTTAAAATCTATGCCTGCGGTCCCACAGTTTATAACTTTATCCACATCGGTAATGCCCGTCCTCTTTGCGTTTTTGACGTACTGAGAAGATACCTTGAATACAGAGGCAACAAGGTTAACTTCGTGCAGAACTTCACGGATATCGATGACAAAATCATCCGCCGTGCAAACGAAGAAGGCGTCAGCTTCTCCGATATTTCAGAGAAGTATATTGCCGAATTCCGTGTTGATTCAAACGGCCTTAACGTAAGAGAAGCAACCGTTCATCCCAAGGCAACCGAAAACATTGACGAAATTATCTCAATTGTTTCAACTCTTATCGAAAAGGGCTATGCCTACGAGGTCAACGGCGACGTATATTTCAGCCCCAAAAAGTTTGCAGGCTACGGCAAGCTTTCGCATCAGCCGCTTGAGGAGCTTGAAGCAGGCGCAAGAATCAACGTTGGCGAAGTCAAGCACGAGCCCATGGATTTTGCACTGTGGAAAGCCGCAAAGCCCGGTGAACCGTCATGGACTTCCCCTTGGGGCGAAGGCAGACCCGGCTGGCACATCGAATGCTCCGCTATGGTGCACCGCTACCTCGGCAACACAATTGACATCCATTGCGGCGGTCAGGACCTTATCTTCCCGCACCACGAAAACGAAATTGCACAAAGCGAATGCTGCAACGGCACCGATTTTGCACGTTATTGGATGCACAACGGCTTTATCACCGTAGACAACGAGAAAATGTCAAAATCACTCGGCAACTTCTTCACCGTACGTGACGTTGCCGAAAAATACGGCTATGAGCCCATCAGATATCTCATGATAAGCTGCCAGTACAGAAGCCCCATCAACTACAGCTACGATGCAATTGAACAGTGCAAGGCTTCACTCACAAGGCTTTACACCTGCCGCGATAACCTTGAATTTGCACTTTCAAATGCAGTTGAGCAGGCAGGCGAAAACGATGCCGAAACAATTGCAAAAATTGATGCATATCAGCAGAAGTTTGTTGATGCTATGGAAGACGACCTCAACACCGCAGACGCTATCGGTGTTCTGTTTGAGCTTGTGCGTGAAATCAACACTAATGTAAACGACGGTGTTCATTCAAAGGCACTTGTTGAGCATGCCGCAAAAATTTTCAACGAACTGACAGACGTTCTCGGTCTCCTCTATGAAAGAAAGGCAGAAAAGAGTCTTGACGAAGAGGTTGAAGCTCTTATTGAAGCCAGAACTGCCGCAAGAAAAGCAAAGAATTGGGCAGAGGCAGACAGAATCCGTGACGAACTGAAAGCAAAGGGTGTTATTCTTGAAGATACACCGCAGGGTGTTAAATGGCACATTGAGGTATAATTATGGAATATAAAGTATTTGATAACGTTATTGCCGCGCGCCTTGATATCGGCGATGAGATAATTGAAAGCCTTAAAACTATTTGCAGCCGCGAGAATGTTCGCGCTGCATACGTTACCGCCATCGGTGCGGTAAATCATGCCGTAACGGGCGTGCTTGATTCTGACAAGGGTGAGTATGTTGACACCGAATACAACGAGTTCATGGAGCTTCTCAGCCTTCTTGGTAACATCTCCGTGATGAACGATGAAGTTTATGTACATCTGCACGTTACCTTGAGCGGTCACGACAGTAATGCTGTAGGCGGCCATCTCAGGCAGGCAACCATTGGTGCAACTTGTGAAATGTTCATTCATAAGCTTGACGGCACAATCGGCAGAAAGCAGTGCGAAAAGACGGGCATAAACATTTTTGATTTTTGAGGATAAGGTATGACTTTTCAGAATCATCTTCGTGAATATATACTTTCACTTGGCGCAACTGACGTCGGCTTTGCCAAAATTGACGACGGTGATTTCAGGGATTGCACATACGCGGTGAGCATTGTTGTTAAGCTCTCGGAATCAATCGTTGACGAAATTGAAGACGAGCCGACGCACACGTATTTTAACCATTATCGATCTGTTAACTCCTTCATTGATGAGCTGTTGCTTAAAACGGGTCTGTATCTCGACCGTAACGGGTATAAATATATTCACGTTGCCGCCTCACAGAGCATTAACAAAAACGGTGAGTGGAACTATACCGCACGTTATTCTCACAAAAAAGTTGCCGTGCTTGCAGGGCTTGGCACAATCGGCAAAAACTCAATGTTTCTGCACAAGGACTACGGCGCATGTGTGCGCCTTGGCACAGTTTTCACAAACTGTGAGTTTGAGGTGCCTGCAGTGCTTCCCGAATCAAAATGCGGCTCTTGCAGAAAGTGTGTGGACGCGTGTCCTGCAAAGGCAATCACCGGCAATACGTGGACAACGGAAAGCACCCGCGAGGATATGTTTATCCCCGAACGCTGCAGCGAATACATGAAAAAACAGTTTCAGCACATCGGCAGGGGAGCCGTCTGCGGAATATGCATGGCGGTGTGTCCTTACACATCAAAATACCGCAAATAAAATTTGCCGCAGGCTATTGACAAAGCCTGCGGCTTTTGCTATAATCCAAGAAAAAATAAAAGGCTATGACGAAGACGGCACGGTTTAATCCTCTTTCAGCGAGTCGGGTACGGTGTGAGCCGACATCAGGTCAATCGTTGTCCCATCCCTTCTGAGCCGATGATGCGAACAGTAATAAGTAGTGTCATCCGTGAACTGCGGCGTAACGGCAGAGGGCTTGTTTGAGCCTGTGAGTGCGTTCTGAAGAACGAATTTGAGTGGTACCGCGGGAGTGTTTCTCGTCTCAAGGATTTTTTACCTTGGGACGTTTTTTTATTTTTTTCGTCCCATGAAAAAGGAGAGAGTATCATGGCAATGGAAAACAACATCAAAGAGGTAGCGGCAAGAATCGTTGAGCTTCGCAACATTGCGGGTCTGTCGCAGCAGCAAATGGCTGAAAGAACCGGCGTCACCGTTGAACAGTACGCCACACTTGAGGAAGGCAACACCGATTTCAGCTTCACTTTCATTTACAAATGTGCGGACGTTTTCGGCGTTGAAATCAAGGATTTGCTTGAAGGCAGCAGCCCCAGCCTTTCGCTTTATGAGCTGACAAGGAAGGGCGAAGGTCTGCCCATCGCAAGAAGAACGGGCTTTGTTTACGATAACCTCGCACCCTCATTCAAAAACAAGCTCGCTGAGCCTTTCTGGGTCAAAATTCCTTATACTGAGGATAAGGAAATGGTTTTCAGCTCACACGACGGTCAGGAAGTTGACATTGTTATCAAAGGCAAGCTGCTTATCCAGATTAATGACCGTGTTGAAATCCTCACCGAGGGTGACACCATATATTACAACTCCGCCGCACCACACGGTATGCTGGCACTTGACGGTAAGGACGTTGAGCTTTATGCACTCGTAATCAAGGGCGATGCCGAAAATGCGTCTTTCAAAATGGAACATCCCGAGGAAACTGCTAAGGCACTCAAGGCGTCAACCGTAGCGGATAACTTCATTGAAACCGTTACCGATGAACACGGTGTGCTCAAAACAATCAACTTCAAAAATGAAGACAGCTTCAACTTCGCCTTTGATGTTGTTGACAAGCTTGCTTCAAAGTGCCCATATAAGACCGCTATGGTATGGGTGGGCAACGATAAGCGCGACCATACCTTCAACTTTGCTGACATGAAGAAGTATTCTGCAATGACTGCAAACTATTTTGAATCCCTCGGCATCAAAAAGGGCGACAGGGTAATGCTTGTTCTCAAAAGGCATTATCAGTTCTGGTTCAGTATTCTTGCGCTTCACAAAATCGGCGCAATTGCAATTCCTGCAACAAATCAGCTTGTTGAGCATGACTTTACATACCGCTTCAAAGCTGCAGGTGTAAGCGCAATCATCTGCACCGCAGACGGAGCAGTCAGCGAACACGTTGACCTTGCCGCAAGGGAATACCCCGAAATGACAAAGGTGCTCGTCGGCGGCAAAAAAGACGGTTGGCACGATTTTAACGCAGAAATGCAGCTTTGCTCCGATGTCTATGAGCGTGATTCTTCAACTGCTTGCGGTGACGACATCAGTGTTATGCTCTTTACTTCGGGCACGTCAGGTTATCCGAGAATAGCTGCCCATTCCTATAAATATCCCCTCGGGCATTACATCACCGCGAAATATTGGCAGAGAGTAAACTCGGATGGGCTTCACTTCACCATCTCAGACACCGGCTGGGGTAAGGCTCTCTGGGGTAAAATCTACGGCCAATGGCTGTGCGAGGCGGCATTCTTTGTTTATGATTTCGACCGCTTCAGCTCAGAGGATATTCTGCCGATGTTTGCAAAATATCATATCACAACCTTCTGTGCACCGCCCACCATGTACCGCTTCTTCATCAAAGAGGACCTTTCAAAGTATGACCTCAGCTCAATTGAGTGCGCCGCAACTGCAGGTGAAGCGCTCAATCCCGAGGTGTATAACCGCTTCAAAGAGGCAACGGGCCTTGAAATTGTTGAAGCCTTTGGTCAAACCGAAACCACACTTAGCATCGGTAACCTCCTTGGTACAAAGCCGAAAATCGGCTCCATGGGCACACCCAGCCCCATGTATGATGTTGTTGTGCTTGACCCCGACGGGAACGAGTGCAGAAGCGGCGAAACGGGTGAAATCTGCATCCGTGTGCCCGAAGGCAAAAAGCCGTGCGGTCTGTTCCTTGGCTATTACATGGACGAAGAAAAAACCAAATCAGTATGGTACGACGGAATCTACCACACAGGTGACACCGCATGGCGCGACGAAAACGGTTATTTCTGGTATGTCGGCAGAGTTGATGACGTTATCAAGTCCTCGGGCTACAGAATCGGACCGTTCGAAATCGAAAGCGTCATAATGGAGCTTCCCTACGTACTTGAATGTGCAATCACCGCAGTGCCCGACGAAATCAGAGGACAGATTGTTAAAGCCACAATCGTTCTCACAAAGGGTACGGTTGGCACGGATGAACTCAAAAAAGAGATTCAGCAGTATGTTAAAAAGAACACCGCGCCTTACAAGTATCCGCGTATAGTTGAATTTGTTGAGGAACTTCCCAAAACAATCAGCGGTAAAATCAGGCGCGTTGAGCTCAGGCAGAAGGATGCTGAAAATAAATAATATATGGGAGAAAACGGTGCACCGCGCACCGCAGTTATAAGCATGAAACTTGGTTTTATCGGTTGCGGCAACATGGCAAGTGCCATCATCAAAGGTGTTTCAAAGTCAGCACTTGTTAGTTGTTCAGACATTGTGGTTTACGATAAGCTTGAAGAAAAATCAAAGTCTCTTTCCACTGAAATCGGCATTTGCGTTGCCAAGGACGAAAACGAGGTTGCATCCTCTTGCGACGTTGTTGTACTGGCGGTTAAGCCTAATGTGTTTGAGCACGTTCTGCCGCTTATTGACGGCTCACTCAAACAGAAGAATCCGCTGATTATTTCAATTGCCGCAGGCAAGTCAATCAGCTTTATTGAGGGACTTCTCAGCTATTCGCCCGCAGTTGCAAGGGTGATGCCCAACATCAATGCCACGGTGCTTGAATCTGTTTCCGCTTATTGCTGCAACGGCAATGTAAGCGACGAACAGGAGAAGTTCACCGCAGATTTCTGTTCAAGCTTCGGCAAGGCGGTTGCACTTGATGAAGCATACTTCGCAATCTACGGCGTTATCGGAGGTTGCTCTCCCGCTTATGTGTATATGTTCATTGATGCAATGGCGAGGGCGGCGGTTAAAAACGGCATGCCCAAGGATAAGGCTCTTCAGGTGAGCGCGCAGGCTGTGCTCGGCAGCGCAAAAATGGTGCTTGAAGGCGGCGACAGTCCGTGGAATCTTGTTGACAAGGTCTGCTCACCCGGCGGCACAACAATTGAAGGCGTGCTGTCATTGCAACGGGACGGCTTTGAAGCCGCGGTTGCAAATGCAGTTCAGGCATCATTTGAAAAAGACAAAAAACTGTGATATAATGAAAACGACCTCATAATCAACGAGGTCGTTTTTCTGTATAATATATCAAAGTATAATTTCCAGTCTGCGCTTCTGCTCCTTGAAGCCGTGGCGTTCATAAAATCTTATAGCGCCTTCGTTGAAAGACCACACGTTCAAATCAAGGTTATAGCAGCCTCTGGTTTCGGCTTCCTGTTTTGTGGCTTCAAGCAGCATGCTTCCGATTGAAAGTGAACGGTATTTTTCATCAACAAACAAATCATCAAGATACAGTGACTTAAAATCGTTCATCAGCTGATTTTCGGTGAAATCAGTGAACTGCGAAATGGCGTATCCCATTACGTATCCGTCGGAGTTTTCAGCAACGAGAATAACGTAGTTTTCCTCGTCTGCAATTTTTTCTTTCACGGCTTCGAGGTCGTATTTCGGCCCTTTATCAGAGAAGATGTCGGGTCTGCCTTTTCTGTGGAAAAGTGCAATCTGCCTGAGCAGTTCAAGTATTCTTTGTGCATCCTCTTGCTTTGCTTTTCTTATATTGTAATTCATGGTAAATCTCCCTGAATAAATAAACGGATGGTGATTGTTTTGACAGAACTTGAAAAAATGAAACATGCAAAATATTATATCGACATGCTTGCAAACGGCATTGACCCGTTGACAGGCATGGAGTTTGAAAGCGACACGATACTCAACAACGTCCGCCTCAGCCGTTGCTTCTTTTACGTTTCCGAGGTGCTTGGCAGAGTGATTGAAAACGGCGGTGAGGTTATCAGCCGCAGAGCCCCCGCAACAACTGAGCCTGTGTTTGCAATTACACCTGAGGCAAAGCAGTTGATTGAAATATCCACGTCGCCCGTTTCTGCAACCGTGCTTGCCAAAAACATCTCTGCTTGCCGTGTGGAAGGCACAAAGGCTCTTTCTGTAATAAAAATCACGGGCTGGCTGCTTGAAAACGGTTACCTCACGGAAGAAGTGCGCGGTGAAAAGCGCAACCGTGTTGCATCGCAGAGGGGTATGTCAATCGGCATCAGCACCGTTGACGGCGTGAGCATGCAGGGCGTGCCGTACAGGAAGAATCTCTACGACAGCAGGGCACAGCGCTTTGTGGTTGATCACCTTGATGAAATATCGCAATAATCCTCAGCCTTTTGCGGCAAGCTTGAACGCATCGGTTGACTTGCCGATGATAACAAGATGCTCGTTGTGGCTGAATCTGTAATCTGCACCGGGGAGTGTGAGCAGGTTTTCTTCGCGTTTAACACCTATTACGTTGACATTGTATCTGTTGCGGATATTCACGTCACCGATTGTTTTGCCAATCCAGTTTGACGGTACGGCAATTTCATAAATCGAAACTTCGTCCGTCAGCGGTATGCAGTCAAAAATGTTCTTGGAGTTGTACCGTACCGCAAGCCTTTCCGCAAGCTCTCTGTCGGGGTAAACAACCTCGTTTGCACCGATTGTTTTGAGAATTTCAGCTTGTATCGTCTGGTTGGATTTTGCAACAACGTAGTTTGCACCAAGCTTTTTCAGCAGTGCGGTGATCACAAGTGAGGATTCAAAATTCTCACCCACGGTTACAAAGCAGATGTCAAAGTTTTCAACGTCAAGAGCTTCCACCACGTTTTCGTGTGTGCAATCGCCTACGTATGAATCGGTGAAATCTTCAGCGAGCTGCTCAACAAGCTCCTCGTCCTTGTCAACAATCATAACGTCGTTGCCAAGCTCAGCCATTTTGTATGCAAGGTGTATGCCGAAGTGTCCCATACCAATAATAAGAATTGATTTCATATTACTCAACCTTTCAATTGAATTATTTTATCCTATGAGTATCCTCTCCGTCGGTCTGTCGAGAGGAGCTCTTTTTTTCTTCTGTGCAATTGCAAGAATCAGTGTCAGTCCGCCGATTCTGCCTGCATACATCAGCAGTATAACAATCAGCTTTGAAGCTGTGCTCAGGCTTGTTGTGATACCTGTTGATATGCCGACGGTTGCGATTGCTGAAACAAGTTCAAATGCAATGTCCTTGATTGAAAAAGGCTCAATTGCACTCACAACACAAACTGCCGCCAACACCGCAGACAGATAAACAGTGAAAATAACGTATGCTTGGCGCACTGAGTCTTCCGAAATCTTGCGCTTGAAGCACGTTACACTGTCCATGTTGCGCGCATAACCGAAGGTGCTGATGAGTACCACGGCAACCGTGGTGGTTTTCATGCCGCCTGCACACGAGCCGGGTGAACCGCCTATTATCATAAGCGTATCCATCAGTATATTGCCGGAACCGCTCAACGAGGCAAGGTCAACCGTGCTGAAGCCTGCCGTTCTTGCCGATACGGACTGAAACGCAGAGGCAAGCAGCTTCTCCCACCACTTCATGCCTGCAAGCGAACTGTTATATTCAAAGATGAAAAACAGTATTGTGCCGCCGACGAGCAGTATGGCGGTTGATACAAGGATTAGCTTTGTGTGAAGCTTGTATTTCTTTACGTTCAGCTTGCAGTGGAGCAAATCGCTCCACACAAGGAAGCCGAGACCGCCCATTACAATCAGAAACATCAGCGTGAGATTAATCACGGGGTCGTTATAAAACTGAGTGAACGAGACAAACGGAGTTTTTGTGATACCGCTCATGAGGTCAAAGCCGGCATTGCAAAAGGCTGAGACCGAGTGGAACACCGCAAACCACAGCCCTTTGAGCCCTAACGAGGGGCAGAATCTCAACGCAAGAACGATGATGCCGATTCCCTCAAAAATGAAGGTGCCGAGCAGGATTTTTTTGATGAGCGCGGTCACGCCTGCGCTTGAAAAGTTGCCTGCAGATTGAGCGAGAAGCCGTCTGTCGTGCAGGCTGAGCTTTTTACCTGCAAAAAGCGCAAACATTGTTATAACCGTCATCAGTCCGAGGCCGCCGATCTGAATCATGAAAAGAATCACAACCTGACCGAAAACAGACCAGTGCAGGCAAGTGTCCTGCACCACAAGACCTGTGACACACGTTGCGCTTGTTGCGGTGAAAAGGCAGTCTAAAAACGGGGTGCGCTCGCCGTTTCTGGCGGAGATGGGTAAACTCAGCAAAGCTGTGCCGATAAGAATAACCAGCACAAAACCGAGAGCAATTATTCTTGTGTAGTTCAGTTTTTCCTGAATACGTCTGAGCATAATCTTTTCTCTTTTCAGTGAATTTGTTGATTATAAGGATAGACCATTATAAACTAAAAATCAAGTGGATTTGTGAATAATAAAACGATTTACTAAATATCTATATAGTCGGAGAAATGACATGGGGGATGAAAACGGTGTTCAGTATGCTTGTTGCAGACAAAAATCCAACCACGCACAAGGAGAGGGTATGTCAGCGTCTTTACGGGCCGAGTGTCACAAGGGAATACGTCAGCGTTGAGGCGGGTGCGCCGTTTTGCATCATCACCGCAAAAAAGTATAAGGGTATCATTCCATGGTACAGTGTTTCATCTGCCGCAAAGGGCTGTCTGTTATTGCCCGAGGGCGAAATACCGCCTCAGGATGCGGAAATTGAGCGCTTCAGGCCAACGCGTCTGCCTGTGAGGATGCTGATGAATTCGGCATATCTTGCAATGAAACAGCTTAGGCTCCCTGCTGAAAAGGTGTGCTTGAGTGTGTTTGACGAGCAGGGGATACTTGCTGATTTGCTTGTGCGGTTTGTACCTCTTGCGCGGCATATCAGGGTGATAACCGAGCGTACTGATAAATACGAGCAACTCTGCAATACCCTCATGTATTCGTACGGTATGTCTCCGCTTATTACAAAAAAGGCGGATGCTTCCGTGCTTTCGAGTACCGTAATTATATCATATAATTTCAGACAGGAATTTTGCTCATATACGGGGATTCTGTTTACGGACAGTGTGTGCGATGCCCCGAGGGCAACCGTGATGAGGGGTGAGGGTGTAAAACTCCCCGAAGAATACGAAAGGCATCTGCCTGACGGAATCAGCCGCATAAATTATGCCGCGGCTTTATATGAAAAATGCGGCGTTTTGCGGCTCGGTGATATATGTTTTGAAAAAGTCAGAGCGCAAACTGCGCCTTGACAAACCAAAACGTAGGTAATAGAATTAAAGCCAACAAAATGAACGGACAGGTGAAAAAATGAACTACGAACAAGCAGTTGAATATATACACTCGCTTTTGCGCTTCGGTGTGAGTCCGGGCCTTGAGAGAATAGAAGCTCTTTGTGAGCTTCTTGACAATCCGCAGGATAAGCTGAGTTTCATCCATGTGTGTGGCACAAACGGCAAAGGCACAACCTGCTCAATGCTTTCAAACGTGCTTCGCGAGGCAGGGTACAAAACGGGGCTTTTTACTTCACCGTTTGTTGTTGATTTCTGTGAGCGTATGCAGGTCAACAATCGCTTTATTGAACATGATGAGTTGGCGGAAATTGTTGAGCAGGTCAAGGCGGCAAACGAAAAGCTGAGTGAGCGTGGCATATACCCGACGGAGTTTGAAACAATAACTGCGGCCGGGCTTCTGTGGTTTGCGCAAACGGAGTGCGACATAGTTGTGCTTGAGTGCGGTATGGGCGGTGAGCACGATTCTACAAACATAATTCCCCGTCCGCTTCTTGCGGTGTTTACTTCAATTTCGCTTGACCACACTGCAGTCCTCGGTGAAACCGTGGCGGAAATTGCAAAGGAAAAAAGCGGCATTATGAAAGACGGTTGCCTTGCAGTCGGTTACCCGTCAAAAGATTTGGGGCTCGGCTTCATGCCTCAGAATGAGGATGCCGCAAAGGTGCTTGAAAGGGCGGCGGAAGAAAAAGGCAGTATGCTCATTTTTGCAAATGACACTCAGGCAAAGCTCCTCGGTACAGATATTACGGGCAGTGATTTTTATGCCTTCGGTCTTAATCTTCATGTGCCCTTCCTTGGTGAGCATCAGCTTGCAAACACACTCACCGCCGTATGCGCTTTGCGTGCACTTCAGAATTATGGGCTGGATATCACAGACGAGAATATCGTTGACGGTATTGCGCAATCGCGTATGCCTGCAAGAATGGAAATTATGTCAAATCAGCCGCTTATTATTCTTGATGGCGGCCACAATGCAGGCTGTGCTCAGGCGGTGCACGATGCTCTGACAAAATATCTGCCCGATAATAGCATTGTTGCTCTTTGTGCGCTTATGGCAGATAAGGAGTGCGACGTCACGCTTTCAAAGGTGTTGCCTTTATGCCGTGCAGCAGTTTTTACCGCGCCTGATAATCCCCGTGCAAGCGAGCCGCAGGCTCTTAAACAAGCAGGGGAGAAATACTGCGCGGAGACTTATGCGGTTAATTCAAGCACAGCAGCGCTTGAATTTGCAAAATCGTTGCTTAAAGACGGCGAAGTGCTGCTGATTTTCGGCTCTTTTTATCTTGCGGGCGAAATCAGAGATTCATTGCTGGAAGGCTGATTTTAGGTTTTTCAATAAATATCAGTTTGCCGCCGCATTTCAACAAAATATTTGAAGCAGATATATTATTATCCTGTAGACAAGCATTACACTTGTCTGCAGGATTTTTGATTTTTATGAATCGGAGGTTGCAAAAATTGTCAGCAAGGTTGGAATATAAAACGGACTGCATGGAGGTTTATCTTGACGGTGAGATTGACCATCACAACGCGGCAATCATAAGAAGCGGAATTGACGATGCGCTGATTCTCAGAAAACCTCAGTTGCTTGTGCTTGATTTTGGCGGTGTGACGTTTATGGACAGCTCGGGTGTAGGGCTTGTTATGGGCAGATACAGGCTTGTGAGTGCTTTCGGCGGAAAAATTGAGCTTAAAGGGCTTTCACCGTCGGCGTATAAAATGTTCTGTCTGTCGGGGCTTGAAGCGTTGGTAAAAATACATCGCGCTTGTTGCTGAGTTTCAGGGCGATATAAACCTATTATATATTGAAAGGATTTAACAAATGAAGCCGTTGAACGATTTAAAAATTGTGCTTGAAAGCCGCTCTGTTAACGAGAGCTTTGCGAGGACTGCGGTTACATCCTTTGCCGCACAGCTTGACCCTACGGTTGAAGAAATAACCGACATCAAAACCGCGGTGAGCGAAGCTGTCACAAACTGCATTGTCCACGCTTATCCCGACAAGGTGGGGAAAATTTACATATCCGTGCAATTGCTTGAAGACGGAATGCTTCGAATCCGCATAAGAGACAACGGTGTGGGAATACCCGACATAAAAACCGCTATGACCCCTCTTTACACAACGAAGGAGGGCGAACGCGCCGGTCTCGGTTTTGCGGTTATGGCAAGCTTCATGGATAAAATCAAGGTTTCATCTGTGGCGGGGAAGGGCACAAGTGTGGTTTTGCATAAAAAAATCAACGGCCGCCCCGATTGATGAACGGGGAGGTAAAACTTCTTGCTCAAAACTCAGGCAAATGAGCGCGAAAGCCTCATCAACAATAACTATGGTCTTGTGCACGCTTGCGCAAACAAATTCCGCGGCAGAGGTGTGGAATATGAGGATTTGTTTCAAGCGGGATGTATAGGTTTGATTAAAGCAGCGGACAACTTTGACGTCAGCCGCGGCTTTGCCTTTTCAACCTATGCCGTGCCCGTCATCCTCGGTGAGATAAAGCGCGTTTTCAGGGATGGCGGCAGTGTTAAAATCGGGCGTACGATGAAAGAGCGCTCTCGCAAGGCGGTGAAGGTGAGAGACGAACTTTTTGTGAAATTCGGGCGTGAGCCGACAATCAGCGAAATTGCCGAGGCGCTCGGTACAGACGTTTCCTCTGCGGCAGAGCTTATCACGGCGTCGCTTCCCGCAATTTCGCTCACGTCGGGCGACGGAAACGATACCTCACAGTTTGACATTCCCGTGTCGGCGCCCGACGAAATCATATCGGAAAAATTTGCACTTTCGCAGGTACTCGCAAACCTTGAAGAGCGGGACAGAAAGCTGATTGAGCTGAGGTATTTTGAGGGGCTGACACAAACGCGTACGGCCGAACAGTTGGGTATGTCTCAGGTGCAGGTGTCAAGAAAAGAGAAGGCGCTGCTTTTGAAAATGCGCAATATCCTGACCCAATCGTAATAAAAGTTGTTTTTGTTATATATTTTTTTTGAAAAACTCTTGCTTTTTCTTTTTGTGTGTGATAAAATACCCTACGAATTTACCGCAGTATCGAAAGAGGTGAAAAGAATGAAAGAGGGTATTCATCCCAAGTACGAACAGACCACAATCAAGTGCGCTTGCGGTGCTGTAATCGAAACCGGTTCCACAAAGCCCGACATGCGTGTTGATATTTGCTCCAACTGCCATCCCTACTTCACAGGTAAGCAGAAGCTCGTCGATACCGGCGGACGTGTTGACAGATTCAACAAGCGTTTCAATCTCGCCGCAAAGAAATAAGTGGCATATTTGAACATCGGTTAATAAGAGACGGTGCATTGCATCGTCTTTTTTCGCCGTATATAAGAGGTGAGTATATGCCCGGATACAACACAATTGACAGGTATGGCAGTGAGGAGCTTATTATCAGGCGCTCTCGTTTTATTGGCTATATCAAACCGGTGACAACGGCTGACGATGCAGTTGCTTTCATTAACGAAATCCGTGCAAAGCACCGCGATGCTACACATAACGTTTACGCCTATTGTCTGCGTGAAGGTCAGCTCAAGCGGTACAGCGATGACGGTGAGCCACAGGGCACCGCAGGCATGCCCGTGCTTGACGTTATTCTCAAGCAGGAGCTTGTGGATTGCTGCATTGTTGTCACGCGTTATTTCGGCGGTGTGCTTCTCGGTGCAGGGGGTCTTGTCAGGGCTTACTCGTCAAGTGCAAGCGCGGCGGTTGATGCCGGCGAAAAAATACGTATGGGGTTGTGCTCATGTATCAGAATAGAGTGTGACTATAACCTCTACGGCAAAATTGATTCAATGATACCTCAGCATGGCGGAGTTGTTGATAACGTTATTTTCACAGACGGTGTCTGCCTTGAAGTCAGCCTTCCCGTTGAAATGACAGAGCGTTTTTGCGCTGAGCTTGTGGACGTGAGCTGCGGCAGGGTAAAACCCGTTGTTTACTGCGAAAAATACACAAAACTCAAGCTTTGATGCTGTTTCTTGCCTGAAATTCGGTTTTCAGGCTTTTTTCTTCAAAAAAATTCTTCTGAAAAAGAGGATTTTTGCAGGTATTCTTGTAAGTAATAAGTGAAAGACTTTGCGGGAGGTGCCGTATGACAATCCGTGAGCAAACACTTGAAAACGAAAAGCGTATTCTCGGTGAGCGTGCCATGCTCTGTGCCAACACGGCAGGGCGGCTTAGGGAAGAGGAAGAGTGTACTGTCCGCACCGCATATCAGCGCGACCGTGATAGAATACTTCACTCAGCGGCATTTCGCCGTCTCAAACACAAAACGCAGGTTTTTCTTTCACCTGAAAACGACCATTACCGCACCCGACTCACCCACACACTTGAGGTTTCGCAGATTGCAAGGACAATTGCAAGAGGGCTGAGACTCAATGAGGACTTAACCGAAGCCGTTGCTCTCGGGCACGATTTGGGGCACACCCCTTTCGGTCATGCGGGGGAGAGGGCACTCAATGCAGTTTATCCCGGTGGTTTCCGCCACTTTGAGCAGAGCCTCAGAGTTGTTGATTTCATTGAAGGCGGCAAGGGGCTCAACCTCACGCAAGAGGTGCGCTCGGGTATTCTCTGCCACACAAGAGGCGAGCTTGCCGACACGCTCGAAGGCAGAATCGTCCGTCTGGCTGACAAAATCGCATACATCAACCACGATATCGACGATGCCGTAAGAGGCAACGTGCTCACGGAAACGCGTATACCTGCAGACGTAGCGCGGATACTCGGCAGCACAAAATCAAAAAGGATAAACACCCTTGTTACCTCTGCTATTGAAAACACCGTTGACGTCCCCGCACTCGGTGAGGACGAGCAGTGGGCGTTTGACGTGCTGCATGAGTTCATGTTTGAGCAGGTGTACACAAACCCCGTTTGCAAAAGCGAGGAAGAAAAAGCGATTGAGCTTGTAAAGCATCTTTACCATCATTTTGCGGAGCATCCCGCGGACATGCCCAACGAGTATGTTGAAATTGCATGGCGTGACGGTGCGGAGCGTGCCGCATGTGATTATATTGCAGGCATGACGGATAAATATGCCGTGTCTGTTTTTGAAAGCATCTTCGTGCCTAAGGGTTGGGTGCTCTGATTAAAAACTCAGGAGAGGCGGTGGATTTCTGTGCTCAGTGATGATTTCCTTATGGAATTACGCTCGCGCAACAGCATTGAACAGGTGATTTCACCATACGTTCAGCTCAGGCGCAGGGGCAAAAATCTTGTGGGCTTGTGCCCGTTTCACAATGAAAAAACGCCGTCTTTCACCGTCTATCCCGAAAATCAGTCCTTTTACTGTTTCGGTTGCGGTGCAGGCGGTGAAATAATCAGCTTCGTCAGAAGAATAAACAACATTGATTTCATTGAGGCGGTACGTACCCTTGCGGATAACTGCGGCATGTCAATGCCTGAGGAAGGCTATGACGACAGCCTTCTTAAAAAGCGTCGCCGTATGTATGAAATCAACAGAAAAGCCGCAAACTTTTTCTATGAATATATGATGTCTCCTCAGGGCAAAAAAGGGCTTGACTACTTTTTGTCGAGGGGGTTGTCTCCGTCGATAATTAAACGTTTCGGTCTCGGTTATGCGCCTGATGCGTGGGACGGGCTGTTGAAATACATGAAGGACGAGGGGTACAGCTACGAGGAGCTTTATGAGGCAAACCTCGTCAACCGCAGTGAAAAAGACGGCAGAGTGCGATATTATGACAGTTTCCGAAATCGCGCCATGGTGCCTATAATTGACGTGAGAGGCAACGTTGTTGCTTTCGGCGGCAGAGTGCTTGATGACAGCAAACCGAAATATATCAACACGTCCGATACGCTCGTTTACAAAAAAAGCTACGGTGTTTTCGGGCTTAATTTTGCCAAAAACCGTTCTGACAGGTCGATAATTGTTGTTGAGGGATACATGGATGTTATCGCCTTGCATCAGGCAGGTTTTACAAATGCAATCGCTTGCCTCGGCACTGCGCTGACAACCGAAATGGCTCAGCTCATCAACCGCTACGCCGACGAAGTTATACTGTGTTATGACAGTGACGAAGCAGGGCAGAAGGCGGCAAAACGCGCAATGGAAATTTTCGGCTCAATCGGTGAGCTGAAGCTCCGTGTTGTGCAGATGTCCGGTGGCAAAGACCCTGACGAAATCATACGCAATCACGGCGCTGAAAGATTCCGCAGTCTGCTCGACGGTGCGGCAAACGATGTTGAATATAAAATATTGTCCGAAAGGGCGAAATACGACCTGCGCACAACCGACGGCAAGCTTGAATTTCTCAAGGCAGTGGCTCAACTTCTTGCAGATACGGGTAGCCGTATAACTTGCGACCTTTATGCTTCGCGTCTTTCTGAGGAGCTCGGTGTCGGCAAGGATGCAATCCTTGCGCAGATTGAGGATAACAGAAAACGTAAGAATTACGGCAGACGCAAGGCGCAATGGCACGAAGCGCAGAAAATGCAGGATATGACCGCCGCTCCGATAGGAGACAGAAAAGGTCATTCCATCAGGGCGGTCAATGCGGAAGAAACGCTGATTGCCTCATTGATGAGAAACCCTGACTTTTTGAAAAAGGTTGAAGAAAAAATTTCACCGTTGGATTTTGTCACGGAGTTCAACAAACGCGTTTTTGAGGTCATAATCTGGCGTATACGGCAAGACAGAGTGATTGATCTCACCGTATTGTGTGAATACTTCTCCCCTGAGGAGATGGATAGGGTCAACAAAATTTTCAGGAAAGCGGAAACAATAGGCAACACTCTCAAGGAATGCAGAGATTGCATAGATGTTATAAAGCAAGAGAAAGCTAAAGAAGCAACCTCGTCCCGCAAGGTTTCAGACCTTCCCGACGATGAATTTCTCAAGCTGTTCGGCAAAAAATAAAAATCGGATTATTGCACGAAAGGAAGTTAATAAATGGACAACAACGAAAAAAAATCAATGATCAAAGCCCTTATTGACAAGGGTACGTCGACCGGTAAGCTTTCATCAAACGACATTGATATGCTGCTGATTGAAGCAGACATCGACGTTGAGGAGATGGAAAAGCTTTATTCAATGATTGAAAGCCACGGCATCGAAATCGTTGACGATCTCAGTGATACAATGCTCGACGGCATCAGCATGGACATAGACCTTCCCAAGGGCTATGACGTTATGTCAACAACCGTTGACACGGGTTCCAAAAACGCTGTTATGGACGATCCGGTTAAAGTATATCTCAAGGATATAGGCCGTGTACCCCTGCTTACACCCGAAGAGGAAATTGAGCTTGCCATGCGTATTGCAGAAAATGATCAGGAGGCAAAGTCACGTCTGACCCAGGCAAACCTTCGTCTCGTTGTCAGCATTGCAAAGCGTTACGTCGGCAGAGGTATGCAGTTTCTTGATCTTATTCAGGAAGGCAACATGGGCCTCATCAAAGCTGTTGACAAGTTTGATTACAGCAAGGGCTTCAAATTCTCAACCTACGCTACATGGTGGATTCGTCAAGCAATCACAAGAGCTATTGCCGACCAAGGAAGAACAATCCGTATTCCCGTACACATGGTTGAAACCATCAACAAGGTTAAAAAGGCAAGCAGTTATCTTCTTCACAGAGATGGCAGAGATCCCACCGCAGAGGATATTGCAAAAGAGCTGAATATGAGCGTTGAAAAGGTACGCGAGATTCTGCGTATTTCTCAGGAACCCGTTTCCCTTGAAACACCCATCGGTGAGGAAGAAGACAGCCACCTTGGTGACTTCATCCCCGACGAAGATGCTCTTTCACCCGCAGAGGAAGCCGCAATGACCTTCCTTAAAGAAAAAATCAACGAAGTACTCCAGACTCTCACACCCAGAGAGGCAAAGGTTCTTTCCCTTCGTTTCGGTCTTGTTGACGGTAGACCTCACACTCTTGAAGAAGTGGGCAAGGAGTTCAACGTAACCAGAGAGCGCATCAGGCAGATCGAAGCCAAAGCACTCCGTAAACTGCGTCATCCCGGAAGAAGTAAACACCTCAAAGAATTATAATACCTGATGGAAACGGGGCAAATTTTTGCCGCAGCATCGTTAAAAAATCTTTGAAATCCCCACGGATTCCTGCGATTTTTTGCCTTGCTGCAACGAAAATCTGCACCCGTTTCGTGTTTTTGTTTAAAGAGAGAACGGGGCAAATCCCACTTTAGATAACTTATTTTACAAAAAAATCTACACCGTGCAAATCCGTACGGTGTAGATTTTTTATTGCGTGTTGTTTCAGAATGAATAAATCGCTATGCCGAGCACTGCTGAAATTGCAATGAGTGCGATGGGGGAGAGCTGTTTCTTTTTCAGCTTCTTATATATAACTATTACAACGGAAAGTATTACACCGATTACAATTGCTTTCCAATCGGGCACGGAGAAAAGCTTTTCACCGCCCAACAGACCGATTGCTTCACCCGACATATAAATGCCGACTGAAAGAATGAGACCGACAACTGCGGGCTTGATACCGTTGAGCACAGATGCAACATATTGATTCTTGAGAAAAGCCTGCATAACCTTGACAACAATGAGGATAATCACAAAAGCGGGAAGAATTGTGCCGAGCGTTGCAAGTGCCGCGCCGAGAATGCCGCCTCGACTGCTTCCGATGTATGTTGCAAGGTTAACCATTACGGGACCCGGTGTAGATTCGCTGACCGCGATGAAATACGAAAGCTTGTCCTCAGTCAGCCAACCGTATCCGAGAGCGATATCTCTCATCAGCGGAATTGCGGCATAAGCACCTCCGAAGGAGAGACAGCCGATTTTGAGGAATGCCCAGAAGAGCTCAAGGTAAATCATTGCTCCTCACCGCCCTTCTTGCTTTTGTGAAGGTTACCGATGAGATAAAATGCAAGACCGCACACCGCGGCAATAAGCACAACCCATAAGGATGAGAAGTTGATGCTGAAAAGGTCGGTAAGAAGCATCACAAGTGTGCTGACGATGAATACGGTGATGCCGAAAGCATCTTTTTTGATTTTTTTAAACAGCTTAATTGCCGCCTGAACAATCAGAATACCTACCGCAACGCGAATACCGTTGAGCGCGTTTGTTACAATCTGGTATTTAAGCAGATTGTCAAAAAACAGAGAGATGAGATAAATGATGATGAACGAGGGCAGAACCACGCCGAATGTTGCCGCGGCTGAGCCTAATATGCCGCCCTGCCTGTACCCTATGAAAGTGGCGCAGTTGATTGCAATAGGACCGGGCGTTGACTCGGCAATTGCCGTCAGGTCAAGCATTTCTTCATGGGTAATCCATTTCTTTTTTTCAATGCAGTCATCTTCAATCAGCGCAATCATTGCATAGCCGCCTCCGAAGGTGAACAGACCGATTTTGAAGAAGGTTAAAAACAGCCTCAGGATAATCGGCAGCCCCTTTTTTTCTTTTTCCACCATTGTTCTTCCTTTCTGTGAATTGCTTGCGGGCACATTTTATCACAACGGTGCAAAAATCTCAACTGTTTTATATCTCTTGACGCTTGATTTTTTTCGTGGTTGTTTTGGAAAACTCGGTTTCCCTGAGCACGATTTTCTGTATGCTTTCATGTGACGGACGTTTGCGGTTGATGCTTTTTACCGCAGAAGTTACAACTGTGCTGATTTCCGCCTTTGAAACATCACTTTTTTTGAGCTTCTTGGTTATCTGTTCTTTATCGGGATATATTTCGGCAACAATCAGTTCATTGCCGTCAGTTTCCTGTGAATATACCACTGCCTCCGATATAACTTCACTTTTGCACAGATAGTATTCAAGCACCTCGGGGTAAATGTTTTTGCCGTTTTTGGTCAGTATGATGTTTTTGACACGCCCGGTTATTTTGAAAAAACCGTCTTTGTCAACTGTGCCGAGGTCACCCGTGTGAAGCCAACCGTCTTTTATTGCCGCGGCGGTCTGTGCAGGTGCATTGTAGTAACCGCAGGTGACCATCGGACCGCGCACGCAGATTTCTCCCACACCGTTTTCATCGGGGTCAATTATTTTTGCTTCAGCATTAGGTAACGGCTTGCCGATGCTGTCACTTCGGTAATCTCTGTCGTTGTTACAGATGATGATAGGGGAGCACTCCGTCATGCCGTAGCCGATTATAACGGGTATGCCCATGTGACAAAAGTCCTTTGCAACCTTTGGGTTGATTGCCGCCGCACCCACAATAATGAGCCTGAGTCTGCCGCCAAAAAAAGCGTGTACTTTTGAAAAAATAGCTTTATTGAATTTTTCTGCAGCTTTGCCGAGAGAGAGGGCGGCGCGTGCAGATGGCTCACTGACAATTTTTGAATGCAGCTTTTCAACAATCAGCGGCACCGCGCAAAGCACACTCGGCCTGAAATCCTTGAATCCCTCAGCAAGATGTCTCAATCCGCCGCAAAAAGCAACGCAGCCTCCCGCATTGAGTATGCAAAGCACAACAAGGCACTCGTAGGCATGGTGCAGCGGTAAAACCGATAACTCTGTGTCAGCACTTGAAATACGTATGACCGATGATGCGCTGACTATGTCTGAGCAAATATTTTTCTGTGAGAGCATAACACCTTTTGCAATTCCCGTTGTACCTGATGTGAACAGTAAAACAGAAAGCGCGTTAGGATCAATTTCGATGTTCAAAAATTGTGTTTTGCCTGTTGAAAGTAGTTTTTCACCCTTGTCAAGCAGGTTTTCGTACGAGGTGCATGCGTTGTATTCACCGTCAAGGCAAACGGTATCGGGGCATCTTTTCAAAAGCTTTTCCCCGTCAAGCTTCTGTAACACCTTTTTGTCGGCAACAACAAGCTTTGTTTCACTTTCGTTTATGATGTTTATAATTTCAGGCGCGGGCAATTCCTTGTCAATGGGCACAATCACACTTGCCGCACAGCATGCGCTCAGATATACCTGACACCAGCGCGCACTGTTTTCACCGCACACGGCAATTTTTTTGCCCCTCAGCCCCATTGAAATAAAGGCTGTCACCAGTGCATCAACGTTGTGGTTCAACTGTCCGTAGGTGGTGTATGCAATTTTTCCGTCGGGCATCTTTTCGGCAAAGGCGTTGTTGTTCCTGAAGCGTAAAACACTTGTGTCAAGCAAGTTGCGCATATCTTTTATTTCGGGAATATCATACAAAGCTTTCTGCATATTATAAATCTCCTGAAAGTTTTTTCTGTTGTTTATTCTTGGCATAAATGCGGATAATTATAATGTTTATCGTTTAATAAAGACAGTTTTATCTTTATTATCAACTTATTTTGATTAATCTGTTGACCAAAAGCCCATTTTAATGTATAATCTACTTTGTATATTATGTTGTGTTATTCTGGATATTTCTAACAAAAAATGTTCGCAATTGGAGGCGGCGCATGAAGAAAAACAATTTCAGAAGCAGAGCGCTGAATTTTTCTGCCGCTGTCTGTTTCTTGCTGTCTTTTGCTCTTATTGTTATTTTGCAACTTCTGAAGGTCGACCGTATTGCCGAATGGTATTCACGTGTTACCACATTCCTGATGGAGTTTGAAAAAACCGTTGAGGAATACGGTGCAACGTGGTTAAGCGTGGTTATCATCGAGCTCAACTTTCTCACAAAAGCATTTGTGCCGTGGGTGCCCATTTCTTGCCTGTGTGTTATTTCAGGTGTGCTTTTTCCGTGGCATATCGCACTCACAATCAACGTCATCGGTATGACAATGGTTTTCGGCTTTAAATATCTGTGGGGTGTACGCATCGGCGGAGGTAACGCCGAAAAGGTGCTCCAAAAATACGAAAACGTCTATTCTTTTGTTGACACAAACCGATACGGAAGTCCTGCCGTGCTTTTCGGATTCAGGCTCAT
Source organism: Acutalibacteraceae bacterium (assembly GCA_045590055.1). Classification (GTDB taxonomy): domain Bacteria; phylum Bacillota; class Clostridia; order Oscillospirales; family Acutalibacteraceae; genus UBA6857. Next base: position 31,927 of record JAZNQF010000022.1, read on the forward strand.
TCCTTGTCTGCCCATTAACTCAATCAGCCAGCTTTACGGCTCGCTCGGCTTTTCCTTCGGGGAATTTTTGCTGATATCTTTCGGCGGATTTTTGCCGCGTCTGTTTTCCTACACGGTCATCGGTCGCAATGTTTATGACCCACTGTCAGCAAAGTTCCTTATTCCTCTTATTGTTCTTTTCTTTTTCTCAGGCATCACACTTCTTGCAATCAACGGTGTTGTGCATGTCACAATACGGTCTGTCAGCTTGCTTAAAAAGAAGTTCAAAAAATAACTTTCCCATTAGTAACTAAACCGAAAGGATTGATAATTTATGTCCGGTCTCAATGAAATTCGCAGCGCTCTTATTCAGGGTGAGTGTGACGAAAAACTGCTGAAAGTATATTCCGCAGGTGCACTTGAGGAGAGGAGAGCCTACCTCGACGCACTTCTTAGTGACTTTGAAGAGCTTTTCGGCGTACAAACCGGTGATATCAGCTTTTTCTCTGCTCCAGGCAGAACAGAAGTAGGCGGCAACCATACCGACCACAACCACGGCAGAGTGCTTGCAGCGGCAATCAGCCTTGATGCGGTAGCCGTTGTTTCAAAAAGAGACGACGGAATTATCAACGTCAAGTCACGCAATTATCCCATGGATACGGTTGACTGCGCTCAGCTTGAACCCGTTAAGGGCGAGGAAGGCACAAGTGCCGCACTTATCCGCGGTGTTGCCGCAAGATTCAAACAGCTCGGTTATAACGTAGGCGGTTTTGATGCCGCAACTGCGTCTCAGGTGCTTTCCGGCTCAGGTATGTCATCATCTGCGGCTTTTGAGGTGCTCATCGGCACAATTCTCAGTCACCTTTACAATGACGGAAAGGTAGACGCTGTTGAAATTGCAAAAATTGCTCAGTATGCCGAAAACAAATTTTTCGGCAAGCCCTGCGGACTTATGGATCAGATGGCATGCTCCGTTGGCAGTTTTGTTACAATCGACTTCGACGACCCCGAAAAGCCCATTGTTGAAAAGGTTGGCTTCAACCTTGCGCAAAGCGGTTATTCACTCTGCATTGTTGACACAAAGGGTAGCCACTCCGATCTTACTGATGAATACGCCGCAGTAAGAAAAGAGATGGAAGCTGTTGCAGGCTTCTTCGGCAAGTCAGTGCTTCGTGACGTTAACGAAGCTGAATTCTTCGCAAACATCTCAGCGGTCAGGGACGCAGTTTCTGACAGAGCCGTGCTTCGTGCCATGCACTTCTTTGCGGATAATGCAAGGGTTGTAAGCGAGGTTGCCGCACTTAATGCGGGTGATTTTGATGCTTTTAAAGCCCTTGTTATTGAAAGCGGTAATTCTTCTTACATGTATAACCAAAATGTATTTACATGCAAGAATCCTGCTTCTCAGCCCGTATCACTTGCTCTCGCAATCAGTGAAAAGGTGCTCAAGGGCAAAGGCGCATGGAGAGTACACGGCGGCGGTTTCGCAGGCACAATTCAGGCGTTTGTTCCCACTGAGCTTGTTGATACATACACCTTTGCAATGAAAGCTGTATTCGGTGACGACAGTTGTCATATCCTTGATATCCGTGCCGTCGGCGGAACAAAACTTATTTAATGGAGGCCACTATGAACAGAACAATCAGAAAGGTCATTGCGCTGATACTGTGCGTGCTGACGCTTGTGCCGAATGTGGCACTCAGCACTCTTGCCGCACCTGCAAAGGCAACCAATATCGAGCTGACCTACAACTCCGGCAAAAAACAGGAGCTTGCTTGGTCAAAGGTTTCGGGTGCTGACGGTTATGCAGTATATAAAAGTGTGAGCAAAAACGGCGAATACAAACGTCTTGGCTTCACAAGCAAAAACGAGTATACCGTCGAAGAACTCAAAACCGCCACAACATACTATTACAAGGTGCGCGCTTTTGAAATCAAAAACGGCAAACGTGATTACGGCCCGTATTCAGTGCCGTTTCAGGCAACAACAATCGGTAAGGTCACAAAGCTGAAGGCTGCTTCAGCAGGCGTTACATACATCAAGTTGAAGTGGGATGGCGTTAAAAAAGCGTCAGGATATTTCATTTATCAAAAGGTCGGTGACAATTGGGAGAAGGTAGGCGAAACAAGCAGCACAGCCTTCACCGTGAAGGATCTTAAAAAAGCAACCGCGTATTCTTTCCGTGTTTCTTCATTCATTATTACTGACGACAAGATTTTTGAAAGTGCGCCCAGAAGTGCAAAATTCATGACCGCGCCTTCAAAAATCGGCAAAATTGAGCTTAAAAGCTCAGGCTCACAAAGCGTAACGCTTGAGTGGTCAAAGAAGGCAAACGTGACGGGATATGAAGTCTACATGTACAACAGTGAGAACGAAAGAGTTCTCGTTGCAAAAACGGGCTCAAATTCCTATAAGGTTGAAAATCTCGATCCGCTTTCAGCCTACGCATTTTCCGTGAGAGCATATTCTGTCAGATACAATGCCGTATACGGTGAATATAGTGATGACATCACCGTTTTCACAAGACCGGTCAAGGTTAAGGGTCTTAAGGCTACCGGTGCATCTGCAAGCTCTATCAAGTTCTCATGGAACGAGCACAAGCAGGCAAACGGCTATGAAATTCAACAGTATAATTATGAAACAAACAAGTGGGAAAAACTCACAACCACCGTCAAAACGTCTTACACCGTCAAGGGTCTTACTTCAGGCGATAAGGTTAAAATCAGAGTCAGAGCTTACGTGATTTTCGGCTCGGAAATCATCAACAGTCTGTTCGGAGATTCCGTTACAGCGGCAATTGCACCCGGTATACCGCAGAATCTTACCTCTGCGCTCAACTCCAACGACGGTGTTTCTCTCAAATGGGATGCCGTTGAAGGTGCAACGGGTTATCAGGTTTATTACTACAACGCCCATGACGGTGCATGGGAAAAGCTTGCAGTAACCCCAAAGGCTTATTACAACCACAACCGCCTTACAGAAACAAAGCAATATATGTACAAGGTACGCGCATATATCGCAGGTACAAATGAGGTTTACTACGGCGAATTCTCAGATCATACCGAGATTGACTATGTCAACACGGAAGGCTCAGACGATGCAAACCTTGTATCGGTACTTGAAAAAATCGAGTTCCTTAACTTCTCTCCGGAAGAAAGTGCTTTCCTTGAAAAAGGCTTCCTCAGCTACCTCTACGACCCGCTTGACGGTTATTATTACACCGCGAGTGACCCGTGGCAGAGAAACGTAGGTTATACAATTATTTTTGACTTAGCGGCACCTTTCACAATTATGTGGTATGACACCATGCGAATCAAGTTTGAATATGATAACCTCAAATGGATGGTTCAGGTGTGGAAAGGTCAGTACGGCTGGATATTCAAAGGCGCTGAAATCGGTGTTTACACTATGCCGCTTGACAGAAAAACCGAGTGGTATGACTGCGCAAGCGACGAGCACTCCCTGAAGATGTCCTTCGACTTCTATTATGACGGTGACTATATCTTTTCAAGACCTTACGGTACATATTGGTGGTGCACGGGCTTTGTGCCGGGCATGAACTATATCAACCATGACAGAATAAGAATGGATAATAGAATTACAATGAAGGATTACGATATGCTTAAGGTGTTCTGTGAGGCTCTTGAGAAAGAGGGCTACGTTAAAGACCTGACCTACACTGTCAATGGACTTGACGTATACTTCAAGTATTAATTTAATAATTCGCGTATTTAGCCGGGTGTCCTTACGGACACCCGGTGTTTATTGTTTGCGGGTGAGTTATATTGCATTTCAGTTTTATTATGCATTGTTATGGTTTTCTGCAGGGAGGCTTAATTAATGCGAAGAAATTTGCAACCCAAAAGAGCCTGATTTTACGTGCTTTTTGCATGCTGTTAAGTTCAAAAGCCTTGTAAAATAAAGAATTGTGGAAAACTGAAGTCTAAATTAATAAAAAAAATCAAAAATGTGGAAAAATACTATTGACAATCTACAAAACACGTGCTATAATACAGACGAACTCAAGAGAAAAGCAAAACAAAAAGAGTTCAAAACCCAAAGCAAAACTCAACATCGTAAAGAAGGTGTTGACACACGCTAAGGGTCGCAACATCGTAAAGAAGGTGTTGCAAAAAGCCAAAAGGCAGGCAGCATCGTAAAGAAGGCGCTGCAAAGGCCAAGGCATTAGCACCGTAAATAAGGTGCAAAACAAAAAGGTTAACCAAAAGGTGAAACCGAAAGAGAGGAGGCGGTACCGATGTACGACGCATCATCACAGACCGCCGCCGCTGACAGATAAAAGAAAAGAAAACGCAGAGAAGATGTCAGGCAACGAAATAAAATATAACCAACGGATGCGCTGACACAAAACTGACAAAGTAAAAAAGATTTTTCTGATATCTGCAGGCGGTGGCAAAAACAGAACGTTGCAAATGTTGAATTACAAAAAACGCAGCAATATTCTGTCGGTCTAAAAAAGTGCAAAACTGTTCAAAAACCAACCGTTGTAAAGCTAAACCGAAAAGCAAAATTCAGCAGAGTAAGATTATGCGTAAAACAACAGTTTATTAACGAGCAAAACAATCAACTATCGGATTTGAAAATAACTGAAATATAAGATAAGAATTTTATAAAGAGAAACAGTTATATCTGTAAAGGCTGATTTTGCTTAACAAAAAGAACAGTAAGCATGTAAGGCACAAAGCCAAGCAGATAATATAGATATCGTCTATTCAATCTGTGAAAAATCAAATGAATATATAGATAAGGAACTGCCGTAAGGC